>JAZLBP010000008.1:0-143561 GCA_045613745.1 Rikenellaceae bacterium | reverse complement strand
TTCGACTCCCTTTGCTCCCACCACCAAGACGACTTACAGCAATGTGAGTCGTCTTTTTTTTGTGCTGTTTTGTGAGGCGTTTTTGCGAGGTGTGTGGGGCTTGCGCCCCTGTGCGGTGGCTGTGGCGGAGTGTATGTGGTTTACAAACAAAAAAGCCTATCAACATCACGTTGATAGGCTTTTTGTGTCGGGGTACCGGGATTCGAACCCGGGACTTCCAACTCCCGAAGCTGGCGCGCTAACCGGGCTGCGCTACACCCCGAACTCTCGGAAATTGAGAGTGCAAAAGTAAAACTTTATTTTGGCTATTCCAAATAGTTTGCTCTATTTTTTAGGCGTGACAGACACGCGAGATTGGCGGTTGGCGAATTTTGTGCGGCTTTTGGGCGAAATGGTTGGTCGTTTGCTCTAAAATCTTTAACTTTGTATGAAATATACCTTAATACTATGAAAATCATAATCGCAGGCGCAGGCGAAGTGGGCAGCCACCTTGCCAAAATGTTGAGCGGAGGATTGCACGATATCACCGTTATCGACAGTGATATCAAACTTCTGGACAATGTTACGGGTATGGCCGACGTGTTAGCCATCGAGGGTGACAGCACAACCATTGCTGTGCTCAAAAAAGCTGCTGTGCGCAAAGCGGATCTCTTTCTGGCAGTAAGTCAGGTGGAGAATCAGAATATCATCTCGGCGGTGTTGGCCAAACAACTTGGCGCAAAGAAAGTCATCGCACGAATCGACAACAACGAATATCTCGAACCAAACAACAAAGAGATGTTTATCAGCTTGGGTATCGACTATCTGTTCTATCCCGAGCGAATGGCTGCGCGCGAGGTTATCACGCTGTTGGGTCATACCTCGACAACCGAGTTTGTGGACTTCTCGGGCGGTAAGTTGTCGCTTGCGGTGACAAAACTCGAACCTACATCACCCATTATTGGTATGTCGCTCGGAGATTTCAAGCCGGGCAGTGATGGTGTGTTTACCTATCGTACAATCGCAATTTCGCGTGATGGCGAGACAATTATTCCTCACGGTGATGACCGTTTCCAGGTGGGTGACACAATCTATGTACTTACCACACAGGAGTCGGTGGACTATGTGTTGAAGTTCTCGGGCAAGGCCGAGGTCGAAATCAATAATATGATGATTCTGGGCGGTAGCCGTATTGCTGTGCGTATTGCCTCGGAGCTCCAAAATGAGGTGAATATAAAACTTGTGGACTACAACCCCGACAAGGCTTACCATTTGGCAGAGATTTTGGATAAGACCCTCATCATTAACGAAGACGGACGAAACACAGAGGCAATGCTCGAAGAGGGACTCAATAATATGGACGCTTTTGTGGCGGTTACGGGTCGTTCGGAAACGAATATTCTGACCGCTATGTTGGCTAAACGATTGGGTGTCAAGAAGGTGATAGCAGAGGTTGAGAACCTTAACTACATCACCTTGGCCGAGAGTGTGGGTGTCGATACGGTTATTAACAAAAAACTCATCACAGCGAGCAACATCTTCCGCTTTACGATGAACACTGACGTGCAGGCTATCAAGTGTCTGACAGGATGCGATGCCGAGGTTATGGAGTTCATTGTCAAGCCCAATTCGGCGGCAACCAAGTGTCCGCTCAGTGAGTTGGGATTCCCGTTGGATGCAACAATCGGAGGCGTGGTGCGTGGCGACAATGTGATGATTGCCGTTGGCTCTACACAAATTCAGGCTTACGACCGCGTAGTGGTGTTTGCAAAGCCTGAGGTGGTGTCGAAAGTCGGAGATTACTTTAACTAACGACTTGGCTCCTTGCGAGGGGGCTGAACACATATTTGATTATGATACAACGAGTGGTTCGACGGGCGACGGCGCGCAGGTATGGGCGTATCGAGAGGTATGGAACAAATGCGCGAGTGGTGCAAAACGAACAGTTGGAGTATCTGTTGGCGGCGGGTCGCTTGACGGCTTTTGGAAAGGAGCGCAGTTTTGGCGGCATATGCAGCTATGACGAGTTTCGCCGACGTGTGGATGTGGCCGACTATGCAGGTTTTGCAGGGTATGTCGAGCGCGCAAGACGTGGCGAGAGAAATGTGCTGTGGCCGGGGCGTGTGAGGTGGTTTGCAAAATCATCGGGCACGACGGGCAGACGCAGCAAATACATCCCCGTGACGGCCGAGGGTGTTGCGCTTAACCATATGCGCGGTATGCGTGATGTGGCTGCGATGGCAACAAGGATTTTTCCGAAGGCTGACTTTTTTGCGGGACGAATGCTTACACTCGGAGGTTCGCACTCTATTGAACGCGAGGGAGATACTGTCGAGGTGGGCGATTTGAGTGCAATATTGATTGAGCATACGCCGCGTGTGGCGCGAATGTTTCGCCGGCCATCGCGCAAGGTGGCTCTGACGGCCGATTTCAATCGGAAGGTGGAGGCTTTGTGCAGGGAGTGTGCCTCGCAAAATATAACGGCATTGGCAGGTGTTCCGTCGTGGAATTTGGTGATGCTGACCAGGCTGCTAGAATATACGGGTCGCGACAATATTTCGCAGGTGTGGCCGAAGTTGCAACTTTTTGTGCACGGTGGTACGGATTTTCGACCCTATCGCGAGGTGTTTCGACGGATGATTCCGTCGCAGGCGATGAACTATATGGAGACTTACAACGCCTCCGAAGGGTTCTTTGCAATGGCCGACCGCGAGGGTGCCGACGATATGTTGCTGATGTTGGATTACGGCACATTCTATGAATTTTTGCCGACCAGCAGCCTTGCGGACTACGAGAAGACTATTCCGCTTTCGGAGGTGAAGTGTGGCGTGGAGTATGCGATGATTATCAGCAACTGCAACGGATTGTGGCGATATATGATTGGCGATACGGTGGAGTTCACGTCGGTTGCGCCTTACAGAATCCGCATCACGGGCCGAACACAAAGTTTTATTAATGTGTTTGGCGAAGAGTTGGTTGTGGATAATGCTGAGCGAGCTGTGGAGGCTGCGTGCAGGGCTACGAGTGCCGATGTGTTGGAATATACAGTAGCACCTGTCTATATGGGTGGCTACCACACGCAGGGCGCGCACCAGTGGCTTGTGGAGTTTCGTACTATGCCCGACAGCGTGGAACGTTGGTGCGAGGTATTGGATGAGCAACTGCGCCAATGTAATTCGGATTATGACGCCAAGCGACAAGACAGTGCAACACTGCTTGCGCCCGTGGTGACGATTTTGCCCCGCGGAACTTTTATGCGGCTGATGGCCCTCGAAGGCAGGCTCGGCGGACAGAATAAAGTGCCGCGACTGCGAGGTGATCGCGAACTGGCAGATAAACTGCTGAATTTGAAGTAAACGAAAACAATATAACAGAAACCTTATATGTACATAGCAATAGCAGGCAACATAGGTAGCGGCAAAACATCGCTAACCGAGATTTTGGCCGAGCGATTCGGTGCAACGGCCCATTATGAGAGTGTGGATAATCCCTACATCTCGGATTTCTATGAGGATATGAATCGATGGTCGTTCCATCTTCAAATCAGTTTCCTCGGTAGCCGTATCGAACAGTCTATCAAGGCTCTTGGTGCGGGTGGTAGCCTGATTCAGGACCGTACAATCTATGAGGATGCCTATATATTTGCCCAAAACCTCTATGAGATGGGACTGATGAATACGCGCGACTTCGAGACCTATATGAATATCTTCAAGCTCTCGACAGGCCTTATTCAACGTCCCGATCTGCTGATTTATCTCAAAGCCAGCGAGGATACCCTTATCGAGCAGATTCATCGCCGCGGACGCTCCTACGAGATGTCGATTGACCGCAATTACTTGGAGCGACTCAATAAAAAGTATGAGCACTGGGTTAGCGAGATTTATGAGGGTGAGATACTGGTGGTGGATATCGACCACTGCGACTTTGTGAACAACCCCGCCGACGCCGACCGAATCGTTGAGCAAATTAACAGTCGTTTGGCAAAGTAGTTTCGAGGTATGAGTATGTTTCCCGCTGATTTTGTGCGTACTATGGAGCAGAGCCTCGGAGTCGAGGAGTGTGCTCGTCTGTTGGCTGCGTTGGATGAGCCTGCAACCGTTTCTATAAGATTTAATCCCTATAAGGTGGCCGAGCGCCCCGAAGGTAATCCCGTGCCGTGGAATCGCTATGGTTTCTATCTGGATGAACGACCTGTGTTTACACTTGATCCGCTGATGCACGGCGGAATGTACTATGTGCAGGAGGCGAGCTCGATGTTTGTCGAGGAGCTGTATCGTCAGGCTTTTGGCGACCGCGAGGATGTGCGTGTGCTCGATTTGTGCGCAGCTCCGGGTGGTAAAACCACGCTCTACTCTACCCTTGTGGGTGTTGGCGGTATGGTGTTGGCCAACGAGCCTATTCGCAACCGCGCAATGGTGCTGTCGGATAATGTGAAACGTTGGGGTATCGGTAACGTGGCTGTGACTTGTAATGACCCGAGTCAGATTGGCGCCTACGAACACTGCTTTGATTTGTTGGCCATTGATGCGCCTTGTTCGGGTGAGGGTATGTTCCGCAAAAATGAGGAGGCTCGACGCGAATGGAGCGCTTCGAATGTGGATATGTGTGCTGCGCGCCAACGCCGAATCATTGCTGATGCTTGGCCTGCGCTGAAACCCGGTGGTGTGCTGATTTACTCGACCTGTACGTTCAATCCTACCGAAGACGAAGGTATGGTTGAGTGGATAAACCAAAACTTTGATTGCGAGCCGATAGAGATTGATATTCCGAGCGATTGGGGTATTGTGCGCAGCGAGGTGGCGGGCATTAATTGCTTCCACTTCTACCCTCACGCGGTGCGTGGCGAGGGTTTCTTTGCTGCGGTTTTGCGTAAGGGCGACGGCAAGGTGAAAACTAAGAGCCCCAAGGCGCGTAAATCTCCTTTTGGTGAGCTTGATAAGAAGAGTATCAACCTGCTGCAAGAGTGGGTTGAACAGCCCGAATATGTGCGCTTTATGCAGGTGGGCGAGGATACAATGTATGGCTACTATCGCAGTCAATATCCGCTGATTCGCAATTTGGCCGAGGGACTCAATATGATCTATTCTGGCGTTTGTATGGGTCAGATTTATGGTAAAAACCTCAAACCCGACCACGCACTTGCGCTGTTCCACGAGTTGAATCGGGCCAACTACAACGTAGCCGAAATGGAGCGTGAGGATGTGTTGAACTACCTACGCAAGCAGGAATTCAACCTTGCGGCACTCTCCGAAGGACTCAATCTGATGTGTTATGAGGGTGTGCCCGTAGGATGGAGTAAGCGTATAGGTAATCGTTCGAACACGCTGCTTCCCAATGCGTTTAGAATTGTTAACCTTTAAGCGCGAGAGTTGTTTTTTGCACAAATAATTGCTATATTGCGAAGTGAAAATTCAGATTGAACGATGAAACAGACTGAAAATCAATCGCAAAAGATATATTACACGATGGGCGAAGTGGCCGAAATGCTGGACGTTTCGCAGTCGTTGTTGCGCTTTTGGGAGAAGGAATTTGCAGAAATTCGTCCCAAACGTAATAAAAAAGGCAACCGTTTGTTTACCGAACAGGACCTCAAAACACTGAAAGTAATCTACCATTTGGTCAAGGAGCGCGGATTGAAAATCGCTGCGGCCAAACGTCAACTTAAACTCGGCGAGCAACCCATTTCGCGCGAGGCTGCCATTGTCGAAAAACTAAACTCGATTCGTGCAATTTTGATGGAGGTGAAGTTGGCATTGGATAGTGAAACAGCAACTTACCAAACTGACGAGCCTATGGAGGCTGAACAGTTGGTTGAAGTTGAATCAGTGGTTGAAGAGGTAGCTGCAACAGAACAAACAGTCGAGGTGGCTGAGGCTGAAATCGAAGCCGAAACTTCGGCGACCGAAGAGGCCGTTCAGCAGGCAGAGGCACAAGCCGAGGAGCCCGAAAAGGTCGAGAAACCCAAGAAAAAAACTGCGCGCAAACCTCGCCGCCCCAAGTTCGCCTTCAAAGAGGTGGAGTTGTTCTCGCTCGACGAGCTGGATGCAATGCAACCCAAGCCGGGTGAGCGACGCGGCAACGGAGAGGTACAACAAATGTTGTTTGCCGAGGAGTAGAAGTCACTAGTCGAAAGCAAAGATGAAGATTAAGGATATTACCAATGTGTTGGAGGAGTTCGCTCCCCTCGCCTATCAGGAGAGTTACGACAACTCGGGACTGGTGGTTGGTCGCGGCGAAACAGAGGTGGAGGCTGCGCTTGTGTGCGTGGATGCTACTGAGGCTGTGATTGATGAGGCCGTAAGACTGGGCGCGGGACTTGTAATCTCGCACCATCCAATTATTTTTGGCGGGCTGAAACGACTCAATTCGTCGTGCTATGTTGAGCGCGTAGTGGAGAAGGCTATCCGCGAGGGTGTTGCACTGTATGCGTGTCACACCAATTTGGATAGCACCGAAGGTGGTATGAGCCACCGATTGGCCACAATGCTGGGTGTCGAAAATCTTCGTTTGTTGGAGCAGTTGCCCAAGGGGAATGGCTTTGGTGTAGTGGGTACACTGGCCGAGCCTATGGCGGTGCTCGATTTTGTGGCCCGAGTGCGCGATGTGTTGGGCGTGGGTGCCGTAAGATATAGCCAACCTGCGCGTGATGAAGTGCGTACTGTGGCTATTTGTACGGGCTCGGGAGGGTCGCTTCTGAATGAGGCTGTGGCTGCCGAAGCAGATGTCTATGTGTCGGCAGATTTCAAGTACAACCACTTTTTGGACGCCACAGGACTGGTTACTATTGTGGATGCGGGACATTTTGAAACGGAATATTGCGCAATTAACCTAATATGTGATGTAATTTCAAAAAAAATACCTACTTTTGCACTCCATAAGAGCAAAGAATCACACAACCCGATTAATTATTTAGCATAACGATATGTCAACACAAAAGAAAGTAAACGAGGAATACTCGATGGAGGAGAAAATCGAAGCGTTGTACAAACTGCAACAAATCGACAGCAAAATCGACGAAATCGAGAAAATAAAAGGCGAACTGCCTCTCGAAGTTCAAGACCTCGAAGATGAGGTTGCCGGTCTGCAAACCCGCATCGACAAAATCAATGGCGAGATTGAGGAGCTTACCGCACTCACCCGTCAACGCCGTCGCGAGACCGACGAGGCCAAAATGATGATCGAGAAGTACGAGGAGCAACAACAAAACGTTCGTAACAACCGCGAGTTTGACGCTATCACCAAAGAGATTGAGTTCCAGAAACTCGAAATCGACCTGTGTGCAAAACGTCTCAAAGAGTACTCGGCCGAGATGAAAGTTAAAAAGAAACTTGCTGAGGATGCAGAGACCTTGTTCTCGGAGCGTAACATCGACCTCGAAAACAAGAAAAACGAGTTGGCAAGCATCGAGAGCGAGACCGCAGAAGAGATGGCAGCACTTCGCGCACAAGTTGCCGAGGCTCAATCGAAAATCGACGAGCGTTTGCTGAATGCATACCAACGTATCCGCGGCAATATGCGCAACGGTCTGGCTGTTGTAACCGTTAAACGTGACGCTTGCGGTGGTTGCTACAACCGCATCCCGCCCCAACGCCAAGTGGATATCCGCCAAAACAAGAAAATTATCGTTTGTGAGTACTGCGGTCGTATCCTTGTAAACGAGCCCGCTGCTGAGCTCTAATAGAGCCCGTTACAAAAGACGCTTGTATATATAATAAATAGGTATGCCGAGCTTCCACCACGAAGTTCGGCATATTTTTTGCGATTCACCGACCAAAAGTGGCGATTCGCCGATGAATTTGATGGAAAACTTGGTCAAACAAAATTTATTTCGTATCTTGCACTCAGAAATAAACAATATTATTAATCTTAATACCGATTTGCCTATTGCCAATTTTACTCTTGATTAACTAAGTATAGGAGAAAAGAGTATGAATGTTAGACCTTTAAGCGACCGACTGTTGCTTAACGAGTATCTTTCGGGCAATCGGAATGCAATTTCCAAACTTATTGACTCACACCGCAAGAGAGTCTATGACTACATTATGATGATGGTCAAGGATGGCGATGTGGCTGAAGATATTTGTCAGGAGACCTTCATCAAAGTAGTACGATTCATTGATGAGGGACGATATACCGACAATGGTAAATTCTTGTCGTGGGTGATGCGTATCGCTCATAATCTGGTTATAGACTATTTCCGCCAAAACAAACACGCAAACAAGATTAGCGAGTCGGATGCGGGATATGACCTGCTGGGTAGCTTGAAGTTTTCGAACGACAGTGTCGAGGACCGTATGGTGTCGGCGCAAATCCAAAGCGATGTGCGACGCTTGGTTGAACACTTGCCCGACGAGCAACGCGAGGTGGTTAAGATGCGCTATTACAGCGATATGAGTTTCAAGGATATAGCCGAGCAAACCGGCGTAAGTATCAACACCGCGCTGGGTCGTATGAGGTATGCCCTTATCAATCTGCGCAAGATGATTAAAGAAAATCAACTTATTTTGAGTTGATAGTGCAATAATGTGTCGAGGTGGCGCGTTTATTTAGTGAAAAGCAAATAAATAAGCCTATGAAAGATATCGACACAAGTGCAAATGAAATATGGGAGGATGAAGACGCGTGTTGGCGCGAGGTAATTCAGGACGATTGGGAGTTGTGTTACCTGTCGGTCTGCCTTGCCGAAATGTTTCATCCCAGTAGGGGTTAAATCTTAAAAAAGCAAGGGACTGTTCGATAGTGTGTCGGACAGTCCCTTGTGTTTTGCTTAGGCGAAGTTGGCGCCTACCACTCTACTCGATGTAGAGCACCAGACCTTTGAGGTATTCGCTCTCGGGGTGATAGATGTTGATGGGGTGATCCTCGGGCTGGGTCAGTTGGTGCATAATGCGCACGCGACGGCCTGCAATCGCAGCGGCCGAGAAAACAGCCATACGGAATTGCTCCTTGTTGACAGCTTGCGAGCAGCTGAACGTAAACAGAATACCACCCGATTTAATCTTTTGCATAGCTTTGGCATTCAGGCGCTTGTAGGCTTTGAGAGCCTCGGGCGCAACCTTGTGGTGTTTGGCAAATGCGGGCGGATCGAGGATTACCAAGTCGAACGAGTCGTCCATCTCTTTGAGGAAATCAAAGGTATCCATAGCCACTGCTCGGTGGGGATATTGCTCGCCGAAGTTGTGAGTCATATTGCGGGCAGCGAGTTCCACAGCGCGCTCCGAACTATCCACTGACACAACCTCCGTGGCGCCTCCGTCGGCCGCATAGACCGAGAAACCTCCCGTATAGCAGAAGGTGTTCAGCACGCGACGGCCTTTGGCATAGCGGCGTACGAGCTCGCGGTTGACACGTTGGTCAATGAAGAAACCGGTCTTTTGGCCCTCTTCCCAGTTGACCTCGAATTTCAAGCCGTTTTCGAGCACAAATCCTGCGTGGTTGCGATTCTCGGTAAGGTAGCCGTCGCAAGTGTCGATACCCGCCTTGAAGGGCAAGGTGCGACTACTCTTGTCATACACCGATTCGATTTTGTCGCCATACACAGCTTTGATGGCCTTGGCAATCTCGGTGCGAGCGTAGTACATACCCACGCTGTGGCATTGCACAACGGCAGTCGAGCCATAAACATCGACAACCAAGCCCGAAAGCATATCGCCCTCGCCGTGAATCAGACGGTAGCAGGTGGTTTGCTCATTGCCGATAAGTCCCTCTGCCTGACGCACTTGATAGGCCTCGCGGATGCGTTTGGTCCACCATTCGGTGTTAATCTCCTCTTGCTCGAAGGTGAGTACACGCACCGTGATAGAGCCAATTTGGTAGTGACCTCGCGCAATGAATTTACGTTCCGAAGTATAGACATCTACGATGTCGCCTTCGGTGAGTTGTTCCTCTCCTTCGATGCGCGCAATGGCTCCGGAGAAAATCCACAAGTGGCAGCGTTTGAGTGACTCCTCTTTGCCGCGTTTGAGATATACGTTTGCTATCATTTTCCAGTGGTTAATTTGTCATATATACGGCTGCACACCCAAGCATCGGTGGCGGCGTAGATTAGTTGTGATTCAGTGAGTTGAGTAGCTTCCCAGTTGCTGAGTCGTTGTGCTTTGGCGACCCTCTGTCCGAGCACAATGCCCGAGATTTTGGTCAGTCCCAACTCCTTGATTCCGTAGTCGCCGACAATCTCTTGCAAATCTACGAAATTGCGGGCGCGAAACTTGCGCAAGGTGAAGAGCTCTTTGATATCGCCGTGTGTTGCGAGTCCGATTTTACGGACATTGGGGCTTTCAAGAATTTTCAGAATAGCCTTTTCGAGTCGGATGCGACACAGGCGGAACAGATAGCAACGCTCATTGGTCGAGAGTTGAAGCAGAGCAATTTTGTTGACCACTCCCTTCTGAAAAACAGCACGCGACTCGGTGTCGAAACCAATCTGGGGCTGTGCAAGCAGGTACTCACACGCCTGCTCAACATCTTCCGCTCGGTCAATCACATAGATTTTGCCCGGAAATGCAGCCTTGGGGAGTTGTTCAAGCTCCTCTTTCGATATGGTTTCGGCGTAAATACTCATAGGCCGCAAAGTTACTCATTTCTGTTGATAATTCCGAGCCGTCCCATCGAATCCACCGAAATTTTCCCTTCGGCTTGGAGTTTATCAATGATTTGGGCAATCACATCGGGGTCGGACTCCACGCTACGTACCACATCGCGAATGGTGCTGCCCTGCTCGGCAAGTTCCATTACGCGCACCTCGATGTCGGGGCGCTGTTTGCTCTGTTTTTTGCGCGCCAGACAGATGTCGCACACGCCGCAATCTTCGGCATCCTCCTCACCAAAGTAGTTCTGTATGAAGCGACTACGACATATCTCGTCGCTCTCGGCATACTCAAACATCTTGCGATAGCGCTCGGCGGCCATATCCTTACGAATCTTGTACGATTCGGGACTGATATATAGGTTCTCTTGCGGCAGGCGTCCTCCGCTGCCATAAATCATTAGAGGTGTGCAACGGCCGGGAATATAGCGAATTACGCGCAGCTGCCACAATGTGCGGAATAGCTCCCTAATGCGGTCGATGGTGTAGCCCGTCGCCGTTGCCAGAGCCGACTCGCTGACCGAACGAAACTCACTAAATACGCCGTCGTACATACGCAGCAACGTGCGGATAAAGTGGTCGAGGTCTCCCCTTTCGACGCGTAGTTTGTACAGCTCGTCGCGACTGATTGTAAACATAATGCGTGACGGATGTTCGGCCTCATCGGTCAGTGTCAGGTAGCCGTTCATTCGCAGTATGTCTATGGCATTCAGCGCTGTACCGACAAACATTCGGTTGCGTTTACAGAACTCGTATATGTTGAAATCGTACGAAATACCCTCGCCGTCACCCACTGCAACTTGCAGATAGTTGGCCACAGCCTCATATACTTTTTTGATGAATTCGAGCGACGGAAACTCCGAGGCAAACATACGTTTGGCTTTGGTTTTGTCGTCGGGGCTCACGAGCAACACAGCATAGGCCTTCTTCTCGTCACGTCCTGCACGACCAGCCTCCTGATAGTAGTGTTCAAGCGAGTCGCATACCGAGTAGTGAATCACAAACCTCACATCGGGTTTGTCGATACCCATACCAAAGGCGTTGGTCGCAACCATCACGCGGCACTTTCCGCTAATCCACTCATCCTGTCGAAGGCTTCGCTCGGCAGACTCCAAACCGCCGTGATAGTATGCTGCCGAAATGCCTTGTTCGCGCAGAATCTCGGCAATTTGTTGCGCTCCCTCGCGGGTGCGGACATACACAATGCCCGAGCCTGCTACGTTGTTGATAATGCGCAACATCTGCTCGTTTTTGTTCTCGACTCTGCGCACCGAAAACGAGATATTGGGACGCGAAAAACTCGATCGGATGATATTGCCGTTCTTGAACTCCAAGCGCTGCATAATATCTTCCGCCACGCGGTCTGTAGCCGAGGCTGTCAGAGCCAGGATTGGCACGTCGGGTGCGAGTTTGCGCAGTGACGCAATTCGGAGATATGAGGGACGGAAATCGTAACCCCACTGCGAGATACAGTGTGCCTCGTCAATCGCAATCAGTGTGGGGTTCATTCGTTCGAAGCGTGCGCGGAAAATCTCGGTCGAGATGCGCTCGGGCGACACATACAGAAAACGAGTGTCGCCATAGATGCAGTTGTCCAGCGCGATGTCGATTTGTCGCGGTGTCATTCCCGAGTGGATGGCAACTGCCGAAATGTGGAGGCGACGCAGTTTGTCCACTTGGTCCTTCATTAGCGAGATAAGCGGAGTGATGATTACACATAAACCCTCTTCGCGTGCAAGTGTAGGTACTTGATATATAAGTGATTTACCCGCGCCTGTGGGCATTAGAGCCAATGTGTCCCTACCCTCACAGATAGACATAATGGTAGGTAGTTGCGTACGGCGGAATGACGTGTATCCCCACACCCGCAACAGAACTTCGTATAGTTGTCTTTCGCTAATGGCACTCTTCATTCCTCAAAAGTAGGAATTTTGCCCGACAAAACCAAAGTTTTTTGTGCTATTTCGTGCGACGCTCATCGGGCGACTCGTGTCGTCAATATTGTTTTGTTGGAATTGTAATTATGTTAAATGGGTTCTGCCCTGTCAGTGGGAGATTCTATCTTAGAGAATTGCGTCGGACATTACGGTGTCGAGCTTGTCGAGCAAGACCAAACGCAGAAGGTTGATAGCGGTTGTGGTGGCGCGTTCGATATTTTGGATACGAATCTTGCCATAGGTCATCTTGCGGCTGACAGTGCCTTGTGGTGTTGCGATGGCAATCCAAACTGTTCCGACGGGTTTAGCTTCACTTCCACCTGTCGGTCCCGCAATTCCCGTTGTCGCAATAGCGTAGTCGCTACCCGCAACGCGGCGTACTCCCTCGGCCATCTGCTCGGCCACTTGCTGGCTTACAGCACCATATTGTTGCAGAGTGTCGGCCTCTACACCCAAGATATTTTGTTTGGCAGAGTTAGCGTACGACACCACGCCGCACAAGAAATACTCCGATGAGCCCGCCATAGAGGTAAAGGTATTGGCAATGCGACCGCCTGTACACGACTCCGCAACAGCCAAAGTTGCACCTCGCTCTTTGAGCAGTTTAGCCACTTCTTCGGCTACAGATGCGCCTTCGTAACCCATTATGTAGTCGGGAATTATGCGCTCTAGCTCTTCAAAAGCTTTATCTATCATCCGTTGTCCTTCCTCGCGATCAACATCGTAGCACGACAAGCGCAAACGGATGGATTTGGCGTTGGGTAGGTATGCGAGATGGAGTTGCTCGGGTAATGCATCTTCCCACTCTGCAATAGTAGCAGCCAAAACCGATTCGGCCATACCAAATGTAATAAGAGTTTTGTGTACGTTGCTGCGTAAAGCAAAGCGCTCGGTAAGGCGCGGAATAACCTCACCCGTAATGAGTTCCTCCATTTCAAAAGGTACTCCGGGTAGCGAAATCACAACCTTGCCGTCGGTCGTATCAAACCACATACCTGGCGCAGTTCCATTGCGGTTGGGTAGAACAGTACAACTCTCGGGTACGAGAGCCTGCGCTTGGTTAAGTTCGTTAAACTCTATTCCGCGACGCGCAAGCATCTGTTCTACAAATTGATAGGTAGCCTCATCTCGTACTAGTTTACAACCGAAGTAACGTGCCAAAGTGTGCTTAGTGAGGTCGTCTTTTGTGGGGCCTAGTCCGCCAGTAATAATTACTATTTCGGACTTTGTCAGCACTCGGTCAAGTGTTGCAACAATAGTATCAGCGTCGTCCCCAATCGAACAACGCTCCACAATGCGGATACCACAATCGCCGAACTTGCGACCGATAAAACAAGAGTTGGTATCCACAACTTGCCCTATCAGCAATTCGTCACCAATGGTAATTATTGTTGCATTCATAACCTCAAGTATTGTTTTGCCAAACGGCTGTAATTACTCTTTAATCAGAGATTTGCAGATGTTCTTAACCAGCGACGGACCTTCGTAGATGAAGCCGGTATAGAGTTGAATAAGGTCGGCACCAGCATTCAGCATCTCTTGTGCGTCCTCCACCGACATAATACCGCCTACACCGATAATCGGGTAATTGCCATTGGTTTTCACGCGCAAGTAGTGCACCATATCAACTGCACGTTTGTGCAGAGGCGCACCACTCAAACCACCGCGACCAATGCGATTAACCTTGCGCGATGAGGTTTGAAGGGTATCTCTCGAAGTTGTGGTGTTGGTAGCAACCAGACCATCAAGCGGAGTCTCAACCAACACGTCAACTATTTCATCTAACTGTGTGAAAGTTAAGTCGGGCGACACCTTTACAAGAATGGGTCGATAGTTGTTTTGTCCGCGACGGAAGTCGAACATAGGCTCCAAGATCTCCTTGATAGAATCTTTGTTTTGTAATTTGCCGATATTCTGCACATTAGGGCAGCTTACATTAACTACAAAGTAATCTGCTGAATCATACAGCGTGCGGAATGATTTCAGATAGTCGGTTGCGGCATTTTCGTTGGGGGTGTCGGTGTTTTTACCGAGGTTTACACCAACAACAATGCCCTTCTTGCGTTCGGCCTTAAGTCGTTCAGCCATAGCTTCCATACCCTTGTTATTGAAACCAAAACGGTTGATAAGAGCGCGGTCTTTGGGCAGACGGAAGCAGCGAGGTTTCTCGTTACCGGGTTGGGGACGCGGAGTCACAGCACCCACCTCAATAAAGCCAAATCCCATTGCTGACAGCTCTTGGTAGAAGGTTGCGTCCTTGTCCAAACCTGCCGCTACACCGATGGGGTTGGGGAATTTGATACCCAAAACCTCGCGTTGCAGCGATGGGTGTTTCACTTTACAGAACATACCTATGATGAGTCGGCCGAAGGGTAACCAACCGGCAAAGCGAATCAACGAAGATGTGATTTTGTGTGCAGTTTCAGGTCCGAACATAAACAGTATCGGACGTATAAAATTCTTGTACATAACTTATTGGGTTACTTTAGTTAAACCTTTTTCTTGTGCCAGACGTTCCATTAGTTCGTAGGCTTGATTATAGTCGTTTTCGATTACTCCGTCGAGGATTGCTTCCTTAATTGCAGCTTTGATTTCACCCACTTCGCGACAGGGTTCAAGGCCGTAGGTTTGCATAATAAGCTCGCCATCGACAGGTGGTTGGAAGTTACGGATGCGGTCCTTTTCTTCAATCTCCTGCATCTTGGTACGCACCAATTGGAAATTGGCCAGGAACTTGCGAACCTTTGCATCATTTGCCGAGGTTATATCCGCCTCACACAGAGTCATAAGCGCATCTACATCATCCCCCGCTTCAAATAGCAAACGGCGCACAGCAGAGTCGGTAACCTCCTCCGCCAATATGATGGGGCGCAAGTGAAGAGCCACCAACTTTTGTACAAACTTCATGTGTTCGTTCAACGGCAGACGCATATTGCGGAAGATGCGCGGAACAAGTTTTGCACCCAAAGCTTCGTGGCCGTGGAATGTCCATCCCAATTTCGGGTCGTAGGCCTTTGTGAGTGGCTTGGCAATATCATGCACCACTGCAGCCCAGCGCAACCACAAGTCGTTGGTTTTAAGTGCAATATTGTCGAGTACTTTAAGCGTGTGTTCAAAGTTGTCTTTGTGCAAATTTGCACCTCTGCGCTCGACTCCTTTCAGGCGTTCGAGCTCGGGGAAAATCAACGCCAGCAAGCCTGAATTACTCAATAAGGTAAAACCAATCGAAGGTACAGGTGATTGTACTATTTTGTTGAGTTCTATGATGATACGTTCCTTCGAAACTATGCTTATGCGTTTGGCGTTGCGGCAGATGGCGTCGAAAGTTTCGTCGCAGATGTCGAATCCTAGTTGGGTTGCAAAGCGAATGGCTCTCATCATACGCAGAGGGTCATCCGAGAAGGTGATATCGGGATCGCAGGGGGTACGGATTATGCAGTCGTCCATATCTTCCATACCGCCAAACGGGTCAACCAACTCGCCATAATTATCTGCATTAAGTGACCAAGCCAAAGCATTGATAGTGAAATCTCTGCGTAGTTGGTCATCTTCCAAAGTACCCTCCTCCACTGCGGGTTTACGTGAGTCGGGCGAGTATGATTCGCGGCGTGCGCCAACAAATTCGACCTCGATGCCGTTGGCACGAAGCATAGCGGTGCCGAATCGCTTGAAAACCGATACTTTGGTGCGTAGTATCTTACCCAATCGTTGAGCAACCTCAATACCGCTACCCACCACCACGATGTCCACATCATCGCAGGGGCGACCAAGGTAGTAGTCTCGCACATAACCACCTATGACATAAGCCTCTACGCCAAGTTCGCGGATGACATCCGAGATGTGGCGAAAGACGGGAAGTGACAGTGGATTGCTCACGGTTTTTATCTGTTTTTAAGACGTTGCTGATACATTCCGATGGTGTTTTCCAAACCGAGGTATAGCGCTTCGGAAATCAGAGCGTGGCCGATTGATACCTCATCCAACCACGGAATTTGCTCGGCAAAATAAGCCAGATTATCGAGGCTTAAATCGTGACCTGCATTGAGTCCAAGGCCGCAACGGCGAGCCTCTTCGGCTGCCTTAACATACGGAGCAACAGCAACTTCGGGCGACAGTTCGCGATATTGACGGGCATAAGCCTCGGTATAGAGTTCCACTCGGTCGGCACCCACAGCGGCAGCTCCTGCAACCATTTCGGCTACGGGATCAACAAAGATTGACACGCGGATGTCGTGTTTTTTGAACTCGGCGGTCACTTCGCGTAGGAAATCGGCATTGCGCACGGTGTCCCAACCAGCGTTAGATGTGATAGCGTCTTCGGCGTCAGGTACCAAGGTTACTTGTGCGGGGCGGATATCGCACACCAAATCGATGAATTTTGGAATGGGATTACCCTCAATATTGAACTCGGTGGTGAGGATAGGTTTGAGGTCATAGACATCTGCATAGCGGATATGACGCTCGTCGGGGCGCGGGTGAACGGTAATTCCGTCGGCGCCGAAACGCTCTGCATCGAGTGCAACTTGCAGTAAGTTAGGTACATCGCCGCCACGTGAATTACGCAATACGGCTATCTTATTTATGTTAACGCTGAGTTTTGTCATATTAATTTGTATATTTGCAAGTGTAAAGTTAAAACTTTTTTTGATTACTGGAATGAAAATCTACTTTTTTTCGCGTCCACTGCTTTCTCACACGGCTTCGGACCTTCGATTGATAATTGACACTACAACTCGTTTGGGCGTGGATTTGGTGGTCAATGAGGAGCTTGCGGAGTTGATGAACCAACTCTGCGGAGTTGTGATTCCGCGTGAAAATACCTTCACTACCCTGCCCCCGCAAATCGATGTAAATGACTCGATTATGGTTAGCTATGGCGGCGATGGCACGTTCCTTGAAGCGGTGCGCCGATTGGCCGGTAACCCCATTCCGCTTGTGGGCGTGAACTGTGGTCACCTGGGTTTTCTGTCAAGCATTCCTGCGCAAAACATTGGTCAGGCGCTTGAAGAGATTGTGGCCGGAAATTTCGTTATCGAAAAACGTTCAATGTTGGAAGTGACGGGTGATTTTCCCGTGCGACCTGCGTTCCCTCACGCGTTCAACGAATTTTCGATTCAGCGACAAGATACGAGTATGATTTATGTCGATACTTATGCGGGTGATCAGATGGTTGCGCGCTATGCCGGAGATGGTGTAATCTTGTCAACGCCCTCGGGTTCGACCGCTTATTCTCTTAGTGTAGGTGGCCCGATTATTTCGCCTGATTGTCATTGCTTTGCGATTTCGCCAATAGCGCCCCATAATCTGACTATGCGACCGCTTGTTGTGCCTGATGATACGGAACTGGAATTCCACATTACATCGCAATCTCCGAGTGCAACAGTGTCGCTTGATAACTGCATTTTTCAGGTGCCAAGCAATGCCCGATTCAAGGTTGTAAAATCGAAAAAGACTGTTTTTATTGCACGTTTCCAAAATATTTCATTCTTCGATACGTTACGTAATAAATTGATGTGGGGAGTTGACCCGCGAGAAAAATAGCAAAATTGCATACATATTAAATATTTTGGATTATCTTTGTGGCTTAGTTTTTATGACCCGATTTGAGAAAATACCGCAACACGTCGCTATTATTATGGATGGCAACGGCCGATGGGCAAAAGCTCACGGCAAGGAGCGTGTGTATGGACATATGCACGGTGTGGAGAGTGTGCGCCGAGTCATCAAGGCTTGCCCCAAATATGGAATCAAATATTTGACACTGTATACATTCTCGACCGAAAACTGGGGGCGACCCAGCGAGGAGGTCAACGCACTGATGGAGTTGATGTGTAGTAGCATTGCCTCCGAAGCTCCCGAGTTGTGTGCGCAAGGTGTGGCTGTCAAAATTCTTGGCGACCGCACGGCACTGTCGGATAAGGTTAATGCAAGTATTGATAGCATTGAGAGTCAAACCGCTGATGGACAGACCCTTATGCTGATGCTAGCGTTTAATTACAGCTCGCGTAGCGAAATTGTGCGTGCGGTGAAAAACATCGCACAACAGGTTGCTGACGTACAAATTACTTCGGAGCAAATTTCGGAGAGCCTCATAACCGACAACCTCTATACCGCAGGAGTTCCCGATCCCGATTTGGTGATTCGAACCAGCGGAGAGTGTCGTTTGAGCAACTTTTTGATGTGGCAGTGTGCTTATAGCGAATTGTACTTCACCGATGTATTGTGGCCCGATTTCGACGAGCAGTCGCTGGTGGAGGCCATTGAGGTGTACAACAAACGTGACCGCAGATTCGGATTGGTTAAAAACGAAGAAGAGTAAGACAGAAAAAGAAGCGAACAAAGGATGAGATACCTTATTTTATTAGTTGTATTTTTACTTTCAGGCATAGGCAGTATCAAGGCGCAAGAGGTTTCCGAGCAGGAAAAGGTGCCCGCAGTGATTGCAAATGCCGACTATAAGAAACCCCAGCGATATGTTATTGGTGATGTGAACGTCAAGGGCGTACAGTTCTTTGACGCTAATGTTATTCGCGCCAATGTGGGGCTGATGCGTGGTGATAGTATCACTATTCCTAGTTCGCAGATTTCGTATGCTGTCAATAAGTTGTGGTCGATGAAATACTTCTCGGATGTGCAGATTATTGCTCATCCGCAGGCAGGTGGTGTCGTGGATTTCGACATCGTATTGCAAGAGCGTCCTCGCATCTATCGTTGGGATTACGAGGGTGCCAAAAAGGGCGAAATAAGTGACCTGAAAGAGAAATTGCAAGAACTCAAGCGAGGTGTCGAACTCTCTGAGCACCTTATCAATAAGTGCGAGAATATAATCTATGACTTCTATGTTGAGAAGGGTTTCCGCAATGTGGAGGTTTCGACCGAGATAACCAACGATGCCGTAGTGCAAAATGCGGTGAACATCAAGTTTATCATCGACCGCAAAATCAAGGTGCGTATCGGCGAAATTGTATTTGAGGGTAACGAGGCCTTCCCCGATAAACGTTTGGCTCGCGCATTGAAGAAAATTCACCGCGTGACTCCTCTGTTTTTCCAGAACAATAAGTTCAAGGAGAAAGAGTGGGCCGAGGATAAGGAGAATCTACTGGATTTCTACAACTCGAAGGGTTATCGTAATGCCAATATCTTGTCGGATTCGCTCTACCCTATCCCCGAGAAGGAGAATCGTATCGGTCTGAATGTCAAACTGCACGAGGGTAATCAATACTACTTCCGTAACATCACCTGGGTAGGTAACAGTGTGTATGACACTCGCGACTTGCAAACTCTGCTGGGTGTTAAATCGGGCGATCTGTATGACCGCAAAACGCTTTATAAACGCCTCGGTTATGGCAAGGAGGATAAGATTGATGACGAATCGACAATCAACTCGCTGTATCAAAACAACGGCTACTTGATTTCGAAAATCGACCCCAGCGAAACCATTGTAGGTGACGACTCTATCGACTTGGAGATCAAAATCTTTGAGGGTGACCAATTTACCATCAATAACGTTGAAATCTCGGGTAACAACCGCGTAAACGACGAGGTTATCCGCCGAGAGTTGGTAACTCAACCGGGAGACTTGTACAACCGTTCGTTGCTGATGGAGACCGTCTATCGTCTGAATAGTATGGGTCACTTCAACGCCGAGAGTATTTCGCCTACGCCACAACCCGTATCGGCTAATCAGGTGGATATTGCGTGGCCTTTGGAGGAGCAAGCAAGCGACAAAATCGACATCTCGGGAGGTTGGGGTGCCGGTATGTTTGTCGGTTCGGTAGGTATTCAACTGAACAACATCTCGTTGCGTAAGTTCTTTGAGAAGGATGCTTGGCGTCCCTACCCCCAAGGTCAAAACCAACAACTGCGTATCCAGGGACAATCGAACGGTACCTATTATAAAGCTCTGTCGATGAGTTTCACCGAACCTTGGTTGGGTGGCAAACGCCCCAACTCGCTGTCGGTGTCGGCTTACTACTCGGACGAGACAGACGCCTACTACGCTTGGCAAGAGGGTAATGCTCACTTCCGTACATTTGGTGTGTCGGCAGGTATCGGCCAACGTCTGCATTGGCCCGACCCCTACTTCACACTCTATACGGAGTTGGCTTACCAACGTTATATGCTGAAAGATTGGACCACCTTCATTGTGGCCAACGGCGCAAGCAATATCGTAACCCTGCGTGGAGTGCTGGGTCGTAGCTCGGTTAACCAAACCATCTACCCCCGTACCGGTTCGGACTTCTCGATGTCGGTGGCAGTAACTCCCCCCTACTCGCTGTTTGATGGTCGCGACTACTCGGATAAGAAGATGAGCGACAACACTCGTTACGGTTGGATTGAGTATCACAAATGGCAGTTCAAGGGCCGTATTTTCACTCCGCTCGACAATGCAAGCAAGCTTGTGCTGATGGCACGTTTGGAGTTGGGTTACCTCGGCTCGTATAACAAAGATAAATTGTCGCCGTTTGAGGGCTTTACTGTCGGTGGTGACGGACTTACCGGTTATAGTGTGTATGGTGTTGATGTAATTGGTTTGCGCGGTTATACCGACGGCTCGTTGGTGCCTACCGAGAGTACAGCTAACAACGACTATGCTCGCGCTTATACCAAATATACTATGGAGTTGCGCTATCCGTTCTTATTGCAACCTCGTTCGACCATCTACGGCTTGGTATTTGCTGAGGCCGGTAACGGATACTCGGGTTGGCAAAACTTCGACCCCTTCAACGTAAAACGTTCGATGGGAGTGGGTGTTCGCGTGTATCTGCCTATCGTCGGAATGCTTGGTATCGACTGGGGTTGGGGCTTCGACAAAGCAGCGGGGGCAACCAAACGCAGTGGTAGCCAATTCCACTTCACAATCGGAACAGAATTTTAACCAATAAAACAATCGCGTTATGAAAAAGTATTTGTTGGCAACACTCTTCGCCGCAGCTTTTGCGCTGTGTGGTGCGAATTTGCAGGCTCAAAACTATATCGTTGTTGATAGCGAAAAGATTTTCAAATCAATAGAGAGTTATAATACCGCTGTCAAAGAGTTGGAGAGCCAAAGCAAGGCTTATCAACAACAGATTGACGATGCTTTCAACCAACTCGAACAAGAGTACAACGCATATCAAAGTGCGAAATCGGGTTATAGCGCAACCCAGCGCCAAAATGCTGAGCGCAAAATCCTGAACCGCGAACAAGAGATTACCAAGTTCCAAGAGCAGGTGTTTGGCGACGAGGGTACTATGATGAAACTGCGCGAGGAGAAGCTCAAACCTATCCAAGATCGCGTATTCAAAATCATCGACGAGTACGCTGTAAGCAAAGGTCTTGGTTTGGTGTTGGATATCGCTTCGAACCCTACTGTGCTCTACTACTCGCCCGAAACCGACAAAACCCAAGAGATAATTAAAATTGTAAATAATAACTAATTGAAGATGAAAAAAGCTATTAAACTCTTACTCGCCTTCGCGTTTGTGATGGTATCGACCGGTGCTTTTGCGCAAAAGTTCGCACGCATCGACTACCAACGTGTTATCGAAACTATGCCCGAGATGGACTCGGTAGATTTGAAGTTCCAAAAAGCAGCACAAGACTACCAAGATCTGTTGGAGAACATCCAAGTCGAGCTGAACAACAAACGCTACGACTACGAGAAAAACAACGCCACTATGTCGGAGGCTGTTAAACAACTCAAACAAAAAGAGATGCAGGATTTGAACACTCGCCTGCAAGAATTTTACCAATCGGCACAACAAGAGCTGGCTAACGTGGAGACCGAGCTGATGCAACCCCTCTACGCACGCGCCAAAGAGGCCATCACCAAAATGTGTAAGGAGAATGGTTATGTTGTTGTGTTCCAAAACGACCAAGTGGTATATCTGGACGAGGAGTCTGTAAAAGATATTACCGAGGATATTCGCAAAGCGCTGGGTTGCGTAGAGCGTGCTCCTCAAACTGCTCCCGCTATGTAATTTGCAGCGAGAGTCTGAATACAAAAAACCGGATGGATGTCAGTGCGACGTCCATCCGGTTTTGTTTTGATGTTGATTATTTCGAATCGGTATTGCTCGGGAACTCTATCTCAATGAGTTTTGTGGTGTTTGATTCGCCCGTCTGCTCGTTCTCGACCACAGCCAGCATTGTGCCGATGCCCTTGGCAAACCAAGTTGTGGCAAGCGATTGCTCGGTGTGACCAACAACCTTGGTGATTGTTTCGTAGGATATTTTGACAGCTTCGTAGATGCGGTTATCGACGGTCATTGTCTCCTCGCCCATCAGTTGATAGTTGTAGGCCTTGGTTGTTGCGTTGAACTTGAATCCCGCCACGCGCACTGTGCATCCGAGCGAGCGATTGGCAAATGTGGTGTAGCGATTGATGGTCGCAGGCATCGCAATCAGTGTGCCCCAACTCTGCACCGTAGCGCGCGACATCTCCATAATGCGATTGACTGCAATGTAAGTCGTGTCGTTCGAAATGATTGACTCGGCATAGAGCCTATCACCTATTTTGTGGTTGTCGGCGTCGTATTGCTGTGAACTCTGCGAAATGCACCATTGTCCGTTTGCTTTGCGTGTTACGGAGTCGGTACGTACTACATAGTGTCCCGTTATGTTGCCACTCTGATCGTAGATTGCGTATTTGAGGATAGTACCAACCTTTGCTGGCGCATACCAGTTTTGATACTCCTGAGGAGTTTGAGCTTGCAAGGAGATGGCGCACAAAACCAACGCCAGCAATGACATTATGCGTTTCATAACTTATATCACAATTTAAAACAGTTATTGCCTTTGTGTGTGCGGCAATAACTGTTCCTTTTTTACATTGTTCCTGACGGAATCTTAGATGTTCTTTTGTTTCAATTTGGCAAGGCCGCCCATCGATGTCTCTTTGTAGAGGCTGGGCAGGTCGTGGCCTGTTTGTTTCATTGCTTCCACAACGTCATCGAAGCTTACGCCGTGGCGACCATCCGAGAAAGTGGCGTAGATATTTGCATCCAAGGCGCGAGCCGCAGCAATCGCATTTCGCTCGATACAAGGTACTTGCACAAGTCCGCATACGGGGTCGCAGGTGAGACCCAAGTGGTGTTCCAATGCCAACTCCGCAGCATATTCGATTTGGTTGGGTGTTCCGCCAAACAGCTGACAAGCTGCTGCTGCCGCCATAGCACACGCTACACCGACCTCGCCTTGACATCCAACTTCGGCACCCGAAATCGAGGCGTTGGTCTTCACAACGTTACCAAACAAACCTGCTGTTGCCAGCGCACGGATAATACGCACCTCGCGGAATTGGTGTGCGGTGAATAAGTGATACAACACTGCGGGCAAAACTCCGCACGAGCCACAAGTGGGTGCAGTTACGATGGTACCACCGCCTGCATTCTCCTCCGACACAGCCAGCGCGTAGGCATAGACATTACCCCTCGAATTGAGCGAGTGAGTATAGCCTTTGGCTTTTACATAGTAGGTTGCAGCTTTGCGGTGCAGACCCAGACCACCGGGTAGAACTCCCTCGTGGTTCAGACCTTCGTCAATAGAGCGACACATCACTTGCCATACCTCGCGGAGATAATCCCAAATGTCGGGACCTTCGCACAATTCAACATACTCCCAGAAGGCGCAACCCTCGTTGCGACACCATTCGAGAATGTCGTGAGCAGTGGTGAGTGGATATACATTGACCGATTGGTTGATTTCGTGCTCATCTACAATTTTACCACCACCAACGCTGAAAACCAGCCAGTTGTCGGTAGGATTGCCACCCACGATCGACTCAAAACGCATGCCATTAGTGTGGCGTTCCAGCACCTCGTCGGGGCGCCAAATGATTTCGACGGGAGCGACTTTTTGAAGTTCATCGATGATTGCCACATCGGTCATGTGACCTTTGCCTGTGGCGGCCAAACTACCATAAAGGGTCACTCTGAAGCTCTCGGCTTCGGGGTGGCGTTCGGCGAATTGGTGTGCGGCTTTTGCAGGACCCATTGTGTGGCTGCTCGAAGGGCCGCGTCCTATGCGATATAGTTCTCGTAGAGATTCCATGCTCGGATGTGTGTGTTTATTAGTACAAAGGTATTGTTTTTTTGTGGTTTTTCAAATAATTGTCTCCTTTTGACCGGGGGTGGCATAAGTTTTGTGAGCAAATATGGTACTAACGGTTTAATTTAGGAGGATAATTTATGTCATCAATCACAAGACGAAATCAGAATTGGCTACCATCAATTTTCAACAACTGGCTCGAACAAGAGTGGGCTGAGCCACGTGCTGCCGCAACTCCAGCCATTAATGTCAAGGAAACCAAGACCGAGTATAAGGTCGAGGTTGCTGCGCCTGGTATGTGCAAAGAAGATTTCAAAGTGGGAATCAACGAAAACGGCGATATGGTCATTACTATGGAGCGTAAAAGTGAGGAGCGTGACGAAAACAAGGAGACTCACTACCTGCGCCGCGAGTTCGCTTATACACGTTTTCAGCAGACTATGATTCTGCCCGACGATGTGGATAGTGAGCATATCGAGGCTACAATGGACAAGGGTATTTTGTGTATCAATCTACCCAAGAAGCCCGAGAGTGTGGAACATAAGACAAGTCGTCGTATCGACATCAAGTAACGCAGTGCCGACTTTGCGAAGGATTAGCCAGCGGTCGCCCGAATGTTCGGGTGGCCGTTTTTTTTGTTGTGCCGAGAGTGGGTTATTCTGCCAAAAATGTTTAACTTTGTAGAATAGTGTGGTATGGATTAAATCCTCACTTAAAGTAGTGATTTTGATAACGATTGTAAACTACTAAAATATGGCAAAATATCTGGTTGTTGGTACGGGAGGAGTCGGCGGAACTTTGGCTTCGTGTTTGGCTCTTGGCGGATGCAGTGTCGATTGTATTGCACGCGGTGCGCAGCTCGATGCGATACGTAAGGAGGGTATTCGTTTCCACTCCGACCGTATGGGCGAACATACGCTCCGTGTCGAGGCCTTCACAGCCGAGGAGTACATTCGCAAGGCAGATGTGATTCTGGTGTGTGTCAAAGGCTACTCTTTGGATGGTGTGGCTGATGTTATTGCGCGTGCATCCACTCCCTCGACACTTGTAATACCTATATTGAACGTCTATGGTACGGGACCCAAAATTGCGCGTCTGGTGCCCTCGGCAATGGTTTTGGATGGTCTGATTTATTTGGCTGCTTATGTGAGTGCGCCGGGCGAGATTACCCAGACGGGAGGTATTATGAAACTAATCTTCGGTGCGCGTCCCGAGCAGGGTATTGCTGCCGAACGTCTGCAACAAATCAGTGATGAGCTCTCTGCCGCAGGTATTCCCAACGAGGTGTCGGCCGACATCAGTCGTGATACATTTATTAAGTGGGCCTACATTTCGCCTACCAACTGCGCAGGACTTTACCACAATGTTACTATGGGTGGTTTGCAGTTCCCGGGCGAGGCGCAGGATATGTTTCGCGCGTTGTCGCGTGAGGCACAGGCCATTGGCGAGGCGTTGAATATCGATTTAGGAATGGACTTGGCCGACTACAATGTGGAGGTTGCGCGCAGCATCAACCCCGCAAGCACAGCTTCGACACAGAAGGATGTTGCCGCTGGCCGACAATCCGAAATCAACGGAATGTTGTTCGATATGATTGACCTTGGCGCAAAGCTCGGAGTCCCTACCCCAACCTATGACCTTGTGGCCGAACGTTTTGCCCACCTCAAAAAGTAGAAAACAATGAAAAAAGAGTATCAACACAGCTGTGTGGATTGCGGTACGCAGAACTGCAAATTCAAGACCCTCACCTATCCCGACTTCTGCCCTACCACCAACCTCGACGAGGCTGACTTGCAGTGGGCATTGGAGCGCTACGACGAGGGACGCAATCACGAGATTATGGTGGCCAGTGCCGAGGTCGAATACGAGGGCTATTGTCAATGGACACGTGTGCAGGAGATTATGGAGTTCGCTCGCAAGATTGACGCCAAGAAAATAGGTATCGCCAACTGCATCGGTTTGATTAATGAGGCGCGTATCTTTGCCCGAATCCTGCGTGCGAATGGTTTCGAGCCTTATGCTGTTATATGTAAGGTGGCAGGCAAGGCCAAGAGCTCGCTCGGAATCCCTGCAAAGTGCGAGGAGATTGGCGCTGCGATGTGCAACCCCATCCTGCAAGCACGATTGCTCAATCAGGCGCAAACCGACCTGAATGTGGTGATTGGACTATGTGTGGGTCACGACAGTTTGTTCTATAAATATTCGGACGCCTATGTCACCACGCTAGTAACCAAAGACCGTGTGACGGGCAATAACCCCACGGCGGCGCTCTACACAGCGCAGTCGTACTACAAAAAGAAATTCGGAATCTAAATTTTAACCTATATGAAGCGAATCTTACTATTGATGATGGTCTTTGCGGTGCAAACTGCCGCCGCGATGACTCCCCAATGGCTGCGCTACCCCGCAATCTCGCCCAATGGCCAAAGCGTGGTTTTCAGCTATAAGGGTAATCTGTGGGTCGTGTCTGCCGAGGGCGGTCAGGCACGACAGCTTACCACCAATACCGCCTATGATTATGCACCCGTGTGGTCGCCCGACAGCAAGGAGATTACCTTTGCGTCGAACCGTTTTGGAGGTTTCGACCTGTTTGCTATTCCCGTCGAGGGTGGCGAGCCCAAACGTTTGACCACTCACTCGGCAAACGAGACCCCCTGGTGTTACACCCCCGATGGTAGCGAGATTCTCTTCTCGGCCCAACGTGAGGACCCTGCCGAGAGTGTGCTGTTCCCTGCATCGTCGATGACCGAGCTCTATGCCGTTCCTCGCGTGGGTGGACGTGCCCGTCAGGTGTTGGCTACTCCTGCCGAGGAGATTAGCTTTGTTGGTAAGGGCGAAAGTTTTGTGTATCAAGACCGCAAAGGTGGCGAGAATATCTGGCGCAAACACCACACCTCGTCCATTACTCGCGACTTGTGGCTGTACGACGGCGGAAAACACACCAAACTCACTTCGTTTGAGGGTGAGGATCGCCAACCCCGAGTTTCGGCCGATGGCAAGACCCTCTACTACCTGAGTGAGCGCGATGGCTCGTTCAATGTATATGCTACTTCGCTGGCCAAACCTGCCAAGGTCGAGAAGGTGACCAACCACAAAACTCACCCCGTGCGTTTCTTGTCGGTTGCCGCAGACCAAACCTTGTGTTACGCCTACGATGGTGATATCTATATCAAACGTGATGGCAAAGCGCCCAGTAAGCTAAATGTAACAATGCTGACCGACGACACCTCGAACGACCGCGCAATGCTGTCGGTGTCGATGAGCAGTGACTCGGATGTGTCGCGCGATGGCAAACAATTGGTATTCACTTGTCGTGGTGAGGTGTTTGTAACCGCAGTCGATTACGCAACTACCAAACAAATTACCCACACAGCAGCTGCGGAGGCAGATGTATGTTTCTCGCCCGATGGTCGTAAGGTGACTTACGCTTCGGAGCGCGATGGCAAGTGGCAAATCTTCACCGCCGAGATGACCCGCAAGGAGGATGTTGCATTCCCTTACGCAACTACCATCGAGGAGAAACCTATGTTCAAAAATAACAAGGTTGATCGCCGCGCGCCTCAATACTCGCCCAATGGTAAAGAGTTGGCATATATCGAGAACCGCGAGCGCCTGATGGTAATGGATATCGAAACAGGCAAAACCCGCCAAATCACCGACGGCTCGCAATGCTACGCAACCAATGGCTCGTTTGATTATAGTTGGTCGCCCGATGGCAAATGGTTTGCAATCTGCTACGTAGGCAACAACCACGACCCCTACACCGACATTGGTATCGTTTCGGCTGCGGGTGGCGAGCCTATCCACAACCTGACCAACAGTGGCTACACCGACTACGCACCCCAATGGGTGTTGGGTGGTAACGCTATTCTGTTTACCTCGGAGCGCTATGGTATGCGCAACCACGCGTCGTGGGGCACTCTGCGCGACGTGATGATTGTGTTCCTCAATCGCGAGGCCTACGACAAGGCTCGCTTGAGCAAGGAAGAGCGCGAGCTGGCTGCCGAACTCGAGAAACTCGCCAAGGCTGACGAGTCGAAGGATGGCGACAAAGCCGACAAGAAAGATTCTAAAGACAAAAAAGAGAAAGAGGCTGTCAAGGAGATTGTTGTTGAGTTGCGCGGTATCGAAGACCGTATTAAACGTCTGACTCCCGTGTCGGCTAACATCGGTTCGGCTACTTTGGACAAAGACTGCACCAGCCTCTACTACCAAGCAGCATACGAGAGCGGTACCAACCTCTGGCAACTCGAACTGTCGAGCAGTACTCCTACCAAGATTGGCTCGGCATCGGGCCGTATGGTATGGGATGAGAAACAGACTACCGCATTTGTTCTTGGCAGTCGCGCCCAAAAGTTCAAACCTGCATCCAAAAAACTGGAGCCCATCTCGGTGTCGGGCGAGTTCCGTCTGGACCGCGCAGCCGAACGTGAGTATATGTTCGACCGCGTCTATCGTCAAGAGAAGGCTCGTTTCTATGTCGAGGATATGCACGGTGTGGATTGGGAGATGTTGCGCGATGCTTATGCCAAGTTCCTGCCCCACATCGACAACAACTTCGACTTTGCCGAGATGTTGAGCGAGTGGTTGGGCGAGCTGAACGTTTCGCACACAGGTAGCGGATACCGCGTAAGCTATCCTGCAACTAGCGACGTTACTTGCGACCTCGGTCTGTTCTTCGACCAAAATTACAAAGGCGACGGTTTGAAGGTTGTCGAGATTCTGCAACAAGGTCCGTTCGACAAGGCTGCATCAAAACTCGCTGTGGGTGATGTTATCGAGGCTATTGATGGCACTCCCATCAAAGCGGGCGAGGACTATCTGCCTTTGTTGAGCCGCAAGAGTGGCAAACGTATGTTGGTACGTATCCGCAAGGCTTCGGGCGAGTGCGTTGATGAGGTTATCAAACCTATTACGCTCAGCGGCCGCAACAGCTTGCTTTACAAACGTTGGGTGCGCCGCACTGCCGATGAGGTTACTCGTCTGTCGAATGGTCGTTTGGGTTATGTTCACATCGAGTCGATGGGCGACCCCAGTTTCCGCACCGTTTATTCGGATATCTTGGGCCGCTACAACCACTGCGAGGGTATCGTTATCGACACCCGTTTCAATGGTGGTGGTCGTCTGCACGAGGATATCGAGGTGCTGTTCAGTGGCGAGAAGTATCTAACCCAAGAGATTCGCGGCAAACACGCGTGCGATATGCCTTCGCGTCGTTGGAACAAGGCTTCGATTATGCTGATTGGTGAGGCTAACTACTCGAACGCACACGGTACTCCGTGGGTGTACAAACACCGCGGCATCGGTTCGCTGGTGGGTATGCCCGTGCCGGGAACTATGACTAGCGTAAGTTGGGAGACCCTACAAGACCCGAGCCTCTACTTCGGTATTCCTGTTGTTGGTTATCGCACCGCCGAGGGTCCCTTCCTCGAAAACTCGCAGCTGGAGCCCGATGTCAAGATTGCTAACTCGGCCGAGGAGGTAGTTCGCGGTCGCGACGAACAGTTGGAGGCTGCTGTACGCCAACTGCTGTCGGAGATTGATGCGGCAAAACGCAAATAACCCCGACACAAAACAAACAAAAACTCCGAGGTTTTCGCCTCGGAGTTTTTTATTATTGGTTATTGATAAGATGCTCTCGCCTATGCACACGACGCTAATGTTTGCGCGAAATACGCAAAATCAAGCGACTGACGCATATTGCCAAGATGAGCATCAACATAGTTTGTAGTCCGTTTTACTGTTATAACGTAATAAATTGAGATTAATTGCCCTGTTCGCAAATAAATTTAATGCGTACCAGGCGAATTTCCTCTTCGGTGTATTCGCGGCCAAGCTCGTTCACAGCTTCTGCCAGTGAGTCGGTCTCGGCATCCTCCTTGAAGTAGTCGTAAATATCCTCGGCTTTGTCCTCGTCCATATACTCGTTGATGTAGTACGAGATGTTAAGTTTGGTACCCGAGTTCACGATGGTTTCGATTTCGGTGAGCAACTCGTCGAAATCCAAATCCTTGGCACGAGCAATATCCTCGAAGTCCATCTTGCGGTCGATACTTTGGATGATGAAAATCTTGTTGGCGCTCTTGCCACCAACACTCTTCACCACCATGTCTTGCGGACGGATGATGTCCTTCTCCTCGACATAGGTCTTAATCAGGCTGATAAACGGCGCGCCGAAACGTTGAGCCTTACCAGCACCCACACCCTGAATGTTTTGCAACTCCTCGAGTGTGATGGGATATTGAATCGACATATCTTCGAGCGACGGATCTTGGAACACCACAAACGGAGGCAGCGAGTGGTCGCGTGCAACCTTCTTGCGAAGGTCTTTAAGCATCGAGAAGAGTTCTTCATCGGCTACGGCGCCGCTCTTACCCATACTTGCAACTGCTTGCTCCTCTTTTTGCTCGGCATCGTAGTTGTGGTCGAGTGTGATTTCCACCTTGTGGGGTGTTTTCATAAACTCGCGACCCTTGTCGTTGATAGATATAAGTCCGTAGTTCTCGATATTCTTGTCAATCATACCCTGAATCAGAGCCTGACGAATCACAGCGCCCCAATACTTGGCATCATGACTATCTCCGCAACCAAAGTAGTCGCATTTGTTGTGGCCATAACTCTTAATCATTGCGGTTACTTTGCCCAACATTACATTGACCAGATAGTCGATTTTGAACTTATCGCCAATCTTGCCTAAAACCTCGAACATCAGCACCATATCTTTGGTAACATCAATCTTTGGTTTAGGATTGATACAGTTATCGCAACAGCCGCAGTTATCCTCGGTGTACTCCTCGCCAAAATAGTGCAACAGCGTGCGACGACGACACATCGACGACTCGGCATACGATACAGTTTCGAGCAGTAGCAGTTTACCAATCTCCTGTTCGGCAACGGGCTTACCCTGCATGAACTTTTCGAGCTTTTGGATATCCTTGTAGCTGTAGAAGGTTATACACTTACCCTCGCCGCCGTCACGACCTGCGCGACCCGTCTCTTGGTAGTAACCTTCAAGGCTCTTGGGAATGTCGTAGTGGATAACGTAACGCACGTCGGGTTTGTCAATACCCATACCAAATGCGATGGTGGCCACAATCACATCGACCTTCTCCATCAGGAAGTCATCCTGATTTTGGGCGCGTGTGCTTGCATCCATACCTGCGTGGTAGGCGTGTGCACGAATATGGTTGGCGCGGAGCAACTCGGCGAGCTCTTCCACCTTTTTGCGGCTCAAGCAGTAGATGATACCCGACTTACCCTCGTTGGTCTTGATGTAGCGGATGATTTCGCGCTCGGCATCAACTTTGGGACGCAACTCATAGTAGAGGTTGGGACGGTTGAATGACGATTTGAATACCGTCGCATCGTTCATGCCCAAGTTCTTTTGGATGTCCATCTGAACTTTGGGCGTAGCCGTAGCGGTGAGCGCAATCAGCGGCGCATTACCAATATCATTAATAATAGGTCTGATTCGGCGATACTCGGGACGGAAATCGTGACCCCACTCCGAGATACAGTGCGCTTCGTCTATGGCAAAGAACGAAATCTTGATTTTGCGAAGAAATGCGATGTTATCCTCCTTTGTGAGCGATTCGGGTGCAAAGTAGAGTAGTTTGGTCTTACCTGCAAGCACATCCTCGCGCACCTGATTGATGGCAGCCTTGTTGAGTGACGAGTTCAGGAAGTGAGCCACACCCTCGTCGGTGCTGAATGCACGCATTGCATCAACCTGGTTTTTCATCAGTGCGATAAGCGGCGAAATGACGATAGCCACTCCGTCCATAATCATCGCAGGCAACTGGTAGCACAAAGACTTTCCTCCGCCGGTGGGCATAAGTACAAAAGTATCCTTGCCGGCCAGCAGATTTTTGATAACTGCCTCTTGGTTTCCCTTGAACGACGAAAAGCCAAAATACTCCTTAAGTTTATCGTATATGACTTTGTCCGAGTACTGTTTTGTTGCCATAAGAATGATGTTACGCATTTTTTACAGAATAAAGATAGTGCTTTTTTTCTAAAAATCGCTAACTTTGTGAAAAATATTTTTGAAAAATGAAATTGTACACTCGCGACCTTGTCAAGAAATACAAGTCGCGCACAGTAGTAAATAAAGTATCTATCGAGGTGAACCAAGGCGAGATAGTGGGTCTGCTCGGTCCTAACGGAGCGGGTAAAACCACCTCGTTTTATATGGTTGTGGGTCTTATTAAGCCCAACGAGGGAAGCATCTATCTTCAAGGCGATGAGGGCGAAATCATCGATTTGAGTACTCTCCCCGTCTATAAGCGTGCACAAATGGGTGTGGGTTATCTTGCACAAGAGGCTTCGGTGTTCCGAAATCTGAGTGTCGAGGATAATATCCGCTCGGTGCTCGAGATGACTGATTTCTCGAAGGAGTACCAAAAACAACGCCTCGAAGAGCTGATTAGCGAATTTAGTCTTACCAAGGTGCGTAAGAGCAAAGGTAATCAATTGTCGGGTGGCGAGCGTCGTCGTACCGAGATTGCGCGTGCTGTGGCAATCAACCCCAAGTTTATTCTGCTTGATGAGCCGTTTGCGGGTGTGGACCCCATTGCGGTGGAGGAGATTCAGAGTATCGTGCGCAAACTCAAACAGATTAACATCGGTGTGATCATCACCGACCACAACGTGCGCGAGACCCTTTCGATTACCGACCGCACCTATCTGCTGTTCGAGGGTAAAATCCTCAAAGCGGGTACTGCCGAGGAGTTGGCCGCCGACGAACGTGTACGCGAGGTATATCTCGGCAAGGACTTTACATTGAAATAGTATCTACCTTATATATTATAGATGGACAAAACCGTCAGACGCGGGCGGGTAACCGGAAGTGTTACACCGCCAAGTTCAAAAAGCTACGCCCAAAGAGCCATTGCCGCAGCTCTGCTTGCCAATGGCACCACCACACTGCGTGGTGTGGAGTTGTGTGACGACACCGAAGCTGCACTCGATGTGATTCAGATTCTTGGTGCCGAGGTCGAGCAAATCGACAAACACACCTATAAGATTAAAGGAGGCCTCTCGCCCCGAGCAAACCTGCTAAATATTGGCGAGTCGGGTCTTTCGACACGATTGTTTACACCCATCGCCTCGCTGTGTAGCTCGCCTATCACTGTAACGGGTCACAGCTCAATTATGCGTCGCCCTATCTCGATGATGACGGGACCGCTCGAAAAGCTGGGTGTAGAGGTACACTGCAAGGATGGTCTTCTGCCCATTACGGTCAAAGGCCCTCTGCAAGGTGGCGAAGTGGAGGTTGACGGCTCGGTGAGCTCGCAGTTTATTACGGGTCTGCTCACTGCCCTGCCCTGTGCCAAGGAGGATACTGTTATATATGTTGATACGCTCAACAGCAAACCTTATATCGATATGACAATCTCGACTGCCGAGAGCTTCGGCGTTGATATTGTGCACCGCGACTACAAGGAGTTCTTTGTTCAAGGCGGACAAGAGTACAAAGCGGTGGATTATAACATCGAGGGCGATTGGAGTGGCGCATCGTGCCTGCTGGTTGCGGGCGCAATCGCGGGCGACGTGGTTGTCAATAACCTCAATCCGCTGTCGCTGCAAGCCGACAAGGCTATTATCAAAGCGCTTACCGATGCGGGAGCCGAGATTACCACCACCGACAACTCGGTGCGTGTGGCAGCCCGTCCGTTGCGCGCCTTCGAGTTCGATGCTACCGATTGTCCCGACTTGTTCCCCGCATTGGCTACTCTGGCTGCCAACTGCGAGGGCGAGAGCGTGATTATCGGTACAAACCGTCTGCAAAGCAAGGAGAGCAACCGCGCCGAAACTATCGCTTCGGAGTTTGGTAAACTTGGCATCGAGGTCGATATCACCGAGGATAACGTTATGCGTATCCGTGGCGGTGTGCCTTGTGGCGGTACGGTCGATAGCTTTGGCGACCACCGTATTGCTATGACCTTGGCAGTGTTGGCGCTAAATGCTACTGATGAGATTACAATCACAGGTGCCGAGAGCGTCCACAAGTCGTATAAGGATTTTTGGGAAGATTACGATAAGTTGATAGTAAATGAATAGTTTCGGACGAATTTTCAGGGTTTCGATATTCGGCGAGTCGCACGGAGTATCGGTGGGCGTGACGCTTGACGGCGTGCCCGCAGGTATCGAATTGTCGGAGAGCGACTTGATGCCCGACTTGGCACGACGCAAGAGCGGAGGTTTTGGTACAACACCCCGCATTGAGGCCGACCTGCCCCAAATCGTGTCGGGTGTTTGGAACGACCACACTACGGGCGCTCCGTTGACCATTCTTTTCAGTAATACCAACACTCGTTCGGGCGACTACTCCAAACTGCAAAACCACCCCCGACCCTCGCACGCCGACCTTACGGGCGCGCAGAAGTTTGACGGATGGAACGACCCTCGAGGTGGCGGACACTTTTCAGGCCGACTGACGTTAGGTGTTGTTGCTGCGGGCGTTGTGGCCAAGAAGATTCTGAAAACCGCGGAGTTTCAGACCCAAATCGTGGAACTTGGCGGCGTGACAAACCCTGCGGAGTTTGATGGTGTTGTGGCCGATGCGGTTGCTGCGGGTGACTCGGTGGGCGGTGTTATTGAGTGCCGTGTGGAAGGTATCCCCGCGGGACTTGGCGAGCCCTTCTGGGATTCGGTCGAGAGCGTTGTGGCTCACGCACTGTTTGCTGTTCCCGCTGTCAAGGGAGTGGAGTTTGGCGCTGGATTCGAGTGTGCGCGTATGCGTGGCTCGGAGCATAACGACGCTATCATTGACGCGCAAGGCACCACCGCAACCAACAATGCGGGAGGCGTTGCAGGTGGCATCTCAAACGGAAATGAGATAGTTGTCCGCGCGGCAGTCAAACCAACTGCAAGTATCGGCATAGCCCAACCGACCTACAATTTTGCGTCGGGTCTGGTTGAGCCGCTCGAAATCGGTGGCCGCCACGATGCGTGTATTACACTGCGTGCAGGTGTAGTCGTGGAGTGTGCCGTAGCCATTGCCCTTGCCGACTTGGCGCTTATTAATAAGAGATAAAACACTTAAAACATCGAACCGTATGATGCGACTTTTGCGATTTTTGTTGATAGTTTTGGCCACATCGTTGGTGTGGGTGTGGATATTCGATAGAATGATAGAAGAAGGATATGTCACTCTAAACGAAGTGCCCACCGAGCAAGTTCAAGTAGAACCAGCTCTCGCGTCTGCATCCACCCCTACTCCTGCTCCTAAAAAGCAGACCAAACCGACTAAGCAGCAGGCCACAAGCGAAGCCCCCGCCAAAAGGGAAAGTATTGCAAAATCGACTACAAAAGTGGAGCAACCCATACGCCCCACCTCTGCACCTGCGCCCAAAACCAAGCAATCGGCACAGACCGTAGCAGAAACCACTGCTTCCACACAACCCACCGAGCCCGTGGCTATTGCTCTCGCCGAGGGTATTATTGGCGAGTGGATTCCCGTGGAAATTGCCGACGAGAATGTTGTTTTCTCGAAATATGGCACTTGCAAACAAGGTAAATATGGAACAGACTATGTTTATAAGATTTCGGGCGATAAAGTACTGCTTTACTATGATGTTAATATACCTGTTGTGGCAGAAAGTATGACTGCAAAGGTTACTTCTCAGAGTGGTATCTATTACCTTGAAATTTATAATAATGGTCAATTCGGTGGTAAATACCGCCGCAAATAAACATTTAATAACATATTAATCGATTAACAAGTACTAAAACAACCATTTGCCTATGATTAAATAACAATCAAGGGACATATACATAAAAGGCGTTATCTTATCTTCGTGATTCTGAAACTTCGACACTTTCACACATCACTCAACGGAATAAGTTTTGACGCTCGTGTTGTTGTACAACAGCGCGGGCTTTAATTCTTGTATTTGAGTGATAGGTAGTCGAAGACCTCAGAATCGGATACCTAAGAATTTAGTCCGCGTTTTTTTTGTGTCCATCGCTCAATATCTAAGGACTTAACAATATTAAACTACAAATCAAATAACTATGAAAAAATCTATTAAACTTCTGTTTGTTGCAGGCCTGTTGCTGACTCTGTCGGGTTGTAGTACCCACCTTAATACTTTTGCATTGGTTCAAAATCAGCCCGAGGTTATTCTGCGCGAGGATAACTTCCGCGTAGTGGGTATGGCCGAGGCTACCACCTCTGTTAAACGCATATTAGGAATTGGCGGCATCTCTCGCAGTGCAGTTCGCGAAAATGCTGTTGCCGAGTTGTTTAAGAACGCCAACCTCACAGGCTCACAAACAATTATCAATATTACCGAACGCAATTCGTTGACAGGTGTTCCGCCTTTCTTTACACGACACACTATCACCACCGTTGGTACTATCGTTGAGTTTACCGACAATGTGGGTGTCAATGTTTACAACAAGTAGGAGCTTTGGGAGTCGCGCAGAAATGTGCGACTCCTTTTGTGTTTAATCGAGATTATTTCGTAAATTTGCACCAAAACAATCAAAACGATGAGTAACATTCCTTTGGCAGAACGACTCAGGCCGCGAACATTGGACGATGTAGTCGGACAGACCCACTTGGTCGGTCCGGGAGGAGTGTTGCGCCGTTTTGTGGAGGCGGGCAATGTGCCGTCGTTCATTCTGTGGGGCCCTCCGGGTGTGGGTAAAACCACCCTCGCAAGGGTTATTGCAACGCAGCTGGACCGCCCATTCTTCACGCTGTCGGCTGTCACTTCGGGTGTGCGCGAGGTGCGTGAGGTGCTCGACAAAGCAGCCAAACAGCAGTTCTTCAATACCCCCTCGCCCATTCTGTTTATCGACGAGATTCACCGCTTCAATAAGAGCCAGCAAGACTCGCTTTTGGGTGCGGTCGAACAGGGTGTTGTAACGCTCATCGGAGCCACCACCGAGAACCCCTCGTTTGAGGTCATCACTCCCCTGCTGTCGAGGTGTCAAGTATATACTCTCAAATCGTTGAACAACGACGAATTGCAGCAGTTACTTGAACGAACACTTTCACTCGATGCGGAGCTTCGCGAGCGCAATCCCAAGGTGGTTGAAACCGAGGCATTGTTCCGCTTTTCGGGAGGCGATGCGCGCAAGTTTTTGAACATTATCGACATCATATCGCGAGCCACCGACGGCGACCTTGTAATCGATGACAAAACCATCACTGACTGCCTACAACAAAACCTTGCGCTGTATGACAAAAACGGCGAACAGCACTACGATGTAATCTCGGCATTCATCAAGAGTGTGCGCGGTAGCGACCCCAATGCAGCCATCTACTACTTGGCGCGTATGTTATCGGGTGGCGAAGACCCCTTGTTCATCGCTCGTAGGTTGGTAATTCTTGCGTCGGAGGACATCGGCTTGGCCAATCCCAATGCTATGTTGCTTGCCAACGCCTGCTTCGATACAGTACACCGAATCGGTATGCCCGAGGCTCGTATTCCGCTGGCCGAAGCAACCATCTATCTTGCAACCTCGCCCAAGAGCAATTCGGCATACAAGGCTATCAATGAGGCACTTGCTTTTGTTGCGCGCGACACCAACAACCGCCCCGTACCGCTCGATATTCGCAACGGAGTGACCAAACTTATGCGCGATGAAGGTTATGGCCAAAGCTATAAATATGCTCACGATTTTGGCGGTTTTGCCGATATGGAGTTTATGCCCGAGGGATTGAGTGGCAAACGTTTTTATGCTCCCAATACCTCCAATCCTACCGAGGAGCGTATTGCCGAACGCATCAAAACCCTCTGGAAAGGCAAGTATTAATCGTTCGTAATTTACAATTTAGGCGCTACCCAATCGGGTAGCGCTTTTTTATGCCAAAGGGCGAGGTAAAAGAGGTGAAGTATAAATAAAATTTATTATCTTTGCACAAGTTAATAAGAACTACAATGACAATCATTCAACTTGAATACTTGTTGGCGGTGGCTAACTGCGGCAGTTTTTCGCAAGCCTCGGAGCTCTGCTTTGTAACACAGCCCTCGCTCAGTATGCAAATCAAAAACTTGGAGGAGGAACTCGGCGTGGTATTGCTCGACCGCAGCAAGAAACCCGTAATCCCCACAGAGGCAGGCGAGGTGGTTATCCGCAACGCCAAGGAGACCTTGCGCGCCTACAACTACATCAAGGAGTCGGTAAACGAACTCAAAGGCGAGATTGCAGGTACGCTGCGCTTGGGTGTGATTCCCACGGTGTCGCCCTATCTGTTGCACAAGTTCATCCCCGAATTCCTGAAACGCTACCCCAAGGTTGATATCAATGTCAAGGAGATGGAGACCGCCGACATCTGTACCGCGCTCGAAAAGGATATGCTCGACGTGGCTATCATCGCCAGCGGCACAACCCCCGAGGGTATTATGGAGTTCGAGATGTTCAACGACCGTTTCTTCGCCTATGTATCGCCGCTCAACCCGCTTTATGAGCGCAGCAACATCCGCATCGAAGATATTGACCCCAAACAACTCGTATTGCTGTCGCAAGGCCACTGCTTGCGTGATCAAGTTGCCGAGTTGTGTCAAATCCGTAGACTCAACGCCTCGCGTCACACCTTCGAGGGTGGCTCGCTCGAAACACTTATGCACTTGGTTGATTGCACCGCCTATATGACGGTCATTCCCGAGATGGCTACCGAGTTTGTACCCACCGAGCGCCAAAGCCAGATTAAGACCTTGGCCAAGGGTGCCGCGTCGCGCAAAATCGCATTGGCCGTAAGGCGCACTTATGTCAAACACTCCATCATCGAGGCGCTCCGAAGCACTATAATCGAGATGGTTCAGGGAAAATAACCCATATAAATGCGTATTGACATACTTTTTTTGCAAGAAATTTGTTAATAATTTGTACATTTGTTGATTCTTAAAACAAAGTATCGAAAACAGAAGATATAACACTATGGATAAACTGTTAAATTCAATCGTAGAGGCCGCACAAAACCGTAAGGCAAAAAACATTATTTCGCTCGACCTGCAACAACTCGATGGAGCTATCTGCTCGCACTTCGTAATCTGCAACGCCGACTCGACTACCCAAGTGTCTGCTATTGCAGATGCAATCGAGGAGGATGTTTTCAACCAGCTCGGTCAAAAAGTGTGGCGCGTGGACGGTAAGATGAACTCGCTGTGGGTGGCTATGGACTACACCGACATCATCGTTCACATCTTCCAAACCGAGATGCGCGACTTCTACAAACTCGAAGAACTGTGGGCTGACGCACCCTGCACTCGCTACGACTACGAGGAGTAATCCTCACCCCAAACTTCATTCACAAGACAACACACTATGGCAAAACAAATGAATAATAGACCAAAGGCACCCCGCAAAGGACTGCCTTTCAACCCGTTCAATGTGATGTGGTTTATCATCGCCGCCGTAATTATCGGCTGGTGGATGGTAGGCGATGTCAACTCGCCCTCGGAATCGTCGTGGGTCGAAGTCGAACAGATGGTTGAAAAGGGCGAGGTCGAGAAAATCGTGGTTGTAAACCGCGATGTTGCTCGCGTGTACCTTACGCCCAAGGCAATCGAGGAGTACCGCACACAAGACAAATACTCTACCCTGCCCGATAGCGAATGGCAGTTTCAGTTTAACATTGGCTCGGTGGATTCGTTCCGCGAGGATTTGAAAACTGCCGAAAGCCAATACGGCCGAAGCGTGCCCGTAAGCTACACCAATGAAGGCGGTGGCTGGGGCGACGCACTGATTTCGTTCCTGCCGTGGCTGGTATTCATCGGCATTTGGCTTTTTATGATGCGCAGTATGAGTGGAGGCGGTGGCGGAGCAGGCCAAGGCGTGTTCAATGTAGGTAAGGCCAAAGCGCAAGTATTCGATAAGAATAACGCCAACCGCGTGACATTCAAGGATGTTGCAGGCTTGGAGGAAGCCAAAGTCGAGATTATGGAGATTGTGGACTTCCTGCGCACACCGCAAAAATACCGCGACTTGGGTGGTAAAATTCCCAAAGGCGCGCTGCTTGTTGGCCCTCCCGGAACAGGTAAAACCCTGTTGGCGAAGGCTGTGGCTGGCGAGGCAAATGTACCCTTCTTGTCGATGAGCGGTTCGGACTTTGTCGAGATGTTCGTTGGTGTGGGTGCATCGAGGGTGCGCGACTTGTTCCAACAAGCCAAAGAGAAAGCTCCCTGCATTGTGTTTATTGATGAGATTGACGCCATCGGTCGTGCGCGTGGCAAGAATGCAGGTTTCTCGGGCAACGACGAGCGCGAGAATACTCTCAACCAACTGCTTACCGAGATGGATGGTTTCGCATCGAACGCAGGAGTTATTGTGCTTGCAGCGACCAACCGTGTAGATATTTTGGATAAGGCTTTGACCCGTGCAGGTCGTTTCGACCGCCAAATCGAGGTAGGTCTGCCCGATGTTATTGAGCGCCGCCAAATCTTTGATGTGCACCTCAAAAACATCAAAACCGATAGCGACCTCGATCGTGAGTTCTTGGCAAAACAAACTCCCGGTTTCTCGGGTGCAGATATTGCCAATGTTTGTAACGAGGCGGCACTGATTGCTGCTCGTCATAATAAGAAGAGCGTCGGCAAGGAGGATTTCTTGGCTGCCGTTGACCGCATTATCGGTGGTTTGGAGAAACGCAACAAGATTATCACTCCCGCCGAGAAACGCAAAATCGCATTCCACGAGGCTGGTCACGCTACCGTAAGCTGGCTGTTGGAGGAGGCTAATCCTCTGATTAAGGTTACCATCATTCCGCGTGGTAAGGCTCTGGGTGCAGCTTGGTATCTGCCCGAAGAGCGCCAACTCACCACCCGCCCCCAAATGATGGACGAGATGGCATCGCTGTTGGGTGGCCGTGTTTCGGAGGCTCTCACCTTTGGCGAGGTTTCGACCGGTGCGCTGAACGACTTGGAACGCGCAACCAAGATGGCCTACTCGATGGTTGCTTATTATGGTATGGGCGAAACAACGGGCAACATCAGCTTCTATGACTCGACCGGCCAAAACGACTATGCAATGACCAAGCCTTATAGCGAGCAAACTGCCGAGAAGATTGACGCCGAGGCGAAGAAAATCCTCGAACAAGCATATAAAATGGCCGAGAAGGTGCTGACTGAGAACAGCGAGGGACTCACCCGACTGGCCGAGCGCCTGCTCGAAAAAGAGGTTGTCTTTACCGAGGACTTGGTTGATATCTTCGGCAAACGCCAAAAGGACATCGCCAAAGAGTTGGAAGAGGCTGCAAAGAATGCTGCTCCCACCCAAGAGTGTGGCGCCGAGGCCGAACCCCAATCGGAGTCGGCCAACGAAGAGTCCGCTGTAACCGAACAAGAGTAATAAACCTAACGACCTATAAATTTACACCCAACAAACCTATGAACGACAAAACCAAAAACCTGCTAATCAGAACTGCGAGTGGACTTGTGCTCTTCGGTGTTGTGCTGTTGGCAACACTTACCAACATTCATTTTTATGCACTTTTTGCGCTCGGCATAACCATTGGCTCTCTGTGGGAGTTCTATGGTATGTGTCGCAAGGCAGGATATGCTCCCAACCGAGTTTTTGGTTTGGCTATTGCGGTATTGGTGGTGCTTATTGGCCTTTTGGCAAGTCACTCTTTGCCCTATCTGCCTTCGAGTACCCTACCTTATACAATACTCATTGCTGCTGCCGTTGTTTTCTTGTCGGTCATGGTGTTTGTATCGCAACTGTGGCGAGGCAGTCAAAATCCTATTGCAAACATCAGCACCACATTTGCAGGCGTGACCTATATCGCTCTGCCCGTTGTTGCAATGACTCTGCTCGGACTGACGAATAGCAGTGAGTGGAATGGACAGTATATTTTGGCATACATGATTATCGTGTGGGCTAACGATGTGTTCGCCTATTTGTTTGGTATGACCTTCGGCCGCCACAAAATGTGTCCTTCGATTTCACCCAAGAAGTCGTGGGAAGGTTTCGTCGGTGGCGTAGTTTCGGCTTGTGTGGTGAGTGCTACAATCGGAGCATTATGGCTCAATATTTCTCCCGTATTGATGGGTGTTTGGGGTGTGGTGATTGCGCTGTCGGGTGTTGCCGGCGACCTTATCGAGTCGATGTTCAAACGCTCGCTCGGAATCAAGGATTCGGGCAGCATTATGCCGGGTCATGGTGGCTTCTTGGACCGATTCGATGCGCTGTTCTTGTCTGCTCCTATGGCACTTGTGACCATTTTATGTGATATGATAATGCAATTCTAAACTAAAACTCAACGATATGAAGATTAATAAAGAAGGAACGGGAACAATTCTGGTTGTTTCGGCATTTCTGGCTGTCGTAGCAGGACTTTTGACCGCATTTGTGTCATTCTCACCGCTCGGACTTTATATTCTGTGGGGAGTAACCATCCTGTCGTGGGGCATCGTGGTGGCATTCTTCCGCGAGCCTGTGCGCCCCCACCTCACCGATCCCGATTTGGTATATTCGCCTTGTGACGGAGTCGTTGTGGTTAGCGAGGATATTATGGAGACTGAGGTTTGTGGCGAGAAGATGATGCAGGTGTCGATTTTTATGAACCTATTCAACGTACACATCAACTGGTTCCCCGTAGGTGGTGAGGTTATACACAAACAATACCACCCCGGTAAATTCCTGGTTGCCAGCCACCCCAAATCGTCGGACGACAACGAACGTATGACTGTGGGCGTGAAGACCGCCAAAGGAGCCATTGTGATTTTCCGTCAAGTTGCAGGACTTATCGCTCGCCGTATCGTGTCGTACGCAAGCAAAGGCCAAATCGCAACCCAAAACTCTCAATCGGGATTCATCAAGTTTGGTAGCCGTGTGGATATCTATCTGCCGCTGGATGCTGAGATTATGGTCACCCTCGGAGATAAGGTTGTAGGCTCGCAAACCCCTATTGCACGTCTGAAATAAACAAAACCTCTGAATGAACAGCATTCCGAAATACATAATCGGACTTTTGACCCTTGCCGCCGTCGGTTTGGGAGTGTGGTATTTCAGCAATATCGTTCTGTATATTATTGCTGCGGTGCTGATTAACATCATTATGGGTCCGCTTATGAACCGCTTGTGTAAGATTCGCATCCGCAAGTTCTCGATGCCCCGCTGGTTGGCGGCATTGATTACGCTGGTTGCGTTCTGCGCAGTTTTTGGCGGTGTGTTTGTGTCGTTGATTCCTCTGCTCTTTAAGAAACTGAATGAGCTTTCGAACATCGACATCAAAACACTTGCTACCTATATCGATGAACCGCTGACCAATATCCAGAACTTTATGATTGACAAGCTGGGTATGGCACAAGAGTTCTCGCTGACGGAATCTCTGCTCACTTCATTTAAAGAGATACTTAACATCGGCACCATTAACTCGCTGTTAAGCGGCACGGTATCGGTTGTGGGTAATACTGCCATTGCCATATTCTCGATACTGTTTATATCGTTCTTCTTTATCAAGGAGGAGGGACTTTTCAAAAGTATTGTGCTGACCATCACACCCCAAAAGTACGGCGAGAATATCAGTCGCGCTATCGACTCTATTATGCACTTGCTTAAACGCTACTTTACGGGTATCCTTTTGGAATCGACCATTATGTTTACTTTCGTGTCGGTTGTCCTGCGCCTGTTTGGTATGGTTTCGACCGACGCACTTACCATCGCTACGTTTGTGGGAGTGCTGAATGTTATTCCCTATATCGGTCCGCTGATTGGCTTATGTTTGGGATTGATAATTGCTCTGCTCTCGCCTATTGCAGGCCTTACCACCGTTGGCATACTGCTTATTGTGGGTGGTACAATCCTCACTGCGCAAGCAATCGACAACTTTGTGTTGCAACCTGTGTTGTATTCCAATAGTGTGCACGCCCATCCGCTCGAAATATTCCTTGTAATTCTGATTGCAGGAAGCGTTGGTGGTGTTGTGGGTATGCTGTTCGCTATTCCGAGTTATAATGTAATCCGCGTGTTTGCCAAGGAGTTTTTCAACAACATCCGCGTGGTGCAGAAGTTAACCGAAAATATGTAACTCGCGCGTGAAACGAATTGAAGGAATAGTAGTTGAAGGCAACCGCATCGGACGCACACTCGGAGTACCTACCGCCAACATCGCTCTTGCGGCCGAGGACACAACTCCAAACGGAGTGTATGCCGCCGAAGTGACACTTGAAGGCATAGCCTACCCTGCTGTGGTGAATGTAGGATGTAAACCTACGATTGACAGCCGTGCGGTGCGAGGAGCCGAGGTGCATATCATAGGATTTGAGGGCGACTTGTATGGCCGACAATTATGCGTTGTATTGGGTGACTTTCTTCGCAGCGAACAACGTTTCGACTCACTCGAAGAGTTGCAGGCTCAAATCCGACAAGACATTGAAATAGTTAAAACCAAAATAAAAGATTAAACAACTATGTATTTAGACACTACACTGCCCTACAAAGTGGCCGATATTTCGCTGGCCGAATGGGGACGCAAAGAGATTGAGGTTTCGGAGCACGAGATGCCCGGACTTATGGCACTCCGCAAAAAATACGGAGCACAAAAACCTCTTAAAGGCGCACGAATTATGGGTTCGCTCCATATGACTATCCAAACCGCCGTACTTATCGAAACCCTTGTTGAGCTGGGTGCCGATGTACGTTGGTGTAGCTGTAATATCTTCTCGACCCAAGACCACGCTGCTGCTGCTATTGCAAAGGCTGGCGTACCCGTGTTTGCTTGGAAAGGCGAGACCCTGCCCGAGTACTGGTGGTGCACCGCAATGGCACTTTCGTTCCCCGGTGGCAAAGGTCCCAACTTGATCGTTGACGATGGTGGCGACGCTACCCTGCTGATTCACAAAGGTTACGCAGCCGAGAACGACGCTACAACTCTGGATTATGAGCCTTCGAGCTACGAGGAGTCGGTAATTTTGGATACTCTGCGCACTCTGCTTGCCGAGGAGAACGGCAAATGGCACGGCACCGTAGCCGAGCTGAAAGGTGTGTCGGAGGAGACCACAACCGGTGTTCACCGTCTGTACCAAATGATGGAGCGCGGCGAGTTGCTGATTCCCGCCATCAATGTTAATGACTCGGTTACCAAGAGCAAATTCGACAACCTGTATGGATGCCGCGAGTCGCTGGCTGACGGTATCAAACGTGCAACCGACGTGATGATTGCAGGTAAAGTTGCTGTTGTGTGCGGTTATGGTGACGTAGGTAAAGGTTGCGCTCGTTCGCTCAAAAGCTATGGCGCTCGCGTGATTGTTACCGAGATTGACCCCATCTGCGCTCTGCAAGCAGCTATGGAGGGCTTCGAGGTGAAAACCATCGAGGAGGCTCTGCCCGAGGGTAACATCTATGTAACTTGCACAGGTAACTGCGACATCATCACCCTCGAACATATGAAGGGTATGCGCGACCAAGCAATCGTATGTAACATCGGTCACTTCGATAACGAGATTCAAATGGCTCAGTTGGAGGCTTGCGAAGGTATCGTTAAAACCAACATCAAACCCCAAGTGGACAAATATACCTTTGTGGATGGTCACTCGATTTTCGTACTGGCCGAGGGTCGTCTTGTGAACTTGGGTTGTGCAACCGGTCACCCCTCGTTCGTTATGAGTAACTCGTTCACCAACCAAACTTTGGCTCAAATCGAGTTGTGGGAGCAACGTGACCAAATGCCCGTAGGCGTTTATCGCTTGCCCAAACACTTGGATGAGGAGGTTGCACGTCTGCACCTCGAAAACATTGGTGTTCACCTGACCACTTTGAGCAAAAAACAAGCTGACTACATCGGCGTGAAGGTTGAAGGTCCTTACAAAGCCGAGCACTACCGCTACTAATAGTTGGTCGGTGTTAAAATAAGAGCAGGGCTGTCAAACATCACTTTGACAGCCCTGCTTGTTTTATTCTTGTTGCTCCTTTTCGGAACGGCGTTGTGCCAAGAGTGTGTTTCGTTCCCAGAATACGCCACCCGAATAGCCTTGTATCGAAGGGTCGGCCATAGCGCGCTCCAATCGCTTCTCGGCCACCATACAGTAGTGTTCGTCCAACTCGATACCAATGTAGTGGCGCTTCAACTTGCGGGCAACAACCGAAGTCGTACCGCTACCCACAAACGGATCGAACACTACTCCTCCCTTGGGACACGAAGCCAAGATGAGTTTTGCAATGAGTTTTTCGGGCTTCTGCGTCGGATGCTCAGTATTTTCGGGCATCGACCAATAGGGTACGGTAATATCGTCCCAGAAGTTCGACGGACAGGTTAGGCGGAATTTACCCTCGTCGGTTTGTTGCCAATCGCGCGGAGTATTATCAGTCTTGTACGGAGCGAGCACACGACGTTTCTGCTTTACCGACTCCAAGTCAAAATAGTAGTTCTCGGGGTCGCGCACTCCATACCAGATATCCTCCATCGAATTTTTCCAGTTAGCCTTTGCGCCACGTCCCTTCTCGCGTTGCCACGTTATGCGGTTGATTATATGCAGGTGGCGCGCCATCACACGCGACACTGCACACGAGCTCTTCCAATCACAGCACACATAGAGGCTTCCCGTAGGTTTGAGTTTTGCACACAGCGCGCCCATCCAACTATCCAGCCAACTCTCGTAGTCGTCATCGCTCATCGAACGAAAACGTACCTGCTTAAATCGTTTGTCGATGTTGTAGGGCGGATCCACCACTATAAGGTCGGCAAATCCATCGGGCAGCAGCGACAACACTTGGGTGCAGTCGCCACAAATAGTCGAGTCGAGCAGAGGTGCAATCTCCCCCACTCGCTCCTTGATATGGCGAACGCGCCCACGCAGAGTGTCCATCTCCGCAGGTGTTATTACAATGGTTTTATTTCGAGAAGCACACATCGCTACACCGAGAAAGAGTTAAGCTCGCGGTTAGCCTCGTCCAGACGCAACGCAATAAAGAACAGCAGCGAGAATGCCAAGAACGACGAGCCGCCATAACTGAAAAACGGCAACGGAATACCAATCACAGGCATAAGACCTATGGTCATACCGATATTGATAATAACGTGTATCATAAAGATACCTGCCACCGAGTAGCAATAAACACGTCCGAAGCTCTCTTGTTGGCGTTCACCCATTCGCATCAGTCGCAGGATGAACAGCGCAAACAGAACTATCACGAACATTGTTCCCATAAAGCCCCACTCCTCGCCCACGGTACAGAAGATAAAGTCGGTCTCCTGCTCGGGCACAAAGTTGAATTTGGTCTGCGTACCGTTCATAAAGCCCTTGCCTGCGAAGCCGCCCGAACCGATGGCAATCTTGGATTGAATCACGTTGTATCCCCAGTTCGACACATCGGACTCGATACCCAACAGGTCGAGGATTCGGTGTTGTTGGTGAGGTTGCATCTTGTCGAACACCACGTCGGTAACTTGCGAGAAACCGACCGAGAACACAAACAACAGCAGATACATAAATACATTACCCAAGTGGTTGCGGTAGGCATACATCACCATCAGCGGAAGCGACAGTGCAAGTGCAATGATGATACACCAAAACATTGCCACACTCGCGCCCAGCGCCACAAACAAATAGAACACTGCAATAGAGGTAAGTGCCACCAGCGACAGATACTGCAACGACTCCTTGACATTGCCGTTTTGCAGGGTTTGCAGCAGCGTACACACCAATATCAACAACACCAACATAACCGTAGGCTCAATCCAGAAGGAGAGCACAAACAGCGCCACCACAAAACCGATGACAACATATATCCATACGTTGAGACCTTCGCGGAAGAGCATAAACAAGAACGAACAATAGACCAACGCCGAGCCCGTATCGTTCTGCAACAGAATCACCAGCATCGGGATGCCTATTATCATAGCAAGTTTAGCCACGTCGTCAAGTTTCTTGGTACTAAAAGTATAGGCACTCATCAAACGAGCCACTGCCAATGCTGTACCTATTTTCAGAAACTCCGCAGGCTGAATCAATATTGGACCGAGTTTGAGCCACGCACGTGCGCCATTGGCCTCGTGTCCGAGTGGTGTCAGCGTCAGCAGCACCACAATCATCGCAAGTATATATGCAGGATATGCAAAGATGTGATAGTACTTGTAGTCGAGCAACATCATCATTACTCCAATCAACAGCGAGCCACCAATCCAGATAAGCTGCATACCGTAGCGCTCGGTTATGGCAAACGCGCTATCGGCCGAACCGCTATTGGTCGCAGCATAGATATTGACCCATCCGAAGGCGATGAGTGCAAAGTAGAGCAACACCGCAACCCAATCGACATTGGAGGTAACTCCACGTCCCGAGCTATTTATGTTTCTTGTTATCATAGTACGGATAGGCAATTTTCATATTCTTGACATAGTCCACAAGGTGCGGACGAGTAATTGTGTCGGTCAGATACTTCTCGACAATCAGCGACGCGATAGGCACCGCAATCGTTCCGCCGAAGCCTCCATTCTCGACATACACCGAGATTGCAATCTTGGGGTCATTCTTGGGTGCAAAACCGAGGAAGGTCGAGTGGTCTTTGCCTTGCGGGTTTTGGGCAGTACCTGTTTTACCGCACAACTCCAAACCAGGCAGACATCCAAGTGCAACAGCTGTACCACCCGGCTCGTGCACCGCCTTGTACATACCCTCGACAATAGTCGAGAAGTGTTTGGTATCAATCATCGTGGTGTGGCGCTCGTAGAACTTGCGATCGAGCGAGTCGCGACCCTCGATTTTCTTTACAACGTGAGGAATGTAGTAATAACCTCGGTTGGCAATGGTTGCCGCAAGGTTTGCCATCTGCAAAGGTGTACAACCAAGCTCGCCCTGACCAATCGAAAGCGAGATTACAGTCAGCGAGTTCCAGTGTTTGTTATAGACGCGGTCGTAGAAGTTTCGCGTAGGTACATTTCCGTTCAGCTCGCCTGTAAAGTCACTGTCGAGTTTGCGTCCAAAGCCAAAGCTCTCCACATACTCGTTCCACTTCTCCAAGGCGTCACCAATTTCGGGATACTTCTTGCGGTTATCCAGAATATTACGGAACACATAGCAGAAGTATGCGTTGCACGACATCTGCACTGCTTGTTCGAGTTTGATGGGTGACGGGTGTGCGTGACAAGCCACACCTTTACCCACTTTGTAACCCATACTGCACGGATAGTGTTGCTCGGGCGAGAGCACACCCTCTTGCAAACCGATAAGTCCGTTGACAAGTTTGAAGGTTGAACCCGGAGGATATTTCGACATCACTGCGCGGTTGAACAGCGGTCGGCGCGGGTCACGCAGCAGTTCCATATAATTGTTGCCACGTTCGCGACCCACAAGCTGGTCGGGATTGTAGCTCGGGCTGCTTGCCATAATCAGAATCTCACCCGTAGCAGGCTCGATAGCTACGATACTACCTACCTTGCCCTTCATAAGTTCCTCGCCAAACTCCTGCAAGCTAGCGTCCAGGGTACTTGTCAGAGCCAAGCCAGCCGTGGGTAGTGTATCAAAGCGGCCGTCCTCGTATTGCCCTTTAACAATTCCGTGAACGTCCACAAGATTGATCTTGACACCCTTCTCACCACGCAGTTCCTTCTCGTAAGCAAGTTCGATACCGCTCTTGCCGATGTAGTCGCCACTACGGTAGTAATCGTCGCGCTGAATATCCTTATCATTCACCTCGCCCACATAGCCAAGCAGGTTACCCGCAATGTTGCGCGGATAGGAACGCGCCGTACGCAACACCACATAGAATCCGGGGTAATTCAACTCATCCAGTCGCAGTTTGGCCTCCTTGCTGATTTGTGACAACAACACCGACGGACGACGCCACGAGTAGTTGCGAGCCTTGCGGAGTTCGCGTTTGAGTCTCTCCTTGCTCACGTTCACAATTCGGCACATAAGTGTCGTGTCGAACGGCTCCACGTCGCCAGGAATAATCATCAAATCGTAAATCTCCTTGCTCTGGATAAGGTACTCGCCATTGCGGTCATATACAACTCCACGCGGAGGATATTGCACCTCGTAGCGTAGGCTGTTGTTGGCCGAACTGCGTTTGTAGGAACTATCTACAATCTGTATATAAAACAGGCGCAGTGTGATGATACCAAAGACCACCAACACCGCTAACCTTAAAATTCTGTATTTGTTATTCATTCCTCCGTGTGTCAGAAACTGTTATTGTAATTGCGCGGAGCAAACACCGAAGCCACGCCCCATACAAGCATCACCGTCGCAATAGTATTGACCACAATTTTCAGTACAATAGGCAAAATGTATTGAAGTGTCATAGCCTCCAAGGCAAACACCAGAGTGCATTGCACCGCCGTAAACACTGAGGCATAGGCCAGAAACTTGCCTGCGCCCACCTGCATAGGTGCGGGGATACCGCCATCGGTAGCATTGTCTTTGCCCACAGCCAAGCGCAACATCAACGGACGTACATAGGCGGTCAGCAGCGAGGCAATGGTATTCACACCCACCAAGCCCATAGTAATATCCATCAGTACTCCCATCAGCAGTCCGCACATCAACACCACAATAGGTTTTGTGCGCATAGGCAACAACATCACCCACGCCACATAAATAAGCGGATTGAGGTAAATGCTTATTTGCAACTGATTGAAAATCAAACTTTGCAGCAAAGCAACCGCCGCAAGCAACAGCATATATCGTAAACCCTGATACATCTCTGCAATATTGTTATTTCGTTTCGTTAAGCGATTCTTCGAGGTTCATAATAATCTCGGCATCGCGGTTCTCCACCAACACAACCTTGTCGGTGGTCATAACATCGGCACTCAACCTTACACGAATTGTGCTCGAAGGTGAGTTGTCGCTGTTGGTAATCTTATCGACCGTACCGATTCGCACTCCCTCGGGGAAGTAGAACGAGTAGGCAGTCGAAACGATTGTATCACCCTCTTGAATCGGGGTGTATTTGGGAATCTCCGATAGTGTGACAAAACGTCTATCCTTGCCATCCCAGCTAATCGAGCCAAACTCTCCGCTATGTGTGGGTCGGCCGCTTGCTCGGAATTCGGTATTGAGCACCGACATACACACCGAGTAGCGCTCGGCACTCGACACAACATAACCCAGCATACATCCGTCGGCAGTCAGCACAGCCATTCCGTTTCGCACGCCGTCACCCCATCCTCGGTCGATAGTGATGAAGTTCTGTTGGTGCGATACGGTGTTGTTAATCACACGAGCAGGTGTGTGGATGAATTTCAGGTTTGACACATCCATCTTGTTGTGCAGTTCATACTCCTCGACCGCAGCGCGATAGGCTTCGAGTTCGTTTTCCAACTCTGCCAGACGAGCCACCAGCAGTTGGTTCTCGTCATTCAGATTAAAATACTTTCGGACCGACGCAAACATCGAGTTTACTCCACCCACAAACACATTGGATGCGGTCAGCAACTTGGCTTGGGTGTATGCCGATGAGTTGGCATAAAAGTGCAGGGAGAGCGATTCCAACAAAATGAAAATCGCTCCCACATACACTTTACGTAAGAATAACAACAGTCTGTTCATCTTTGCTTAAGTAAGGTGCGACCCCTCCCCTTGTCGGGTCTGACGCCACACACTTCACCTTGGAATTAACGCATCAAGAACGGCAGACGCTCCACGTTTTTCAGAGCCAGGCCTGCACCGCGGGCTACAGCACGCAGAGGATCCTCGGCCACAACAAACGGGATACGACATTTGTCGCTCAAACGTTTTGCCAAACCGCGAATCAGCGCACCACCACCGGCAAGATAAACACCAGTTTTGTAGATGTCCGAATACAGCTCGGGGGGCATCATCTCCAACACCTTCATAACCGCTGCATCCACTTTGATAAGCGATTTTTCGAGTGCTTGAGCAATCTCGCCATACGACAAGGTAACAGTCTTGGGCAGCGATGTTACGATGTCGGGACCGGTGATAACATAATCATCGGGCTCGTCGTCGAGTTGGGTCAGAGCTGAACCGATAGCGATTTTAATATCCTCGGCAGTACGCTCACCCACTTTCACGCCGTGACGTTGGCGCATATAGTTCAAGATATCCTCGGTGAACACATCACCTGCAACGTTGATACTCTCGCTACAAACGATACCACCAAGCGAGATACAAGCGATCTCGGTAGTACCACCACCGATGTCGATAATCATATGTCCCTCGGGAGCCACAACGTCCAATCCCGCACCCATAGCTGCAGCCATAGGCTCGTGAATCAGATACACCTCACGGCCACCTGCGTGCTCTGCCGAGTCGCGCACAGCACGAATTTCAACGTTGGTCGAGCCGCTGGGGATACAGATCACCATTTTGAGGCTGGGGGCAAACAATTTGCTCTTGGGGAACACCTTGCTGATCATACCCTTCAACATCAGCTCTGTGGCGGTGAAGTCGGCAATCACACCATCTTTGAGGGGGCGGATAACTTTGATACCATCGTGGGTACGACCTTGCATTTGACGTGCTTGGGTACCGATAGCCTCGGGATTGTTGTTGTGCAGATTGATGGCAACAATCGAAGGCTCATCAACCACAACTTTGTTGTTATGAATAATCAGAGTATTGGCAGTACCGAGGTCAATAGCCAACTCCTGAGTCAGTGAGAAAAGTCCCATTTTTTTATGATTGGTCTTTAATTTGGTTTAGTGTTTGAAATGACGCAAGCCCGAGAATACCATTGCCAGGCCGTTGTTGTTGCAATATTCGATGCTGTCGGCGTCGCGTACCGAGCCACCGGGTTGGATGAAGGTCTCGATACCTGCTTTGTGAGCAATCTCAACGCAGTCAGCAAAGGGGAAGAATGCATCAGAAGCCAGAGCTGCACCGTTCAGGTCGAAACCAAACGATTTAGCTTTATCGATTGCTTGGTTGAGTGCATCCACGCGCGAGGTTTGACCTACACCGCTTGCCAGCAGACAACCATTTTTAGCAATCACAATTGCATTGCTCTTCGAATTCTTGACAATTTTGTTGGCAAAAATCAGGTCAGCTTTCTCGGCATCGGTGATTTTGCGCTCGGTAACAGCAGTCAGTTCGCTATCTACGCCACCAACAACGCTGTCACGGTCTTGAACGAGTGCTCCGTTGAGAACCGAACGTACCAAGCGGGGATTGCGCTCGGTGCTTTTGAGTTTGAGAACTATGCGGTTCTTTTTGGTGAACAGGCTCTCCAATGCAGCCTCCTCGTACTCGGGAGCAATGATTACCTCGAAGAAGAGTTTATTAATCTCCTCGGCAGTTGCTGCGTCGATGGGTTTATTGCAGATGAGTACACCACCGAAAGCCGAAACGGGGTCACAAGCCAGAGCTTTGATCCAAGCCTCCAATACACTGTCTGCAGTTGCTACACCACAAGCATTGTTGTGTTTGAGGATTGCAAAAGCAGTGTCGCCATCGAACTCCATAATGAGGTTCAGAGCAGCGTCAATGTCAAGCAGGTTGTTGTACGAAATCTCTTTGCCGTGCAGCTGCTCGAACATCTCACCGAGGTTGCCATAGAACGACGCCTTTTGGTGAGGGTTCTCGCCGTAACGCAACGATTGCTCGCCATCAAGTGACATACGCAACGAAGCTGTACCCTCTTGGATGTTGAAGTAGTTGAAGATTGCGCTATCATAGTGCGACGATACGCCGAATGCATAAGCGGCAAAGCGACGACGTTGCTCAATGGTTGTTGCACAAGCTTGCGATTTGATGGTTTCGTACAGCTCGGCGTATTGTGCTTGGCTGCCTACGATAACAACATCCTTGTAGTTTTTGGCAGCAGCGCGGATAAGCGAAATACCGCCAATGTCGATTTTCTCGATGATATCTTGTTCAGGAGCGCCCGAAGCAACAGTTTGCTCAAAGGGATAGAGGTCAACAATCACCAAGTCAATCTCGGGAATGTTGTACTCTGCGGTTTGTGCCTGATCGGTGGTATTGTCACGACGACAAAGGATACCGCCGAACACCGAGGGGTGCAGAGTTTTCACGCGACCGCCCAAAATCGAAGGGTAACCGGTGATAGACTCAACTGCGGTTGCCTCCAAGCCAAGACTTTCGATAAACGACAAAGTACCGCCTGTCGAATAAAGCTTCACGCCATTCGCTGCCAACTCTCTGATAATGAGGTCGAGGCCGTCTTTGTGAAATACCGAGATAAGTGCGCTTTTAATTTGTTTCACGGTAGAAAATATTGGTTGTTTATTAATAATTACCTAAAATATATGGTATAAAGTTGGGCAAAGATAAAAAAAAGAGTTTGAATCATAGCCATATATCCACAATTTTTATATACTTTTGTACTGAAAAGTTATGAACAACCTGTTAATGAATCCCAAAATATCATCTTCATCCAAGTGTGCCGTCATTGGTTATGGCAGTTGGGCGACAGCCATTGTTAAGCTCTTGTGCGAAAACGAGAGCAAAGTATGGTGGCACGTTGCCAACCCGACCGTACGCGAATCACTTCAAACCCGCGGACACAACCACAAATATCTACCAAGCCTGAGTTTCAACAAGGAACAAATAGTCATCTCCGACAGTTTGGACGAAGTGGTTGAGGCTGCAGATATTATTGTTTTGGCTACTCCGTCGGCATTCCTGATGAATGTATTGGAGCCGCTAACAGTCTCTCTCGAAGGCAAATTTATCGTATCGGCCATCAAAGGTATCATCCCCGACGGCTACCAAACCGTATCGGAGTATATGCACGAGCACTATGGCCTACCCTACGACAACCTCGGAGTTATCACAGGTCCCACTCACGCCGAGGAGGTGGCACAAGAGCGTCTTTCGTACCTCACCGTAGCGTGCAAAAGCCTCGAAAACGCCGAGCAACTCGCACGTAAATTCACAACCTCGTTCATTATCACCAACCCCTCGACCGACATCTACGGATTGGAGTATGTGGGTGTGCTCAAAAACATCTACGCAATGATGGTTGGTGTGGCTCGCGGAGTGGGTTATGGCGACAACTTTACAGCCGTTTTGGTGGCAAATGCAGCCATCGAAACCCAGCGCTTTATGGATGAGACTTACCCCTTTGAGCGTAATATCAATGTATCGGCATTTTTGGGAGACCTTTTGGTTACTTCCTATTCGCAATATGGCCGCAACCGCGCCTTTGGCATAATGATTGGAAAGGGATATTCGGTACTGAGCGCCAAAATGGAATTACGTATGGTTGCAGAAGGCTACTATTCAGCGGATTGCATTCACCATATAAACGAAAGATTTAATGTGGATTTACCCATCGCCAACGCCCTGTACAAGATTCTTTATGAGGGACGTTCGGCGCGCAACGTACTGCGTGAACTGTCCAAAAAACTTATCTAAACACAGAAACTTAACCCTAAATTAAAATAAATACAACAAACAACTCATAAAAATGGCAAAAGTAACATTCGATAATTCGAACGCACTGACATTCGCAGGTGTGGATGCCGAAATGATTAAAGCGGCAGATGCAGCCGCAGAACTTCTTTATAATGGTCAAGGCGCAGGCAACGACTTCATCGGTTGGGTAAACCTTCCGAGCAGCATCACTGCCGACGAGCTTGCTGATATCAAAGCCACCGCAGCTACTCTCCGCAGTAAAGCTGATGTAGTAGTGGTTATCGGTATCGGTGGCTCGTACTTGGGTGCAAAAGCGGTTTACGACGCGCTGGGCAACACCTTCGAGGCACTGCTCCCCAAACACGACAACCCTACCCTTGTATTTGCGGGTAACAACATCAACGAGGATTATCTGGCCGAGATGATGGAGGCTTTGGAGAGCCACTCGATCGCTGCTATTGTAATCTCGAAATCGGGAACTACAACCGAGCCCGCAATCGCTTTCCGTGTAATCAAAGACACCATCGAAAAACGCTATGGCAAAGCCGAGGCAGCCGAGCGCATCGTGGCTGTGACCGACGGTGCAAAAGGTGTGCTGAAATCGCTGGCCGACACCGAGGGTTACAAGAGTTATGTAATTCCCGACAACGTGGGTGGTCGTTTCTCGGTGCTGACTCCTGTAGGTCTGCTTCCTCTGGCAGTTGCAGGTGTGGATATTGACGCACTTGTTGCAGGTGCTGTTGAGATGGAGAAAGCTACCGCCGCAAGCGTTCCCTTCGAGCAAAACGTGGCTAAACAATACGCCGCAGCTCGTAACGCGCTCTACCAAGCCGGCTACAAGGTGGAGATTTTCGCAACCTACGAGCCTAAACTGCAATACGTTGCCGAGTGGTGGAAACAACTCTACGGCGAGAGCGAGGGCAAACAAGGCAAGGGTATCTTCCCCGCAAGTGTGGTATTCTCGACCGATCTTCACTCGATGGGTCAATACATCCAAGATGGCGAGCGTATGCTGTTTGAGACCGTTGTAAACGTTGAGAATCCCGGTCGTACTATGACCTTGGAGGCAACTCCCGACAACGTTGACAAACTTAACTTCCTTGCAGGTCGTCGCATCAGCCAAATCAATCAAATGGCACAACTCGGAACTATGCTGGCGCACGTTGATGGCGGTGTTCCCAACCTCCGCGTGAGCATCCCTGCAATCGATGCTGAAAACCTCGGTGCACTGCTCTACTTCTACGAGGCTGCGTGCGGTATCAGTGGCTACATCCTCGGTGTGAATCCCTTCGACCAACCCGGTGTTGAGGCCTACAAACGCAATATGTTTGCACTGCTCGGCAAACCCGGCTACGAGGCTGAGGGCGAGGAACTTCGCAAACGTTTGAACAAATAGTTTGGACAAGCGCCATTAAACTATTACAGAGTAATCCCGAGAGTCATTAATTTGGTTCTCGGGATTCTTTTATTTCGCACCCATACACCAATTTTAATACGCTGAGATGCGAGTTTCGTACAAAATCCCTATCTTTGCGGCCGCTATGAAAAATACTCTCAATCTAAAAAACGAATACGGAGCCACATTGCGTCTGGCTATTCCCATCATCCTTTCGCAGGTGGGACAAATCATCACGCAACTCGCCGACAACATTATGGTGGGACGACTCGGTGCGCTGCCTTTGGCCGCAGTGTCGTTTGGTGGAACAGTGTCGTTTATTTTGTTTATCAGTTGTATGGGTATAACTCTTGGCATTACCCCCATCGTTGGTGAAGCCTATGCACAAGGACGTCACCGCGACGCTTCGGCCTATCTGCGCAATGCAATAGCACTCTACTGCGGCATCGGCCTAATGATATTCTGTGTTCAGATGGGTATAATACCTCTGCTCGACAATATGGGACAACCCGACGAGGTGGTTCAATTGGCAATACCCTACTACAAATACCTTGTATGGTCGCTCCTCCCATTTATGCTGTTTGCGGCCTTCAAGCAGTTTCTCGAAGGCATTGGCAACACCACCATCTCGATGATAATTGTGGTATTCTCCAACCTGCTGAATGTCCTGCTCAACTATGTGTTTATCTATGGCAAATGGGGCGCGCCAGAGATGGGTGCTGTGGGCGCAGGCGTAGCGACTTTTATTTCGAGATTGACAACTCCGTTCCTTATTATAGGCTACTGCGTAGTGCACCGCCGCGTGCGTCGCTACCTTATTATGCTCCGCCACACCCGACTAAAATGGCGCAAAATTAAAGAACTGCTAAAAGTAGGTTTTCCGATTTGCGTACAGATGTCACTCGAAGGCTGGACATTCGCTTTTTCGAGCATTATGATGGGATGGCTCGGTACCGTTGCCATAGCCGCAAATCAAATTGCCATCGCACTTTGCAACATCGGTTTCCTGTCATTGTTGGGCATTAGTTCGGCTACCACAATCCGCGTCAGCCACGCCTACGGAGCGGGCGACTACGATGCAATCAAACGTATCGGCGCTTCATCCTATCGCATAGGTCTGGCGTGGAACGCATTTACAGCCTTTACATTCGTATTATTGCGCAATCTTCTGCCTCAGGCATTTACCAACTCCGAGGATGTTATTGCTATGACTGCCAACATATTGTTGGTTGTTGCTTTATTCCAGTTTTCGGATGGTATGCAGTGTATCGGAATGGGTATTCTGCGCGGAATGCAGGATGTGAAAATCACAATGAAAATCGCATTTATCTCCTACCTTGTCATCAATATTCCCGTTGGTTATATACTCGGCTTCACTCTTGGTTTTGGCGAGATTGGAGTGTGGTTTGGCTACATCTTCGGACTCTCGACCGCAGCCTTATTGTTGCGTCGCCGATTCTATAAGAATCTCGACCGCGTAACGCAGATTTCGGAATAACCTTCGGACAGCACAAACTCTTTTGCCACCACTAGGCAATAAAATCGACTCGAAACGGATGTACTCTCGTATTTTTTGCTATCTTTGCACAAAATATGCTTATTCGTATGAGTCACTATCATAAAACTGAACCTAATATCGGACGTGGATGCGCCTTCTGCAATGATTGCAACTGCGAGGGTCAAGACGCTGTCGCCGTGTGCGAAGGTTGCTTCAAATTCCATACCTACGACTGGCTGGCCGACTATCCCGACCGCTTCCCCACCGACATCATCGAGGTGCGTTTCAAAAACACCCGCAAAGGATACTATCGCAACGTTAATAATCTGGACCTGAAAGTTGGCGACATTGTCGCTGTGGAAGCCGCACCCGGTCACGACATCGGTATCGTATCGATGCTTGGCGAAATGGTTCTCAAACAGATGAAACGCACGGGATTCTCGCCCGTGGGCGGTGAGTTCCGCAAATTGTTCCGCAAAGCCAAACCCTACGACATCGAAAAGTGGCAAGAGCCTATCGCCCTCGAACACGAAACAATGATTCGCAGCCGCCAAATCGCAGCCGCAATGGGTCTAAATATGAAAATCGGCGACGTGGAGTATCAAGGCGACAAAATCAAGGCTATCTTCTACTACATTGCCGATGGTCGTGTGGACTTCCGCGAGCTGATTAAGGTGTTTGCCGAACAGTTCCGCATCAAAATCGAGATGAAACAGATTGGCGCACGACAAGAGGCCGGCCGCATCGGTGGTCTTGGTTCGTGTGGTCGCGAGCTGTGTTGTGCTTCGTGGATTTCGAGCTTTACGTCGGTTACCACCAACGCCGCACGCACACAAGACCTGTCGCTCAACCCCCAAAAACTTGCGGGTCAATGCGGTAAACTCAAATGCTGTCTGGTTTATGAACTTGATTCCTATATCGACGCACGCAAATCGTTGCCAAAACTGCACGAACCGCTGCACGCAATGGATGGCGACTACTACCACATCTCAACCGATGTTTTGTCGCGCGTGATGAGTTTCAGCACCGTACCCGACGCAAATGTTGGCACTATCAAGCTAACCGCCGAGAAGGTACGCGAGATTATGAATATCAACCGCGCCGGCAAGAAGGTGGATACCATCGTTGGCGAGGTGGATGTTGCCGAACCCGAAATCGCATTCGCAAGCGGTAGCGAGGAGGATAGCATCACCCGTTTCGACCGCAAGAAAAAGAAAAATCGCTCGAAAAAACGTGGTGGCGACCGCGCACAAGCCGCAGCAACCGACGTGGCAAAACCTTCGGAGGAGAATTCGACTGCCGAGGGCGAGGGCAATAAAGAGCGCCAACAACGACGCGGCAATAATCGTCGTAGCGATCGTCCCCAACGCAACAAGGAGAACAACCCCGCAACCAACAACAATGGCGAAGGCACTCCACGCGAGAATCGCGAGGGGGGTAGTCGTGGCGGTGGAAACCGAGGTCGCGGCAATCGTCACCGCAACAATGGTGGCAAACCCCAAGGCGAGGCAAACAACAGCAACAAAGGCGGCGAATAGCACACGCCAACGAGTAGATTAAGGCAAAGTATGAACCCCATAATGAGAGTTGCAACGGTGTGTGTAGTGGCCCTTGCGATGTGTTCGTGCATGTCGCACCACACATCCCTTGTGGTTGACACTCCGCCCAAAGGGTGGCACACATCAGTGGAGATGGAGTACCCCAACAGCGACACACTTGGTGTGCGCTCGGTAAATCTGCTGACCTACTACTCGACCAATGCGCCCGACAATATACAGATGGTGGTTTCGACCATCTCGCCCGACGGCTACAAGGCTATTGACACGGTGATGTGTCATCTGCCACGCAAGTCGCACGGACGCAACTATTTCGAAAGCCAAACAACTTTCCGCGCGGATGTAATGATGCGTTGCGCGGGTAATTATAAAGTAACTTTTACACCGACCGACACACTCGACGGAGTGTGGGCTGTCGGCCTAAACACAATATACGACAATGGGAAAAGATAAAGCGCGCAGGTTTGCCGAAAACCTCACTTTCAAGAATATGATTCAACCCGAGTTCGAGGAGATCTTCCACAAGGACCACCCGTTGAAGGGACGCTGGCACGAGGATTTCTTCAAGAACTCCAACCCGATTGTACTGGAACTTGGCTGCGGTCGCGGCGAGTACACCGTTGCATTGGGTAAGGCAAACCCCGACAAGAACTTTATCGGCGTGGACATCAAAGGCGCACGTATGTGGCGTGGTGCCAAGACCGCAACCCAAGAGAATCTGGGTAATATCGGTTTTGTGCGTACCCGCATTGAGTTCATCAACTCGTTCTTTGCCGAGGGCGAGGTTTCGGAGATTTGGATTACCTTCCCCGACCCGCAGCTCAAAACCCGGCGCGCAAAGAAACGTCTCACCTCACCCATCTTTTTAGAGTACTACTCAAAGATGCTTGTAGGTGACGGTTTGATCCACTTGAAGACCGATTCGCAACACCTCTACAACTACACCAACGCCGTTGTAGATAACTATGGTCTCACTCGCAACGTAGCCAACAACGACATCTACGGCTCGGGTTATGCCGACGAGCGTCTGTCGATTAAGACCGCCTACGAGATGATGTTCTTGGACCGAGGACTTCCCATCACCTACACCCAATTCTCGCTTGACGGTCGTCGCGAGTTCGAGTGGTTTGACTGGTCGGGCGACGATGTGCTCGAAAAAGACAACGAGCAAGAGCGCCAATAAAACAACAAAAGGGCTGTCCGCATCGTGTGGGGCAGCCCTTTTTATTTTAATCAAAACGTATATTAGTACACAACTTCAGTATAGTGTTTCACGTCAGCCGAGTTACACATCGCACCCAAGATAGGAACAAGACGAGTGTAATGTTCACTGGCATTGTGCTCCTCGATAGCCTCCAAGTCGCGCCACACCTCAATGAAGGTATAAACAGTGGGGTTCTCGGCACAGCTGTTCAGAGTATAGGTGATGTTGCCGGGCTCGGCTTGCGAAGCCTTGATAATCTCGCCCGCCATCTCGACGAATTTATTTACATATTCGGGTTTCACATCAAACACAGCCACGATTTTCACAGCTTTCGAAGTGTCAGCCGCAGCCTTGGCTTCTGTTGCAGGAGTCGAATCACAGCTACTCATAGCCACTACACCGGCAATCATAGCAAACAAACGAGAGAAAAATTTCATAGTTATTCGGGTGTTTAAGAAGTTACGTTTGCACAAATATCGGAATTTCGGACGAAAAAACCAACCCCCTTGACAAAAAAAACGCCCCATCAAACACAAAACAACCACCTATACCAGCTTCAAAATCCGCGTTATAAATTTAGTTTGAACGTGTTTTGCAAAATATTTACCGCGAAACCTACGTTAATTGATGCAAAAAATTGTGCGAGAGGCATATTTTTTTGAAAGAAGGTCCGAAAATGGATAGAAATATTTTTAAGGTTTCATATAAATTTGTACATTTGCGTCGGTATTTTTGCCCGTGTAGTAACGGGCAGTACGGCAATAAGAGTTAAATTAAAATGAAAAGAGTATCAAACATACTGAAAATCGTCGCAGTGCTTGCTGTGAATATCATTGCCGTGACAATGCCCGAGGTGTGTGTGGCTGCCAAAAAAGAGAAGACCAAAGTGGTTGCTGAGGAGCAATCAACCAAACCACTCAGCTATAACAAACTGCTCAAAAGCCACGACTACGACACTATGTACGAGCGCGCCTTGGAGTACTTCAACTACCGCAAAGAGAACCGCAAGGGCGAAATGGTCAACACCTACAACAACTACGTTAAAGTTGCAGCCCTGTTGGAGCGCGCCACTCCCCGATTCGGTGGCACCGAGCGCGAGGATTCGCTGGCATACTATCTGTCGACCTCGTACTACAAACAAGGCGACTTCACAACAAGTGCATATATGTTCGACAATTTCCGCAAACGTTTCCCCCGAAGCGTATTTGCCGAGGATGTCACCTATATGTACGCATTGAGTTACTACTACGCCTCGCCCGATCCCGAGTACGATCAAACCACCACAATGCAGGCAATGGTAGCTATTCACGAGTACTTGGAGCGCTACCCCCAAAGTAAGGAGCGTGACGACCTTAACAAGAAACTCGACGAGCTGCAACAAAAGCTCTATGACAAGACTTATCTGAACGCCAAGGTTTATTACAAAATCGGCGAGTATAAGGCCGCGGTAACAGCTATCAGCAATGCTGTGGACAAATACCCCAAATCCAACCACCGCGAGGAGTTGCTCTACCTGGTAGCACGTTCGCAATACAACCTGGCTCGCAACTCGATTGACTCCAAGAAGACCGACCGCTATCTGGATGTAATGGACCGTTGCTACAGCTTCCTGGGCGAGTATCCCGAATCGAAATACGCCAAGGATAGCCGCAAGATGCTCGAAGAGGCCAAAGAGTTTATTGCCGAACAAAAACTCGACACCTCTACCGCAATCGTTGTTCAGGAGAACGAAACTCACTTCCAACAACAAGCAGCAAAAGCCGAGCAGGCTCTAAAAGAGGCGCAAGCCCAAGCACAAGCCGCCAAAGATGCCAAAAAGAAGGCACGCAAAGAGAAGAATAATTCAAAAAACGAAAATAAATAAAAACCTATACAACTATGGATATTAAAAAGAATATTCCCAACAACACCGTATCGCGCAAACTTGATGCTCTTGACGCCCCCACAGGCAACATCTACGAATCGGTGGCTATCATCGCCAAACGCGCCAACCAAATCTCGACCGACATCAAAAAAGAGTTGATGCGTAAACTGGACGACTTCTCGTCGTCAACCGACTCGCTCGAGGAGACTTTCGAGAACCGCGAGCAAATTGAGATTTCGCGCTACTACGAGCGTCTGCCCAAACCCACCATCATCGCAACCGAGGAGTTCCTGGATGACGAGGTCTATTTCCGCGAAGGTGGCGAGGCCGGCAAGAAAAAAGCACAGGCTGCTCGTGAGGCTGCCGCTGCTACCCAAGAGTAAGACGTTATGCTGTCAGGCAAACATATTATAATAGGTATTACGGGAGGCATTGCCGCTTATAAGGCGGCAGTGCTTGTTCGTTTATTGGTACGTCGTGGTGCCGAGGTTCAGGTGCTTATGACCCCTGCTGCCAAGGAGTTCATCACTCCGCTTACGATGGCCACGCTGTCGAAACGTCCGATTCTGGTTGAGAACTTCAACCCCGAGAACGGCGCGTGGAACAGCCACATCGATTTGGGTTGCTGGGCTGATGCTATGATTATCGCTCCCGCAACCGCCAATACCATCGCCAAAATGGCGTGCGGAATAGGTGATTCGCTGTTGCTTACCACCTATCTGTCGGCACGTTGCCCTGTGGCAGTTGCGCCCGCAATGGACCTCGATATGATGGCTCACCAAGCCACACAACTGAACATCCAAACACTGGCCAACCGCGGTGTGGGTATCATTGAAGCCGAATCTGGTGAGCTTGCAAGCGGTTTGAGTGGCAAGGGTCGAATGGCCGAGCCCGAAGTAATCGTGGAGTTCATCGAGGGTATGTTTGCACGCAATCAGACTCTGGCCGGCAAACGAGCTTTGGTTACGGCTGGTGCTACCATCGAGGCGATTGACCCCGTGCGCTATATCACCAACCACTCGACAGGCAAGATGGGCTATGCCATTGCCGAAGAGTTGGCTGCCCGCGGTGCCGAGGTTAGACTTGTCAGCGGACGCACACAACTCCCCTACCCCAAAGGCGTGGAGCGAATTGACGTTGTGAGTGCCGACGATATGTACGAGGCCTGCTCGAAGGAGTGGAACGGCGCCGACATCGGTGTGATGTGTGCCGCAGTTGCCGACTACACCCCCGAGGTTGTCAGCGACACTAAAATCAAGAAGAGCGACGACGATATGTGCATCCGCCTGCGTCGTACTCGCGACATTGCAGCCGAGTTGGGTTCGCGTAAAGAGAACCGCGTATTGGTAGGCTTTGCGCTCGAAACCGACAACGAAATGGCTAATGCCGAGGGTAAACTCACTCGCAAGAACTTGGACTTCGTAGTGCTGAACTCGTTGAAGGATAAGGGTGCTTGCTTTGGTGGCGACACTAACAAGGTAACCTTCGTCAGCCGCGATGGCGAGCAATCGTTCCCCTTGGAGAGCAAGTCACAAGTCGCTGCACGAATCGCTGACCAAATCGAACAAATCCTAAACAACCGATAAAAAGGAGTTAAGAACGCAATGCTGCAACAATTAAAGGTCGAAAATTACGCCCTCATCGAGAGCCTCGAAATCGATTTCAACCGTGGTCTGAATATCATCACGGGTGAGACGGGTGCGGGTAAATCCATTCTGCTTGGTGCGCTGGGTTTGCTGCTGGGTGGCAAAAGTGAGAGCGGTGTGCAACGCGATGCGAGTCGCAGTTGTACTGTGGAGGGTGTGTTCGAAATCGACCGCAATGCCTTCGAAGAGTGGTTCGAGGAGAACGACTTGGAGTGGGAGGAGCAGATTTCCATCCGCCGCGTAATTACGGCCTCGGGCAAAAGCAGAGCCTTCATTGGCGATATGCCCGTGCAGTTGAGCGTATTGCGAGAGTTGGGCGAACGCCTTATCGACATTCACTCTCAACACCGCAACCTGCTTATTAAGGACGACTCGTTCCGCCTAGATATTGTGGACGGAGTGGCGGCACAGCAGGAGTTGGTTGCCGAATATGCTGCCGAGTACGCCCGCTTGGGTGCCCTGCGCAGAGAGTTGGCCGAGATGACACGCGAGGTAGAGGCTAATCGCAAACAATATGACTATATCTCGTTCCAATTCGAGGAGTTGAGCGCCGCCAAACTGAAGGAGGGCGAGCAAGCCGAATTGGAAGAGGAGTATGCAATGCTGACCAACGCCGACCGCATCGGCGAGGCTGTTGGTGGTGCATTGGCATCGCTGGATGAGGAGCAAACGGGAGCCCTTGTCCGCATCAAAACTATGGCGTCGGAGCTGACCAAAGTGACCGACATCTATCCCCGCACCGCACCTCTTGCCGAACGCCTGCAAAGTGCCTACATCGAGCTGCGCGACATTGCAGCCGAGTTGGGCGATATGGTCGATGGCATTGGTACCGACGAGGCTCGCTTGGAGACAGTGAGCTCTCGCATCAACACAATCTATGACCTGCAACAAAAACATCGTGTAACAAGCGTAACCGAGTTGCTTGCACTGCAAGAGGAGTACCGCGCCAAATTGGAGGCGATGAATCTGTCGAGCGAGAACACCGCACGAATGGAGCGCGAAATCGAGCAGACCAAAGTGCGTTGCACAAAACTTGCAGAACGTATCACCAAAGGCCGCCAAGGTGCCGCCCCCGTAATTTCGAAAAGTGTGGTCGAAATGTTGCAAAAACTGGGCATCGAGAATGCTGTTTTTGATGTTTCGATTGAGCCTTTGAGTGAGCTGTGTGCCAGCGGTGCCGACAACGTTGAGTTCCTGTTCAGCGCCAACAAGGGTATGGCACCACGCAGTATAGATCGCATCGCTTCGGGTGGTGAGATTTCGCGTGTTATGCTGACACTCAAAGCGTTGATGGCAAGCCGCGCAGGACTGCCCACCATCATCTTCGACGAGATTGACACAGGTGTGTCGGGCCGCGTAGCCGATTCGATGGGCGAAATTGTTGCCGAAATGGGACAAGGTATGCAGGTTATCAACATCACTCACCTACCCCAAGTTGCATCCAAGGGCGAGTGCCATCTGTTGGTTTACAAAACCGATGGTGCGAGCCACATCCGCAAGCTCACAGCTGACGAGCGCGTGCAACACATCGCAGCAATGCTCAGTGGTTCGACCATTACAGACGCCGCTATGGAGCAAGCCCGACAACTGCTTGGCTCGAAATAATCACAGCCGAGGCGCAAGGGGGTTGGAAGAAGTAACTAAATCAAAAAACGAAACGCTATGGTAGTTCAAGTTCTTCTGATTATCGCCATCACACTGCTGCTTATAGCAAGTATCGGTGGTATCTCACTCATCAAAGAGACCAAATACAATGTGATTTGGATTATGGTGGTCATCGCGCTGCTCTCGCTTGCAGCACTTGCCGCCCTGCGTTTCATCATTTCGAGCCGCCTTGTGTCAGAGGTGGCCTATCCCGGACTTGCACTGGCTTGTACGTGGCTCACATTCGCTGTGTCGATATTCTTGTGCGTAGGTGTCTATTATGCCCGCAAACTCGTGATGTATATCGACCGCATCAACTTCCAGAAACAACTCACCAACAAACGAATTCTGTCAACCGTATTGCGCACCGAGGAGAAGGAGCGCATCCGTTTCTCCAAGGAGTTGCACGACGGCTTGGGCCCGCTATTGTCGTCGGCCAAGATGTCGCTGTCGGTAATCGACAAGGCTAAACTCTCGGATAGCGACCGCGAGATTCTGAGCGGCACAACACAAGTTATCGAGGAGGCTGTGCGCTCACTGCGCGAAATATCGAACAACCTCAGTCCGCACGTTCTCAACGAGTTCGGCCTTGATAAGGGTATCAGCAACTTCGCCGCCAAGATTGCAACCATCAATAAGGTGGCAATCGAATATAAATCGACGATTGGCTCGCGCCGTTTCGACACCGACATCGAAGTTATCCTATATCGCGTGGTGTGCGAACTTGTGGGTAACAGTCTGCGCCATTCGGGTTGCTCGCGCATCGGTATCAAACTCAACGCTACGGACGAAGCTATCACTATGGAGTACTTCGACAACGGCCGCGGATTCTGTCCCGCAACCACCTATTCGGGTATGGGTCTGTCGAACATCTCGTCGAGGGTTAGTTCGCTGAACGGCACTCTCAACCTCGATAGCTCGCCAGGCAATGGTATGACCGCAGTGGTGATAATTAATCTTTAATAAAATTATGAGCGAAACAAATAATATACGAGTGGCTGTGGTGGAGGACCACCAACTATTCCGCGAGGGATTGGTGCGTCTGTTGGACTTGCAGCAGGGTATAAAAGTTGTGTTGCAGGCCGATAATGGTGTCACGCTGCTGAACAAGCTTGTGGACACACCCGTTGATGTCATCCTGATGGACCTCGATATGCCCGAAATGAATGGTATGGAGGCCACGCGACGAGTTACGGAGCAATACCCCAACATCTGTGTGGTGGCGCTGTCGATGCACGGCGACCGCGAATACTATTTCGAGATGGTAGCCGCAGGTGCCAAAGGTTTTCTGCTGAAAAGTAGCGAGTTGAGCGAGGTTGTGGAGGCTATACGCGCAGTGTTCGAGGGTGGCAGTTTCTTTTCGGAGGAGCTGTTGCGTACGCTGGTCGAGCAGTTGCAACCCGCAGTGGGCAACGACACCGAGGCGCTGTCCGACCGCGAAACCGAAGTGCTTATTGAGGTGTGTCGCGGATTGTCGAATCAGGAGATTGCCGACAAGCTGTTCATCTCCAAACGCACCGTTGACAAGCACCGCGCCAACATCCTGCAAAAAACGGGTTGCCGCAACACCGCAAACCTCGTTTTTTACGCAATAAAACACCAATTAATCGAAATTTAATGCACTTTTTTGAAAAAAAGTATTGCAAAATTTGGATATTATGCTAGGGGGGGGGCTATATTTGCACTCTGAATCAAACACTTAACAAAAGTATGAAACAACTCCTGAAAATCGTGTTGGCTGTGGTTGTTGCCACCAGCTTCACAAACTGCAAAATCACAGACACTCCCTCGGTTGAGGCCGAGCAACACAGCTACACTGTGTCGGCCGAGGGTGGCCAAATCACTATCCCCGTAAACTCGACCGGCATTGACGATGTGGATGTTGACTACCGCGAGGATTACTACGAGTGGACGACTGACCAAACCACTGGAAACCTCGTCCCCGCAACCGGCTGGATTACCATCAACGAGGTTATCCGCGACTACCCCATGACTCGCGAACTGCCCTCGTTCCGCGAAGGTATCGCCATTGAGTGCGCGCCCAACACTTCGGGTGTCGAGCGCGAGGCGACCATCACAATTCGCAGTTTCAGCGTAACCGACAAAGTCAAAATCACCCAACTCCCCACTTTGCCCCAAGCAGAGTAAAGCGGTAGTTATATTCTGTATGCGAGAGAACTCCCTATTAGGCGTTCTCTCGTATCTTTTTATGCTTTAATTTTGGTAAATGTAAAAAATATACTACTTTTGCGCTTGGAAAGATGGCAGAGTGGTCGATTGCGGCGGTCTTGAAAACCGTTGAACTGCGAGGTTCCGGGGGTTCGAATCCCTCTCTTTCCGCAAAATCTTCGAGCGAAAGATGCCAATGCAAATTGGCATCTTTTTTTTGTATAAGGGGTACACAGGCGCAAGTTTATTTGCAAACTGCGTGCCCCTTGTGCAAAAAAGATAGTTGCGCAGCGACTTTCTCTCGAAGATTTCACAGGGGCCCCGCGGCGAGCAAAAGGGATGGGCAAGCGCAGCGCGCCAATCCTCTAAACTCTACTCACAAATCTCAATGAGCAATGCAGTAATCCCCCACCCCAACTCTCAAAAAAAAAGAATCGGGCGGGAGTTTTCTCAACTACCGCCCGTCCCCGAGGGTTGCCCCTCTAAAACTACTAACCCAAACTTAAATAAATGAAGAAACCTTGACCTGAAAAATTACAAAACCTATGCCAAACTTGAGCGAGAACTACTTTTTGCCCAAATGAGCTATTCGAAAACCCGCAGGTTTTATCCTCGTTGCTATCCGCTCCGTGCGGCATTATAGTCGTCGCCAAAAGTGTGCCAAACAACCATAGGTACGAACACAAAACAAGGGATGTCAGTTTGAGTGCTGACATCCCTTAATTTCAGAATATGGGCAAAACCTGCTCCTAGTGGAAAATCATCTGGATTTTCATTCGGAGAACCAAAGGCAGCGGTCCATCTCCATATTTCGAGTTGGAGGTCTGGAACTGAACGCCATCATAAACGCCATTTGCCTTGTGGAATACCTCTGCGGCTTCTGTGCTGGTCATATGATAGTCGCCGCTATAGAAACCAACATAAGGAGGAACGTCTATCTTCACGCCGTTGCTGGTAGCCTGCACATCCTCGAAGATAATCTCTACCCACGACGAATCCTCGGTAAAGGTGCTGTTCGACACATAGAAACCTTGGTTTTTCTTGGTAAAGGTAACCTCCACATAGTTGGGCATATCCTCTACATCCTTCACGGTTGCACCCAAAGTTTTGGTTGTATTCTCAACGAAATCGCTTGCTTTGAGGTAGTGAGTCTCTTGGGGTGTATCGTCATCATTGCCACCTTCACCATCGGTCTCCAAAGCAGGAATCTCTTTGGCTACGGTTTCGAGGCGATAGGTTGCGATAGGCAGATACTTGCCATTCTTGAAGTCTATACCGAGGATGTCGATGTGGTCCTCATAAACCTCGACAATTGCACCCTCCGAGCCCGCGGTGTTATCCTCGCGCGATGCTCCGTTCGAGGTGATGGGCACGCCGCACGAAGGAACGTGTACGCACCATCCCGAAACGGGAGTAAAGCCCTCGTATTTGCGGTAGATATTGGCTCGGTCTTGATATTTTTGAAGTTGCCACTCCCAGTGCGAGTGACCGCTAAACCAAAGCGAATTGAGATATCTATCGCACAGATTTTGGAGTTTTGCAAGTTGTGCGCCTCTCAACCAGTTGCCCTCGGGGTAAATATCATTCAGGTTACCTGCGCGGTCGGGGAAGAAGAGGTGGGTGATGATAAAGCATCTGTCGTTGCGATACTCTTCGAGTTTGCTCTCCAACCACGCCATACTTTGGATCGAATAGGCTTCTCCGAAGTTCCAAACCGACATACCGAAAAACAAGAAGTGGTCAACCTTGCCATTCTTCTCTACCGATTGCTCGAACACAAGAGGATAACCTGTGTATTGCTCCCAACGGCTGGCATTGATACCGCTGGGTGTTGCGTCGTGGTTGCCAGAGGTGGTGTAAACGGGAGTTGCCGATTGCAGCGCAATCTCTTCGTATGTTGCAAGTTGTGCTTCGGTACCGTCTTGTGTGATATCTCCGCAGATGCAGGTGTGGTTTACGCCTTTGGCATTGAAGAAGTTCAGCGCGCGCTCGAAGTCAGTGTCAGCGTTGGCTCCCGAACGACCAATGTGCACGTCTGACAACAGACCAAAGCTATACAGAGGATCGCTGGTGTAGTCGGGACGGAAATCTGCAAGTTCGATAGTGCCTTGATACTCGCCGGCGGTGTTGTAAATACCGATAGATTTTGCCTCGCGAGGAGCCACGTTCACATCGATAAAATCTGCGTAGGTGGCGGTAGGTTTAATGTTCAGGCGGCAAATTTGTGCGTAGTCCGCCAAGGGTTTGCCGTCAGCACCTTCGTACATCAAAGTGTAGGAGCCCGAAACCTCCGACGAAAGAGTAATGGTATTGTCTTCAAGAATCTCACCCGAAACAGAGCCATCTTTGCGGATGTTAATCTTGATGGTGTAAGACTTTCCGCTAATCCAGTTGTAGGTATCAACGCCATTGACAGCGGCAAGTTTATCACCTGCCAATTGCAATGCTTCTTTCTCCTCGCCATCGTGCTTGATGCACACTTTAAGAGTCTTGCCTTTGAACGCATTATTGTCCGACAAAGGCAGAGCCATTGCATAAGCGGTGTATATCTCGCTACTTGCCAGCGAAGTGCCATTGCCTGTGTTTACAGCAATCTTCTTGTGAGCAGCCTCATCAAACGACACCTCAGCACCCACTTGAGTCCAATCGAAAGTCACCTCTGACGACATCGATGCAACAGCCGATTCGTCGGTCAAACTTACCGATACCTCTTGGAGTGTAATCGCGTCGTTTTTCGAGTTGGTGACTACAAAACGGAAGGTAGCAGGAATGTGTTTGAAATCCAGCGTGGTGCGATTCTCCTTGTAGGTGGTTGTCGCGTACATATACATATAATCGCGCAGGAAAGCGGGATCCTGTGATGCGGTTTGTGTAAATGTAGCAGGCATCTCCATATAGCATACGTGCTTGCCATTCTCCTCGTCGTCCGAAATCAGCGCATCACCAGCAACAGCATAGCAGTATGCTGCGTTTTGCATCACCTCAGTGTCGTAGTAATACACTGTTTGGAAATATGCGTGAAGAGCATCGCCCTCGTAAGGAGTAACCGACATACCGCTGTATGTGGTTGTGAGGTACGACTCCTCGCTATCGGGCGAAGATTGACCCATAATGGGTTTCTCACCATCCGAGATAATCAGAGCCAACTCGCTGGTTCTATCGGAATCAATATCCACATTCTCCCACGAGAAGCTCATATTGCCGCTACCTGCTGCATCGTTCCAAATAGAGCGAGTAACGTCAACGTCATCCGTTGTGGCATTGTGACCACAGCCGCTGGTAAGATTCAGGCGCGCATACTCGGCAACAGGCTCGTCCAGTACGGGTGGTGTGGGTTCGGGGTTGGTACAACCGATGCTTGTGATGGCAGCCATTGCCAACGCCAGCATCCAAGACATAAATTTACGGGTCTTCATAAACATATTATTGATAATTAATTATTTTGGCAATTGTAGTCCGCAATATAAACTTTTTGATATTGCATTGAAAGACACATTGTTTCTTATCGTAGCGCGAATATAACAACAATTGTTTAATTTGCCAATTTTTCCACTTTGTTTTATAATTACATTCCACACAAATGCAAGCAAAAGAAAGCTCAATCCGCTTTTTTTTGGCGCTTTTGAAAAGTTTGAGTACATTTGTGGATAGACAAAATCAAACAAACTACAGATATGAAAAAATTAATAATTTGCGCGGTGAGTGCGTTTTGGGCGCTCACGGCTTGCAACAACACAAACGACCTGACGCAGTATGTGGACCCGATGATTGGTACGGATTTCCACGCACACTGCTACCCGGGCTCTACCCTGCCCTTTGCTATGGTGCAACTCAGTCCTGACAACGGCCCCGGTGGCTGGGACTGGTGCGGCGGCTACCACGCCTCAGACACCACGATTGTCGGTTTCTCGCACACCCACATCAGCGGCACAGGTGTTCGCGACTTGGGCGATATTATGCTGATGCCAGCGGTGGGTACAACTCAATGGACCGAGGGCCCAAAAACCGCTCCCGAAGAGGGTTATCGCTCGCCCTTCGATAAGTCGAGTGAGGTGGCTTCGCCTGCCTACTACTCGGTGCGTCTGACCGAGCCGCAGGTGACTGCCGAGCTGACAAGCACACTGCGTTGCGGTGTGCATCGCTATAGTTTTGACAACCCCGAGGAGCAATATATTATGCTCGATCTTGATCACGGAATCGGTAACCGCACCACAGGCTCAATGTTGCGTCGTGTGGACGAGCGCACCGTCGAGGGTGTTCGCCGCGTGGCAGGATGGGCCAAACAACGCGAGGTGTGGTTCCGCGCCGAGTTCTCGGAGCCTTTTGGCGAGATTGAAACTATGGTTGATGGCGTCGAGGGTACACTGGGCGAGTGTGCCGAGGGTGTGAAGGTCGCAGCAGCTATTCGTTTTGCAAAACCCGCACGCGAGATTGAGGTGCGTGTAGCACTGTCGATGACCTCGACCGAAGGCGCAAAGCGCAACTTCGATGCAGAGGTTGCAGGCGTGTCGTTTGACAAGGTACACCGCCGCGGTGTTGCTGCGTGGAACGAGCAGTTGCAAAAGGTAAAAATCGACAAGGCTACATCCACTCGCGAGAAACGCATATTCTACACCGCAATGTATCACTCATTGGTGTGCCCCAACCTATTCAGCGACGTGGATGGCGAGTATGTGGATATGAAACGCCAAAGAGCCAACGCAGGTGACGACGCGCACTACACACTCTTCTCGTTGTGGGATACCTATCGCGCAACCCACCCTCTGTTTACGATTCTTACGCCCGAGTACAACCAAGCATTCGTGCGTTCGATGATTGACAAGTGGCGCAGCTGGGGTTTGCTTCCCATCTGGGAGTCGCACAGCAACGAGAACTTCTGTATGATTGGCTACCACTCTGTGGCCGTTATCGCCGATTCCTACATGAAAGGTCAGCGTGACTTCGACGCCAAAGATGCGTTGCAAGGTATGATTGAGACTTCGCAATATGCCCAATACGGCGGACTCGGCGAATTGATGAGCCGCGGATACCTCCCCTACGACAAGGTTTCGCAATCGGTATCCAAAGGTGTGGAGTACGCTTTCGACGACTGGTGTATCGCACAGATGGCAGCCGAGATGGGTGACACTGCAACAGCCGCTCTGTATAACTATCGCGCGGGACTCTACCGCCACTACTTCGACCCCACAGACGGATTCCTCAAAGGCCGCGACAGCGAGGGTAATCTGCGTCCCAACTTCGATCCCACGGTTGTCCCCCACTATGGCGACGGCGACTTCATCGAGGGCAACGGCTGGCACTACGCTTTCTACATTCCACACGACGTTCCCCAACACATTGCAATGATTGGTGGCGACGAGGCTTATGTTGCCAAACTCGACCTTATGTTCGAGAGTCCCGACCTCGACAACCACTCGGGCGCTGTGATGGATGTAACGGGCTCTATCGGCCAATACACCCACGGCAACGAGCCTTCGCACCAAGTACCCTACCTATATGCCTACGCAGGATGTCCGTGGAAGACCCAACAACGTGTCAAACAAATCATCGACGAGATGTACACCGACGAGCCCGACGGTTTGTGCGGCAACGAGGATTGCGGCCAGATGTCGGCTTGGTATGTTTTCAGCACACTTGGTTTCTATCCCGTAACCCCCGCCTCTAATATATATGTATTAGGCGTACCTCGTTTTGCTACCGCCGAGGTGGCCGTTGGCGAGAACACTACCTTCCGCGTGGTGGCCGATGGATTGTCGGACGAGAACTGCTATGTAAGCGAAATGTTGTGGAACGGCGAGCCCTACACACGCTCCTATATCACCCACGATATGGTGATGGGTGGTGGCGAGCTTACATTCCGTATGAGTGCCGAACCTAACCCCGATTTTGGCAAAGATGTGGCTGACCGACCCTTCTAACACCCAATTTTGAGCAAGGATGATTTGCGGTGTTTTTAAATTATCTGCATAAACAACCCAAAATCAACCGGCATATAATAAAATATTTTAATATTAATTGTAAGTAAAAAGACCAAAAATCGGGAAAAGTCTAACATAACACCCTTAACCTACAACTAAACGTAAAAAAAAGTGGCAAAAAAGTTCCAAAGTGTTTGTAGGTAAAAATATTATTACTATATTTGTACTGTGAAACACAACAAAGGTTTCTTCATTTATTTAAGTTTGGGTTAGTAGTTAAGGGATACTTTAATCCCTGGTTAAACGGGACCATCGAGAGATGCTCCCGTTTCGCTTTTAAATTGTAAGCAACAAAATAAGCCCTCCCATCCCCAACAGATTATTACGAGCAAGTGTAATAAATTCGCACAAGATTTCGTATATTTGTCGGGTTATTCACAAAGTACACTATGGATTTCAAACTCGTTTCGGATTATCAACCGATGGGCGACCAACCGCAAGCTATTGAAGAGCTTGTGAGCTCCATCCAAACCGGCAGCAACCACAATACGCTGCTGGGCGTTACCGGTTCGGGCAAGACCTTCACCATAGCCAATGTCATCAAGAACCTGAATCGCCCAACGCTGGTGCTGAGCCACAACAAAACTTTGGCGGCACAGCTATACAGCGAGTTCAAAGGTTTCTTCCCCGACAACTGCGTGGAGTACTTTGTGTCGTACTACGACTACTATCAGCCCGAGGCATATCTGCCCGCGTCGGATACCTATATTGAAAAAGACCTCGCCATAAACGAGGAGATTGACAAGATGCGACTCCACACCACAACGTCACTACTATCGGGACGCAGGGATGTGATTGTTGTGGCCAGCGTGTCGTGTATTTATGGTATAGGTAATCCCGACGACTTCCATGCCAACACCATCTGCATCAAGCAGGGCGAGCTGAAAAGCCGCAAGCGACTGATGTACGACTTGGTGGATATTCTCTACACCCGCACCGAAAAGGAGCTCGCACCCGCAACATTCCGCGTAGTGGGTGACACAATTGATATTATGCCACCTTACAGCGACGTGGCGTATCGTGTGATGTTCTTCGACGACGAGATTGAGGCCCTGGCATCGATAGACCCCACAACGGGACAACGTATCGAGCGCCTCTCTCAAATCAGAATTTGCCCCGCCAATTTGTTTGTAACGACCAAGGAGCGCACAGCCGAAGCTGTACGACAAATCCAACTCGACTTGGGTGAGCAAATTAAATTCTTCGAGAAGGAGGGACGCCCCACCGAGGCTGCGCGTATCAAACAACGCGTGGAATACGACCTCGAAATGATTAAGGAGCTGGGCTACTGCTCGGGCATCGAGAACTACTCGCGCTACTTTGACGGCCGCAAGGAGGGAGGCCGCCCGTTCTGTTTGCTGGACTACTTCCCCGACGATTTTCTGCTGGTTGTAGATGAGAGTCACGTTACAATTCCTCAAATCAGGGCTATGTATGGTGGCGACCGCGCCCGCAAGGAGAACCTTGTGGAGTATGGTTTCCGTCTGCCCGCAGCTATCGACAACCGCCCCTTGAAGTTCGATGAGTTTGAGGGACTTGTCGGAACAACCATCTATGTGAGTGCAACCCCCGCCGACTACGAACTTGTTCGCTCGGAGGGCATTGTGGTCGAGCAGGTGGTACGCCCCACAGGAGTTGTTGACCCGCCCATTCAGATTCGCGGTACGGAAAATCAAATTGATGACCTTATCGAGGAGATTAACATTCGCGCCGAGAAGGACGAAAAGATACTTGTCACCACACTCACCAAACGTATGGCCGAGGAGTTGTCGAAATATTTCGACCGCATCGGCATACGCAACCGCTACATCCACTCGGATGTGGACACATTGGAGCGCGTGGAGATTTTAGAGGAGTTGCGTCGAGGTATGTTCGACGTGCTGATTGGTGTAAACCTTCTGCGTGAGGGCTTGGACCTGCCCGAGGTATCGTTGGTTGCTGTGTTGGATGCCGACAAAGAGGGATTCCTGCGCAACCGCCGTTCGCTGACACAGATTGCGGGACGTGCCGCGCGAAACCTCGAAGGACAAGTTATCTTCTACGCCGACCAGCGCACCGACTCCATACGCGAGACCATTGCCGAGAGCAACCGCCGTCGCGAGAAACAGATTCGATTCAACATGTCGGACAGCATCGTTCCCAAAGGTGCCGTCAAGAGCAATAAAACCATTATGGTTGGTGCAGGCGCACAAGGCGTCAAATACGACCTTGCCGACCGCGCAAAGCAAAATATGGCCGCCGACGTTTCGGCCCAATACACCGCCGAGTCACTCGACGCACTGATTCGCGGGGCGCGCGAGGAGATGGAGCGTGCAGCCAAGAACCTCGACTTCCTGAAAGCCGCCGAGTGGCGCGACAAGATGTATGCCTACCAGGAGCGAGCCGAGCAAAACAAGAAAAACAAAAAGTAAAAACTACACCCAACAATGAAACTTGCCGACGCAATAAAACGATTCATAGATTTCTTCTACCGCAAACCCATCAGCCTATTGATGCCTCGACAGACTTTCCGTTATGCCGTTTGCGGAGGCGGAAACCTTGTACTCAACTGGGTGCTGTACTTTGTGGTTTTTCATTTCATTTTGCAGAAACGCAACATCGACCTGGGATTCTATCTTATCTCGTCGCACATTGCCACCCTCTGTATCGTTTTTGTCATAACCTTCTTCACCGGCTTTTGGCTTAACCGCAATGTGACCTTCTCGGGTTCTCCCTTACGTACCTTCAACCAACTGATGCGCTATGCCATTTCGGTGGCCGGTTCGTTTGTCATAAGCTACATTCTGATGAAACTTTTTGTGGAGTGGTGCGGATTCTACCCCACCCCCTCAAATATCTTGACCTCGCTGCTGTGTACTATTTATAGTTACACGATGGGCAAATTTTTCTCTTTCCGCGGTGCAAAAAACGACTAAAAGCACCTCTGACCGCGTTTTTTTTGAGTTTTAGACATACCATTTTGTTTGTAAGTTGGGAATTAATCACTACCTTTGCGCCCGTTTTTGTGTGTTATTTCACAAACAGTAAACTTGCAACGCTAAATCAACCAACTAAAAATAAATGTATGTTTACTAATTTTAAAGGTTCTAATCTGATTGAGGCCTATCACAGAAAAAAGAAGGCCGAACGCACATCGGATAACAAGATGCTGCAAAAAACAATCAAAATCCTGTTTGCAGTTCTCGTATCGCTCGGCTTGTGGCTGGCGCCCACCGAGTTCTTTGGCATCGAGGGTCTGACCCTCATCGAGCAACGCGTTATCGCAATCTTCGCTTTCGCAACCCTGATGTGGGTATTGGAGGCTATTCCCGCGTGGAACACCTCGCTGATTGTGGTTGTACTGTTGCTTTTCACCTGCTCGGACAGCTCGATCTGGTTCATGCGTGACGGCATTGCTCCCGAGGTTTTGGGCCAAGCTATCAAGTACAAATCGATTATGCACTGCTTCGCAGACCCCATCATTATGCTGTTCATCGGTGGTTTTATTCTCGCCATCGCTGCTACCAAGAGTGGTCTGGACTCGGTATTGGCTCGTGTAATGCTCAAACCCTTCGGTACTAAATCGGAGAACGTATTGCTCGGTTTCTTGGTTGTTACTGCCATCTTCTCAATGTTCCTCAGCAACACCGCTACCGCTGCTATGATGCTTACCTTCCTGACCCCCGTATTGAAAGCTCTGCCCGCTGACGGTAAAGGTAAAATCGCTCTGGCTCTGGCTATTCCTATCGCTGCAAACCTCGGTGGTATGGGTACTATAATCGGTACTCCTCCCAACGCAATTGCTGTTAAATACCTGAACGACCCCGAGGGTCTGAACCTGAACATCGGTTTCGGTCAATGGATGGCATTTATGACTCCCTTTATGCTGGTTCTGCTGTTCATCTCGTGGCGTTTGCTGGTGCGTATGTTCCCCTTCAAACAAAAGAGCATTTCGCTGAACATCGAGGGTGAGGCTAAAAAAGACTGGCGTTCGATTGCAGTTTACGTAACCTTCGCTGTTACCGTTCTGCTGTGGATGACCGACAAATTCACCGGTGTTAACTCAAACGTTGTTGCTATGCTGCCTGTGGGTATCTTCTGCGCTATCGGCGTAATTACCCGTAAGGACTTGGAGCAAATCAACTGGTCGGTACTCTGGATGGTTGCTGGTGGTTTCGCACTGGGTGTGGCTCTCAACGAGACCGGTCTTGCAAAACACCTCATCGAGACCATTCCTTTCAACACTTGGTCGCCTGTACTTATGATTATCGGTTCGGGTCTGCTGTGCTACGCTATGGCAAACTTCATCTCGCACACCGCAACCGCAGCTCTGTTGGTTCCCATCTTGGCTGTTGCAGGTATGAGTATGCGTGAGACCTTGGCTCCCGTAGGTGGTGTAAGCACTCTGCTGATTGGTGTTGCTATCGGTTCGTCGTTGGCTATGATTCTGCCCATCAGTACTCCTCCCAACGCCCTTGCACACGCAACCGGTATGATCGAGCAAAAAGATATGGTGAGAACCGGTATCATCATCGGTATCATCGGTCTGGTACTCGGCTATGGTATGCTGATTGCACTTGGCTCGTTCGGCCTGTTGTAATCTAACTCCATACAACTAAAATAGGCTGTCTTTCGCTCTGAAAGACAGCCTATTTCATTAAGTAATATCGAGTTTATACTCCGCGCGATGTAAGTCTCTGCATAAACTCTTCCTTATAGGAATTCGATACGGGGATAGACTCATCGCCTACCGTTGCGAGCATATTGCCGACGGTTGTTACGCGGTCGAGATTCACGATGTAGCTGCGATGAATACGTTGGAACAACTCAACGGGCAATGATTGCTCCACCGAGCGCATACTCATCAACGACTTAATCTCGCCGTTTATGGTGCGAATTCGAACGTAGTCCTTCTCGCCTTTGATGTAGAGAATATCGCCCAGTGGAATGACATGCTGCTTGTAGTCGGCCTTCACGATAAGGCTCTTCGAAACCTTTTGGGGAGTACTTTGGGGTGTTTGCGGACGGCGAGGAGCAAACCAAGTCAGAGCCTTATCTACCGCGTGGCGGAACTCCTCGTAGTTGAACGGTTTGAGCAGATAGTCGATAGCATCGGCCTTGAAACCATCCAAAGCATACTGCTCAAAAGCGGTTGTAAAGACAACCTTGGTATTTGCGCCAACCTTGTGCGCCAACTCCAAGCCACTCACCTGAGGCATCTGTATATCAAGGAATGCGAGGTCAATCTGCTCGCGTTCGAGCAATGCAGATGCGGTAACACCATCGACACAACGCGCCACAAGTTCCAGTTCGGGTGTACGACGCACATACTCCTCCAACAGTTCGAGCGCCAGAGGCTCGTCATCAACAATTATACATTTCAATTTGAGGTTTTCCATCCGAAATATCTGTTATATGTATAGTTTCAAAAGTGTTTTAAAGACTTCGCCATCGTATCCCATCGTCAGCTTGTGGCGGTCGGGATAGAGCAGTTCAAGTCGGCGGCGCAGGTTGAGCACTCCGATTCCAGAGCCACTGCGGTCGGAGTCGGTCTTGGGATAGTAACTATTACACACCTGGCACACCACTACGCGCTGCCCATCCTCCTCGACAACCGAAATATCAATATCGATATACGACGGCTCGGTGTAAGACACGCCGTGTTTGAAGGCATTCTCGATGGGCGAAATAAACATCAGCGGCGCAACCATAATACCGCTTGTATCCTGGGTTACGTTGGCTGTAAGCTGCACATTCGAGGTCAATCGCAACTTCATAATGTCGATATAACTACGAACAAAGTCCAACTCCTTGGTCAAAGGCACCTCCTGCAACTGCTCGTCGTACAACACATAGCGCAAAATCTTGCTCAAATTGTGAGTTGCCTCTTGTGCGCGACCTGCATCAATAGAGATTAACGAATAGATGTTGTTCATCGCATTGAACAGGAAGTGGGGATTGAGCTGCGCGCGCAGGTTTCGCAACTCTGCCTCGCGTTGTTCAGCCTCTTGAAGCTGCATCTTGCGCTCCTCGCGCATATGGTCAACCATATAACGCAGGGTTATCGAAAGTCCAACGGTCATCGCCAAAATAACACTGTAATAGAACACAGTATTACTGAAAATCAGCGGCTCGGTACCGATGTTATACTCCAAACGGAAGTGGTTCTGCCAATAGAACGAACCGATTGCAATGGCGAAAATCAGGAACAGATTTATCACCAAGAACCACAGTTTCTTGTTTCGGCCACGTTTCCACAACTTGTCAAACAGATAGTAGTAGTCGAAATAGAACAGCAAGATAAACATCACGGGAAGTCCGATGTATGTTGCAAAGTGTTTACTGGTGATGTCACGCAACGAAGCGCCCTCGTTCATACCTTGAAGAATAGGCCAAACGATGACAATGATGTATGCTATTATATTCAAAGCGAGATATGCTTTATGCTGTGGTGTGTTGCGTGTCTCCTTTGTGCCGAAGGCTCGCTCCTTGAACTCTTTGAAAGTCATAGTTGCCGAATTAAAAATCATCCGATAGTGCAAAGATAATATTTTTGTTGGTCCAACCACCACCACCCAAATAAAAAACAAAAAAAATCGTTTCTATTTCAAACAAAATGACTAATTTTGCAACGCTATGAAAAAGAACTTTACAAAAACTCTTTGCTTGGCAACCATTCTGTTTGCCTTCGCAACCTCGCTTTCGGGATGTTTCCCCGAGAACGACCCCAATGTTTTCACCACCGGAGATGTAATCTTCGAGGGCAAAGTAACCGACTATTACCAAAAGCCCATCACCAAGGTACCTGACCAATTTGTTGAAGAATACGGACACATAGCCGACAGCGTGATGGTTGTGCTGTATCGCAAAATGGAGAAAGACCAAACCTTTGCAACCACTCCCGCCCACTATATCTGCGACACTATGTATGTAGATGCAACAGGCTGGTATCAAGTCAAAGATGAGGATTTGACCGAGGTATCGAACGTTTATGGCCTGTATATTTGTGATGCAGTGGGTGTTTTCAATGTTATTGAGCGCGAGTTCCTGACCAGTGAGGCACAAGTGTTTGAGCGCAACGGAAAGTATGAGTTCGTAACCAAATGCGACTACATCCTCTACCCTCTCGACTGGCCCGGTTTGAAAGACTAAATCACTCCACATACAAAAAAAAGTCTGCTACCACACGTAGCAGACTTTTTTTTGTGACTACTTATTCCATTTGGGGGTAATGCCGACAAAGATTTCGAAGTTGATGCCGGGCATCGGGCGCGAGAGAACAGACATATACTCCTCATCAAAGAGATTGTTAACAGCGCCCTTCAGCGAGAGGTCGGCCCATTTCAGTGAGAATAGCTTTTCGAGTGCGATGTTGCTCATAAAGTATTCGGGCAGCTTTCCCGTCAGCGAGATGTCGTTCGACGACATTGTGTAGCGCTCGCTATAATAGCACCACTTATAGAGGAACGACCAACTGCGCCACGAGAGTCGGCCCGTAATGGTCGATGAGTACTTGGGTACATAGGGCAACTGCTTGCCCACCGATTGGTCGGCAGGTGTGCGCGGCTCACCTTCGTTGATTGAGGGAGTCCACGAGAAGGTGCCGTTCAGGCCCAGCTGCAACTCACGCGTAAGCGCAACATTCAGGTCGGCCTTCATCTCAACGCCATAGGCGTGTACATCCTTGATATTGTCGGGCGAGAAGAAACCTTTGGGCGTGGGCAGCCAGAGAATCCAATCCTTGACAAACGACTCAAACCAGTTAGCCGAGCCGCTGAGCGAATAAACTCCCTCGTGACCAACGGCAAACGACGCACCCACATCATAAGTCCAGCCACTCTCGCTACGCAGGTCGGGGTTTCCGCCTGGCAGGAAATAGAGGTCGTTGAGCGTCGGAAAACGGAAGTTACGCGACACCGAGGCCTTGGCGATAACATTACCCTTCTTGGAAAGCACACCGTCCACAAACAGCGCAGGAATAATGGGTGCCCACTCGCGGCCAAACATCTCCTCGCGCACAACCAGCGACACGCCAAAACGCTCGACGGGACGCCACTTTGCCGACACCGATCCCGACAGTTCGGGACGACCCTTGCGATAGCCCACAATCGATTTATTGCCATCCTGACGCACGATGTTTTGGTCTTCGCTTTCGACTATTTGTTGGTGCAACGACACATTTGCCGTAAGCATCCACTTGCGTCCAATGTAATACTCGCCATCGACCTGTCCATAAATTGTATTGATGCGACTGCGCGAACAGGTCATATGAGCCATCGTACCATTACCAACATCGCGTTTATAATCGTAGGCCATCCAGGTGTGGATATAACCCGCATTTGCGCCGACTTTCCAATTACTGCGCAAGTGCTCCCACGACAGCACACTTCGGAAGGTCTGCTCGCGCTGGATGTTCTCGAAGGCCGCCTCGTCGCCATAATCCACCGTAAGCATAGGCAACTCGCGATTGGAGTTGATGTACCACGCATTAAGTCCGAAGCGATCGCCCTTGCCCGTATTGTAGTACACCTCCTGCAAAAGGTGAAGATCCTTGAATGCACCACTGCTATTGCGCTCTATTGGATAGTATTGGTCAATGATATTCATCTCATCGTCATAGACGTTTATCTTTTTGTCGTGGTTGCGATACTTGTAGTCGTTGGGCGATGAGGAGTAAACCGCACGAGTCGAAACCTGCCACTTTTCATTACCATAAGTCAGGCGCAAAAACTCATCGAAGGTTTTGAATGAGCCAATGCCCTGAATATACTGCAAACCGAAACCCTTTGCCTGGGCAGGCTTGGTTGATAGCTTTACGGAGCCACCCAAACCACCACCTGTTTCATTAACCGATGAGGTTCCGTGCAACAGAGACGCATCATCAATAAAGTAGGACGGAATCATCGAGAAGTCGGTCATTCCAAGCATTGGACTGTTTATCTTCATACCATTCCACGACACCTGAGTGTGCGACGGCGAAGTACCACGAAAAGCCACAGTCGAGAGTGTGGAGCGACCATAATTTTTGACAAAAATTGCCGAATTGTAAGCAAGGACATCGGCCATCGACAGCGCGATATTCTCTTTGAGCGCCAATGTATCGAATTGGGTCTGCTGCATACCAATCTCCTTCATCGGACGATTGCCATAGACCGCCACTTCGGGGATGCTTATACCTCTTCGCACCCAATCCTTGCTGTCGGCACTTTGCGCACTGACAACACTCGGAACAAGCGTTAAAAAGAGTAATATTAGCATTAACAGCATCATCTTATTTCCAACAAAAAGCACCGGGAATAATTCCCACATAGAAACTATCAATCAGTTCGCGCTCCTTCGAGTAGCGATAGACCATACCCTGTTGCATATAGTCAATAGCATCAGCAACATAGACATCACCCGAACGAGGGCAGATTGTCAGACCATAATAGAACGTACCATTGTAGGGCAAAAACGGGTGTACGGGAATATGTTCGGCCGTCACATCCATCTCCCAAACATCATCATTGAGCCAATAAATTTTGTCTTTTGTGCCGTTGAGTTGCACCTCCGAAGGAGAATCCCCCATCTCGAAATCGAATCGTTGTTCGACTTCAAATTTCTCGGGGTCAATGCGACACAGAGCAGGAGCTTCGCAGCCATAAGCCGACCCATCGTAACCACCATCGGTCACAGTCCACAGCTTGCCATTGCAGTCCAAAACCAACGACGTTGGCTGAATACCCACAACGAGTTCCGCCACCACTTGGTCGCTCTCGGTGTCGATTTTCAGTATTCGGTTTTGATTCGCCCAGCAATTCACAAACAGATACCTACCCCACTGCACCAGTTGTTCGGTCGAGCCACTCTCCATAGTCATATTCGGCACCTCAATGTAGCCCGTAACTTCATAGCGTTGGGGATTTACTATAACGATACGGTTATCCCAAATCTGGGTAATGTAGGCTTTTTGGTCGGACACAAAATGGATGTAGCGCGGCGAAGTAAGATTTGTGATACGCCCCACCTCCTTAAAGGTGTTGACATTGATTGCAAACACAACGTGCGAATTACCGACCACCAACCAGCCAATGCTGTCACGAATAGTCATACTCTGCACCGCATCGCCGAGTTTCATTGCATTAGCTCGGGAGAACACCTCGTTTTGCACGCTCTTGGTAGCAGGGTCATAGTACGACAGTGTTGCATTACCATATTGGAAGTTACCCTCGTTGCAGATAAAAAGTCCTTCACCCGAAGACGAAGTATCGAATTTCTCCTCCAAAGCGTAATCCCACTCCATACACGATGTAAAGAGTGCAATCAAGCACAGTAGTATGTATCTAACGAATCTTGTCGTCATTGTACACTTAAATTAACCACACACAAAGGTTTATGGCAAAGCCACAACACCCCAATGCATAGGTCGCTCAATCAAGCAAAAAACAGTAATTAAAATGGTGTGATTATAACCCGTAATCCAGCAGGTTGTAACTCCATAATGCAAAGGCAGGTCTTCTGACTCGTTCTGTTGTCGCGCCTTCCCAATCCCAAAGATCAGTGGCAAAGAGTGCGTTCAACGTTCATCCGTTTGGCAATAAGATTTAAGCCTACCGCCGGCGTATGGATGGAACTTACAGCAACTGGTATTGGCCCGGACTTTCACCGGATTCCCTTTTCACCGATTGTGATGCTTCGACCACGCTCGGCACCTTATGCATTGCAAAGATAAATATAATTTCGATATTGTCCACTTTTTGCGTAACAAACATCACATATTGCCACAAAAAAAAGTCCGCCTCGCGGGACGGACTTTTCAGCGGAATATTTAGCTTTGATTAGATAACAATCAGACCAAAGACCATTGTCAGCAGGAAGAACAAAACTCCCACAAAAACAATACTCAACAGCGTAGGAATCAAGCATCCCCAGCGGCTTTGACCCACAGGCAGTGGCTCCGAAATCAGTGTAAAAATCAGACCCACAATAGGGGTAAATATCAAACTCAAAAAGAATGCCCAGCCGAAACCGATACGTCGGCGACTACCGATAAGTCCCACCAGAGCATCCACAAAGCAGCCCATAAAAAGAGCCGCTATCAACATCATCAAACTCATAATTTTCTATCTTTTAAATCGGTAATAAACACCAAGGGGCAGACACTTGCCACCTCGGTCGGTAAAATACAATTCGCCAAACTGCTCCATTGCAGGACGGCCAAAAATCTGATTCACTGCACTACGCGACAACATTGCCGACAATCCCATCGAGTAGAGGTTCAGCACCAAGAACGAATCGCGGGGCGACAACAGACGCGCACAGCACTCCAACATTTCGCCGATGTTCTCCTCCAAAATCCACTTCTCGCCATCGGGTCCGCGACCATAGGCGGGCGGGTCAAGGATTATGCCATCGTAGTGATTGCCACGTTTAACCTCGCGACGCACAAATTTCAGAGCATCATCCACAATCCAGCGGACATCACTGAGACCACTCAACTCCATATTCTCGCGCGACCACGACACTACCTGCTTAACCGAATCGACGTGTGTCACATCGGCGCCTGCACTTCGGGCTGCAAGGGTTGCGCCACCCGTATAGGCAAACAGATTCAACACTCGCGGACGGCGTCCACGCGCGGCCATATCGCGACAAGTGTCGTAGATAAATTTCCAGTTCTCGGCCTGTTCGGGAAAAAGTCCGACGTGTTTGAACGAAGTGAGTCCGAGGCGCATACGCAGGTGCATATCGCGGTAGTCGAAGCCCACGGTCCAACGAGGTGGCATCGACCTTCCGACGCGCCACTCTCCCCTATCGTCACTGCGCGCATCCTTGCGGAATACAGCCGTAGCCATATCACCCCACTCGCTCTCCGAGAGGCTCTTGCGCCAAATGGCTTGCGGCTCGGGGCGCACGGTAACAAACTTACCCCAGCGTTCGAGTTTCTCGAAATCGCCGCTATCTATCAATTCGTAGTCGCTCCACTCGGGCGACAGCATCTCTAATCCTTGCATATAATCTCTTCGGGTATTAATCTCATTTCGCATCGGCGGCAATCGAAGTCCAAACGATAGCGCAGTGCACCACGTTGCAGGTACAACGCTCCGCGATGTTTCGGTTTTTGTCGCAAGCATTCGCCAATCTCGCGACGCAAGCAGTAGCGGCTTGTCATCACCGCACGATCCATAAGACTCTCGGCCAAATCCCAACCTTGCTCAACGCGCTCGGCTCCGTGGTCAAGATAGAATTGGCGACTTTGGGCATTGACAGCATTTTTGGAGCCATCCACAACCCTCCACGGCAATTGTGCCGCAGGATTCTCGACAGCCAAGCGGCGAGGCGGCAACTGCGCCGAAAGGGTATATTCCAACTCGGCTAAGCACTCGCGACGCACACGCGCCAACTCGCCCGACGGAACAAACAACACATCGCCACTGATGGTAATATCAGTCACTCGGAAGGGGGTATCACCCGTCTTGCCAACTTGCTCACGCACAATACTCTGCATTCGTTCCACATTTCGTGGCGCATCATACGAACCGTTACTCTCGGCCGTAGCGCTGAAACCCTGCTCGTCGGTGTAGGTTAAAGAAAATCCGTCGGCACCAAACTCAACACTGGCCGTAACATCCAACACACGACGCGGAGCACTGCGCTCCAACGTGCGATTGAACTCTGCATCGAAGTTACGATAAACCTCAATGCCCGAAGCCAATTTGTCGAGTTTATTCGGCCACACACGCACACCCTCGGCGCGATTGACATTCGTGCCTACAAGTTCGCCATCGGCCATCCAACAGAGTCCGTCTCCTGCGTGAAGTTCCGATTTCGGGTCGCGCTCTGCAAGTTCAAACCATCCGCGTCCCATACGACCGACACGTCCCACAAGTTCACCCACCGACTTGGGAGTATCAAACGATGCAACACCCGACTGGATTCCTCGGAAGAAGTAGTCGGTATCGCCACGCAGGAATGTTTTGTGCGGGTTGGGAGTAAATTCATAGTCGAATCCGCCACCACGCGACGCCGAACGCAACGCACCACGAGCAGCAGCCTCATCCACAAGTCGGCGATAGAAGGCAACGGTATTTTTGATATAACTTTCGTCTTTGAGTCGGCCCTCGATTTTGAACGACACTACACCTGCGCGAGCCATCTTTTCGAGGTGACGCGACAGGTTAAGGTCTCGCACCGACAGAAGGTGTTTGCCTGCAATGATGACGCGTCCGCGCTCGTCCACCAAGTCCCAAGTAAGGCGGCAGGGCTGGCTACACTCACCACGATTACCACTACGAGGACCCATACTGCGGCTCAAAAAGCAACGGCCGCTATAACCTACGCATATTGCACCGTGTACGAAGCACTCTACTTCGACACCTGTATCGCAAACGCTCTTAATCTCCTCGAAGCTCATACCGCGCTCCAATACCACGCGTGTAACTCCGCAGTCGGCCCAGAAACGAGCCTCCTCGGGGGTGCGGATAGCCATCTGCGTCGAGGCGTGCAACTCCACGCCAGTCAGTCCCATACGCAAGTAGGCAGGGTCTTGAACAATCAACGCATCGACACCTATGGCAACCAACTGTTCGGCCATTGAGCGAGCATCCTCCAACTCCGAGTCATAGACGATGGTGTTCATCGTAACATAGACCCTCACGCCATAGAGGTGCGCCTCGCGCACAAGGGTTGCAATATCTTCGATGGAATTTCCCGCAGCGTGGCGCGCACCAAAACGCGGAGCACCAATATACACAGCATCGGCACCGTGACTAATGGCGGTGCGAGCAGTTGCAAGGTCGCGTGCAGGAGCAAGTATTTCAACAATCGGACATTTCATAAGCGGTGCAAAGATAGTATCTGCGGCTCAAAAAGGCTACATAAAACTTTTGAGCGTAGCAATCTCCTGAGGCCAAAGGTTCTCGTCGATGGTTTCGAGCGTGAGCGGCATACCATCAAAACGACTATCGCCCATAATATATTTGAAGCACTCCAAGCCGATGTAGCCCTTACCCAATTCGGAGTGGCGGTCAATGCGACTACCCAGAGGTTTGAGTGCGTCATTGAGGTGCATACCGCGCAGATATTTGAAACCTACAATACGGTCGAACTCGGCAAAGGTAGCCTCGCAAGCCTCACGACTCGAAAGGTCGTAACCCGCTGCAAACGAGTGGCAAGTATCCAAGCAAACACCCACGCGCGACTTATCATCCACAAGCGAGATAATACCCGCCAAGTGCTCGAAACGGTAGCCCATATTACTACCCTGCCCTGCGGTGTTTTCGATTACAGCAGTCACGCCATCAGTTTCGCGCAACGCGATATTAATTGACTCGGCGATGAGTTCTATACATTGCTCTTCGGTTATCTTTTTGAGGTGGCTTCCAGGGTGAAAGTTCAGTCGGTCAAGACCCAGCGCAGCGCAACGGCGAAGCTCGCCAACGAACGACTCGCGCGACTTTGCCAACGCCTCTGCATCGGGGTTACCCAAGTTAATCAGATAACTATCGTGCGGCAGAATACTTTCGGGCGGATAGCCATACTCGGCACACATAGCCTTGAACGCATCAATCGAAGGTTGCGACAGCTCGGGCGCAAACCATTGTCGTTGATTTTTGGTAAACATAGCAAAGCCCGTAGCACCAATTCCGTGGGCGTTGAGCGGAGCATTTTCAACTCCACCTGCAATACTTACGTGCGCTCCAATATATTTCATAACGTGATTCCTTTTTTTAAGTTTACCAACTACAAATATACAAAATCTCGCGATAAAACGGCAGTTTTCGGACAAAATAACATCTCTGTGCCGTTATTTATGGATTTTCAGTGGGATATTCACCCTCAGAGTTATAGTTTTTTCGCAGAAAAGTAGTATCTTTGTGTGATTAAAACCGTGTTTTATGAAAAACAGAATTCTTGCCCCGTCAATGCTGTCGGCCGATTTCGGTCACTTGGCAGATGACACCAAAATGATAGACCGCAGTGCGGCCCAATGGATTCACATCGATGTGATGGATGGTGTGTTTGTTCCCAACATCTCGTTCGGCTTCCCCGTACTCAAAGCAATCAAGGCTGCGTCCGACAAATTCTGCGACGTACACTTGATGATTGTTGAGCCCGAAAAGTATGTCGAGCGTTTTGCCAAAGCTGGCGCACACTTGGTTACTTTCCACATCGAGGCGACCCAAAATATCCAAGGCACCATCGACCTGATTCGCCAAAGCGGCGCACTGGTGGGTGTGTCTATCAAACCCGGAACTCCCGTCGAGATTTTGGACGAGTGGTTGGACAAAATCGACCTTGTGTTGGTTATGAGCGTTGAGCCCGGATTTGGCGGCCAAAGCTTTATGCCTGGTAGTGTGGATAAAGTGAAATATCTGCGCAATGCTATCGACAGCCGCGGCCTGAACGTAACCATCGAAATCGACGGCGGAGTATCGGCAGCCAATGCAGGTATGCTCTACGAGGCCGGTTGCGACGCGCTGGTTGCAGGCAGTGCAGTGTTTGGCGCACCTGACCCCGAGGCCGAGATTGTAAAAATCCTTAATGCATAACAAGGCCGATGGTTTCGTTGGATAATGTGACCGTGAGTTTCTCGGGTACCGAGCTTTTCAGCGGGGTGTCGTTTCTGATTAACCCCAAGGAGAGAGTCGGACTCGTAGGCAAAAACGGCGCAGGAAAAACCACCATACTCAAACTCATCAACGGCGAGCAACAGCCCGCCGAAGGCAAAGTTACGGTCTTTGAGGATTGCAGCGTTGGCTACCTCCCCCAACAGATGAAGGTAACCGACACCACCTCGCTTGTGGACGAAACCGCCAAGGCCTTTGCCGAGGTGTTGGAACTCGAAGCCGAGATCGCACGCATCAACGAGCAACTTGCTGTGCGCACCGACTACGACAGCGAGGACTACGAAAAGATGCTACACCGACTCAACGACGCCACCGACCGCTATCACCTGCTGGGTGGTGCGAGTCGCGATGCCGACATTGAGCGCACACTGCTCGGACTTGGTTTCCGTCGCGAGGAGTTCTCGAAACCAACAAGTGCATTCAGCGGTGGCTGGCGTATGCGTATCGAACTAGCAAAGCTGCTATTGCGCAAGCCTTCGATTCTGTTGCTTGACGAGCCTACCAACCACCTCGACATCGAGAGTATTCAGTGGTTGGAGAGCTATCTGAAAGATTATTCGGGTGCGGTGCTGTTGATTTCGCACGACCGCGCTTTTTTGGATAACGTCACCACACGTACCATCGAACTGTCGTGTGGTAAGTCGTACGACTACAAGGTGCCGTACAGCCACTATGTACAACTCCGCGCCGAGCGCAGGGAGCAACAGATGGCGGCCTTTGCCAACCAACAACGAATGATTGAAAAGAGCGAAGAGTTCATCGAACGATTCCGCTACAAACCTACCAAGTCGAATCAGGTGCAATCGCGCATCAAACAGTTGGAGAAGATTGAGCGCATCGAAATCGACGACGAGGACACTTCGACTCTCAACATAAAATTCCCGCCCGCACCTCGTAGCGGCCAGATTGTGGCCGAAATTAAGGAGGTAGGCAAAAGTTTCGGCTCACACCGAGTGTTTAGTGGCGCAAACATCACCATCGAGCGCGGCGAGAAAATCGCATTTGTGGGTCGCAATGGCGAGGGTAAGACAACCCTTGCACGTATGATTATCGGCGAGACCGATGCAACCGAGGGTACTATCCGTTTGGGTGCAAACGTAAACGTAGGTTACTACGCCCAAAATCAGGACGACCTGATGAACGGCGAGTTTACGGTGTTCGACACTTTGGACAAAGTTGCTGTTGGCGAGATTCGCACTCGCCTGCGCGACATCCTCGGAGCATTCCTTTTCCACGGCGAGGACATCGACAAGAAGGTCAAAGTGCTGTCGGGTGGCGAGCGTTCGCGCTTGGCAATGGCTCGTATGATGTTGGAGCCGCGCAACCTGCTGGTGCTCGATGAGCCTACCAACCATATGGATATGCGCTCGAAGGATATTCTCAAAAACGCCTTGAAGAAGTACGACGGCACACTGATTTTGGTATCGCACGATCGTGACTTCCTCGACGGCATTGTTGACAAGGTGTATGAATTCCGCGACGGAGGTGTCAAGGAGTACTTGGGCGGTATCTACTACTTCCTCGAAAAACGACAATTGGAGTCGTTGCGCGAAGTCGAAATCAAACAGAAAGAGGTGGCAGCCGAACCCGTCACCGCTTCGAAAGGCAAAGAGGAGTATCTGCAACGCAAGGAGAACGAGAAGGAGATTCGCCGCATCAAGAACGCCATCACCAAGGTAGAGGGCGAAATCGAACGTTTGGAGGGTGAGATTGCCGATTGGGACGCCAAGTTGGCCGACCCCGAGGCTCACGGACTAGACATCAGCAACCCTGCTCTGTTCGACTCCTACAACCAACTCAAACAACAACTCGACCACCAAATGCATGAGTGGGAGAAACTTAACTACGAATTGGATATAGTAACTAATTGATATGGATAACATCGTATTCGGCATTCGCCCCGTAATCGAAGCAATCGAGTCGGGCCGCCAAATCGAAAAAGTGTATGTGCGCAAAGGCGCAGAAGGACAATTGTTGTCGGAACTCAAATCGGTGTGCAAGGCACAAAAGGTACATATGCAGGAGGTTCCCGTCGAGAAGCTCAACCGTATGACCAAGCTCAACCACCAAGGTGTGGTGGCAACCGTGTCGCCCATCGTGTATGCCGACGTGGAGGAGATTCTGTCGGGTGTTCCCGAGGGCGAGGCAGGACTTATCATTCTGTTGGACAGCATCACCGACGTGCGTAACTTCGGAGCCATTGCTCGTAGCGCAGAGTGTGTGGGTGCTCATGGACTCATCACCTCGCTCAAATCGTCGGCTCCCGTAAATGCCGAGGCTATCAAGTCGTCAGCCGGCGCACTAAATATCATCCCCGTAGCTCGCGTGGGCAGTATCCGCAACACTCTGAAAGCACTCCAAGCCGAGGGTTATCAGATTGCTGCCGCCACCGAGAAAGCCGAGCAATCGGTCTATGAGGCCGACCTTACCCGCCCCACCGTATTGGTTATGGGTAGCGAGGATACCGGTATCTCGAAAGAGGTGCTCCGAATGTGCGACTGCCAAATGGCAATTCCTATGAAGGGTCGCATCGAGTCGCTCAACGTAAGTGCTGCGGCTGCGGTGATTTTGTTTGAGATTCAACGCCAACGAATCAGCAAGTAATGATGTACCAAAAACTATACGACGATGCGGTGGCACTGCTGCAAAAGATGATTGCCACGCCGTCCATCAGTCGTGCCGAGAGCGACACAGCCGACCTTATTGAGGGTTGGTTGCAGGAGCGTGGTGTGGCCACCAACCGCTTCAAGAATAATGTGTGGGCCTATAACCTGCACTTTGATGCGACTAAGCCCACCCTTCTGATTAACTCGCACCACGACACCGTTAAGCCCAATGCTGCCTACACGCGCGACCCGTTTGCCCCCACTATCGAGAACGGACTTCTGTATGGTTTGGGTAGCAACGACGCGGGCGCAAGTGCTGTGGGCCTGCTGGCAACATTTATGCATTTCTATGCCGACACCGATTTGACCTACAACATCTGTATCGCTATCACAGGCGAGGAGGAGGTTTCGGGTCGCGAAGGTATCGAGTGTATCCTCGACAAAATCGGCCCCATCGAGTTTGCTATTGTGGGAGAACCTACGCTGATGCAGATGGCTATTGCCGAGCGCGGTCTGCTGGTGTTGGATTGCACAGCACACGGCAAGGCTGGACACGCCGCACGCAACGAGGGCGACAACGCAATCTACCGCGCATTGAAGGACATCGAGTGGTTCCGCACCTACGAGTTTCCCGAGGTCAGCGAGCTGTTTGGCCCCGTGAAGATGAGCGTCACCCAAATTGAGGCAGGCACACAACACAACGTCGTTCCCGCCGAGTGCAAATGGGTGGTTGATGTCAGAGTTACCGATCGCTACACCAACGAACAAGTTGTGGAGCATATCCGCGAGCGCGTAAGTTGCGATGTTACACCCCGTTCGCTCCGACTCAAACCCTCGTACATCGACCCATCACACCCTGTGATACAAGCAGGCAAGTCGCTCGGACTGACAACATTCGGCTCACCTACAAGTTCCGACCAGATGTTGCTCAACGTTCCGTCGCTCAAAATGGGTATCGGCGACAGTGCACGCTCACACAGCGCCGACGAATATGTCGGTTTGGAGGAGATTGCAAGCGGCATTGAAACTTATATCGAAATACTAACCAACGTAATTAAATAGAATTTTATGAAGCAATTATGGCAAAAAGATACTAACGTCAATCGTAGCGTTGAACGCTTCACCGTAGGCAAAGACCGCGAGTTGGATGTACTGCTGGCACGCGCCGACGTGCTTGGCTCGCTGGCTCACACCCGAATGTTGGAGAGCATCGGCCTGATGTCGAGCGAGGATTTGGAGAGCGTACAACGCGAGCTCAAACAAATCTTTGCAGAAGTAGAGCAAGGCAACTTCACAATCGAAGATGGTGTGGAGGATGTACACTCGCAAGTTGAGTTCCTGCTGACTGAGCGCATCGGACAAGCGGGCAAGAAGATTCACAGCGGACGCAGCCGCAACGACCAAGTACTGGTTGACCTCCGCATCTTCCTGCGTCGCGAGATGTTCGAGACTGTGATGCACATCAAGGAGCTGTTCGACACCCTGCAAGCGCTGTCGGAGAAGTACAAAAACGTGCTGATGCCCGGCTACACCCACTTGCAAGTGGCTATGCCCTCGTCGTTCGGTTTGTGGTTTGGTGCCTATGCCGAGAGCCTTGTGGACGACACCCAAATGGCATTGGCAGCATATCGCATCTGCAACCGCAACCCTCTGGGCTCGGCCGCAGGCTACGGCTCGTCGTTCCCTCTGAATCGTACGATGACAACCGAGTTGCTCGGCTTCGATTCGATGGACTACAACGTTGTGTACGCCCAAATGGGACGTGGCAAAACCGAGCGCGTAGTGGCACAAGCCATCGCAGCCTACGCTGCAACCCTCGGCAAGTTTGCTATGGACAACACTCTGTTCCTGAATCAGAACTTCTCGTTCATCAGCTATCCTCCCGAGTTGACCACAGGTTCGAGCATTATGCCCCACAAGAAGAACCCCGACGTGTGGGAGATTATTCGTGGCAAGTGCAATCTGCTACAAGCTCTGCCCAACCAAATCACTATGCTCACCACCAACCTGCCCACAGGTTACCATCGTGACCTACAACTGATGAAAGAGGTGCTATTCCCTGCATTGGCCGATATGCGCGACATTATCGCAATGGCCAAGATGATGTTGGAGAACATCTCGGTAGTTGAGAACATCACCGCCGACGAGAAGTACAAATATATGTTCAGTGTGGAGGTTGTAAACAATATGGTACTTGGAGGCACTCCCTTCCGCGAGGCCTACAAAACCGTTGGACTCGACATTGAGCACGGCAAGTTTGAAGTTCCCGCCACCATCAACCACACCCACGAGGGTAGCATCGGCAACTTGTGCAACGACCGCATTGCCGAGCTGATGAATGGTGTGATTGCCGAGTTCGGATTCGAGCGCGTCGAGAAAGCAGAATACGATTTGGCACACTAAACCGCCACACCGATGGCTGAGGAATACATCCATCCCGAATTAGGAGCGATACGCTTGCAACGCCGCGTGGGTTGCAGGCGTATCTCCATTTCGGTAGGTCGCGGTGGCCGTATTGTGGTCACTCGCCCGTGGTATGTATCAGGGCGAGCAGCCTTGGAATTTGTAAATCAAAAGAAGGAGTGGATTGCCGCAGCACGCCACCGAGCAACAAAATCGGCCGAATCCCCCACCCTCACAACGGGGTATCGCACCCGCACTCACACCCTGCGAATCGAATGTAGCGGCACACGCAACAGCTACACAATACGTCCCGACGAAGTTATGGTAACACTTACAAGCAAGGTTGACCCGACCTCGGACGCAGGTCAGCAAATGATTCGCACTGCGGTGATTGAAACCCTGCGAGCAGAGGCACACACGACACTGCCGCCAATGGTCGAACGATTGGCCGCAAAATATGGTTTTTCTTACAACGGATTAACTATCAAGAACATTCATAGCAAATGGGGTAGCTGCTCAGCCACCAATCATCTGAACTTTTCGCTGTATATGATGTTGCTTCCTGACGAGTTGATAGAGTTTATAATTCTGCACGAGTTGTGTCACACAGTGCACAAGAATCACTCGGCTCATTTCCACGCACTGCTCAACAGCGTTGTCGGTGGCAACGAACAGAGTCTTAATCGCAAGTTGCGTCAGTTTCACGCAACCTTATAGCAACCTCAAAATAGATTTACGCCCTGCCGAGAATAAAGATTGCAGGACGTTTGTTGATGTCGGGCATCTTACGACTGCGCCAAACCTTGACAGCTGCGCTTGCCACATACTCCTCGGGGCCTGTGATATCCATAGCCACCGTAAGGATGGTTTCGGGCGAAAGGGTGCGCAACATATCCTCCATAAGTTTGACATTTCGATAAGGCGCCTCGATAAAGATTTGTGCTTGGCCCTCGGTCTGGGCACGTTTCTCGAATTTGCGCAGAGCCTGTCCTCGTTGGTCGGGTTTTACGGGAAGGTAACCATTGAACGCAAAACTCTGGCCATTCTGTCCCGATGCCATCAGCGCCATCAGAATTGACGAAGGACCTACCAGCGGCACAACCTTCACACCGTGGCGATGAGCCGCAGCAACAATAGCCGCACCCGGGTCAGCAACGCCGGGGAGTCCAGCCTCCGAAATCACACCACAATCCTTACCCTCCAATACGGGACGCAACAAGCCCTCCACAGCGCGCGGATCGGTATGTTCGTTCAACTCGGCAAAGGTCAACTCATCGATGGGACGTCCGACACCTGCACGCGACAAGAATCGACGCGCAGTACGCACATTCTCCACTACATAGTAGTCCACGCGGCGCAACACCTCGCCATTGGCAGCGGGCAACACATCATAAGGCTCACCCTCGGCAATGGGGCAAGGAATCATATAGAGAACTCCACTCATTACTCTTTGGTATAAATTCGTTTAACACGTCCCGACACGCCCGTCAGCACCTCATAACTAATTGTGCCCAACACTCGCGCCATATCTTCGGCAGTATTACCCACAGCGGCAGAGAATACAGTAACCTCGCTACCCTCGCCTGCCTCGGGAATGTCCGTAATGTCAATCATACAGCTATCCATACACACGCGACCAACAATCGGAGCGCTCTTGCCCTCGACAAGCATACTCCATCCGCCACAACTCAAATGGCGGTCCAATCCGTCGGCATAACCAATGGGAATGGTAGCAATCACCGAGTCACGCTCCACGCGACCCATACGTCCGTAGCCTACGGTCTCACCAGCCTTCAAATGTGACACGCGCACCACTCGTGTACGCAACGACGCAATAGGACGCAGACCCTCGACCTCTTCGCCAAAGCCATAAAGTCCAATACCCAATCGGCACATATCGAACTGTGCACGCGGGAAGCGAATCATACCCGCAGTATTGCAGATGTGGCGAATCACAGGATAGCCCACAACCTCGGCAATGCGACTGCTGAGCGCATCGAAGTAGTCAATCTGTTGGTTGGTAAAATCATCCTGTGCGGGATCATCAGCCACACACAGGTGCGAGAAAATCGAACTTACACGCACGCTTTCGGCAACGCCACCTAACGCCATAACCAACTCGTCGAAATCCTCGTTTCGGAAACCGAGTCGGTGCATACCGCTATCGATTTTAAGGTGAATGGGATAGTCCGTACGTCCAGCCAAGCGCACCTCACGCGCAAAGTCGGCCAGCGAACGGAAGTTATATATCTCGGGCTCCAAGTTGTGAGCCACCATCAATTCAAAGCTATCGGCATCGGCATTCAACACCACGATAGGCATTGTGATACCGCCTCGGCGAAGTTCAACACCCTCGTCAGCAAAGGCAACTGCAAGATAATCAACGCCTTGTTGTTGAAGTGTTTGCGCAATCTCGCATCGACCGTGGCCATAACTTGCAGCCTTGACCATTGCGGTGAGTCGCACACCCGCGCCAAGATGCGAACGATATATTTTGAGGTTGCGAACCATCGAGTCCAACTCCACTTCGAGTGTGGTAGTATGGCTCTGGCGTTGCAATGTGTGAGTTATGCGTTTTTGGTCGCTGTGGTTTGCCACACTGACAAGCACCGCCCTACCCGCAACGTCATCTGCACCCAGACGGCTCAACAACTCGTCGGTGGTAAGGAACAATTTCACCTCGCAGCCCGCACCACGCAGCACATCGGCATAACGAGTCACGCGCTCGCCCACGCCCACCAACAACACAACCTCGGCCTTGGCAATACGCGCCGCAATGCGCTCATACACTCTCTGTTCATTATCACCCGAAGCTATCGGCATATCCGACAGCACGACAACCTTCGGACGATCGGCCGACACACGGCGCAAGTAGTCCACAGCAGGCTCAAAAGCATTGACATCGCCACTGAAAGTATCACTCACAATCAGCGACGAGTATATTCCGTCCTTGATTTCGAGTTTGGTCAGCGAAGGTTGCTCGCCCAATCGGCTCAAAGTCACATCGGGCGCAACACCCAGCGCATCGTAGAGAGCAACCACACTCGCAGCATTTACCACAGCCACGCGACCACCCTCAATCCTGCAAGCACTCTCAAACTCGCTCGCATTGCACAATCGTGCATCCGACGGACACACCTCGTGCAACGCCTGATAGACCCCATCCTCCGAGGAGTTATATATAATTGTTTTGCACTCGGCAAAAAGTCGCATCTTTTCGGCAAGTTTCTCACCACGACTCGCAAAGTTCTCGTCGTGTGCTGCACCCAACGCCGTAAACACACCCACATCGGGGCGAATGACACGTTGCAGTCGCTCCATCTCGCCTCGTTTGGAGATACCGGCCTCAATAACCGCTACATCGGCATCCTCGGGAATCATCAACAGCGACAAAGGCACGCCAAGTTGTGAGTTGTAGCTTTTGGGGCTACGATAGACTTTCATCCCTTCGGGAGCTGCTTGTGCAATCCACTCCTTGACAACCGTTTTACCAACGCTTCCTGTCACAGCAACCACCACACCTTGGAAGTGCGAGCGGTGATATGCCGCCAGACTCTGCAAAGCGTCGGTAGTGCAATCTACCACCACGAAACCCGCGTCCGGCATACTCTCCACATCGGGCAGGCTCTCAACCAAGAAGGCACGACACCCCTTGGTATAGGCCTCCGACAAAAAGTTGTGTCCGTCGCGGCTCTCGGTACGAATAGCCGCAAACAGAGTAGCCGAGTCGATAGTAAAACTACGGCTATCGATTACCACCGAATCGATGGTAACATTCTCGCCCACTCGGGTAGCTGCGCAAAGTTGCGCTATGGTTGTCAAATCGTACTGCATATTCTAATCAAAATGTACCACAGTAATACCTGCACCTCCACGGTCGGCGTGTTCATCGCCATAGCTCGACACCGAAGGCACCGTACGCAAATATCGGCGAATTTCATCTTTGAGTGCGCCACTACCCTTGCCATGAAGGATACGAACAGAGCTGATGCCCACCATAATGGCGTCATCCACAAAACTTTGCACCGCATCCAGCGCCTCGTCCACACGCATACCGCGCAGATCTATATTATCCCTGAAATTGAGTTTACGCGCCGACACATCCACACTCACCACCGTACGGGCGGTTTGCGGACGGGTTTGCGCCTTGTATTCCGAATTCGAGATGACGGTCAGTTGCGCCTTCTCGACAGTCGAAAGAATCTGTCCGAAAGCCACCACAGCGCGCTTGCCTTTGATGCTTTGCACCTCTCCAACAACGTTTTGACCCGCAAGTTTCACCTTGCTACCAACCTTAACCTCGGCAACAACGGGTACTGCGGGTTGAGCCGCTTGCTCGCCCTCTCCCGACTTGGATTGAGCTGCACGTTCACGGCGACGCTCCTGACGGCGTTTGACACGTTCCATCTCGGCGTCAAACTTGCGGTTGCGCTCGGCGTCCTCGGTAGAACTGCGCTCCATCGACTCCTTGAAGTCGTCCAACTCCTTACGCGCCAAACGGGTGAGTTCCTTCTCGGCTTGGCTCTCGCGGATTACTTTAATTGTATTCTCAATCTGCTTGTTAGCGTCGGTCACAATCTTTTGAGCCTCGGCCTTGGCAGCTCGGATAATCTCGGCACGTTCGGCCTTGATTTGTGCCAAACGCTCGGCATAGTCGGCCTCAATCTGCTCGACGCGACGGTCGGTGATGCGGATGCGGTCGCGTTTCTGCTCCCAATAACGGCGGTCGCGCGCAATCTCACGCAGTTGACGTTCGAGGTCAATGCGGTCGCTACCAGCCTTGTCGCTTGCGGTTTTGATAATGCTCTCGGGAAGTCCGATGCGTCGGGCAATCTCCACTGCAAACGAACTACCCGGTGTGCCCATCTCCAAACGGAACAACGGGCGAATAGCACCCACATCAAACATCATCGCACCATTGGAAATACCGCGAGTGTTCGATGCAAAGAATTTGATATTGGAGTAGTGTGTGGTTATCACGCCATAGGTTCCTCGCTCGACCAGCTGCTCCAAGATAGCCTCGGCAATGGCACCACCAATAACGGGCTCCGTACCCGAACCAAACTCATCAATCAGCGCCAACGAGCGGTCGGTTGCGTTCTGCAACAAGGTTTTCATATTGAGCAGGTGCGATGAGTAGGTACTCAAATCGTTGTCGATGCTCTGTTGGTCGCCGATGTCGATAAACAGCGAGTCGAACACAGGTAACTCCGAGTTCTCCAACGCAGGGATAAGGAATCCGCATTGGAACATATACTGTACAATGCCGACACACTTCAAGCACACCGATTTACCACCCGCATTAGGGCCCGAAATCACTGCGATGCGTCGTTCGGCATCAAGCACTATATCAAGAGGAATAAGTTCGCGTCCTTCGCGTTCGAGCGTGCGTTGCAACAGCGGGTGGCGAGCCTTGCGCAACTCCAATCGTCCCTCGGTCGAGATAATGGGTTTGACACAGTTCATCTCCACCGCCCAGCGAGCCTTGGCGCGAATCATATCCATAGTGGTAAGATAGTCGCCCGAGCGCTCAATCTCGGCCACCTCGCCACGAATCCACTCGGTGAAGGCTGTCAGAATACGCACCACTTCGTGGCGTTCGGCATACTCCAACTCGCGAAGTTCGTTATTGATTTCGACAACCTCCATCGGCTCGACATAGTAGGTGCGACCCGTGGCTGATTGTCCCTGAATAAGTCCGTTGATTTTGCGTTTATTGTTGCTGAGCACGGGGATTACGGCGCGTCCGTCACGGATTGACACCGTAGCGTCCGACTCAACGATACCCGCCCCTTGTGCTTCGGCCAGAATTGCGCGCAGACGTTTACCTGCCTCGCCCTGACGGCTGCGAATCTGACGACGGATACTATACAACTCGGCCGAAGCACTGTCGCGCACCTCACCAAATCGATCGATAATGGAGTCAATGTGTCCTGTAATGTGCGGGAAGGTTGCAATCTCTGCGGCAGTTGCGCTCAACACAGGATAACTGCCGTCCTGCTTGGCAGCAAAGAACGCCACAATCTCGGCAATACTCTCCAAGGCAGCACGCAATTCAACAATCTCGTCGGTTTCGAGAAAAGCACCCACGATGCGAGTCTTTGCCACGATTGCCGAGATATCCGAAAACTCGCCACTCGGGAATCCGCCTTCACTGCTCAATACGACGCGCAACTCATCGACACGATTCAGGCGGTCAATGAGTTGTTCAGTCTGGTGGCAGTCCAAAAACTGCTCATCATTCAGTTTGCGCACAGCCGCAGCCGAGGTACACAACGCCTCAATCTCGGCACGCACCCTGTCGAATCCAATTTTCTGTTCGAAATTCGCAGGACTAATCATTATCTAATTTTAAGTTCGTAAGTCAGGTTTTAAATACTTTTCAAGGAGTAGAAACTACCGTTTATTCGGCGGATAGCTTTACATTGGGCAACAATAAGTTATCTTACTTATTCTCACCTTTATCTTTACCTCCAAAAACGGTTACGTTGATATACTTCTTGGGATTGGCTTTCAGGTCATCCAACAGCGCCGAAAGGTTATCTACTGCACTCACAAGCGAGTTGTACAATTCGGGGTCGTTGATAACTTTGCTTACAGTACCCTCGCCCTCATTTACACCTGCAAGAGTAACACCCAACTCGGAAAGAGTGGTCGAAAGGTTGTCAACCACACCGCGAATGTTCGAAGCTTGCAACGAATCGGCAATATTCTCGATATTGGCGATGATAGAGTCAATTTTACCCGAGTTATTCTCCAAGTTTGCTGCCAGCGAATTCAGGCCGTCAACAATACCGCGAATCTCGTCTTTCTTTTCGGCCAACAAGCGGTTGATGTTTGCGGTAATATCATCCACATTACCAACCACATCTTTGATAGTTGCGCTATTGTCGGCAATCACGCCATTCACGCCATCAAGAGTGGTATTAACTTTATCCAAAGTAGTTTGGAGTCCGCCAGCGAGGTCACCAACCTGCGAAGTCAAACCGCCAATCATATCGGGTTCAACATCCGAAGTGATGGTAGCACCATCCTCGTAAAACTCGGTAGCAGTTCCCAGTTCCAAGCGAATACCCTTGCCACCCATCAAACTTGTGCTATACATACGCGCACGACTGTCAACAGGAATGGGATAAGCCTTTTTAACCTGCATTGTAACACGCACGCCTTCGCTCTCCGAATCCATTTCGATATCGGTAACGACACCCACCTCCATACCTTTGATATCGACGGGCGACGACACTTGCAAACCACTTACATTTTCGTACACAACGTAGTAGTCGCAGGTGTTGCTGAATACATTTTTACCTTTGAAAAAGTTGAACATTGCATAGAGCACAACCATCATTACGACGGCAAATACTCCTACTTTTACCTCTCTTTTCATTGTCAGTATATTTTCTTGTTTAATTATTTTTTCGCTGTATTGCTCTCGCTAATGCGGCGCGACGCCTCGGCAAGCGAGATTTGCTCGTCGCCATCGTATGCCACAATAAACGCATCCTTAAAGTTATTTTGCTTTGCCTCGGTCTGTGCTTTTCGCGCTTCGGCAACAGTAGCATAACCACCAAGTAGATATTTATACCAGGTTCCAGCTTTGCGCTCGACAACCTTGTCGGCATAGGGAGTCAGTTTGTCTGCAACGCTCTTCAACGGTGAGCGCGAAGTCAACAGTTGAACGTAAAAACGCACACCATTATTATCCGTCACCATAGGTTCCACACTCGGCGCCGGTTCGGGCTGGGCAATCTGACTTGCAACAGCGCGGTTTTCGATATTGTTTTTGTACAAACAAATCGCCTCATAAAGCGAGCGAGCGTAGGTCTGAATACTCGACTCCTTAATCATATAATTTCGATCCTCGGAGTTGGAGATAAATCCAATTTCGGTCAGGATGCTCGGCATTGCGGTTTTCCACAAAACAAGGAATCCTGCCTGATAAGTTCCGCGGTTTCGCATACCGGGAATATTGGCTGCATAGCGCTGTTGTACGAGCTCTGCAAGTTCCATACTCTTATCGAGATACACGTTTTGCATCAACGAAAAGATTATGTAGCTCTCGGGCGACGAAGGATCGAATCCCTCATAGCGCGATTGATAGTCCTCCTCGTAGGTAATTACCGAGTTTTCGCGCATCACCTCTTGCAGATTCTGCTTACTCTTATCCACACCAAGAACATAAGTCGAGTGGCCGTTGGCAGTGGGTTTCTCGCTGGCATTGACGTGAATCGACACAAATAGGTCGGCATTAGCTCTGTTGGCAATATTTCCGCGCTCATACAGATTGACCTTCACATCGGTGCGACGAGTTTGGATAACCTTCACATCGGGCAGCCCCTCATTCAACATTCGTTCGAGTTCGAGGGCTATCTTGAAGTTAATATCCTTTTCGTAAATCTTGCCACTCACAGCACCGGGGTCAACACCTCCGTGACCTGCATCAATAACAATCGTGCGCAACACCGACACGCTTTGAGCGTGACACTTGTAGCCACACAACAAAACAGTGAAAATCAGCGTTACGAATACGAATCGTAAATTTAGTTTAATATTCATCGTCGAGAAATTGCAGTTGTCTGCTTTTTTCATTAAATTTGTCGTTTGAAATCGCCCTAACGGCCGCCAAAACAACGTAAATAGGTTGTTTATCAGCTAATTATGCGGGTGGTTTTGCCGACTTTGTCGGCAAAGTTAAGGAAAATAAAGGAAATTTTGACTCGTTTTTTCAAAAAATACTGTTTTACACCAGCATTTTCAGTGGTGACGCTCATCTTGATGGCTGTTTTGTATTCTCCTTCGAATGCCTTTGCGGGCGGTTTGGCGGAGACTGCAATCAGCTATGCAGAGATTGTGTCGACACAGGACTCGACCACCGTACAACGTACACGTCGTCCGCGCCGCACCGAGCGACTGCAAAACGCTGATTCTACGGCAAAAGCAGACTCCCTGCCTACCCTATCGGACTACACTCCCATCTTTGAGCAAGAGAGCGCGGAGGTCGACACCGCAAAAAAGAAAAAAGCATTCCTCGACGACATCGTATATGGTAAAAACAAAGACTCGCTAATCTACGACGTGCAAGCGGGCAAGATTTACATCTATTCGCAAGGCGATGTCAAATATCAGAGAATGAACCTCAAAGCCGACTATATGGTGATGGCTGTCAACAACAAAGAGATTTTTGCACGAGGTTTTGAGGAGGATACTGTACGCGGAATTGAGCACGTTCGTCCCGAGTTTATCGACGGCGGAAGCAACTACACGATGGACTCGATGACCTACAATATGAAGAGTTCGAAGGCCAACATCCACGGCGTAGCAACCAAAGACGGCGAGGGTTTCCTTATCGGACGTAAGGTCAAGAAGATGCCCGACAACTCTATCAACCTTGCAGGAGGTAAATACACCACTTGCGATCACACCGACCACCCGCACTTCTATATCCAGATGACCAAAGCCAAGGTTATCCCCGGCAAAAAGGTCATCACAGGTCCCGCATACTTTGTAATGGAGGACGTACCCCTCTACTTTGTGGGTCTGCCGGGCGGATTCTTCCCCATCTCCAATGGTCCCAAGTCGGGTTTCATTATGCCAAGCTATGGCGAGGAGAGCTCACGAGGATTCTATTTGCGCGATGGTGGTTACTACTTCACCTTTGGCGAACACGCCGACCTCACACTGCTGGGAGGTATCTACACCCTCGGCTCGTGGCAGGTGTCGGCCGCATCGCGCTACTCGGTGCGATACAAGTTCAGTGGTAACTTCAACGCCAACTATGCGCGCACAGTGACCGATGGCGAGGGCGTGGGCAACTTTAAGGTAACTTGGACTCACCAACAAGACCCCAAATTCCGCCCGAGTTCGTCGTTCTCGGCCAACGTAAACTTTGCGACCGCAGGCTACAACAAACAAGCCTCGACCAACGCACTGGAGTCGGCCAACACCCAGACCAACTCGTCTATCGCCTACTCGAAAAGCTGGTCGGGCCGCTTTGCAGGTTCATTCTCGACCAATATGCAGTTGTCGCAAAACTCGCGCAACAAGACTATCGCCGCATCACTGCCCAGCGCAGTATTCAATATCTCGCGTTTCAACCCCTTCAAACGACAAAACCCCGTAGGTAAGGAGCGTTGGTACGAAAAAATCTCGATGAGCTACTCGGCAACAATGACCAACAGCGTCAGCACCACCGAGGATGAACTCTTCACACGCGAGACCCTGCTCAAAATGAAGAACGGTATCCAACACTCTATCCCTGTGTCGGCATCGTTCAACCTGCTGAAATACATCAGTCTTTCACCCTCATTCAACTACACAGCAAGGTGGTATTTCAAAAAGGAACGCAAGGAGTGGGATCCCGTCAACCGCACACTTGTAACTCTTGACCCCGATTGGGGATTCTATCACCTGCACAACTGGAATTTGAGCGCTTCGGCATCGACCAAACTCTATGGTATGATGTCGTTTGCAGGACGCGACCCCATTATCCGCGCCATCCGTCACGTTGTCACTCCGCAGATGAGTTTCTCGTTTGCTCCCGACTTCAGTAAGATGAAACACGGCTACTATGAGGTCGTGCAAAGCGACTCTACGGGACGCTTCCAAACCTACTCACCATATAGCAACAACGCCTATGGTGTGCCAGGCTCGGGTCGTACAGGTTCGCTGTCATTCAGTGTTGCCAACACCCTCGAAATGAAGGTGCGCAGCAAAACCGACTCGACCGGTGTCAAGAAAATCAAACTTATCGACAACTTCTCGTTCAGCGGCTCGTACAACTTCCTTGCAGACTCACTGAATCTGTCGAACATCAATCTTAACCTGCGTACAACTCTGTACGGCAACTTCGGTCTGAACCTGAGTGCCGTGCTCGATATGTATAAAGTAGATAAGAACGGACGCAAAATCAACCAGTTCAACATCGGTAACGGCAAGTTCGGACGAATTGCCAGCACGGGATGGAGTTTTGGTTATACATTCAACTCCAAGAAGGCCACGCAGCCGGCACTGAATGACATTAATAGCGGTGCGCTGATGTACCTCAATCCATTCGACACGTCCATTGACATCGACCCGCATATGCGACGACAAATGATGGCTGCAACCTACTACGATTTCAGCATTCCTTGGAACCTCGGTTTCAGCTACTCAATTAGCTACACCAACAACGGTATCAAAAAGAATGTCACCCAATCGGTGCAGTTCAACGGAAGTGTCAACCTGACGCCCAAGTGGGGTATCTCGTTCAATGGCGGATACGACATCAAGGCGCGCAAGCTGTCAATCGGTACATTCTCGCTCACACGCGACCTGCACTGCTGGCAGATGAACTTCAACTGGACACCTATCGGTACTTGCAAAGGATGGAGCTTCCACATCGGAGTCAAGTCATCGCTGCTGCAAGACCTTAAATACGATAAGTCTAGAAGCCGTTTCGACAGCCTCTACGACGATTAATGCCGCAAATAATTTATAAAACAAGACCCGATACTACCTATGAAAAAAGTTTTATCCTTTTCATTCGTTCTGATGCTCGGTTTGGTAGCATCACAAATTCTACCGGGCCTTCTCGGCGAGGGATACGGTACACTCCGCGTGCTTTCCGACACACTGCTCTATGTGTGTCTGTCGTTCATTATGATTAATGTCGGACGCGAATTCGAACTCGACAAAAGCAAATGGCGTAGTTACACCGCAGACTACTTTATTGCAATGGCTACGGCCGCAATGCCGTGGCTGCTGATTGCACTCTACTATGTGTTTGTATTGCTGCCTTCCGACTTCTGGGGCAGTGGCGCAGCGTGGAAAGAGAACCTGCTGTTGAGCCGCTTTGCAGCACCCACCTCGGCAGGTATTCTGTTTACAATGCTCGCTGCACTCAAACTCAACAACACTTGGATGTACAAGAAGATTCAGGTACTTGCCATCTTCGACGACTTGGACACCATCCTGCTGATGATTCCCCTGCAAATTATGATGATTGGATTGAAGTGGCAACTCTTCGCCGTTATCTTTGTGGTGGTTATTCTGCTGTGGTTCGGATGGAAGAAGCTCAATACCTACAACGCGCCGCAAGGATGGTTCCACATTCTGCTCTACGCAACATTTGTATATGCGCTGACCCAAGTGGTGTACGTTGCATCGAAAGGTCTGTTCGGCACCGATGGCGGAATTCACATCGAGGTTCTTCTGCCCGCATTCGTGCTGGGTATGGTGCTCAAAACCCGCCACAGCGAGTCGAAACACGAACACCGCGCAGCCGACACCATCTCGACTCTGTTTATGTTCCTTGTGGGATTGAGTATGCCTCTGTTCATTGGTCTTGAAACCCACGAGGCCGATCCCTCTTCGCTCACCGCAGCACAACCTATGATGTCGTGGGGCGAAATCGCACTACATGTTCTGGCTGTGTCGATTCTCTCAAATGTGGGTAAATTGTTCCCGATGTTCTTCTACCGCGACCGCAAGCTCAGCGAACGTCTGGCACTCTCAATCGGTATGTTTACCCGTGGCGAGGTAGGTGCAGGAGTAATTTTCATCGCGCTGGGATACAATCTCGGCGGCCCCGCACTCGTTATCTCGGTGCTGACTCTGGTATTGAACCTGATTCTGACAGGAGGATTCGTTCTGATTGTCAAACGACTCGCGCTCAAAACCTACGGCAACCAAATCGACGAATAAAACTTTAAGCCTTATGCTTACAACAATCTGCATCACAATCCTTGCCTATATGCTTTTAGGTAAGGAGATAAAACCACTATTGGCCAAACTCGAAGGAGTGGACTGGCGTCGCAAGGCCTCCGACATTCTGGATCCGATTAAGGTGTATGCCAACCGCGTAGGCCGAACCGCAGTGCGCCCTGTGTTGCAACTCTACTATGCACTAACTGGTAGCGAAACAACACTCACCGAGAAGGCTATGCTCTATGCGGCTGTCATCTACACCGTGATGCCCACAAGCGCCCTACCCCAACGTGTGTTCAAATTCCTCGGAATTCTGGACGAAGGTGCAGCTGTGTTGTATGTATTTAATAAGGTACGCGAGAAAATCACTCCCGCCGTCGAGACCAAAGTTGATGCTACCATCGAGAAATGGTTCGGCTACGAATACGCAACCATAATTTCGGAGAGCAAAAACCCCACCGACGAGGCATAAAACCACACATTTTGCCCGAAGTTATTTGGTCGCAAATTCGTATTTTTCGAAAAATGTATTAACTTTGTGGCAATTACTGCAAACAACCAAACAAATCCAAATAATTCAAACCTGTTAACTATGGTAAATTACAAAGACTTAGGCTTGGTTAACACTCGCGAGATGTTCGCTAAAGCCATCGAGGGCAAATATGCTGTCCCCGCTTTCAACTTCAACAACATGGAGCAAATGCAGGCTATTATCTCGGCTTGCGTTGAGGCTGGTTCGCCCGTTATCCTCCAAGTTTCGAGCGGCGCACGTAAATACGCCAACCAAACTCTTCTCCGCTATATGGCACAAGGTGCTGTTGAGTACGCAAAAGAGTTGGGTAAAAATATTCCTATCGCTCTTCACCTCGACCACGGTAACAGCTTCGAGCTCTGCAAAAGCTGTATCGATATGGGCTTCTCGAGCGTAATGATCGACGGTAGCCACCTTCCCTACGAGGAGAACGTAGCTCTGACCAAACAAGTAGTTGAGTACGCACACCAATTCGACGTAACCGTTGAGGGTGAGCTCGGCGTATTGGCTGGTGTTGAGGATGAGGTTTCGAGCGAGGTTGCTCACTACACTCGTCCCGAGGAGGTTGTTGACTTCGTAACCAAAACCGGTGTTGACTCGCTGGCTATCTCGATTGGTACTTCGCACGGTGCTAACAAATTCAAACCCGAGCAATGTACTCGCAACGAGGACGGTATCCTTGTACCTCCCCCCTTGCGTTTCGACATCTTGGCTGAGATCGAGAAACAAATCCCCGGTTTCCCCATCGTACTTCACGGTTCGAGCTCGGTTCCCCAAGAGTATGTTAAAATCATCAACGAGAACGGTGGTGCATTGAAAGATGCTGTAGGTATTCCTGAGTCGGAGCTCCGCAAAGCTGCTGAGAGCGCTGTTTGCAAAATCAACATCGACTCGGACGGCCGTCTGGCTATGACCGCTGCTGTACGTACCATTTTCAACGAGAACCCCGCAGAGTTCGACCCCCGCAAATACTTGGGTCCCGCTCGCGACGAGTTGAAAAAACTGTACATGCACAAATGTGTTAACGTTCTGGGCTCGGCTGGTAAAGTTGAGTAATTCTCCGAACGGAACATTCAATAAGGCGGGCGAATCTCCAATGAGATTCGCCCGCTTGCTTTTTACCACTATCCTTTTGTTAATTTAGGAGGTTAATTATGCGATTTGCCACCTCCGAGGGGTGGTTTATAAGAAGTTGACCGTGATTCATTTTCGGGAATACCTCTACGCGAGCCGAAGGCCAAAGTTGAGAGAGGTGTTGAGCCTGCGATTTTGCCACAAAGGCCTCTTTGGTACCATACCAATAGTGAATGTCGCCGCCCTTAATACTTTCAAGCTTTGTGGTATAGACCGAGTGGTAGCTATCTATAACGGCACGACGGCCTCCGAACGGATATACCTTCCGACACTCATCCAGTAGAACATCGAAATAGTGCGAACGGAAAAACATTCGCCACATACCACTCCAATGGTAGCAACTCCAAACATTCAGGCTCTGATATGCTGCGAGCGGCTTGACCAACCACTCGGGCAAAGGCAACAAAGGCGCCGCATCCAATATGGCATGAGCAACAGCTACCTCATTGCAAGAGAGAATATGTGATAGGATTTTGCCTCCAAGCGACAATCCATAGGCGCAGTCAAGGTGTCCATTTAATTCCGTTTTGATGTAGTCAACAATTTGCAAGGCTTGGTCCTCGACAGTTGTGAACTTTGTGTGGCAGCCTATGGTAAATCCATCAACCTCCACCGCAACAATATGGAATTGAGATTTCAGCAGCTCGATAAGCGGCAAAAATATCTCGTGCGAAACGCCGAGTCCCGGAATAAGCATCAGGCTCGGAGCGTTTGCGCTGCCATAAATATTGAATTTCATAGTATTACAGCACGCGGATGATATTGATTCCGTCGCGCAGGGGCAGGATTACATTCTCGACACGGGGATCTTCGACAACCATACGGTTGAACTCGTTAATAGCCAGCGTGTGACGGTCGTTTGCCTTCACCTCCTCGGTGACCTTGCCCGACCACAGCACATTGTCGGCCAGGATAACGCTTCCCGAGTGTACGCCACCCTCCATCAGCATATTGTAGTAGGCGGGGTATTCGCGTTTGTCGCCATCCATAAACACAAGGTCGAACTCACCCAGCGAGGGCACAATATCGAGCGCCGAGCCTATGTGCAGATGCACCTTGTGGCCGTGTTCGCTGCGGTCGAGGAACTCCTGAATCAGAGGCTCCAACTCGTCCTCGATTTCGATGGTGTGAAGTTCGGCACCCTCGTCCAGACCCGCAGCCATCGACAGAGCCGAATAGCCTGTGAAAGTTCCGATTTCCAGCACTCGGCGGGGACGGAACATACGCACTATGATTTCGAGAAAACGGCCTTGCACCTGACCCGACAACATTCGCGGTTGGATTACACGTTGGTGTGTTGCGCGGTCGAGTTCGGTGAGCAGAGGCTCTTCGGGCGAGGAGAACTCTCGCAGGTAGCGTTCAATTTCGGCACTCATAGTGTTAGCGGTATATAAGGGTTGAAAACTCAGGGAAAATTTCGTTGGCCACATCGCGCAACTGCTCGGCAGTCACACTGCTAATCTTGCGATATATGACATCGCTGTCGTCCACCGAGTCAAACACAAGCATACTCTTGGCAGCACCGAGCATATTACCCTCGGGGTTCTCCATCGAGATGGCAAACTGGCCCATATATTGTTTTTTGGCCATCGAGAGTTTGAGCGTCGAGAGTTTCTTCTCGCACAACTCGCGCAGTTGGCCTTGCACCAACTCCAAGCAACGCTCAACCTTGTCACGATCGGAGCTGAAATAGATGGTCGAAAGGCCAGAATCCGAGATAGGGTTATACGACGCCTCGACGGTATAGGACAGGCCATTGTGTTCGCGCAGAAGGATATTGAGCATCGAGTTGGCAGCAGGACCCCCCAACATATTGATAAGCAGCGCCAGCGGCAAACGTTTTTCGTCTTGAAGGGTATAGGCACGTCCACCGATTATGCAGTGTGCCTGATGCACTCCCGCCTTGTGGATGCTCTTCTCAAAGCGCTCGACAGGCGCAGGTGTGGTGCGTGCGAACTCTCGTTTGCGAGGCTCGACACACTCCAAATATTTACGCAGGTTGCGCTCCACAGCCGCAGTTGACATTCCGCCAATCGAGGCAAACACCATTTGGTCGGGAGTATAAGTACGGCGCACAAAGTCACGCAACATTTGGGGCGAGATTCGGCGCACACTACGGCTTGTACCGAGGATATTGCCCGCAAGCGACGAACCCGCAAAAAGTTCAGCCTCGAAGGTATCGAAAATGGTTTCGGCAGGAATATCGCGATAGGTATTGATTTCGTCGATTACGACCTCTTTTTCACGCTCCACCTCGCGGTCTGGGAACGTAGAGTTGAACACAATGTCGGCAATCAGTTCCACCGCTTTGGGGAAGTCGCTACGCAGGGTTGTTGCGTGAACGGTGGTATCCTCCTTGGTGGTAAACGCATTGAGTTCGCCACCCAAATTCTCCAAGCGGCAATTTATTTGGTAAGCCTTTCGGCGCGTAGTTCCTTTGAAAAGTGTATGTTCAGTCAGGTGGGCTGCTCCCAACTCACCAGTCAGTTCATCGCGCGAGCCGGCATTGACCATCAGACAACAATGTGCCACCTTCGAGCGGTTACGACGGTGAACACAACGGATTCCGCTCGGAAGTGTAAAAGTATCAAATTCCATTACTTCTTCATTAACTGTTTTAAATAGCGGGCAGTGTAGCTCTTCTCACACTCGGCCAACTCCGCAGGGCGACCCTCAAACACCAGATTACCACCTGCATCGCCACCCTCGGGGCCCAAGTCGATAACCCAGTCGGCACACTTGACAACGTCCATGTTATGCTCCACGACAACCACACTATGGCCGCGGCGAATCAACGCATCGAACGCTCCCAAAAGTTTGTCGATATCGTGGAAGTGCAAGCCCGTAGTGGGCTCGTCGAAGATAAACATAATGCGCTCCGAGGCAGACTCTTTGAGCAGGAAAGACGCCAACTTGACACGTTGGCTCTCACCACCCGACAGAGTAGATGAACTTTGACCCAACTTGACATAGCCCAAGCCCACATCTTGCAGAGCCTTCAAGCGCTCGACAATGCGGCGGGCAGCCTTATCCTCGCCAAAGAACTCAACGGCGCGGTCAACGCTCATCTCCAACACATCGAATATATTGTGATCGCGGTATTTAACCTCCAACACCTCGTCCTTGAAACGGCGGCCGCCACAAGCCTGACAAGTCAGCTCAACATCGGCCATAAACTGCATACCGACCTTGATGATACCCTCGCCCTGACACTCCTCGCATCGTCCGCCCGGAGTATTGAACGAGAAGAACGCAGGGGTCATACCCGTATGTTTGGCAAAGGGTTGCTCGGCAAACAGTTTGCGAATCTCGTCATAGGCTTTGACATAGGTAACGGGGTTTGAGCGCGAAGATTTTCCGATGGGGTTTTGATCAACCAACTCAACTGCGGTCAGCAGATTCACATCACCCGCCAATTCGCGCAGTTCGCCCGGCTGGTCACCCGACTCGTGGAGTTGGCGACGCAAGGCGGGATACAAAATACCCTTCACAAGCGACGACTTGCCACTACCACTGACACCCGTAACGCAGGTCATAACGCCCAGCGGAATACGCACATCGAAGCCTTTGAGGTTGTGCTCCAACACTCCTCGCAGCAACACACTATTGCTCCATCCGCGAGGTTGATGCTCGCCTTGGCCTATTACGCGTCGGCCCGACAGATAGTCGGCGGTAAGGCTTTGGGAACACTTCATAAGTTCGTCATAGGTGCCGTTGCACACAACCTCGCCACCGTGAACACCCGCCAAGGGACCCATATCGATGATACGGTCGGCAGCACGCATAATCTCGGCGTCGTGTTCGACCACAATAACTGTATTTCCCAAGTCGCGCAAGCCCTTCAACACCTTAATCAATCGGTCGGTATCGCGGGGGTGCAGACCAATGCTCGGCTCATCAAGAATATAGAGTGAACCTACAAGGCAACTACCCAGTTGTTGGCTCAGATTTATACGTTGACTTTCACCTCCCGACAGAGTCGATGACAATCGGTCAAGGGTCAAGTACTCCAAACCCACGTCACACAAACAGCGCAATCGGTTTCGAATCTCGGTGATGATTCGTGTAGCCTTGCCCGAGTCATACTCATCGAGAGTCAGCTCCGCAAACCATCTATCCAGCTCGCCTACGGTCATAGTCACAAGTTCGGTAATGGCGCGGCCACCCACCTTGACATAGGTAGCCTCCTTGCGCAGTCGTCCACCCTCGCACTCGGGGCACAAGGTCTTGCCCGTATAGCGAGACAGCAGCACGCGATATTGAACTTTGTATCGTTGGCTTTCGAGAGATTTGAAGAACTCGTCCAGACCGTGAAACCACTCACAGCCTGTCCACAGCAATCGTTTCTCGGCACGGCTCAGTTTATAGTAGGGGCGGTGAATCGGAAATCCCGACACATCGGCTGCATCAACCAGCTGCTGACGCCACCAGCCCATAGTTTCGCCACGCCAACAAACAATCGCACCTTCATATACCGATTTGGTTTTGTCGGGGATGACAAGATTTTCATCAATACCCACAACGCGTCCGTAACCCTCGCACACGGGGCACGCACCAAGCGGGTTATTGAAACTGAAAAGATGTTCGTGAGGAGGCTCAAAGCGCAAGCCATCCATCTCGAACTCCGACGAGAACACTTTAACCTCGTCGGTAATGATGTGGCACACTCCGTCGCCATAGGCAAAGGCCTTCGAGATGGAGTCGCCCAAAGTAGTTATGCTGTCGTTATCGGAAGAGACGCGACGGCGGTCAAAAATAACGCTTATATCCTCGGCACGAGTTTCGTCGGTGACATTCGGCAGGAAGTCCTCGATGAGTTCCGTTGCACCATCCACCCACAAACGCTGGATACCTTCGCCCAACAACAGTGTAAGTTTTTCGATAATACCCTGACCTTCGGAGAGTTTCAGCGGAGCAGCCACCACTACCCTGCTACCCTCGCCCAAACCCAGCACATACTCCACGACATCATCCGTAGAGTAGCACCTAACCTCGCGTCCCGACACAGGCGAAATGGTGTGTCCGACGCGCGAATAGAGCAATTTAAGGTAGTCGTAAATCTCGGTAGTAGTGCCCACAGTGGAGCGCGGATTGCGACTGCTCACCTTCTGCTCGATAGCAATGGCAGGAGCAATTCCGTCAATATAGTCCACATCGGGTTTCTCCAAGCGGCCCAAGAATTGGCGGGCATAAGCCGACAGACTCTCGACGTAGCGGCGGCGTCCCTCGGCAAAGATGGTGTCAAAAGCTAAGGTTGATTTGCCACTACCCGACAAACCCGTCACCACGACCAATTGGTTGTGGGGTATTGCGACGTCGATGTTTTTGAGGTTATGTACCCTCGCGCCGCGTATTTCGATTTTGTCGGCCATTGGTCAGTTCTTATGAGGCACAATAGAGATTCCGGCCTTACACCGGAATCACACTATCGTACGTATTTTTATTTTATCTCAAAACGGCTTGTAATCTTCTCGCAGTATCTGCAACGCAACAAAATTTTGCCGCCCTCGTCCATAACTGCGAAGCCAGTCTCAACTGGTTGGTGGTTGGTAATGCAGGCGGGGTTGGCACACTTAACAAAGCCACGCACCTCATCGGGCAGGCTCACTTTGTGTTTCTCAACTACGTCGAAGTTACGGATGGTATTAACCACAGCTGTAGGTGCAACGAGTGCGATTTTGTTAATCTCGGCGCTCTCCAAATAGCGGTCATTGATTTTGATAATGGCCTTGCTACCCAAGCGTTTGCTTTCGAGGTTTGCACCAAAGGTCATACGATGTTCAGAGTCTTTATCAAGACCCATAATGCGGATGATTTTGAACAGAGCATCGGCGGGAATGTGGTCGATTACCGTACCATTCTCGATGGCTCTTACTTCCATATATTTATCGTTAGTTGCCATAACTTTCACTATTTTTTAACGCCCAACAGATAGCTAATGATTGCCATACGGGTATAAACACCGTTTTCGGTCTGATTGAAGTAGTATGCGTGGGGATTTGCATCCACCTCTTGCTCGATTTCGCCCACGCGAGGCAGCGGGTGCAGAATCTTCATTGTGGATTTCACGTTCTCCAACATACTGTTTTTGAGCACATACACATTCTTCATTCGCTCGTACTCCATCGGGTCGTTGAAACGCTCCTTTTGTACGCGGGTCATATAGACGATATCGGCCTCGTTGATAGCCTCATCGATTTCGCGTTTAACGGTGTAACTGATTCCCAATTTGTCGAGGAACATTGTGTACTCGCGGGGCATTTGCAGCTCCTCGGGCGACACAAACGTAAAGGTTGGATTGAAGTGCGACATAGCCTGCAACAGCGAGTGAACGGTGCGGCCATATTTCAAGTCGCCCACCATCATAATGTTGATGTTGTCCAGACGGCCTTGAGTTTTCTTAATCGAGTAGAGGTCGAGCAATGTCTGCGAGGGGTGTTGGTTGGCACCGTCACCGGCATTGACAATAGGCACTTTCGAGAACTCGCTTGCGTAGCGCGGTGCACCCTCCAAACTGTGGCGCATCACAATCAAATCGCAATAGTTCGAGATAACCTGAATAGTGTCGTGGAATGTTTCGCCCTTCGACACACTGGTATTCGAGGCGTCCGAGAAGCCAATCACACGCGCTCCCAAGCGGTTGATAGCGCTCTCGAAGCTCAAACGCGTGCGGGTTGAAGGCTCAAAAAACAGCGACGCAATGACCCTGCCCTGCAACAGAGGCTCATAGGGGTGTTCCTCAAAATAGGCGGCCAACTCTGCGATGCGCAGAATCTCCTCCTTGGTCAGGTCGGTAATTGAAATAAGACTTCTTTTACTCATATCGGTTTATTTAGCAGTTACGGTTACTCCTTCAATTTTCGATAGTTTGTCTATCAGTTGTTCGGCTCGGCTCTGTCGGATAGCAAGCCTCATACTACAAAGATTGTCGAACTCCTGCGACAACACCTTGGGCGACATATCTTTGATGATTTTCATCACTCCGTTCATCGCCACGAACGAATATTGTATTTCGACCTCCACATCCACGGTGCGTTCGACAATGTTTGCCACATCCAACACATCCGCAGCGCTCTGTTTGTAGGCGGCAATAAGGCCCGACACGCCCAATTTTGTTCCGCCAAAGTAGCGCACCACGACAATCAGGCAGTCGGTCACCTCGCGCGAAAGCAGTTGGCCAAGGATGGGTTTACCCGCCGTACTCGACGGTTCGCCATCGTCATTAGCCCTACTCTGCTCGCCCTTGGGGCCAAGCCTCCAAGCATAGCAGTGGTGGGTTGCGTCGTAGTAGGTCTTGCGCAGAGCCTCCAAGTGGGTTTTAATCTCCTCCTCGCAAGTGACGTGATAGGCGTATGTAAGGAATTTACTGCTGAGTTGTTTGTAGATACACTCAGCATTCCCCTCAATGGTCTTATATACGTCACTATCGGTCATACGCTTACGGCCTATATTTACTGCTCAAAGCCGCGGAACATACGCTCCCAACGGATATTGGCAGGGAAACTCTTTTCGGGGTCAAGCGACAGCCACACAAATGAAGGGTGTCCTACGATATGGTCTTCGGGAACAAAGCCCCAGAAGCGAGAGTCAGCCGAGTTGTGTCGGTTGTCGCCCATCATAAAGTAGTAATTCATTTTAAAGGTATAGCTATCAGCCTCCTCGCCATTAATCAAAATCTTGTCGCCATCAACCACAAGGTCGTTCTCCTCGTACACGTCGATAATGCGGCGATACAAGGGCAGATTCTCAACACTCAAAGCCACGGTAGTGCCCTTGGCGGGAATCCACAGCGGACCAAATTTATCTTCGGTCCATTTGTACGCCGGGGCATTGGGGAAGAATACATCACCCCAAAGGTTGTCCACAAAGCGCTCTACTTCAACCACGTTGGGCATAGCCTTAATGGCCTCGACATCCGAATCGCGCAAGAACATTTGGTACTCTCCCGCAGCGCGGTCGTAAGCCACAATGTCGTAGCCACTCATACCAAGTTTATTAAACACGCTCGATGCGATGGGCGACGACACCACAACGCGATAGAGGTATTGGCGGCCACTGGGGTCGTCATACATCTGACCATTAACCCACAGCACACCATCGCGCACCTCGACACTATCGCCCGGCACACCCACAGCGCGTTTGACATAGTTCTCGCGGCGGTCAACGGGACGTGCCACGATAGTATAGTCTTTGGCCAATCGCTGGTAAGCCGACTTGCCATAGCGGCGTTGGTATTCGCGTGCAACGTCGTAGTACGTTACTGCTTGATTTTCCAACAGCACGGTATCGCCTGCGGGGAAATTAAACACCACAATATCGCCACGTTCAACGCTACGGCGGCCTGCGATACGTTTATAGGGGAAGGTCAGCGACTCACAATAGGATTTACCACCCGTCACTGGCATAGTGTTGTGCACCAGCGGCATAGCAATGGGAGTATTAGGCATTTTGGGACCATAGGTGATTTTACTCACATACAGGTAGTCGCCAATCATCATACTCTTTTCCATCGACGAGGTGGGAATCTTGAACATCTGGAACACATAGATGTGCACAATAGATGCTACGGCTGCGGCCCAAACGATAGCCTCGACCCAGCTCATAACCTCCTTGATGGCTTTGTTACCATCGCGCCACGCTTTGTAGCGACTCCACACCGTACGCGAGAACCATCGGGTAACGCACAAGTCAAAGATGACAGGCACACCCAAAAGCCACCACAGGTTGGCAGTCCACACCACGAACCACAGTACCCACACCACGGTCCAGAACGCAAACTTAGCCCAACGATTGGAGAGTATCTCTTTCAGTTTTGTCATTTCTTGTTATTCGAATTTGAACAAATCGCTCATTGTAAAGCAACCCTTCTTGCCCACGATATACTCCGCAGCAAGAACTGCACCGAGCGCAAAGCCCGCACGGCTCTTGGCGTCATGAGTCAGGGTAATTACATCGGCCTCAGACTCATAGCGCACAGTGTGGATACCCGGTACCTCGCCCTCGCGGAACGACACAATGGGAAGTTTGCCTTCGGTAGGCTCACTACCCTCGCCCTCGACCAAAGTCCAACCACTTACAGCATCGGTTTCGGCAATGATACCCTCGGCCAAGGTGATGGCGGTACCACTCGGAGCATCCTTTTTGTGAATGTGGTGAGTCTCCTCCATCGACACACTATAACCGCCGATGGTATTCATAATTTTGGCGAGTTTGCGGCTCAGAGCAAACATCACATTTACACCTACGCTATAATTCGACGAGTAGAAAAACGCGCCGTTATTCTTCTCGCACAGCTCTTTGGCCTCGGCCATACGATCGCCCCACGCGGTAGTTCCGCACACTACGGGCAGACCCATCTCCAAGCATTTACGCACGTTGCCAAACGCTGCATCGGGAGCCGAGAACTCAATAGCCACATCCACACCTGCGCACTTCTCGGCACACAGGTCGGCGGCATTGTCAACATCCACAATCAGCGCAACGTCGTGGCCGCGCTCCAACAAGATTCGCTCGATGGTGCGACCCATCTTACCGTATCCGATAATTGCAACTTTCATAAGTTAGACAAATTACTCGTTACCCATACCAAGTGCTGCGATAGCTGCGTCGATGCGAGCCAGAACTTGCTCCTTGCCAACCAGCGCCAGCACATCGAACATACCGGGGCCTTTACAAGCACCCACAACGCTCAAACGCAGAGTATTGATGATTTGACCTGCCGAGTAGCCTGTACGCTCAATCCACTCGTGAACTGCTGCGTCGGTATTCTCGATACTGAAATCCTCAATAGCAGCCAGCACCTCGCGAATCTCCATCAGTTTGGCAGGATTCTCGCCCTTCCAATATTTCTTAACGCTTTTGGGGTCGTACTCGGTGGGAGCAATGAAGAAGTAGCCAGCCAAATCCCAGAAATCTGCGGGGAAGGTCGAGCGCTCCTTGATGTGACCGCCAATGGTAGCAGCCAGCTCGTCGCTGCACTCGATACCATTCTCTTTGAGGATGGGTTTCAGCAGTGCGCCAATCTCCTCGTTCGATTTGCGGTGCATATATTGGCCATTGAACCAGTGAGCCTTTTCGGGTTGGAATCTTGCACCCGACTTGCTCACGCGCTCCAACGAGAATGCCGAAATCAGCTCATCCATCGAGAACAACTCTTGCTCGGTACCGGGGTTCCAGCCCAACAGAGCCAGCATATTGATAAACGCCTCGGGGAAGTAGCCATCCTCGCGGTAGCCGCGCGACACCTCACCATCAGGAGCAACCCAACGCAAGGGGAACACAGGGAAACCGAATTTATCGCCATCACGTTTACTCAACTTACCTTGACCGGTAGGTTTCAGCAACAGAGGTAGGTGGCCGAACTCGGGCATAGTGTCAGCCCAACCCAACGCACGATACAACAGATAGTGCAAGGGCAGCGAAGGCAACCACTCCTCACCACGAATAACGTGCGAAATCTCCATCAAGTGGTCATCCACAATATTTGCCAAGTGGTAGGTAGGCAGAGCATCAGCCGATTTATAAAGAACTTTATCATCCAAGGTCGAGGTATTGATAGTCACATTACCACGAATCATATCGTGCATCTCAACATTCTCGCCCTCGGGCATTTTGAAACGGATAACATATTGGTCACCGCGAGCGATACGCTCCTCTACCTCCTCGGCCGACAGACACAGCGAGGTCGCGAGTTTGGTACGCACAGCGTGGTTGTAAGCAAAGGTTTCGCCTTTGGCCTCCATCTCGGCACGCAGAGCATTCAGCTCCTCGGGGGTATCGAACGCATAGTAGGCGTTGCCACTCTCCACGAGTTGCAGAGCATATTTTTTGTATATTGCTTTGCGCTCGCTTTGACGATAAGGGGCGTGGGGGCCACCCTCGCGGATACCCTCATCGATTTTGATACCGCACCATTCGAGCGACTCCATAATATACTCCTCGGCCCCGGGAACGAAGCGTTGCGAGTCGGTATCCTCGATACGCAGGATGAATTTACCGCCTTTTTGGCGAGCAAACAGATAGTTATACAGCGCGGTACGAACGCCGCCGATATGCAGTGCACCCGTAGGACTGGGAGCAAAACGAACTCTTACAGGTCTTGTCATAAACTTATGATTTGTGTAATTTTTGTTATATCCCTACAAAGATAGGAATTTTGTGCGAACATTGCATAAAAAAAGTTGCCGATTGGCAACTTTTTTTACGTTATTATTAGTAACTGCGAGCAAACAGCACTCTGCGTTTACTGGGTTTACCCGAATAGACACAAACGCCATCCTCATCAACAACATCCAAAGGAATACAACGGATAGTTGCTTTGGTAGCCTCTTTGATGGCAACCTCGGTATCGGTAGTGCCGTCCCAGTGAGCCGAAACAAAACCACCCTTCTCGTCGAGAACCTTCACAAACTCCTCCCAAGTATCTACGGGAGTAATCATCGAGTTACGATAGTCGAGAGCCTTTTGGAAAATCGACTTTTGGATATCCTCCAACATTCCCTCAATCAGCTCAACCAAACCCTCTTGCGAAACAGTCTCTTTAACCAAGGTATCACGACGCATAATCTCAACAGTACCATTAGCCATATCGCGAGGACCCATAGCAACACGCACGGGTACACCTTTCAACTCGTACTCGGCAAACTTGAAGCCCGAACGAACATTGTCGCGTGCATCAACCTTAACACTGATACCTTTAGCTTTCAGACCAGCTGCGATTTCGTCGAGTTTAGCAGTAACGGTAGCGAGCTCCTCGGCACCCTTGTAGATGGGAACCATAACCACTTGGATAGGAGCCAACTTCGGTGGCAACACCAGACCATTGTTGTCGGCGTGAGCCATAATCAGAGCACCCATAAGACGGGTTGAAACGCCCCACGAGGTAGCCCAAACATACTCCAATTTACCCTCACGGTTTACATACTTAACGTCGAATGCTTTTGCAAAGTTTTGACCCAAGAAGTGCGAAGTACCGCTTTGCAGCGCTTTACCATCCTGCATCAGAGCCTCGATAGTCAGGGTATCAAGCGCACCTGCAAAACGCTCGTTGGGACTCTTGTGACCAACGATTACGGGAACGCCCATATAGTCTTGTGCAAAAGTTTGGTAAACGTTAATCATACGCAGTGCCTCCTCTTGTGCCTCCTCCGAGGTCTCGTGAGCGGTGTGACCCTCTTGCCACAAGAACTCCGCTGTACGCAGGAACAGACGGGTACGCATCTCCCAACGAACTACGTTAGCCCATTGGTTGCACAAAATGGGAAGATCGCGGTACGATTGAATCCAGTTTTTGTAGGTATTCCAGATGATGGTCTCCGAGGTTGGACGCACAATGAGTTCCTCCTCCAATTTTGCATCGGGATCAACTACAACGCCATCTCCATCGGGGCTGTTTTTGAGGCGGTAGTGGGTAACCACGGCGCACTCTTTGGCAAAACCCTCGACGTGGTCAGCCTCGCGGCTGAAGAACGATTTGGGGATAAACAAAGGGAAGTAGGCATTTTGGTGGCCGGTCTCCTTAAACATTGCATCCAGCGCGTCGCGCATCTTCTCCCAGATGGCGTAACCGTAGGGTTTAATCACCATACAACCGCGAACTGCCGAGTTCTCGGCGAGGCCCGCTTTAATAACCAAGTCATTGTACCACTGCGAGTAATTCTCCTCGCGCGAGGTCAGTTCTTTTAACTCTTTTGCCATATTATTTAGTGTATTCTTGTTATCATTTAACGTAAAAGCACTGCAAAGTTACATTTTTTTTGCAAATTTCATATAAATAAAGTATGTTTGTGTATGGGGAATCGGGCAATAAATGCTACGATTTTGTTGTTATATAGGTAGATATAATAATTTTAGGGGCAAAAACGGTATGATTTTGGCTCAAAAACAGAGCCAAAGAGCCCCGAACACAAAAATTACAGGCTATGAAAAGAGCATATTTTTTATCGACAATGATGATGATCGCTGTGGCGATGTCGGGATGCTCATCGCTTGCGAAAAGTTCGGCAAGTGACGACCTCTACTCGACTCACAACAGAATTGCCATCGCCCAACGCGAAGCAGCCGAAGCCGAACTGGCCAAGGCACAGGCTCTGCGTCAAAAAGCACTATACGAACAAATGTTGGCCGAACAAGAGGCCGAGCAGGCTGAACAAGCCTACTACAACTCGTTGCGTCTGGACAATGGCTCACGCTACAACTATTCGGATGTCGATGTGGTTATTGCAACCGACAGCCGCTATGCGCGTCGCATCTATATGTTCGACAACAGCGACATCTACATCCTGCCGTCGAGCTACTATGCGTGGAGTTATGACCCCTACTACGACCCCTATTTCTACCATCTGCCGCCCCGATACTGGAACGGCTACATGAGCAGTTGGGGTTGGAGTTTCGGCTACGCAGGTTGCCACTTCTATTGGAACTCATCGTGGTATGACCCGTGGTACTCGTCGTGTCACTATGGTTGGCACGCCCCCTATTGGTCATATCCGCACTACCACCATCACCACCACGTTGGAGCACCTCTGTGGCCCGGTTACGGTCCTGGCGCAGGTAGCGGAGGACCTCACTACGCCTCGCACAAACCGTCGCACCAACCCGGTTACCGCACCTTCGACAATGGCTACAAAGCCCCCATCTCGGTGCGTCAACCGAGTGTTTCGGGCGCACCCTCGCTCGGAAATAGCGCCAGCAGCTCGGGTGGCAACTATCGTGGCACTGCACCTTCGCGTTCGAACTTCATCCAACCCGGACGCAACACCAATGGTTCGGCTCCGAGTCGCGTAAGCAACACCACCTCACGGCCAAGCAGCAGTTCGTCGAGTAGCAGTTCATCAAGCAGCAGCTCTTCGACCACCTATCGCCGCGGATCTTCATCATCGAGTTCGAGCAGTAGCTCGTCGCGCCCCTCATACTCCTCGCCCAGTCCCAATCGCGGCTCATCGAGCGGAAGTTACTCGGGCAGCAGCACCTCGCACAGCAGTGGCGGCAGCGGACGCAGCGTAGGCGGCAGATAACAAACCATAAAAAAAAAACAATAACGTGACACACCCACAAGCGGTGTGTCACACATCATAACAAACACAACAAGATTATGAAATTCAAAAACATACTCTTCTCGATAGCATTTATATTGTCGCTGGGCGGCGCATACGCACAAGCCGACATCGCGGGACGACTGATGGGACTCTCCTACTTCGACATCACCGACATGCTCAACTTTGCGCAAACCGACTACACTTCGGGAACCTCTCGCAGTGCAGCAATGGCTGGCGCATTCACCTCGCTGGGTGCCGACCTCTCGACAATGAGTATCAACCCCGCAGGTTTGGGTATGTACCAATCCAGCGACTTGGGTATCACTCTGTCGGTACTGAACAACCGCACCTCGGTGAGTGGTAACGGCGCTCCCGTATATATGATTGACAAGGGCCAAACCCCGATGAAATTCAACAACGTGGGCTTTGCGTTCAACGTTTGGGATGGTAGTGGCGCGCTGACCAACATCAACCTTGGTATCAGCTACAACAAAGTGGCAAACTACAATTCGACCGCAACTTACGAGGTTAAGGGACAACCCATCTCGATTGCCGACGTGCTGATTAATCAGCTCTACCAAATGAAGAACGACGGCATCACACAAGATATGATGAACTCGTCGAGCAAGCCCTTTGAGAACTATAATATATATATGAGTGAGTGGGGCTCGGTGCTGGCCTATCAAACCGAGCTGGTGTATGGCGAGGCCGACGGCAGCTACTCATTGCACCGCAGTTTGAGCGACTACGCCAAAACCAACTCGCGCCTTACAACTCGCACTCGCGGCGGCTCGGGCGACTTCGAGTTTTCGGTGGGTGGCAATGTGAGCAATATTCTCTACTTTGGTGCTTCGCTTGGCGTGCGCTCGGTGGACTATGTCGAGAACAACTACTACGAGGAGGCATACACCGACAACACCGTCGAATACCCCATTCAATTTATGATGTACGACCAAAACGTTAAGGTCACAGGCTCGGGCTTCAATGGTAAGTTCGGATTGACTCTGCGCCCCGCTGGTGGTCTGCGCGTTGGTGTGGCTGTGCACACCCCCACCTTCCTGTCGCTGTCGAAATACTACTCGGCTTCGATGCGCGCCAACTTTAAGGAGGCTAACGGCATCAATGACGTAACCAAAACAACTCCCACCAACTCCTATTCGTACAACTACACCACCCCTGCCCGACTGCTGACAGGTCTTTCGTACACCTTCGGTCAATGGGCAGTAGTGAGCGCCGACTACGAGCGTGTGTGGTACAATGGTATGCGCCTCAAATCGGTGGGCTCGGATGATGTGGCCAACAACTACAAACGACAAATCAAAGAGCACTACAAAGCTGGTAATAACCTGCGCGTGGGTCTTGAAATCAAACCTACCGCGTGGCTGTCATTGCGTGGCGGTTTCGGCGTGCAAGGCAATTTCTTGCGCGCAATGGAGGATTCAAATGGCCAAATGGTCAGCGGCGAGCTTGCAATGTTCAACAACTATGACGCACCGATTGCCTACAAAATCAAGAACGGCACCGCAGGTGTAGGCTTCCGCTTCAACACTGTTTACATCGATTTGGCATACGTTTATAGCAAAACTTCGTACACTCCCTATATGTTGTACTACTTTTACGACCCCGCTGACCACGCCCCGAATAACACTCCCGTGAGCCAAGTGGGTCAGAATACGGCAGGCGAAACCTACACCCTCACCTACCAGCAAGATATTGTGCGTCACGGTATTATGATGACTTTTGGTCTGCGATTCTAAGTTTTTGAAACTTTTTTATCGAAAAATTTGTTTGATTAAAAGTTTTTTTCGTATATTTGCACTCGCTTTTGAGGAGATACCTCAGAGGCGAGACCAAAGGAAAGATGCCGGAGTGGTCGAACGGGCCGCACTCGAAATGCGGTGTACGGGCAACTGTACCGGGGGTTCGAATCCCTCTCTTTCCGCTCAACAAGACCGCTTAATAAGCGGTCTTTTCTTTTTTTTACACACATAGAAGATTCGCATAATCAGAGGCAGCACTCGGCGAGTAAATCCCCACCCCATACATCGTACGAATTTGCGAAGGGATAACAGAGATCGAGCACTATGCGTTTTGGCGTTGTCAATCATGGGATGGTGCGATTAGGTTGTGCTTTAAGGCTATTGTTGGCTTTTGTCGCTGAAGTAGTAGTTTGCACATAAAAGGTATCCAGATGCTCTATTGAACTCCTAAATAGCCTTTATTTGCACCTTTTCGCCCCCATATTACGACCATATTGCGACCTGTTTTGAAGGGGTCGTAAAATTGTGACCGATACGCACCTAAAATATATAATTCCGTTTTATTTTCAACTTTTCACAGTCTCTTTGCAATAAGATTGTGGTGTATGAGAAAGTTTTTGAAGGGTATCGGAATTTTCCTCGTCGTGGTAGTTATTATCCTTGCAATAGGTTATGCTATCCCGGGGCGATGCGCGATGCCTTGCGGTACGCCCTCGTCATATTACAAGCATGGTTCAACGATACGGCGGGCAATATGGTATACGTGCTTGGCTCTAAATGGCGTATCCTCCGCACACACATTACAACAGCATACTTACGCCTATTCCATACATCTGGCGCTATAACGAGAACTATGGCAAAAAGGGTATGCCCGAGCAGTTCAATTGGATGAAGATGTTCTACCTCAACCCAGCCGATCATCTGAGGCATAGTAAAGCAAAAGCACGACTTCTGGTCGTGCTTTTTAAGTATCAGGAATCGTTACTATTCCATCTTGGTAACAGATGCAGATGGTTTTGTAAAATATTTACCCTCGTGGTCGTTGGTATCCCACGACTCTTTGTGGCCCATATACTGTATGTAATAGTAGTCGTCGCCCATCAGGAACGGCATCACCATATCTGCAAATGGAGAATATCCCCACCAATGCTCCTCGATAAACAGAAGACTCTCCTTATATTCCAACTTTAAGCTATTCGGGAACTCCTTGTAGATGCGCGAGTTTACTATTATATCGTACATCTTCTTAGCATTTTCGCCCTCGATAGCAATCCGTATGGTTCCGTAACGATCACTCATAAATGCTCCTCCTTAATTAAACGGCAAATCTTTCTTCATCTGCTCACACTTTATATCTAGCGCAATTTCCAATTGGGTCTTTGACGGGCGAACAAAGTATTTACCCTCTGTGTCGTTTGTTCCCCAGTCAGCAATTTTGCCACTATTTAAATCGATTGAATAACCAAGTTCATAGTCCGCCTTGCCAATAATAAACGGGAGTGTGAATTCGGTAAAATGATAGAAATCTGTGTCGCTATAGCTTACCAGGGTAACTATTAGCACACCATTGCGATAATCCAGTTTTATTCAATCCAAAAACTCCTTATAGGTGCGTAAGTTGACTACTATCTCATAGAGTTTCATTGCATTATCGCCCTCTATTGCATATTTAATAATATCGATTTCATTCAAGCTCATAACCTTATCCCCTTTAATTAAAATGGCAAATTATCAGCATTCGTTTGTTGCTTTTCATACTCCGCTTCCTCTTGTAGTTCATACTCGGTCTTTGGTGGTCGTACAAAGTATTTGCCCTCATCGTCTCGAACTTCGTAGAACAGAGGTTCGCCAGCTCGACTGCGCTCTTTTAAGACATAATAGCTATCATAAGGGATAAAGAAGTCGAGAACTTCTTCGACAAAGCCAGCACGACTTTTAGTGACGCGCTCCTCGATATAGAGCACTCCATCATCATATTTATAATCTATTTCATATTCATAGCCGTATTTGCTTTGCGAAGGTGGCAATTTCTTGTGTTTGCCGATATACGACTCCTTCAAAATGTCGTACATCTTCTTGGCATTTTCGCCATCGACCACGAACTTGAGCGTATCCATTATTCCATCATAAACACTATCCATATCTCTTGTGTTTGTAATCCTATCGAGGAAATTTCTACCACAAATATAGTAATCTTTTTCTCTCTCTCGCAAACAATTTTCCCAAAAGCGCAGAGCCCGCCAACCATCACTATTATTGCTACGATGTAGACTCAACAGGCTAATTTTCTTGAATTTAGTAGAACAATTTAGATAAAAATACTACCTTTATGAGTATATTTTTCAGAAAATTTGCAGTTTTTTTTGAAAAGTTTCTATATTAGAGGCAGAATAGATTAAAACTTTTACAACGATGAAGAAGCTATAGATAGATTATCAGTCGTGAGCTATCTAGAATATCGCATAAGAGATACGAATTGTAAGCCAAATGCCAAGAAAAAAAGAAAATCTAACAAATAAAATTTGCTAAACTATGAAATTGCAGATATCGAGAAATAAGTGGTGTGAATACTGTGGAAAAGGCAAAATTTCTCCACACGATAAGTTTTGTCATGAATGTGGTCATCAAGTAAAGTTTGAGCCCAATTGTCCAAAGTGTGGATATTTACTGAAACCACAGGATAAGTTTTGTAGAGAGTGCGGTACTGATGTAAGTAGGATATCTCCACCAAAACCCCAGGTGTTGTGAATGACCGATAAGAGCGCCTCGGTGAGCGATATTCGCCTATCGCAGCTTACTGACCTATGTCCATTCGAGGAGCCTGAGGTTAGCACCTCGGTACTAGAGAAGAGTGAGTTGATGGCGCGTCGCGTATTAAGAAGGTGGTCAAAGATAAGGTTATGATCCACAAGTTCTTGGTTTGGAAGAGCAACAAGGAGTCGAGTGGCGACTATCCTGCCTATGTATTCTATCACACCGAATACAGCTCAACGCGCAAGGAACTTATCAAGCGCGATATGGCCTTCAGCAGCAGCCAGGAGCAGATAATGAGCATCTTCGAGAGCGAGATTGCCGACAATATCAAGAAGGGCTGGGAGGAGATTGTCTAACGGCTACTATGGGGGTATAAAACCTGAATATGCTGTCAAAATGCTGATCTTTTTTTTTGAAATTTTTCGAAAAAGTACTATATTAGGTGCGTGGATCAAAGCCTTTTGGTCAGACTTAGAGCTATAGACAAAAATTACTACCTTTGTGAAGTTAGATTCAAAAAATTTGCAGATTATGGAGAATGTTGATGTAAAAGATTTAGAGGGCGTATTGATATTCATCAGTTGCAAGACCACCAACATCGATGATGAGGAGATGGTATCCGAGTACAATTTCCCATTCACATTTTCGGGGAATGAGCTCTACTGCTTTGAAGTTTCGCCCGATGATGTGGACGAGGACTTCGATATGTCGGAGTACGAGATGGAGCATCGAGGCACATACCATTTGGAAAAATACAAGAGCATTAAAACTTTGGCTGACAAGATCTTGAAGCAGGAGGGCGAGGAGTATGTGAAGGCGTTATACTACGACGAGGAGCTTGTCGTAGACAACAAGTTTACATTCACGCTATTCAACCAAGACAAAGAGGTTGTATTCACCCACTCCAGATCTGTCAAAGTTGACATCCCAAAGTCGACCACTCAAGACGAAGAGGTAGCAGAGGAGGAGCGAGATCCGGATGCTCTGATAACTTTGCAAAAGTCGCTGGAACGCACTTTGGAGATTCACGATGAGAAGTTTCGCCGTGACCGCCGAATAGTGCTGTTCCATATCTTTGTACTTTTGGTCGTCATAGGCCTTGTCTGGTGGTTAGGTGTTGTTGACGGTTGGACACTTAAAGGAAAGTTGTTAATTTCGATAACCTCGGGCTTGTACCTCACACAATGGCTGTGGTGCAACATACCAAATGAACCCCTCGGAGTTACCAAAATAAGCGAAAGACGCGCAGCCGGTCGTCCGTGGATCAATGGAGGTTTTATCATCGGTACGCTCTTAACCATTATAAATGTTGTTTATTATGGCTACAATCCACCAGCAGAATCACTTGGTCACTACTATATGGTTTGGTGGATGTTCACCTTGTTAATTACCTTTTTGTGGGGTGGAATTGCACTTGCCTACCGTGCTTTGAACAAATCCGTAGTAGACTCTATGATTGACCATATCGGAATAGGAAAGAATGTTCGCAGAGTTGGACGCAGAAGATTTATCCGCGATTTCTTCTTGTCTATGCTACCAATCGATTGGGAGATAAAGATACGAAACAAAAATATCGAACGCCTAGATCGAGAGAATGGCGAGTAGATAGAGTTTAAGTTTAGATAACATATCCAACCAAAGCACGATTCTTTCGGGTCGTGCTTTTTGTTTGCCCTACCCTACTATTAATTGCCAGATATATTACTGCTTATCCTTGTAAATCATCAATGCTGTGGGAATCCAATGAATTTTACCCATAGGATCAATGCAGCTGCAAGTTGAATACTTGATATCTACAACTTCTACATCGTTCTCTGCCAAGAACTTGTTGATACCTTTGATCAATTTGTTGTGATCTGCGGTGTTGTGGCTATTAGTCACAAATGTCTTAATGTTATTTTATTTATCAGTAGCCTCTTTAATACGCTGAATAAACTTTTCCATCATTTCGTAGTAGAGATAGTCGTTCACATTGTTGTGAGTATGACGATGCATCGCCTCGAAGAAAGCCTTAAAGTTGGAATCTTCTTGAACAGCTGATGTTATTTTCAGAAAGTCGTACAAACCACGATATGTAATAATCTTATAATATTCCTTCATCTCCTCACTGATCTCTGGAATATTATAATTCGGAGTCAGGATAAAGAAATGTGGAGTCTTACCGACATCGGGTTTTTCTTTTGACGGAGCCTCTCCTTTTACACACCAGCATACATAATTAACATACCTATCTAATTGGGTGATAGATTCTTTCGCTAATTCGCGCTGTTCTTCATTCGTTTCCTTATTCTCTTTCTTCTCACTCTCTTTTATCTCATTCTCTTTTGCTCTGTCTGTTTCAATAGTATTAATATCCGACTTTATCTTATTCTCTATGACAATAATATTTTTCTCGTCACGAATAAGCAAATCAATGCGACCTCCACTCGGTTTCTTGGCAGCCTCGGTATCTTTTTTATCTATTTTAGCTGACTCTTCACGAGCAACCGTGTAATTTTCGCCCAATTCTACGCCATACTGCTTGAAGAAATTTCGCCATAGACTCCTATATTGAGGTCGCGTCATAAAATAAGCAAGTGCATACGAGAAGCGATTTTCGTCATTCTGTATTTGACAGATGTCAAAGATGGACACTTCGCGATTCTTTATCTTTAACAACTCATCGTCTATTCGTTCTTTGGACTCTTCCCATAAACCATCTTTCTCAATCAGTTCACGCAACTTTTTATAGTCCGCCTTCTTTTCCTCAACATTTTCTTTCTTCTGATCGCCCTTAAATGTACCTTCAGGATACACATAGGTTTTAAGGGAGGTCTTGGCTTGTCGATAGCCTGTCAGCACCACATCAGCCTCAACACCATAACCAATGAATATCGGCCTATTAGGACGGTATAGACGGGCGGCTTTGTATGTAATGAAGATATTCTGCTGTTCAGCATCATTAAATATTTTCCTAATAGAAACACCTCCATAAGTAATTTTCTCTGCCTCGATATAGTCGTTCTGTACTTGTGACACATCCGGATTGACACTCTTGTAATCTTGACTTAATGTAACATTTACACCAGCCACATCCGTTAACCCCTCCGCTTTGCCAACAACTTCAAGCACGCCCTCAGTGTGATATTTCACAAGGAGCATATAGCCAATTTGTCCAGAATGGGTATCACTAAAATTACCATAAGCATTAAGATACAGATAATGTGAACCATTATCAGCTTGAAACATATTGATTACTTCGTGACCAAGGTTTGTCGACAGATAGTCACCCACATACATTCGATTAAGGACGATAGCCTCACCCTCATTCGGCTTTTGTTCAGTATTACTCATAACGAGGAGTAAGTTACACACCACCCAGCACCTTAATGGTAATTAGTAAAGAAGAGAAAGCGTGGTGCTGAAAACTTATTTCAGATAGATTGGTATTAATAGCCTCTATCGAGAATAAACTTACACTTTCCGCGTAAATAGTATATTACTACAAATATAACAAACATTTAGCTGAATGTGCTATCTAACAAACTTTTTTTTACTATTGCTTCCCCTGTCTACTCTTTGAGAGGCGTCTGCCGCCCATCATATAATTTGTTGCCTCAAGCTGTATGCGAGCACCCTTATAGATAACAAAGCACGTTTCCACACCTGTATTTTGACTCTTCAACACTTTGCCAGGATATGAAGTTGCATAGAAATCGCCACCCTTAAAAACAAGTGCACAACCATCTCTTTCGGCAAGACGAAACAACGCCACACGTGCAACATCTTCGGGCAGCTCTTTATTTGCCAAGTGCATCGGCAAAGCTCCTATATAGACACGATTCGAGCCTGCAACAAACACTCTCTTTTGTGGATGAAAATCAAATCTTTCCATATTTATAAAGTTTATCACTTTCTCAAAATAGAACCCGACAACTAAAAATTCAAAAAAGAGGAAGTTTTTTTTATATCGTTGCAGGACTACAAGTTATTAAAAATTGAGATGCAAGTAAACTTGGTACCGTTACTCTTATTATACATCTGAAGCCACTCATTAAGGTATACAACCTGGTTCTTCATATAAGGAGTAATATTACCATCCACAACTATCTCGAACGCAAACATCGTACTATCAGACTCATCAATTAAGGACTCAAACTCTGTATCAACAAGCGCCTCATTGCATAGTACCCAGACATCTGCAAAGCAGTTACAGTTCTTCTTTATCTTATTAACGATATGCTGTGCTTTGTTAAGAATTACCGGAGTGAATATCATAGTGTAGATTGTTTAGTTTTACATTTATTATATAGAACAAACTGCCAAGACTTCAACAACATCTTGTAGCCTTTGTAGTGTACCTGCGCGTGGGGAGCGAGCTATTTAGTCGCAAATTTCAATATAGTCTATTTCAGGAAATATCTCAAAAAGCGCATCACATAGGAGTTTGGCACTTGCGACGTCGCAATCCGTAAGAAGCGCCAACACGCCCGCAGGAAGCTTAGTTTTGCGAAGCAACGTACCACTGCAAGGCTCACTACCCACCATCACACGAATAAATTGCGACAAAGGTATATGCAGTTTATCTGTGCCAACTTTCGCATCACCATTGCAGTGCTTTGCTATACTCTCCAAAAGTTTCTCCACACTCTGCAAAATCTCATCCGAAGCATAGATAAAGAGTGTCTGTTGACAAATATCGCAGAAGTCACTATTGTCGCACATTACCCTCAAACGCCAATGCGCCCAATCACAAGCCATAGCTAGGATTATCTTGTGTTCCTCCTCAACAACCTCGCAGGTGTTGGTATCAATACGGATCTCCGTCCAAATATTTACCTTATTCCCATTTTCATCAATTATAACCATAGTTGTAAGTTTTAGTCCACATAAAACATAGAAACTATGGTTGAAAATTTCAAAGAGCCACCCAATTTTACATACATACTGAAAGGTTAAGGGTACTCGTCTTTCGCAAATTTAATTCTTTTTTTTGAATTTTTTTGGAACAATTTCTATATTTACAATGCAATTAAAAGCGCATACAACCATGCAACGAATTCTATACATCCACGGCTACAATGGCTCGCCCAAAGGCAATAGTTTTACATTATTCGACGAGCTCCTCGACAAGAGCAAATACGAGTTACATACCATCGACTACAACCCCGAAAACCCCAATGGCGCCATCAAATATATCAAACGGTACATAAAGGAATATAATATTAATTTAGTTATAGGTTCGTCGCTTGGCGGCTTTTTAACCCTATTCCTGTATGGCGTTTCGCGCATCGTCATCAATCCTTGTTGGGACCCGGCCGTCGAATTACCGCTTATAGGCTATGAAGATTCTACCGACGACTACAAGTTATTGCTACAACAACTCAAAGCAACAACCGACGAGGAAGAGGCTAATTTGTGTTGCGGATGCTTTGCCGCGGAGGATGAGCTCCTCGGTGTAAAGTATAGAAATATATTCTCAAAATACTATATGCACACCTACGACATCCCCGGTGGTCACAAGGTGACACGCGAGGCTGTTGAGAAGATTATTCAAGAGGTTATTCCACATCACGAGGCCGAGGCCGACGACTTCGTTAAAAAACTTATTGGTGCAGATAATTTGCCCATTTGGGATCTATTATAATTTGCGTAATATAGGTAGTATTTTCATACTTCAATTTGGAAATGCAACAAGAAAAGAGTATCTTGCATAAAGTTTAAGCAAAACATCTTATGAGAAAGAAAATTGTGGTATTTACGGGAGCTGGAGTCAGTGCCGATAGCGGCATTGCAACCTTTCGCGATGCAGACGGCCTTTGGGCCAACTATCGCATCGAAGAGGTGTGCACGCCCGAGGCATTGAAAAACAACAGGGCAAAGGTTATCGAATTTTACAATCTGCGCCGCAAGGAGTCGCTTACCAAGAAACCCAATGCGGGACACACAGCCATTGCCTCGATGGACGAATGGGCTGACGTGTGTGTGATAACCCAGAACGTCGATAATCTCCACGAACAGGCAGGCTCAAAGCGTGTTGTACACCTTCACGGCGAGCTGATGAAGTTACGTTCGGAGGAGAATCCCGACCTAATTTACGACATCAACGAGGGCTGGGAGCAAAGCCTTGACGAACGTGGCGAAGATGGTGCTTTGTTGCGTCCACACATTGTCTTCTTTGGAGAGGATGTGCCGCTGTTTGACCTGGCAAGCAAAATAGTCGAGCAAGCCGACATCCTTATAGTTGTGGGAACATCGTTGGCGGTCTATCCCGCAGCGGCATTGGTTTACTATGTACGCAACAAAGAGGTCCCTATCTATTTGGTTGACCCCGGAACGCCCAATATTTCTATGATTAAAAACCCATTGACCCATATCAAAGAACGTGGCGCCGTGGGTGTTCCCCAATTAGTCGAAATGCTACAAAAAGAGTTAGCTGAACAATACACTAACAAGGCATAAAATCCAACCTACGGCTCCGACCAAACATCTAATCATACCGACACATATAAAAAAGTTTTTAAGAACAGCATATACAAAGAATTTTAATACTATATTTGTAGTATCGTATTATGCAAAAAGCAAACATTCATAACACAAATACGAATATTAACATAAACCAATAAGACTATGAAAAAGTTCCGTTTCATTCCCTGCGCGTTAATCGCGATGACACTTGCAGCTCCGATTTCTGCTTATGCTAAAAAACCTAAAAAAGAAAAGAAAAACAAGCAACAGTATGAGCAACAATACGAGCAGCCTTATCAACAACAACCTCAATACTACCAACAACAGCCGCAACAATATCAGCAACAACCCCAATATTACCAACAACAGCCCCAACAATATCAGCAACAACCGCAATACTACCAACAACAGCCGCAACAATATCAGCAACAGCCGCAACAATATCAGCAACAACCGCAATACTACCAACAACAGCCGCAACAATATCAGCAACAACCGCAACAATATCAGCAACAGCCCCAATACTACCAACAACAACCGCAGCCTCAATACTATCAACAGGCTCAATCGGGTATTCAATACAACCAAATGCCCCAACAATACCAACAAGCACCTATGCAAGGAGCTCCTTCTGCTGATGGTTTTGCTGAGATTGAGATGTCGCGCATTGAACTCTTGGCATACGCACAAGGCACAAATGAGCTTCGCGCATACGGTAAAGCTGAATCTGCAAATGAGCAATTAGCCTACAACGCAGCGCGCACTCAAGCCGTCAATGCACTGCAAGAGAAAATTGAGGTTTACACACGAGCAGGACTTGACATCTATATGGATGAGACTGGTGTCAATAGCGAATATTCGCTTGATGAGAAGACTCGCAACCAAGTCATCACCGCAAGCAAAGGTGTTGTTAATGGAGCAAAGATTATTGACAGTCGCAAACTCTACAACAAACAAACCAAACGCTACCAATATGAGATTTGCATTGGCTATGACCGTGCAGGTTTGATGGCGGTTATGCAGGCTCAAAGCGAGCGTATTCTCAAAAACGAAAAACAATTTGAGCAAGATATGCAACACGCGTGGGATGCTTTGGATGCACAAAACAACCGACTCTCGCTGGGTGAGCAAAAAGAGATGCGCAAGAACGAGATGGAGCAAAGCAACCTCGATCGCCAACACCAACGAGATATGCAAAAAAGCGCTCAACAAAACCAACACGATTTGGAGGTTGAGAAGGTAAAAGCAACCGCTCCCAAACCTGAGCCCAAGCAACCCGAAAACAATCCTATCCAAAACATCTTTATCAAGTAAAAGTACTTATGAAAAAGATAACTCTGTTAGCATTGTTATGCATACTGCTTTGTAGTGTACAAACATTGTCGGCAGGCAAAAGATCTGATGCGGTCAAACCTAAATGGTTGACCGCATCGGTTCCTGAAAGCATGTCGAATTCATACTTTTTTGTACGTGCATACGGCAAGGGACTTTCGGTTGCAGCTGCCAAACAAGACGCGTTTGCGAATATGTCACAACGACTCGAAGCAGAGCGCAAACTTACTATTGACACATATTCAAAAGTTAGTGAAGTAATTGTGCAAAACACCGATGAAAGCGCGAGCGAATATCGTCAGGAAATCATCGTGGAGGCAACCGAGAAAGGTCGTAAGATTAAAATCACCTGCCGCGAGATTGACGACTATTGGACCTGCAACAATGGTGTGTACGAGATGCACGTTCTGTACACCGTCAGCAACAACACCTATGGCGGAAGTTACGAGGACGAGATTATCATAACCACAGAATATGGCGCCAAAGCCGGATTTATGTCTATCATCCCCAGCGTTGGTCAGTTCTACAAAGGCAGCACCACAAAAGGTAGTATCATTTTGGCGAGCGAAATATTGGCTGCTGGTGGCATCATCCTCTGCGAAAACAATCGCGCTTCGTACATTAAAAAGATGCACGAGCAACCCAAATACGCAAGCGAGTACAACTCTCTGGCAAACACTTGGGAAACTAATCGCAACATATGTATCGGTGCGGCAGCTGCAATATATGCCTACAACTTGATTGATGCGTTTGTTGCAAAGGGCGCCAAACGTGTAGTTATCAAGAAAAGCAACGCAACATTTAGTGCAATGCCCTATATTGACGCAAATTCAATGGGTGTGTCTTTGGCTTTGCAGTTCTAAAACAGAGCACCACAAGAGTATGAATTTATTTATAGGTAAAAAGTAACTATGAAATTGATGAAGAAATTATTATTAGCCGCGTGTGTTCTCCTAATGAGTGCCTGCGCGAGAGATATTGTTGACTTCTCGGGTAGTATAAAAGGTATTGTTAAGGACTACACCTATGGACAGTTTATTTCGAACTGTTTGGTAACCCTTAACCCCGGAGGCGACACCTACACCACATCGGGAGATGGCATCTTTGAGTTCTTGGACCTGACCCCGGGTCAATATACACTTACCTTCTCGAAGGCGGGCTATGAGAACGTCAACAAGAATGTGAACGTTGTTGCAGGCGAGATTGTTAACGCCGATTGTCTTATGCAGTCCAAATCTCCATTTGCGACATCTGAGTCACTGATTAACTTTGGAGATTTGGCCGACAACTACACATTTTTCCTCTACAACAACAGCGATTCGGACACCTCCTACTCTATCACAAATATCCCCGATTGGGCATCGTTCAGCAGAATGAGTGGCTCGGTGTCGGCTGGTGGAACGGAGGCTATCACCGTAACCGTTTATCGAGATGCGGTAGGTGTTGGCAACTATGCACAGACCGTAACCATCTCTTACTCGGGCAAAGGTAGCGGCTCGGTACCTATAAGATTACAGATGCAAAAAGTGACCAAAAGCGCACCCACTGTAACAACAGCCGAAGCAGCTACAACTATCTATAAGAATGGTTTTGACATCGTAGGAAATATTGTAGCGACAGGTGGTTTACAGATTATTGAGTACGGACACTGTTGGAGCACACAACCCACCCCCACAACAAATGACAACAAAACAAGTTTGGGTATAACCACCGAGTTGGGCGCGTTTACCAGTTCCATCACAGGTCTGTCGACCAACACTGCGTACTATGTTCGCGCTTACGCAACCAACTCATTAGGTACATCCTATGGCTCACAGGTGGTGGTATTGACCCAAAACACCGAGAGTAACAAGTGGGATGGCACTAAGGCTAAGTCGTTTGCCAAAGGTAAAGGCAATGCCGCCAACCCCTATATTATCGAGACAGGCGCACAACTTGTCTTAATGAAGGATTATAGTAGCAGTCACTTCAAATTGAACAAAGATATCGACCTTGACAACCGCACTTGGCCTGCCATAAACCTGTCGGGAAGTCTTGACGGAAATGGCCACACAATCTACAACCTGAAACCAGCGTGCAACGATAGGAACATCGGCTTCATATCCACACTAACAGGTACACTCAAAAATCTGACCATTGATGGTGTGAATATTGACGCCGAAGAGTTGGACTACATTGGCGCTTTTGTGGGAAATCTTAACGGTGGCAACATTGATAATTGCACACTCAACCTAAATAGCAACTCACTCATTCTGGGTTATGACTATGTCGGAGGTATTGTAGGATATATTGGATATTCGGGAGGTTCAATAAAAAATTGCACCGTTAATTCATCTGCGCAAAACATTGTTATACATGGCAACAATGGAGTTGGTGGTATTTGGGGATACACCGAAGAAGTTAAGATAGGCTCGGTGGAGAATTGCCATGTTCAAGCCGATATCTATGGAAACCAAAGAGTCGGAGGTATCGCAGGAAACGGCAAGCGTTATGGGAGTGAAAGTGAGATTTATCTTAATTGCTCGTATAAAGGAAATATAAGTGGTGACATTGAAGTTGGAGGCATTGTCGGTTATGGGCACAATGCTATCTTCCAAGGTTGCAAAGCAGTTGCCAATATTACAGTTTCAGACCAGAGGGCAGGAGGTATCTCTGGTAATGGAGCATGCAGAATGATTGGATGCTACACAGACGGCACACTGACTTGTAGCAATAATAACACGGATTACATTGGTGGTTTAGCTACAGCTTTCGGATGGCAACCCGAGGCTTATTTGTGTTACTCCACTATGACATCCTCTCATCCCCAATATTACGGATTGGGCAATAGTGTATACCCAGAGGATTGCGCAACAGTAGCAAGTAAGGGAAATGGATATATCACCACTGGCAAGGTATCGTGTAAAAATATTACCGAGTTTTTGGAGAGCGCATACTCAGAGTATGCAGAATATTACAATTTCAACAACACTTGGATTTGGACAGGCAAGGTAGATGGCAAGACCGTTAATGTATCATGCCCCAAACTCGCGTGGGAATAATGAGTTTTCCCACTCAATTAAACGCCCTGCATAATGATTTATGCAGGGCGTTTTGTTATTAGCGAGCGCAACGTAAATTTAGCGCAAGTCGATAATTTCGTAGTCGGGGTGAGTGGCGGGGCGGAACTCAAAGAGAGAGGGCTCGATGGGTTTATCGTTACCGATACGAACAAAGCGCAATGTCACAGCCTGTTCGCCAACGCCATAAATCATTTTATAAGGCATCTGGGTATTGACATCTATCAGCAACTCAAAGTTCTCACCTTCGTTCTCTTTGGCACTTAAACAGACCTTATAGAGCTTTTTACCGTTGTCGGTAATCTGACCCATCAAATTATGCTCAAAGCGCGAATCAAGCATCGAAAAGGCTTTGGCAGGGTTGGTCCAGATTGTTGCATCATAGCCCACGTTATCCACGGCAACTTCCTTGACCGAGTGGTCAATCTCATAGACCGTACGGCCGTCGCACACGAGCTCGACACCACCTGCATCAATGCGGAACTTTGTGCCATCCACAGCATACGAGCCATTGGCGCTACCCAACGACGAGGTCATAACAAAATCGGCGGTATAGCAACCCAAACTATCAATTCGAGCCGACATTTGGCGCAGGATTTCGGTCGAGGACTGCGCGCTCATGCCACTGCACAAGCACACAAAGCCCAACAACAATATGATACGTTTCATTCTCTTCACAATTAAATATTATCGAGGATGCGTTCGAGCGACATCATATCGGTAATGTACACCTCGCGCGGTTTGCTACCCATTGCGGGACCCACGATGCCTTTATATTCGAGTTGATCCATAATACGTCCCGCGCGGTTGTAGCCAAGCGAGAAGCGGCGTTGAATAGCAGAAGTCGAACCCTGTCCGTTGCTAACCACAAATCGCGCCACCTCGGCAAACATCGAGTCCAAAACGATATTCTCGTTAGCACCACCCACATCGCCACTACCATCGGGCACATAATCGGGCAGCGGATAGGCCGAGCTATAACCTGCTTGTGCGTGAATCGAGTTCACAATGCTCTCAATCTCGGGAGTATCGATAAAGGCACATTGCACACGGCTGAGTTCGCTATTAATCGACACAAGCATATCACCCATACCGATAAGTTGGTTTGCACCCGTTTGGTCGAGGATGGTACGCGAATCGACAATCGAGGTAACCTTGAAGGCGATACGCGCAGGGAAGTTGGCCTTAATCAGACCTGTAATAACCTTGACATCGGGACGTTGGGTTGCAATAATCATATGGATACCCACGGCACGCGCCAACTGTGCAAGACGTGTAATAGGTTGCTCAACCTCTTTGCCAGCAGTCATAATCATATCGCAGAACTCATCAATAACCAGCACAATATAGGGCATATAGCGGTGTCCCTTGCGCGGATTGAGTCGGCGTTCGGTGAACTTCTTGTTGTACTCGGTAATCTTCTTAACTTGTGCGGTACGCAGCAGTTCGTAACGCGCCTCCATCTCGGTAATCAACGAGTTAAGAGTGTAGATAACCTTTTGGGTGTCGGTCATAATAGCCTCGTCTTCGCTCTCCATCTTGGCAAGGAAGTGCTTTTCGAGTTTGGCGTACATCGACAGCTCCACCTTCTTGGGGTCCACCATCACAAATTTCAACTCGGCGGGGTGTTTCTTGTAGAGCAGCGACGAGATGATAACGTTCAGGCCGACACTCTTACCCTGTCCGGTAGCACCCGCAACCAGCAAGTGAGGTAACTTGGCAAGGTCAACAACCACTGTTTCGTTCTGGATGTTCTTACCAAGTGCGATAGGCAGTTCGGCTGTACTCTCTTGGAACTTAACAGATTTGACAACCGAGCACATCGACACCATTTGGCGCTCCTTGTTAGGCACCTCGATACCGATTGTACCCTTACCTGGCATAGGCGCAATCATACGGATACCGAGCGCTTTGAGGCTCAATGCAATATCTTGTTCCAAACCTTTGATACGGGCAATCTTGATACCTGCGGCGGGAACAATCTCATACAGAGTGATGGTCGGGCCGATGGTGGCCTTGATTTTATCGATTTTGATACCGAAGTTAAGCAGAGTTTGAACAATCTGCTCCTTATTCTCTTTCAGCTCGGCCGCGGTTACCTGCACCTCCGAGTCATATTCCATCAACACACCCTCGATTGCGGGTTTGCGATACGACGAGAGCTCTTTGAGCGGGTCATACAACTCCATATCGTCGAAATCCTCGGCCTCAGGGTCTTCGTAAGCAGATTTCTCCACAACCTCACCATCTACAACGCCTCCTGCACCCAAAATGGTAGCGTCCACACTCGGTTCCTCTTCCATTTGGTTAATCTCGAAATCACCCTCTTCGTCAGTATTTGTCTCCTCGTCAGAAGTCTCAATCTGCTCCTCGGTGGGAATTGTCACCTCAAAGTCGGTCAACTCCTCCGAATAAGACTCATCCTTGGTGAAATCCTCATCCGACACCTCTACGAAAGCTTCGGGGTCATCCTCCTCGACATCGTCGTCATCGTCGTACAAATCATCATCCGAGCCATCCTCTTCAATCACTTCATCCTCATCCTTGCGGCGAGAGATAAGCATATTTGTCACATTGCGACCTGTATGCACCACTTCCCTACCCCAATTGTCGAGTTTATCGATGGTTTTGCTGCTGATATATACCGCCAGTAGAATCCAGCCACACAGCAACAGCAAGATAATACCGGGGCCCAGCAGTTCAATAAGCCACTCGGCACTGAAAGTACCAAGTTCGCCACCAAGTCCGCTACCAAACGTACCATTAAATCCAGCAATGGCGCCAACGGTAATCGAGCCGAGAATCATCACCAAAAGCGAGACACGACCCACTCGCTCCAAACGTGTGGGCAGTCGGCGCATAAGACGCAAGGCAGCCAACACAACAGCCACCGATGCCACCACACCGAACACGCCAAAGCATTTGCCAACGAGCAGATATCCCAGCCACGCCGACAAGCTACCTCCCGCAACCTTGGTATCCGAAGGCAGGAAATCACCATACTGAACATACACCTGACTTGCCTTCCAGGTGAACATATAAGCGATGGTGCTGTAAGCGACATACAATCCCACAAACAGCACAACTATGCCGATGACCCATCGTTGAGTATCGCTCAACGAGAAGGTCCATCTTCTTTTGGTTTTTGTTTTCTTATCTTGTTTTGCCATAACTTTCAATTTTATTCAATAACTGTTTATCAATTACTTACAGCCATTACTTCAACTAACCAATTCGGTAGGCAAACTCCCTAAGTTTTGCTACATACTCATCGGTTGCGGCCGAGATAAACTCATAGTCTGCTGCACAACTGCCATCGCATCGCAAATCACGTTGCACCAACAATTGTTCGACTCTCGCCGCAATAGCAGGTGACGGGTCGATGATTTTCACATCACGCTCGCCTATCACGCGCTGAATAACATCTTTCAAAAAGGGATAGTGTGTACATCCCAAAACTATCTGGTCCACTCCCCTTTCGAGCATAGGACCTACAACACGCTCCACAGTTCGGAATGCGTGTTCCGTATCACATTGGCCACTTTCGACCAACTCCACAAAGCCCTCGCCCTCGCTCTGCACAATCTCCACCCCCGAAGCATAGCAGGCCGAAGTGTGACGATAGTGATCGCTATCAAGCGAGCGTTGGGTAGCAAGAATGCCGATTACACCCGTACGCGTAGCCAATGCTGCGGGTTTCACCGCAGGCTCCATACCCACAATGGGAATAGATGGGTAGCGTTCGCGCAGAGTTCGGACTGCCGCGCCGGTTGCCGTGTTACACGCCACGACAACCAATTTGGCATCCTTTTCAAGCAGACGTTCAACCGCTTCGATGGCATACTCGGTGATTTGCTCGGCCGACTTACGGCCATAGGGGCAGTTTTTACCATCACCATAGTAAATCAGCGACTCAGCAGGGAGTCGCTTACGAATCGCGGCCCAGACGCTAAGTCCGCCCAGGCCCGAATCGAATATGCCAATCGGAGAGTTATTCATCCCGCACAAGCTATTTTGCGTTTTGCTCAATCCACTTACGAGCATTTACAAATGCCTCAATCCAAGGAGTAACCTCATCTGCCGAGCGATTCTCGGGGTAGTAAGCCCAGTTCCAAGGTTTGCAAGCGCGCTCCAAGTGAGGCATCATAGCCAAGTGACGACCATCAGCCGAGCAAATACCCGCTACGTTATAGTCTGAACCGTTGGGGTTAGCAGGATAACCAGCATGTGTATATTTAGCAATGATGTTGTAATTTTCTTCGCCCATAGGAAGCGAGAATTTGCCTTCGCCGTGTGCTACCCAAATACCCAAACGGCTACCCGATAAGCTGCCAAACATAACCGAATTGTTTTCGGGAATGGTTAGACCCACAAAGTTCGATTCAAACTTGTGCGAGTTGTTGTGCAACATTTTGGTGCGTTTTTCGTGTTCTGGGTTTACTAGGTTCAATTCAACCATCAACTGACAGCCGTTGCAAATACCCAAACTCAAGGTATCTTTGC
>JAZLBP010000007.1:0-202741 GCA_045613745.1 Rikenellaceae bacterium | reverse complement strand
CTATAGCAGTGGGGTCCCACCTCTTCCCATTCCGAACAGAGAAGTTAAGCCCACCCGCACCGATGATACTGCAGTTTTTGTGGGAAAGTAGGGGTCGCCTCTTTAAGGAGAGTTACAGAAATGTGACTCTCCTTTTTTTTTTTGCATATAGTATCATATATTTCGCACAAGACTCATCAAAGCTGCGAGGCTGTACGGAAAGTACTATCCCCGCTACCTTTTTGTTCGCTTTGTGCAAAATCTACGACACTCTATGCACAAAAGCCCTCTCCCTCTACCTTGGAGTGGTTTTTCTGTACTTTTTCGGAAAAGTACTAAAAACTTTGGCCTTGCGTTTTTGAGGGTGTCGTGTCGGTGTGGATGTCTGAAACGCCCGCTTCGCGCAAGTGACTTGTTCTGCGTTTCGGTCGCCATCCCCACCGTCCCGCCATTTACCCCTCAAAAGCCGACGGCCGAAATTATACTTATTATAATATATATGTGTGTGGAATAGTGTAAAACTACCCCGAGGTAGATGGGGCAATCCGTAGGTGGAAGAGGTGATGATGTGACAGTGATAATATATCCTGCGGACGTAGAAGGTGGGGGGACTGCAATGCATTGCTGTTCCGCGGAACGCGAGGTGGTTGGAGTTCCGAATGTCTTGCGCCGCGGAGAATATATGCGTGTGCACTATTGTTCACATATATTTGCAAAGTAATATCTCCATTTTCTCTCTTTCTACCTCGGGGTGGTTTCTCCTTTGTACTTTTTCGGAAAAGTACCAAAAACTTTGGCCTTGCGTTTTTGAGGGTGTCGTGTCGGCGTGGCTGTCTGAAACGCCCGCTGCGCGCAAGTGACTTGTTCGGCGTTTCGGTCGCCATCCCCACCGTCCCGCCATTTACCCCTCAAAAGCCGACGGCCGAAATTATTGCGCGTACTCCGATGTTGTGTCGTTTCGCGGAACGGGAGAGTTTAGGAAACAACAATGTTTTGCGTCCGCGAGGTATGGCGGGAGCAAGTTCCCAAACACATCAGCATTTCCCATTCTAATGTGTAGGCCGAGATTTGTCGTGGATATACCTATTATAATATATACGTATTGGGGAATGTGTAAAACTAACCCGAGGTAGAGGGGGGGGGAGTGAGGACGGAGTTAAGAGAGGGGTGTGAGTCGTGATACTATTACAGTAATCAATCCCCGCGGATGTATGGAGGTTGGGGACAGCAATGCATTGCTGTTTCGCGGAATATGAGGTGGTTGGAGGACCGAATGCCCTGCGTCGCGGAGTGAGAATGTGATGCGCATTATAATATATGCGAGGCTTAAATGGGCTGTGTAGCATCCGCAATAGCAAATGCCCGTCAACAATTCGTGACAGGAGGTTTGTGTTGGTATGGTCGAATGGGGTTACTCCGTGAGGAAGTTGACGATGGTGTGTTCGTCGATGGTGCGGTAGTTGAATTCGGCGGCTACGCTGTCGCCATCGGTGAGAAGCACCACGGGGATTTCGCCATTAGTGGCGTGGATGAGCGTACGGAAATCCATTGTTCGATAGGAAAATGCGGGCGACAAGGTGCGCTCGTAGAATGCACTCACAAGTGAATCGGTCTGCTCACCAACATAGGCAAACCACACATCGACGGACTCTTGGAGGTTGTGGCGGCGGGCGATGGAGGCAATCTTCGACGAGGTCATCTCGCAGTATTTGCACGAAGTAGAGTAGAAGCACACCACGCGGCGGGAGTCGCTATGGGGCAGGGTATCGTACAGTGCCTTGTTCAGCACGCTGTCGTAGCGGCGGTGGGGATTGATGTTGTCGGGAGGCGAGGCCACAAAGATTCCGACGGTAATAGCTGTGCTCGCAACGGCCACAATCCAATTACGGACAGCAAGGCCTCCGCGTTGGGGCAGAATAAAGCCGAGAGCTGCGGCCAGCAGTGCATTTTTGGCCAACGACTGCCAAGGCGTCATCTCGACAAACTCGCCCATACAGTGGCAGTTGTCGTTGCGTCCTGCGGCGATGGCATAGAGCAGGAAAACCGAGAACAACACTACGGAGCCAAGTCCGCACCACGCAGCAGCGCGACGGCGGATGTTGGCTATCAGTGCCACTCCGAGCACCATCTCGAAGGCCACAAGTAGGCGTGCAACCCAAAAGCTGACATTCAGCGACAGCGCTCCGAAACTAAATATATAGAGCTCTAAGCGGTCGAAGTCGGCCATCTTGGCGGCGGCTGAAAGACAAAACAACGCACCCACGACTATACGGATAGCCGTGCGTGCGTTATTTATCAGGTTGACACCCTTGCGTGTGCGATTAGTCATTGTAGCACTTGTAGTCGAGGTCGCTGCCCATTTCGAGATACTTCTCATAGCCGGCACAAGATTTAGCTATTTTGAGCAGGGTCTCCTCCTCAACAATAAACTCTTGGCGGCCTGCGGTGGGGCTTTTGAACACGCAGCGGCAACGAGTGCCATCCTTGCGGCACGATACCGATGTGAAAGCTACGCCTGCCAGCAGTGCTATTGCAAAAAATCTTTTCATATTACGAACGGTTATTTTTGTTCTCTCCGAATATGCAAACGCGGTCGGGGTGAGATTTATTTTCGGGGCGAGTGCCAAGAAAATATTAGTAGTCGGTACGACATTTAACATTAGTATATTGGCCGTTCAGACTCTCGGCATACTCCGAGCAAGTCAGGTTGGTGCCTTCGAGATCAACCTCTTGGTCTTTCAATTCGAGGCTGCCAATAGTGTACGAGCATTTGCATTCTGCGCCCTCTTTCTCGCACGAAGTAGCTGCCAGAGCCACAACGAGCAGGGCCATAGTCATAAGTTTTTTCATATCGATATTTTTTTAAAGGTTATTTCCATATTTATAACGCAGGCGCGGAGTTTTTTATTTTGCGCTCATCACACCCACATCGTGTATTAGTTCCCATCAGGGGTTGTTTTTGCGAATCGGGATTGCGACTCGCAAGCCTTCGGTTGCTGCCACCGTATTGGGGAACAGCGTGGCCGCCTCCTCGCGGAGCATCTCGGTGTTGTCGTCGTAGCGACCCGAGAAGTGGCCGATGATAAGTTGTTTCGCCTCGGACTCGACAGCGGCTTTGGCGGCCTGCAAGGTTGTCGAGTGGCCCGTCTGCTTGGCCCGCTTGCGGTCGGCATCGGCGTAGGTGGCCTCGTGATAGAGCAAATCCACACCCCGAACCAGACCCACGGCCTTGGCCGAGTAGGTTGTATCGCTCAGGTAGGCGTAGCTGCGTGGCGAATAGGGAATATAGGTAAGTTGTGCGTTAGGGATAATCTCGCCGCTGTCCAGCGTAATATCCTCGCCCTGTTTGGCCGCCACCATTTGTTGGATAGTCAGGCCATAGCGTTCTATCATCTGCGGGCGCAGGTTGAGTTGCGGCGTCTTCTCCCTAAAATGGAAACCCGCACAGGGGACTCGGTGTCGCAGGGGCACCGTCCACACCTCCATAACCTTATTTTCGTACACCATCTGGTGTTGGGTATGGTTGAATTCGTGGCACACAATCTCGTAGCCGAGTTCCGCATCGAAGTATCGGAAGTGCATATCGACAATCTCCTGCAAAGGTCGCGGGGCGTAGATATGCAGCGGGGTTTTGCGTCCCATCAGTCCCATAGTCGAAATCATCGGGAACAGGCCATAGAAGTGGTCGCCGTGCAGGTGCGACACAAAGATGTGGTTTATTCGCATCGGGTGGATACCAAAGCGCATAAGTTGCGTTTGAGTCGCCTCACCACAGTCTATAAGATAGAACTGCTCATGCACATTAAGCGCATGAGCAGTCTGATTGTGTTTTATGTCGGGCATTGCAGCACGCGAGCCGAGTATGGTAACTTCGAATTTCATAGGTAGTCAGATTCACGAATCGTTCTTATCCTCTGCCGTTCGCGTTCCGAAGTCGGAGCCGCACTGCCACGCCACGAGAGGTGGATTACTCCTCAGCCTCGAGTTTAGCTTTCAACTCTGCCAGACCGGTGATGTCACCGAGAGTGGTTTTCTCAACTTGAGCGTTGATTTTCTTTACAGTGTTTTTAGCCTCCTCTGCAGCAGCTGCTTTCTCAGCGCGCTCTGCTTTAGCCTCCTCACGTTTAGCCTCCTCGAACAGACGAGTGTGCGACAAGGTGATACGTTTGGTGGTTTTCGAGAACTCGGTTACTTTGAATTGGAGTTTCTCACCTGCTTTAGCGGTGGTGCCGTCCTCTTTAACGAGTTGTTTTGCGGGAGCGAAGCCCTCGATGTTCTCGCCCAGAACAACAACTGCGCCTTTCTCGGTTACCTCGGTGATGGTACCCTCGTGAACCGAATCAACTGCGAACTCAGCCTCGAAACCATCCCAGGGGTTCTCCTCGAGTTGTTTGTGACCCAGGCTCAAACGACGGTTCTCTTTGTCGATCTCAAGAACAACAACCTCGATCGAAGTACCTACTTGAGTGAACTCCGAGGGGTGTTTGATTTTCTTGGTCCAGCTCAGATCCGAGATGTGGATCAGGCCATCGATACCCTCCTCGATCTCAACGAATACACCGAAGTTGGTGAAGTTGCGAACGTTAGCGCTGTGTTTGCTACCTACGGGGTATTTAGCCTCGATGTTCTCCCAAGGATCGGTCGAGAGTTGTTTGGTACCCAGGCTCATACGACGCTCCTCGTAGTCGATGGTCAGGATAACTGCCTCAACCTCGTCACCAACTTTCATAAAGTCTTGTGCCGAGCGGAGGTGTTGGCTCCAGCTCATCTCCGAAACGTGGATCAGACCCTCTACGCCGGGTGCAACCTCTACGAATGCACCGTAGTCAGCCATAACAACTACTTTACCTTTTACTTTGTCACCTACTTTGAGGTCTTGGTTCAGAGCCTCCCAGGGGTGAGCGGTGAGTTGTTTCAGACCCAGAGCGATGCGTTTTTTAGCGTCATCGAAGTCGAGGATAACAACGTTGATCTTTTGGTCGAGCTCAACGATCTCCTCGGGTTTGGTAACACGACCCCAGCTCAGGTCGGTGATGTGGATCAGACCGTCTACGCCACCCAGGTCGATGAATACACCGTAAGGAGTGATGTTTTTAACGGTACCCTCAAGGATTTGACCTTTCTCGAGTTTCGAGATGATCTCTTTCTTTTGTTGCTCGAGCTCAGCCTCGATGAGAGCTTTGTGCGATACAACAACGTTGCGGTACTCTTGGTTGATTTTAACAACCTTGAACTCCATAGTTTTGTCTACGTAGATATCGTAGTCGCGGATGGGTTTCACGTCGATTTGCGAACCGGGCAAGAAAGCCTCGATACCAAATACGTCAACAATCATACCACCTTTGGTGCGGCATTTGATGTAACCCTTGATGATTTGGTCCTCATCCATAGCTTTGTTAACCAAATCCCAGCTTTTGAGTTGACGTGCTTTTTTGTGCGACAGTGCGAGTTGACCTTTTTTGTCCTCTGCGCTCTCAACGTAAACCTCTACTTTCTCGCCGATAGCCAGCTCGGGGTTGTAGCGGAACTCGGTCACAGGGATGATACCCTCGCTCTTGTAGCCGATGTTAACGACAACTTCGCGTTTGGTGATGCCGGTTACAGTACCCTCAACAACCTCACCTGCCAGGATGTTCGACAACGACTCGTCGTATTTAGCGGTGATGTCCTCTTTGCTGGTTTGACCGTACAGACCCAGCTCGTTCTCAAATGCGTTCCAATCGAAGTTCTCGTTGGCAACTTGAATGTTTTTGTTCTCCATTGCGGAAAAAAGTTTTGCGATACAATCGCTCGTTAAAATGATTAATAATTAAGTTTTTTTGCTGTTTTTACCTCACTTTGGCGGCGTTCTCACACCCCCGCGCGGGCGAAAAAGCCCGCAAATATACGAACTTTTTGTGAATTAACAATTTTCGTGTCTGTTTTTTGTGATTTTTTGATTCGTTTTCGGCTCGCCGTGCGCAGCACTTTGGGATGTAGTGGGCGTTCGCAAAATACAAGTGTCAGATGTGTATCGGATGGGGTGTGGCCTTTCGTTTTTTTTATTATTTAGCAAGAAGTTTTGTTGTAAAACATAAAAAAAGAGATAACTTTGCAGTTATCAAACGAAATTTTAACCAAATCAATAAAAAACTTTCACTATGCTTAAACGAATTTCAAAGGCACTTCTCGGTATTATGCTGTGCTGTGCTGCCGCAAACGTTTCGGCCGGACCGAGAGTCGTGTTTATGGGCGACTCGATTTTCAAAGGTTGGGGCGAGAAAGTGGGAATGTTCTTCTCGGAGAACAACTTCCTGAACAAAGGTATCAGTGGTCACACCACCGCCGATATGCTGTTGCGTTACAACAACGACGTTGTTAACTCGGGTGCTTCGGCTGTTGTTATTATGGCCGGTATCAACGACATCGCACAAAACGATGGCTCGTTGCGTCCCGTTGACGACATCGCTATGAACCTTGCAACTATGGCAAAAGCCAGCGCTGATGCAGGTCAAAAGGTTATCCTTTGCAGCATTCTGCCTTCGTCGAATCTGTGGGGCATCACCGATAATCCCCAAAACTATGTAAGCCGTCTGAACGATATGATTCAAGAGATCGTGTTGGAGAACAACTACGCTTTCTGTGACTTCTACTCGGCTTTTGTTATGTCGGATGGTTCGCTGGACTACGACCTGCTGCTCGAAAGCGAGGTTCCCGGTGCTATGAACGGTGGTACTAACGTTCACCCCAGCTACAAAGGTTATCTGGTTATGGCAGAGGCTCTGCTGCCTATCATCAACGAGGTTGTACCTGCGGCTAAATAATTAACGGAAGTATAACACACTAAATCGAAGAAAAGAGTATGAAAAAATATATGCTTTTGTTTGCAGCCGCACTTGTAATGGGCGTGTCTGCTTGTACTCCTAACCAGCCTGAGATTACTCCCGAGATTTCGGTTGATGTGACCGAGCTCGTTGCTCCCAGCGCTGCCGAGTGGGAGGCTACCGTCGAGGTTATGGCCAACACCACTTGGGTTGTTACCTCGGATGCTGACTGGTGCTTTGCAACTCCTGATACAGGCAACGCATCGGCTACCGTAACCGTAACCGCTCTCGAAAACACTACCTACGAGGCTCGTACCGCTACCATCACCTTCACTATGCAAGGTACCGACCCTGTAAGCGTTACCGTAACTCAACCCACCGCCAAAGCTAACACTATCGTTGAAGGTCTGGCTCGCACTATCGGTGCCGAGGGTGGCGAAATCGTTGTAAACCTGATGAGCAACGTTGAGTACACAGTAGCTGTTGCCGAGGCTGCACAAGAGTGGCTGTCGGTTGCCGAAGCTACTCGCGCATTGGAGGCTAAAAGCTTCACTATCGTTGTTGCTGCCAACGAGTCGTACGACGAGCGTGTTGGTCAAGTTATCGTAACCAGCGAGCTTGGCGAGGATATCATCACCGTAACTCAAAGCGAGACTGGTGCAGTTGTAGTTAGCACCGAGCCCGTAGAGGTTGCTTCGGTGGGTGGCGAGGTTTCGATTTTGGTTAAATCGAACCGCGACTACACAGTTACCATTCCCGAGGAGTGTACTTGGATTACCCGTCCTTCGACTCGCGCACTGACCGAGACCGAGGAGAAATTCGTAGTTGCTGCCAACGAGGATGCTGCTTCGCGTGCGGCTGTTGTTACCTTCACTTCGGAGTTCGGCACCGACGAGGTTGTTATCAAACAAGCAGGTAACGAGGATGCTGTTGTTGAGATTGCTGATGCTCGTTTCAAATCGTTCCTTGTAAACCGTTTTGACGCCAACAAAGACAAAGCGCTGAGCAAAGGCGAGTTGAACGATATCACCGAGCTGGTTCTGTGGAGCACCAACAAAGATATGTACACTGTAACTTACTCGGGTCTAACCAGTTTGAGCGGTATCGAGTATATGGACAACCTGGTGAAACTCGACATCCGTAACTCGGCTGGCGTTGAGGCTCTGGACGTTACCAAAAATGCCAAACTGACCGAGCTGTTGGTTCAAGGTACAGGCATCACCACTCTCGACCTGAGTGGCAACCCCGAGCTGAAAGTTCTGAACGTGAACGACACCAAAGTCGCTGCTCTGAACCTGTCGGCTAACACCAAACTCGAGAAACTCTATGCAGGTAACACCGCAATCTCGACTCTCGACCTGGCTGCAAACACCGCTCTGCGCGTGCTGAACGCTGGTTACTCGAAAATCGCTGCTATCAACCTGAGCAAAAACACCGCTTTGGAGCAAGTTTACCTGCCCGGTAACAAACTCACCTCGCTGGATGTTACTGCTCTCACCGCACTGAAAGCTATCAACGTTGAGGCTAACAAACTGACTTCGCTCGACCTGTCGAAAAACACCGAGCTGAAAGCTATGAACGCTGGTCGCAACTCGCTGACCTCGATTAACGTGGCTGGCTTGGCTAACCTGAAATATCTGACCATCAGCAACAACGCAGCCCTGTCGAGCGTATCGCTCAGCGGTCTGTCGAACTTGGTTGGTCTGTACGCTGGTTGGACTGGTCTGACTTCGATTGACATCGCTGCTAACACCAAATTGGCTGTTGTAAGCGTAAACAACACCAAACTGACCTCGATTTCGACCGCTGCTAACGACGCTGCTCTGCGTGGTCTGCGTATCGACGGCTCGAAGATGACCACTTACGACGTATCGGGCAACAAATCGCTGGCTTATCTCTACGCCGAGGAGACTCCTTCGCTTGAAACCATCAAAGTTTGGGACGACTTCAATGTTTTGGTTCCCGTGCCTACTTTCTACAAAGACAAAACTACCGAGTGGGAAGGTGGTTACTTCCCCGATGTTGCAACTGGTACCAACCTGTGCGAGAATGGCACTGCAAACTGCTACATCGTTAACGCTCCTGGCAAATACTACTTCACCGCTAATGTTAAAGGTAATGGCTACACCGGCGAAATCGTTTCGAACCGTTACGCTGCTGCTGAGTACCACACCTTCGTTAAGGGTGCTGCTGACGTAGCTCAAACCAGCGTTGATTTGGCTCCCGCTTCGGCAGAGGTTCTGTGGTTCCAAGCTTGGTGCCCCGGCGAGAAGGTTTACACCACTACCTGCCCCATCAAACCCGAGAGCGTAATGTTGTTCTCGAATGGCGACGTTGAGTTCGAGACCGAGGGCGAAGAGCTTATCCCCGGTAACGTTGTTATCGCTGTGAAAGACGAGAGCGGCGAAATCATTTGGAGCTGGCACATCTGGATTGCTAACGGCTACGATGCAGAGGCTTCGAAAGTGGCTATGGGTGTAAACAACCTCGTAATGATGGACCGTAACATCGGTGCTAACATCGGCAGCGAGGAGGGTGTATCGAACGGTTGGATTGCAGGTACCGCAGTTGGTATGACCTACCAACACGGTCGTAAAGACCCCTTCCCCGGTCCGTTTGACATCAAAGCAAGCTGCACCGACGGTAACCGTGGTGGTGCAGGTTATGGCGCTATGACCCCCGACGGTATTTTGATGTATGGTTCGAATGGTGGCGGTAGCCAAAACGAAAATGGTGGTTACACTTTTATTTCAAACACCGAGTATCTGCAAGGTCTGGTACAACACGCCGGTTTCTCGGGCGATTGGACCTACGCTGACGCTGTTGCTTATGCCAACGCTAACCCCCACCGCCTGATTCACAACAACAATGCAGGCGGTAACAGCTCGCCTTATGACTGGTGGGGCAAACGTAGCGCGATTGCTAAACAACAACTGTTCTACTACTGGGGTGGTCCCCAAGTATGGCCTTCGTGCAAAGATGTTATCAAAACTATCTACGACCCCTGTCCTGCTGGCTGGTTCGTTCCCGGTGTTGATTTCAGCAACTGTATCGCGAACGAATCGACTGTAACTGCTGGCAACTATGGTTGGAATGTTGTTCTGCCTTCGGGTCAAACCGCATTCTTCCCCAAAACTGGTACTCGTTGGGGTGATGATACCAAATTCCAATGCTGTAACGTTCTGGGTGCTTACTGGGTGAATGCAATTGGTGACGGCGCTTGCGGTGCTATGAACTTCGTAAACGACAAAGACCAAAACTTCCTTGGTGTAGCAAACATCAACAAACCTGAAAATGTTGACGGTCACAACTGCTTGTCGATGGGTATTTCGACCCGCGCAATCCGTTGCGTTCGCATTGAGGAGTAATCAATTCTCCCAATCCGATAATTAGGTGTCGTCCTTCGGGGCGACACCTTTTTTCATCCCCGAATCCAAAAGAAAAGAGCGTGCTCAAAAAGGTGAACACGCTCTTTGCGTTTGTTGCAAGTGCCGTTTGTTTACCACTGCCAGAGGGTGGGATCGAAGTGCTCTTCGGTTTGGTCCGACAGTCCGGGGAAGAAGTCGATGCCTGTAAGCTCTTCGATGCGGTTGATGCTGACGGCATAGGCGGTGGTGAGCTTCGACGATGTTGGGGCGGCATTGGGCATCCAGAAACCGATACATTCGGCCGAGGAGTCGGTGGGAAGGGAGCCGCGGACACTGCTGCGGAGCAATACCTTGAAGTAGGCGCGGGGTACCGATATGCTGTCGCCGTGACTCTTGTGTGCCGCTTTGAGAAGGGTGGGCGCCTCGGGTGTGGTCATCACGCATCCCGTAACAACCCACAGAGTGTCGGTGGCGGGGGTGTTGTCGCGAACAAACTCCTCGAGTCGGCCCCACAAACCGCGATTGAAACTGCTCTGCTGGGGCGTCATATTGGAGTAATAGAAGGTGGCGGCATTGGCCTCGTGGTTGACTGTGCGGTCGGCCGAAGGGATTTGGTGGCCGCGGTCGTAGGAGGAGTATCCGTTGTCGTCGATGAAGCCCGAACGCTTCATATTGAGCTGCGCTTGTTGAGGTAGCGAGGGATCGAAAGCCCACGCATCGGTGCGTCCCTGCTCTCCAAGGTAGCACGAGTGCATCGGATAGGCCACCCACAGCGAAAGTTTGTCGGAGTGGTCGTAGAGCATCGTGAAATTGCGACGGCGCTCACCATCGATTGTGGTGTAGTGGGTGATTATTTCCTGATCGTCGGTGAGTGTCGCAATGGGCATCTCGTACCACGGGAGGAAAGATTTTACAGACTTGCTAACTGCTTGTGTTTCAACGAGTGCTGTTTGCGCGCGGCGAGAGCGGCGGAGCTTACGACGGCCTCGCGGCGAGGCATAAATAAGGGTGGCTGTCACGCAGAGCAACAGCACAACAATCAGCAGTATTCGGAGTGTTCGATTCATAATCAAAGGGGCGCGCAACGGGGTGCTTCGCCGTCAGCAAAGGTACTAAAAAATCTGCCGCATCAAAAAATATTGAAAAAAGAGGGGCAGATATGCTGTAATTTTTGAAAAAAATTGTACTTTTGCATCAATTGGAAAAATATAAACTGTAAAATGCCTATAACCAATGACAAGGTTAACGTGCGAATAAAACCCGATTGGCTCAAAATCAAACTTCACGACACCGCGGGGTTTGCCGAGGTTGCCAAGATTGTGGAGAAGTATAAACTTCACACCATCTGCGGTAGCGGGCAATGTCCCAACAAGGCCGAGTGCTGGAGCCGCCGTACGGCGACATTTATGATTTTGGGTGATGTCTGCACACGAAGTTGTAAGTTCTGTGCAACCGCAACGGGAAGGCCGTTACCTGTTGACAACAGCGAACCCGAAAATGTGGCGCGTTCCATCGCTCTGATGGGGCTGCGACACGCCGTCATTACCTCAGTGACTCGCGACGACCTGCCCGATGGCGGAGCGCAGTTCTGGGCCGACACGGTGCGCGCTGTTCGTAAGTCGAATCCCGACACTACCATCGAAGTGTTGATTCCCGACCTTGACGGTCGTGGCGAGTTGCTGGATATTGTCCTCGACTCGGCACCCGACATTGTGGGACACAACATCGAAACCGTCGAGAGGTTGACTCCGCTTGTACGTTCTCGCGCGAAATACCGCACGAGCCTGCAAACGTTGGAGTACATAGCCCGAAGCGGTGCGACAGCCAAGAGTGGTATTATGGTGGGACTCGGCGAAAGCAAAGACGAGGTGGTGCAAACCCTGCGCGACCTTGCCGACGTCGGCGTGAGCATCGTCACGCTGGGCCAATATCTACGGCCGACACTCAACCACTATCCTGTGGCTGAGTATATTCATCCCGATACCTTCGAATGGTACAAACAGCAAGCTTACAGTTTAGGATTTAAATATGTAGCAAGTGCGCCTCTGGTTCGTTCGTCCTATATGGCCGAGCAAGCCTTGGGTTGCTGTGCGCCTAAAAAGTAAGTGAAATGAGTCCGACTGTCTTGCACAAGACACCGGGCCTGATTGATTATGCAGAGTGTTGGGATCTCCAACGCACGCTGTTTGACGGCCTGGTGGCGCGTAAAACAAAATCGCGCATAGGTGTGGCTGAAAGCCACGCCGCAGGGAGTGTTGTCGATAGTGACAGCCTCGAAGGTGTTGATGCAGGATATCTCATTACGTGCCAGCACCCCCACGTCTATACGCTGGGCAAGAGCGGAAACGCAAACAATCTGTTGGTAAATCCCGACTTTTTGGCACAAATCAAAGCTACATTTTATAAGATTGACCGCGGTGGCGACGTTACTTATCACGGGCCCGGTCAGTTGGTGGTCTATCCGATTCTCGATTTGGAGCGCATCGGTATGGGCCTGCGCGACTATATATATCTGGCCGAGCAGTCGGTCATTGACACCATTGCCGAGTGGGGCGTTGTGGGCCGCCGCAGCGAAGGAGCCACAGGTGTATGGATTGAGGGTGGAGGCAAACCCCTGCGTAAGATTTGCGCCGTTGGCGTGCGCTCGTCACATTGGGTGACAATGCACGGTCTGGGTTTCAACGTATCCACCGATTTGTCGTACTTCGGATATATCAATCCCTGCGGTTTTGTGGACAGGGGTGTTACATCGTTGTCGGCCGAGGTAGGCCGCGAAGTGCGCATTGACGAGGCAGAGAGCGCTCTGTGCCGTCACTTGGAGAAGAATATGAATATTAAAATTATAAAATGATAAATTATGCCAATAGAGAAAACTTGGGTCCTCAAGCAACAAGGGGACTCGGGGACGGTAAACCAACTGGCACAATCCCTTGGGATTGCACCTGTGCTGGCCAACCTCCTCGTTCAGCGTGGCATAGAGACGGAACAAGAGGCGCAGAAATTCTTTAATCCGCAACTCGCCGACTTGCACGATCCGTTCCTGATGAAGGATATGGACAAGGCAATCAAGCGTATCAGTGCGGCTGTAAGAAACAACGAGCCCATTATGGTCTATGGTGACTATGATGTGGATGGCACAACTGCCGTAGCTCTCGTTTACATTTTCCTGCGTAAGTTGGGTCACTCCAACTTGATGTTCTACATACCCGACCGTTATACGGAGGGGTATGGCGTGTCGTATCGCGGTATCGAATACGCCGAGCGCAAAGGAGTCAAACTCGTTATCACGCTCGACTGCGGTATCAAAGCGGTGGACAAGGTCGCTTATGCCAAAGAAAAAGGAATTGATTTTATTATCTGTGACCACCACCTTCCCGGCGACGAGATTCCCGACGCTGTGGCGGTGCTGGACTCCAAGCAGAACGATTGCAACTACCCGTTCAAGGAGTTGTCGGGCTGTGGCGTAGGTTTCAAACTTGTGCAAGCCTACTGCAAACGCCACGAGATGCCTTTCTCGACTATCGAGGGTCTGCTTGACTTGGTGGCGGTGAGCATCGCTTCGGACATCGTGCCGTTGATTGGTGAGAACCGTGTGCTGGCATACTACGGTCTGCAACGATTGAACAGCAAACCCAACAAGGGTCTGGCCTCAATCATCAAGATTTGCGGACTCGAGAACCACACCATCACCATCGATGACATTGTGTTCAAAATCGGCCCGCGTATCAATGCGGCAGGTCGTATGCGCGTAGATGAGGACTCCTATTCGGGAGGTCACTCGGCAGTGAACCTGATGGTCGAAAGGGACGAGAGCTCGGCCGAGGACTTCGGTCAGATGATTGACGAGGCCAACAGCGAGCGCAAGAGCATCGACCGCTCGGTGACTCAAGAGGCCCACGACTTTATCGAGAGCCACCCCGAGATGAAGGCGCTCAAAAGCACCGTAATCTACAATCCCAAGTGGATGAAGGGTATCGTCGGTATCGTGGCTTCGCGCCTTATCGAGACCTACTATCGCCCCACTGTGGTGCTGACAATGAGCAACGGCTATGTTACGGGCTCGGCTCGTAGCGTTCCCGGTTTCGACCTCTATCAGGCTGTTGAATCGTGCGCCGACTTGTTGGAGAACTTCGGTGGCCATATGTATGCCGCGGGACTGACTATGAAACCCGAGAATGTCCCCGCATTTACCGAGCGCTTCAACCGCTATGTTGAGGAGAATATCGACCCCAAGATGTTGATTCCCCAAGTGGATGTTGATGCCAAGTTGCTGTTCAGCGACATCACGCCCGCGTTCCGCGACAGCTTGTGTAAATTCCAACCCTTCGGTCCCGGCAACACCGCACCTGTATTTATGACTTGTGGCGTGAGCAACCGAGGCGACGCAAAGCTGGTGGGTGTCGAGCGCGAGCACCTCAAAATGGATCTTGTGCAGAAGGAGAAACCCAACACTTCGATTCCGTCGATTGCGTTCCAACAACCGCAACACTACCAATGGATTCGCAGTGGCCGTCCCGTAGATGTGTGCTATGTGATTGTCGAGAACCACTATCGCGGCATCACAATGCCCCAGCTCCGCATCAAAGACATCAAACCCTGCTCGAAATAGAACATAGGGTGGGGGCGAGCAACGAGGCGGGAGGCTGCCAATGCTCGTTCAATATACCGAAAACAACAAAGGCTGTCACTATTGCAGTGACAGCCTTTGTTGTACCCGAAAGTGGGGTGGTGTGATTACAGCGCTTGCTCGATGTTCCAAACAAAGGCGCGGCAACCTTGTTTCTCGATTTCGGCGTCCAAACGGCGGATGGCATCCATTACGGGAGCTACCTTCTCGTCCTCGACAATGGCCAACACCGAAGTGTTGATTGCGGGCCAGGTGTGGTTGCCGTAGTGGGGCTCGCCGGTGAAACTACCACGACCCTCGGTCGGAGTCCAGCGGGTGAAACCGCGAACTCCATACTCGTCCAAAAGGTCGTTGATGCGCTCGGTGAGCGCTTGGTTATACGATACAAATATTGCTTTCATAGGGGGTTACTTGTTAAGTTTTTTAGCTTCGACTTTGCGCTCGGCGCGAACTTGGAACGATGCGTAAATGGTAGGCACAACCAGCAGAGTAAGCAGGGTCGAGAAGGTCAGACCACCCACAATGGCGATACCCATAGGTTGCCACATCTCCGAACCGTTACCAACACCGATAGCCATAGGAATCATACCGAAGATGGTGGTCAGCGAGGTCATCAACACGGGGCGCAGACGGCTCTTACCAGCCTCCTCAACAGCGTCCATAACCTTGGCGCCACGCTCGCACAGCAGGTTGGTGAAGTCAACCATCACGATACCGTTCTTAACAACGATACCCACCAGCATAATCGCACCAATCAGTGCAATCATCGACAGAGGTTTGCCAGTCAGCCACAGTGCCACAAACACACCAGTGAACGCAAACGGAATGGTAAACATAATGATGAAGGGCATTTTCAAACTCTCGAACTGGGTTGCCATCACGATGTACACCAGAATCACGATAAGTGCCATCAGCATCATCATATCGCCTGTCGACTCGTTCATATCCTCAATATCACCACCAAGCTCGATGAAGATACCGTCGGGGATATCGTAAGCGTCGATAATCTCTTGGATTTTCTCTGCGGCCTGACCCAGAGCCACACCAGGAGCCATATCCGACTCAACTTTCACGATACGTTGGCGGTCCTCGCGCTCAATGCTCGGAGCAGCAAACTCCTCGGTTACGGTAGCAACCTCTTTGAGTTTGATGGGGCGGCCTGTGGTCGAGCTATACAGAGTGATATTCTCTACGTCGCTGATGGTTTCGCGGTGCTCTTCGGCATAGCGAACAACGATGTCGTACTCGTCACCATCCTCGCGATATTTCGATGCAGTGTAGCCATTGATACGGTTACGAACAAAGTTGGCAGCGGTGGCGTTCGATACACCATAGTATGCGAGTTTATCGCGGTCGAACACTACATTGTACTCAGGACGAAGGTCCTCGCGCGAGAGTTTAACGTCACGAGTTTCGCTCAGAGTTGCAATCTTTGCTTTCAGGTCAAGAGCCACGGCATTCGACAACTCGATGTTGTGACCAAACACTTTAACCTCGATGGGGCTACTGTTGCCGCCAGGGCCACTACTACCTGTAGTTACGCTATACTCGCGAATCTCGGGGATTCTGTCGAGGTCTTGACGCAACAGGTCGGCAATCTCGAATACGCTACGCTCACGTTTGTCGGCTGTGGGGAGTTTCAGACGATAGGTCACGATGTGGCTACCGTTGTCGCTCATTGCCGCAAACATATTATCCGAGCTGCTTGCACCAGCGGTCGCTTGCACGCGGTCAACCTCGGGATATTTTGCGTAGATGATGCTATCAATTTGACGAGCGATGCGGGCGGTGTAGTCAACACCGATATTTTGCTCCAACTTGACAGTGGCATTGATTGATGCAGAGTCGGTCTTCGAGAAGAACTCCATCGGCACAAATTTCAACAATACCAACGACACTGCAAACAGTCCCATTGTCGAGCAAATCACAATCGCGCGGTGGCGTACTGCCCAGTGCAGAAGGCGTGCATAAGCGCCGTCCAACCATCCGAGGAACTTATCGACGGGTTTGTAGATGATACCCGCGCCTTTGTAGTCGTGCACTGCGCCATCGGCTTTAAGCATATAGGCACACAGCATAGGTGTCAGACTCACAGCAGTTGCGGTCGAAGTACATACCACGATGGTCACAATCCAACCCAGCTCCTTGAACATAATACCCATCATACCCTCCAACATAGTCAGCGGCATAAACACAGCCACAACTACCAGAGTGGTGGCGATAACCGACAACCACACCTCGTTGGTACCATAGATAGCAGCCTCACGCGGTTTCGAGCCCTTGTCGATGTGGGTCGAGATGTTCTCCAACACCACGATGGCATCGTCCACAACCATACCGATAGCAATCGACAGCGACGACAACGAAATGATGTTGAGTGTCGAACCGGTGGCAAACAGATAGATGAAGGCAGTAATCAGCGAGATAGGGATGGTCAGAGCAATGATGAATGTTGCACGCCAGCGGCCCAAGAACATCATTACCACCAAAATCACAAAGATAAGAGCGTACATTACAGACTCACTCAGCGAGTTAATCGAGTCGATAATCGACTCCGAGCCCTCATAAACAGTGTGAATTTGCACATCGGGAGGGAGAGTTTGCAGAATCGAAGGCAACATAGCCTGTACCTGCTTAACAATCTCAACAGTATTTGCACCCGATTGTTTTTGGATAATCACGGTTACGCATCGGTTGCCGTTCATACGCACATCCTGAGTAGCCTTTTCGAGGGTATCTTTCACCTCGGCCACGTCGGTCAGGTGGATAGTGCGACCACCAGCATTCGACACAACAAGATCTCTCACTTGCTCGCCCGACGAATATTCGGCGTCGGCTTTGATATTGTAGGTGTTGTTACCAATGTCGATGGTACCTGCGGGGATATTGACATTCTCGGCAGCGATAAGTTGTCCAAGGCTCTCGACAGTCAGTCCGTAGGCCTCCAACTTGGTGGGATCTACGTTAACTTGGATTTCGCGCTCGGGAGCACCACCAAGGCTCACAGCACCCACACCCTCGATACGGTTAAGGGTATTGACAAGGTTGTCGTCCAGCTCCTTGCTAAGTGCAGCGTAGCTCTCGTTAGCGGTAACCGAGAGAATCATAATGGGTTGCATCGACGAGCTGAACTTAAATACGATAGGTTGCTCAGCGCCGTCGGGCAGCAGTTTGGTACTACGGTTAATCACGTCACGCACGTCGTTGGTTGCTTCGGTGATGTCCGAGCCCCACTCCAATTCAAGGTTTACAATCGAGTAGTTGTCCGACGAGGTAGAGGTGATTTTTTCGAGGTTATCAACCGTATTGAGTTGGTCTTCGAGGATACGAGTTACGTTAGTCTCAATCTCCTCGGCATTGGCACCCGGGTAGGTGGTGAACACCGCAACCGCGGGGAACTCCATTTCGGGGAATTGGTCGATGGCCAGTTTTGTCAGCGAGAATACACCGAAGATAATCACACCTATGAAAATAAGTATGGTCGAAATCGGTTTGCGGACGGCCTGTTCGTAAATATTCATTGTTTAACGAATGTTTGAGTGTTGTAAGTCTTATTGGTTTTGAACTTCTACGGCGGTGCCTTGTTCGAGTTTCGACAGGCCAGTTACGATAACCTTTTCGCCTGCCTCGATACCGCTCAGAATCTCTACTTTGTCACCCACTTGGCGGCCGAGTTTAACCACGCGACGCTCTGCCACACCGTCTTTCTCGACAAAGGCATAACGCTCAGAGGTACCTGCTTGGCGTGCGATGGCAACGTCCGAAATCATCACACTCTCGCGGTTGCCCATATTGAAGGTCGAGCGCGAGAACATACCAGGGCGCAGACGCTCGTTGGCGTTGGGGATGGTAACCTCAACGGTGAAGGTGCGGGTTGCAGCGTCCATTGCAGGGTGAATCAGGGTTACTTTACCCTCGAACTCCTCGCCGGGGAAGATATCCACGCCAACCTTAACGGGAGTGCCCAATTTAACTGCTGTATAAAATTGCTCCGAGATGCTTACGGTCACTTTCAGGCGGTCGATTTGCATCACTTGGAGGATGGGTTGGTTACCAAACAAGTTGCCTGCCTCGTCGTTACGAGCGGTAACAACACCGTTGATGGGCGAGAGCAGTTTGATGTTCTTCTCGAGGTTGTTGATGACCTCTTTTTGCAGGGTCAGGTTGTTCAACGCTTGGTCGAGTTGTTGTTGCGACACGCCGCCTACCTCAAACACCTTTTTGGTGCGGTCGTAGGTATCTTGTGCGTTTTGCAGGTTCACGCGTTGTTGGTTGAAATTGGTGGGGTCCATCTCAACAAGCAGTTGGCCCTTCTTCACGCGGTCGCCCACGTCAACCAGAATACGGTCGATGCGCACACCCTGAACAGCGGGAGTGATATAGTTCTTTTTGTAGGGCTCGATGTTGGCGGTGAACTCCTCGGTTTGAGCCACGGTTTGAACAGTTGCAGCCTCGGTTTTAACAAGCACCTTTGTGGGCTCGGTCTGCTCGGTGGTGGTTTTCTCCTGTTTGCTTGCGCATCCGACGAGCACTGCACCGAGTGCCAGCGTCAGAAACAATCTTTTGTTGATTTTCATACTTTATGATTTTACTTTTTTATTCCTCTTTACCGATGATTTTGTCGTACTCAGCCTTGGCCGACAGATAGTCGTAGATGGCTTGCGAGTAGTTGAGTCGCGATTGGGTGAGTTGCAACTCCGAAGAGTTTACTTCGAGAATGGTACCCGCACCTGCGGTGTAGCGGGTTTGTGCAATCTCGAATGCCTTTTGAGCTTGTTCAACAGTCTTCTCGTTGGCCAGCATAGTCTCGCGTGCGGTCACAAGGGTATTGAGCGCCGAGCGAACTTGCACATACATACTCTCTTTGAGGTAGTCGCGTTGCATCTCCAATTGACGGATGCTGTTGTTGATGCTCTTAATCTTGTTGGTGTTCGAGAAGCCCGCAAAGATGGGAATCGACACCTGTACACCAACGTTGATAGGATATTGCCACCAGAACTCACGCTCGGCAGTTGTGGCCGCACCTGCACCTGCACCTGCACCAGTGCCTGCGCCTGCACCGCCACCCATCATACTTTTCAGAGGGTTGACAGCGTCATTACCAGTGTAGCTACCTTGCAAGAAGGCTGCGACAGTGGGGATGCGTGCACTGTTGGTCATCTTCTTTTGGGCGTTCAGCAGTTTGAGGTTGATGTCGAGTGTGCGCAAGTCGGTGTTGGCCGAAACATCGGTCGAAAGCGACTCGCCACCAGCCATCACAGCGTCGCGGAACTCATCCAGTGTACCTACAACCTCGATTTGGGTGTTTTGAGGCAGACCCAAGTACATTTTGAGCAGCAACTCGGCAATCTCCACCGAGTTCTCGGTTTGGATGATTGTGGGTTTGAGGTTGCTCAATTGAACCTCGGCGGTCAGCAGGTCGTACTCAGCAGCAAGACCAGCGTTATACATCTCGCGGGTGTTGTCAACGGTCTCCTTGATGTTGCCCTCGCTGGCGTGGAGCACCTCGATAGATTGTTTTGCAAGCAGAATGTTGTAGAAAGCCTTCTTAACCTCGGCAGCCAAGGTAATCTTGTTGGCACGAGCGGCCTCCACAGCGTTCTCCAACTGAATCTTGTTCATATTCAGCGCGGCATACACCGAGGGAGCAAACAGGGCGAGATTGACATTTCCTGTTGCAGCCAAAGTGTTGTCTGCACCAAAGGAGAGTCCCTTTGCCATACTCTGTTTCTCGATGGCATAGAGGTATTGACCCGACACCGAGATTTGAGGCCAAAGGTTGGCTTCGGTCTGTTTGCGTTCATACTTCTGGCGCTCGATTTCGAGGTCGGCAACCTTGATTGTGGGGTTGTCGCTCAGGGCAATGCCCACAGCCTCGTCGAGTGTCAGAGTGATTTTCTGCGTCTGTTGCGCCATAGCACTTGCTATTGTCACAAGGCTGAGCGCCAAAACTGCTAATCTTCTCATTCTTTTATCTTTGGTTTATTGTTATTTCGTTCCAAATAAATGTGCGTACTCCTCGCTGGCGTACTCGTCCACCATTCGCAGTCCCTTCTCTGTGGCAAGACCGCGGAAGAAGTTCACGATAAAGTAGCTCACCGCATCCTGCATAGTCACTCCCGAAGGAAGGCTTAACTGCGCCGACGAAATCAGACCATTGAGCGTCATTGCAAATATCGTCTCGGCCAAATCCACGTTCATATCGGCCTTGAACACACCCTCGCCCAGACCTCGTTGCAGCAGACTGTGGAACAGCGCCGAGCCCGCGCGCGACTGGCGCTCCTTGTAGGGCTCCAGAATGTCGGGGTAGTACTTGGCCATCGAGTGCATAAACACACGATACTGCTGGTTGCGGCGGTAAGCGCCACGCACCATCAGGAAAATCTCCTCCACAACATTGTTGGCCTTTGCCACCAATTGTCGCATCGCCTCATTCATCTGCTCGATGTTGTGCGCCAAGCAGGCCTCCAACAGCGAACGCTTGTCGGCAAACACCTCGTAGAGTGTGCGCTTCGATATAGCCAGCTCGTGGGCAATATCATCCATTCGCACCTCCTTGACGCCTTGCTCAACAAACATTGTTGTGGCTCGTCGGACAATGTAGTCGCGTTGCGAGTGAGTTGTTTCGTTATGGTCGGGACTTATCATAATCATCAAAATCGGGTGCAAAGATAGGGTAGAAAACTCGAAAAACAAAAAAAGTTTTCTGATTTCTCGCAAGAAAAACGCATATACACGCAAAATATTATATGTGGTTTGCAAAAAATATTATATCTTTGTGCGGATATAATAAGTTCCCATAACTAGGCGTTAGTTTGGGCAACCGAAGCTGAAAGCACAAACAAGTTTTAATATACACCTTTAAAAAACATTAAGATTATGCAAATCGTAAGTGTACACGGAAGAGAGATTCTCGACTCGCGTGGTAACCCCACCATCGAGGTTGAAGTATTCACCGCATCTGGCGCATTCGGTCGCGCAGCTGTTCCCAGCGGCGCATCGACCGGTGAGAACGAGGCTTTGGAGCTTCGTGATGGCGACAAAGGTCGCTATATGGGTAAAGGCGTTCAAAAAGCAGTTGAGAACGTTAACACCAAAATCGCTCCCGAGATTATCGGTATGAACGTTACCGACCAAGTTGGTATCGACAAAACTATGATCGCTCTGGACGGCACCGCAACCAAAAGCAACCTGGGTGCAAACGCTATCCTCGGCGTATCGCTGGCTGTAGCTCGCGCTGCTGCTGACTACCTCGGCGTGCCCTTGTATCGCTACATCGGCGGTTCGAACGCAAAAACCCTGCCCGTTCCTATGATGAACATCATCAACGGTGGTTCGCACTCGGACGCTCCTATCGCATTCCAAGAGTTTATGATTCGCCCCGTAGGTGCTCCTTCGTTCAAAGAGGGTATCCGTATGGGTACTGAGGTATTCCACAACCTCAAAAAAGTTCTTCACGATCGTGGCCTGAGCACCGCAGTAGGTGATGAGGGTGGTTTCGCTCCCGCATTGGACGGCACCGAGGACGCTCTGGATTGCATCATCAAAGCTATCGAGAAAGCTGGCTACACTCCCGGTAAAGACGTTATGATCGGTATGGACTGCGCATCGAGCGAGTTCTACGCTGACGGCATCTACGACTACACCAAATTCGAGGGTGAGAAAGGTGCAAAACGTACTTCGGCTGAGCAAGTAGAGTACCTGAAAGGTCTGGTTGAGAAATACCCCATCGATTCGATCGAGGACGGTATGAGCGAGAACGACTGGGACGGTTGGAAGATGCTGACCGACGCTATCGGTGGCAAATGCCAATTGGTAGGTGACGACTTGTTCGTAACCAACGTAGAGTTCTTGAAGAAAGGTATCGAGACCGGCTGCGCTAACTCGATTCTGATCAAAGTTAACCAAATTGGTTCGCTGACCGAGACTCTGGACGCTATCGAGATGGCTCACCGCGCAGGTTACACTTCGGTTACTTCGCACCGTTCGGGTGAGACCGAGGACTCGACCATCGCTGACATCGCAGTTGCAACTAACAGCGGTCAAATCAAGACTGGTTCGGCTTCGCGTTCGGATCGTATGGCTAAATACAACCAATTGCTCCGTATCGAGGAGGAGTTGGGTGACGAGGCTATCTACGGTTACACCAAAATCTACCGCAAGTAATTTGCGTTCGGTGGCTTGACCCCGACACAGAAAGAGAGGCTGCTCCAAATGGGGCAGCCTCTTCTTTTATATTATATATGTATGCTTATTCGGCTAAGGCGGGGATTGTAATCTCGAAGTTGTCGTAGTCGGCGGTGCGCCAAGCGAGGTGGCTTGTGCGGGGCGAGATGGCAAACAGCGGCGAGAAGGTGCGCACACCTATGGTCTTGCCGTCGGGGCGGAATTCGAGGATGCGAATCCAGCCGTCGCCACCATTTCCCGACCAACTGCCATCAGCTTGCTGCGAGTTGAACATCATCTGCGGAACAATGCGACCATCAGCGGCTTTGTCTTCGAGGTATTGGCAGGTCAGGAGGTAATCGACCTCGCCGCCTCCGGGTTCAATGGTGGGAGCTATGCCTGTGTGGCCACACAGCACCATACAGATGTTTTTGGAGGGATAAACCAGCTTTTGCCACACATCCTCTGCCCAGTTGCACGGGGTGACCTTGTAGCCCTCCTTGGTTATGCGTTTGCCCTTGTTGTTCAGCCACGAGTGAACAAGCACAATGACGCGGTGAGAACTGAAACGTTTGGAGGCGATGAGTTTGCTGGCCCACTCCAAGGCCTCGTCGCGGGGTGCGAACTCAAAGGTCAAAATCAGCAACTTGCCCCACGCATCGTCAACGAGCTCATAGGCCGAGTTCTCCATTGTGTGGACACCCTCGTAGTTGACACAAGTGCCAACCAATGCCTTCTCGAAACAGATGTTGCGCTCGGGATAGATATATTCGGGCGCGTGGGTGTAGCGCGATTCGGCTGCCACATAGCCAATGTCGTGGTTGCCTTGGGCCACAACATAGGGGATGCGATTGTCGAGGCGGGCAAGGGCGCGCGATACCGACTCCCATTGTTGACGGCTTGTTTGGTCGCCATTGCCTCGGCCAGGACGACCCTCTGACACCACCTTGTTGTTCTGCTCCACCATATCGCCCGTAAACAGCGCGTACTTGATGTTGAGATTGCTGATGTTCTGTGCAATCCACGCGGTCTGCAACTCAAACAGAGGTTGGTTGGCTGCAAACTTGTTGTATGTCTGCGGATCGGGCACCATAATCATCGAGAACGACCCCTCGACCTGCATTGTGGGGAGGAGAGTTGTTTGGGGCGTTCCGGTCGGATTTTTCGCCACTGCGGCAACTACCATCATCATCGCCGCCGCCAAAGTAAAAAGTTTTTTCATATTACTATCTCTGGTTGTTTGTGTTAAAGCCTGGCAGACTGTAACACAAAGTTAGCGAAAAAATCCATCAATCCTTGTGGCTTCCGCGATTATATTTTTGGCTGTGGTACTTGTTGGAGCGCGAGAGTAACAACAAAACAAGGCGTGCGAATGAATAAACCCCGAAAGTTAGAAAAACTTTCGGGGTTTATTAGGCCTAAACAGAGAAGGTTATATGGCTATGCATAACGAATGAAATATATGCACATGTGCAAGAGGCTATGTATTTATAGATCTATCGGGGTATAATAATCACCATCACTGGAAGAAATATATGTGTGATCATTGTTCGTAGAGTCATCTCCGCTATCACCTCCGTCATTATCACTGCTGTCACTCGTGTCTATTGTATGTTTGTAGCCGATGGATAATTTCTTGCAAAGCCACTCCCAAGCAGCCTCCATCAACACTGCCCATATTATCATTGGTACGAGGTAAATCTCCAACATAATCGATGACAACCAACTAACAATACCAAAAGTACCTACACCTACGACAGGCAAAATGATATTTCCCAAAGAATTGTCGCTGACAAACTGACGAATGAATAAGAGGATAGCAACAAAAACAAACAGTAACCAACCACCATTTACGACGGTGAATCCAAAGTAGTGAAAAACATTCTTGTGCGCTAATTTGATACTATCGAACATCTCCTCTAATTCTGCTAACTGATCATCGGTTGAGTAGGTTGCAGCTATCACAAAACCCGCTTTTGATTCGGTGTGGCAAGTATAGGTAACAATGTGTGAGCCACTGGCAGAAGTGTAGTATCGCTTGATGAATTTTTTACCAATAGTCCATAACTTAGAGTGCTTCTCATCATTCAGTTTCATACCGCTCAGATTGAAGAGTATAGTGTCCGCAGAGGTATAAAAGAGTTCTTTATTGAATTCCTCGCCATACATTGCACCTAAATACAAGATGTCGTTATCTCGTTGTGCAGAATAGGAGTAGCGCTTGTGTTTGAAATATTGGTATCCTTCGGGTATGTCAAAGGACACTCCATTGGTGAGACGCACTTCGGTAGCAAAAATGCTTGTAGAAGATATTATGAGCCACAATAAAAGGATGAGTTTTTTCATATTGAGCTAATTTATTAGTTCGTGTTTTGGATATAGGATACTTCACCAAACCTTATTTCAGGTAGTCGTCGAAGTAGAGTGATACCTTGTTCATCAGGTGAACGCGGTCGCGGCCTGTTACGTTGTGCTCGTGGCGGGGGTAGGGAAAGTAGTCAACCTGAACGTTGTTCACTACGCACTCACGAACAAAACTGAGGCTATGTTGCCACAATATTACGGGGTCAATTGTGCCTTGACAGATGAGCAGTTTGCCTTTCAGATTCTTGGCTTGATTGATAAGCGAGGTCTTTGCAAATCCCTCGGGGTTGGTGGCCTCGGTCTCCATATAGCGCTCGCCATACATCACCTCATACCATTTCCAATCAATTACGGGGCCTCCTGCAACTCCCACCTTGAACACTTCGGGATAGTTGGTGATGAGCGATATGGTCATAAAACCGCCGTAGCTCCAACCGTGAACACCTATGCGGTCGGCATCAACCCACGAGTGCGAGGTGAGCCACTCAATACCTTTCATTTGGTCTGCCATCTCGGCCTGACCACATTGGCGGTGTATGGCTTTCTCGTACTCTGCACCGTGGTATTTTGTGCCTCGGTTGTCCATTACAAAGACTACATAGCCGCGTTGTGCCATATACATCTCCCAGCGACGCAGGTTGGCGCAGAAGGTGTTGTTGACCATTTGGCTGTGAGGACCGCCATAAACATAAAGTATTGCGGGATACTTCTTGGTGGGGTCAAAATCGATGGGGTAGATAAGGCGATAGTAGTTGTCGAACTTGCCGTCGGCACTTTTGATTGAACCCAGTTCAATGGGGGTGTAGTTGAACTCTGAGGTTGGGTTGGGTGCCTCAAACAGTGTGCGGCACACCTTGCCATCGGTCGATGCAATGTTTACAACTCGGGGTACGTTCAACGACGAGTAGTTGTCGAAGAACCACTTGCCGTCGGGCGAGAGGGTGCAGTTGTGCCAACCTTCGGCTTTGGTGAGGCGCAGAGTCTTGCCACTCTTTATGTCAACCTTGCAAAGGTGTTGCTCAACGGGCGAGAACTCAAACGAGTAGTAATACACGGATTTGCTGTCTTGGCCAAAGTAGAAAATGTCGGCATCCACATCAACCATTCGGCGGCAGTTCCACTTGTCGGAATCGGCCTTGCGCTCGTAGAGGTAGAGGTTCCAATAGCCGTCACGCACATTTGTCGAGTAGATGAAACGGTTGGGGTCGTTGCCAACGAAGTGCAACGGATACGAAGGCTCTACATAGCGAGGGTCGGTGTCGATGCACACCTGCTCCACGAATTCGCCTGTGGCGGCGCAGTAGGAGTTCAGGTGCATCTCTTTTTGTGCGCGATTGAGCACTTGAATATAGACAAGACGGCCATCGGGGCTCCAAGTGATGTTGGTCAGATAGCGTTCTTGGTCGAAATCGGTTACTTTGCACCATACTGTGTTACCATTGGTGGTGTTGTAGATACCAAGAGAAACGTGCTCCGAGGGGAGACCGTTCTGGGGATATTTGATGTTTTTCAACGAGCCGGTGCGAGTGGTGATGTCAAGCAACGGGAAGTCGGCCACTCGGCTTACGTCTTTTTGGTAGAACGCAACGCTCAATCCGTCGGGCGAAGGGAAGATACCTCCGCTAATACCAAATTCGCTACGGCTTACTACGCTACCGCTGATGATGTCGGGGTTGCTCTCCGAGGTGATTGCAACCTTGTTTCCGTCCAACTCATAGTAGAGGTTATTGTCTTTGGTGTAGTAGCGAGGCTTGTTGCTGACCTTGTCAGCTGTTTTGACCTCGGCAGCATTACCATTGGCGGGATAAGCCCACTTGATATTGTCGTTGGATGTTCCTTCTGCATATATTGTTCGACCTTTTGCATCAGCACCCCACTTTGTAATGTATCGTTGAGGAGTGAGCGCCAAGTTGAGGATGGCGTCCTCCATAGTGAGTAGTCGAAGTGCATCTTGGCTGTGTGCTGAAAATGCAACCAAGAGTGTCAAAGTCAAAAAAAAGTATCTTTTCATAGTTTCCTGTTTTGGGATGTGATTGGCAAATATACGCAAAAAATACCGAATACTCACATATTCATCGGGTGGAGGGAAAAATATCTTAAACTTGTAAAAAAACAGATATTTTTTTACTACCTTTGAACAAACCAAACGTATGAAACGATGAAAAAACTTTTCTATCTATTTAGTCTTATTGCACTTGTAGTGTCCATTGGCAGTTGTACCAACCCGACTGACGAGGATGGAGGTGTCAACCCCTATCTTACATTAGAGTATGATACTCTCCGTGTGTCGTATCTTGGCACCGATGGTGTAGAGTATGTCGAGGTGCAGGCCTCGGGCGAATGGCAAGTTTTGAACGATGCCGATTGGGTCTTGACCTCATCCGAAGATAATCTGCTCGGAGTGGAGGTTATGCCCAACCAGACAGACGAGTTGCGCACCACCAGCTTGACAATAGTGTCCCAAGAGTTGCAGGCCAAATTTGTGGTTATGCAGTTTGCCGACAGCACGGTCGAGGCGAGCAGAATCATCCCTGCGGACACGATTTATGTTGTGGATAATAACCTGGGCTTGTTGGCTGTTGAGGTAGCCTCGGATGGCGAATATGCCGTTTCGACCGATGCGGGATGGCTCCAATGGAGCGAGCAGAGCACAGAGGTGGCGACCACCTTCGAGAACTTCGTCTATGACGCCTACTATGGCGAATACCCCCGCTATGCGACCGTAACCTTTGAGAGCGAGAATACCTCGGCCAGCATCAAGGTTATGCAGTGGGGTAGCGACAAACTGTTAGTTGATAAGAAGAGTATGTCGTTCTTCTTTGCCAAGGTTGAGCCCCAAACCATTACGGTTACGGCTGCTGGCGACTACGAGATTAGCGTTGATGCCGATTGGGTCAACTACGAGGTTGTTGAGGGTGTGTTGGACGACCAACTGCTCGTGACAGTCGCCAACAACACCGTCACCGAGGAGCGCAAGGCCACTATGACCATCACTGCGGGCGAAATCACCAAAACCATCACCATCAGCCAGGAGGCGCTCAAAGATTACAAGGATTTCAGTAGTCTTGCAGCCCCAGGCGATCGTCGTATTCGAATTCAGTCGGCAGAGGCTACCTCCACTTATATGGACCTCAACAGCTATACCCCCGACAAGAGCTACGACAACACCGCTGGCACAGGTTGGCGTAATGACGAGAACACAGACTACTCGCCCGCAATCGGATATTGGCTCGACACAAGCAATGGCGAGCAACTCGACTACTTCGAATACACCCCCTTCACTATCTATGGTACGGGTGGCTATTGGGGCGAAGTCGAGGTGTATGTGACCGATTCGAACAACAAGACCAGAAAAGTCGAAACCATTGACTTCGGAATGAGCGACCAACCTTCGGTACACTACTTCAAGGAGCCGTTGACCGATGTCAAGTATATCCAATTTAATATTATCACAGGCTCAAAATCGCAGTATGCTGGCCCGTCGGGCGAATATTTGACCTACGCATCGGTTGGCGAGATAGCATTCTTCCAGAAGGCAATTCACGAAGACCCTCTGACCGTATTTGCAGATTGGTCGCTGTCGGAGCTCAAAGAGGGCGTCACTATGGAGCAGATTCGTGAGCTTCGCAGTCCCTTCTATCGCTCTATTGCCGAGCAAATCTTCTATGGTGTGTACGATGGCGAGTTCCGCATCTGCAAGTTCCGCGCATATCCCCACCCCGACCGCGATGCCGCAATCTTCCGCACCAACACCTACACCCTGCTCGACAATGTGACAGGTATGTATGTTGCCAATGCGGGCGACACAATCCGTATCTACCTCAACGACACTCACAACCAACAGGTGGCGGTCCGAGTGGTCGATTGGGTAAACGAGGAGGCTGCTGCAACCACCACCAGCACCAAATATAATTACACTCTCAAAGAGGGATACAACGAAATCATCCCCTCGACTCGCGGTCTGATGTATATGATATGCCATACCGACGACTACGCAAGTGTGCCCGAGATGACCGCCCACTTTGTGAATGCCAAAGTGAACGGCTATATCGAGTTGGGCAAAACCGATATGAAGCGTGCCTACGAGTTGTTGCGCAAGGGTGGCTATACCGAGCCTCACTTCGATATGCTCTCGAAACGCGCCCTGCTCAACTTCCCGAAGAACAACTACTACGAAAACACCTTCCTGCGCAATCCTGAGAACACCGACCGTGTCGAGGAGTTGCTGCACGTCTACGATACCATTATGTATATCCAAGAGGAGATACAGGGTCACTACAAGTACAAAGCGCTGGGACGCCAACGTGTGCACCGCAACCGCGCTCTGTATCGTGGTACCTACAACGATGGTTTCTATGGCGCGTCGGCTGGCTATGCAACCATCTACCACGTCAATAATATTGGCAAGGAGGTTTGTAACCCCAGCCGTATGTGGAATAAGAGTGCCACCACAATCGACCGCGACGTGATTGGCCCGATGTGGGGTCTGGTGCACGAACTCGGTCACACCAACCAGACCGAGATGTTCAAGTGGAGAGGTCTCACCGAGGTTACCAACAACCTGATGTGTGCCATCACCCAGATGATTTTCTACGGCGAGGGTAATACCACTATGCGTTTCAACGACCACTTCAACCGTGGTATGAGAGATTACGTTACTCGTTGGGTTGTTGACCCCGATGGTACTCGTCGCCGTATGACCCACTGCGAGGGTGTCAATACCCCCAGTTTGGGCGGCACCGAGGGTGGTGTTGACCCGACCACACAACTTATGCCCTTCTGGCAGTTGTATCTCTACTACCACATTGTTGTTGGTAATACCGACTTCTACCCCGACTTCTACGAGGCGTGTCGTTTGAGCGATGGTACACTCGAAAACGACGAGGGTCACATTCAAGCGATGATTAACTTTGTGAAGATGGCCTCGGATGCCGCAGGCGAGGATTTGAGCCAATTCTGCGAGGCGTGGGGTCTGCCCGGTGTGAACAACCGCCTTAAAGCGACACACTACGGCACAAACTACATCACCACAACCGAAGCCGACATTGCCGCCATCCGCGACTACTGCAAAAAGTACGATAAGCCCAAGTTGGATCCGCTCTACATCAACGACCTCAACCTCGATTTGTATCGCACTCCGAAGGCCGTTGTGGCTGGAACTCACAGTGTAGATGCTGCGGGTAACTACTCGACCGAGGGTTGGGAGAATGTGGTTGCTTGGGGACTGAAAGAGCCCGCAAGTGGCGAGGTTGTCGGCATTTGCCAAAACGACAAGCAGTTCAACTTCGGTATTGTTAAGTCGATATACAGCAACGACGGCAATGGCAATTACCTGTGGACCTCCAACGGCAACAACCGCTATATGGAGTCTGCAAGTCCCGAATACCGCACCGATTTGCAACTCTTCGGTATCGCTGCCGATGGTACTTGGGTTGCCAGCAAATCGAACTAAACGAGTATTTCGCACAACTAAAAAAGCTTGTCCCCGCGGGGGCAAGCTTTTTTAGTTATCTAATATGCCTTACAGACTCTTTTGCTACTATTTGAGCGAGAATGCGCCTTCGAGCGAAGCATTGGAGTCATCTCCAACCCAAACCTTGAAATCGCCTGCATCCTCACAGACCGTATTGTCAGTGTGGCAGTAAGCCAGCTCCGAGGTGGCAATCTCGAATGTTATCACGCGCTCCTGGCCGGCTTTGAGTGAGATGCGTTCAAAGCCTTTCAACTCACGCACGGGACGGGTAGTTTCGGCCACAACATCGCGCACATAAAGTTGAGCTACGTCGTCGCCATCGCGTTCACCCATATTCTTAACCTTGACGCTAACCTTCACCGTGCCGCCAATCTCAACTTCGGGTGTCAGTACTTTCAGGTCGGAGTACTCAAAGCGAGTGTAACTCAAACCATAACCAAACGGGAAAAGCGGTACATTGGGAATGTCGATGTAGGTGGAGGTGTAGTTTGCTGCCGGTTTATATGGATTTCGTGACGGACGACCCGTATTTTTGGCATTGTAGTGTATGGGCACCTGTCCTACGTTGTAAGGGAAGGTGAGTGTGAGGTGTCCCGAAGGATTAACGTCACCCGAAATGATGTCGGCTACGGCAGGTCCAGCCATTGTACCTGCGTGCCAAGTCACCAACACCGCATCGGCCTTTGCAACTTCGTTGCGAATATCCATTGCTCGTCCTGTCGAGAGCAGAACCACAATCTTGCGACCTGTCTTTTTGAGAGCGTCCAGCAACTCTTGTTGCACCGCAGGAACAGAGATGTCGGAGCGCGAACTTGCCTCGCCGCTCTGCCATCCGGGAAGACCCATCGACAACAGCACAATATCGGCTTGCGAAGCGATTTTTACAGCCTCGTCAATGCCACCTTCAATGGCGCTTTCGCCCTCGCAGCCCTTGGCGTAAAGTATATTGCTTGCGCCGTAACGCTCTTCCAATGCGGCTCGGAAGGTGATTGAACGATTTTTGTCGCCTGCACCTATCCACGAGCCGAGTTGGTCGCTCTGCGAATCGGCAAAAGGTCCTATCAGCGCAATCTTTGTACCCTCAGCCACGGGCAGTGCATCCTCATTTTTGAGCAGAACCATCGACTCGGCAGCCAGCTTACGAGCCACAGCCAGGTTCTCCGAACGGAAGTAGACCTCCTCGGTGTTTTGGGCGCCATATTTGAACGGGTCGTCGAAAAGTCCCAAACGATACTTAACGGCCAACACCTCACGACAGAGTTGATTGATGAGTTTCTCTGAAATTTTACCCTCGCGGATAAGTTTTTCGGCATAGAGCAGGTAGTCACCATCGACCATACTCATATTAAGATGTGCTTTCAGGCCCAATTCCGCAGCGTCTTTGCCATTGGCAGCCACGCCGTGCGCTATCATTTCGTGAATCGAGGTGTAGTCCGATATCACAAAACCTCGGAATCCTAACTCTTGGCGCAAAAGGTCGTAGAGCAACCAGCGATTGCCCGAGGCAGGGACTCCCATAAAATCATTAAACGACGTCATTACAGTCACCGCACCCGCTTCCACTGCCGCAGCGTATGGTGGAAGGTAGCGATCGCGGAACATCATCTCCGACATATCAACCGTATTGTAGTCGCGTCCCGCCTGAGGTGCTCCATAAGCGGCAAAGTGTTTTACGCACGAAGCTATGGTTTTGTCACTACTCAAATCGTCGCCTTGATATCCGCGCACCATAGCAGCCGCAATCTTCGCACCAAGGTAGGGGTCTTCGCCCGAACCCTCCGACACACGTCCCCAACGAGGGTCTGCCGAGATGTCGCACATCGGGGAGAAGGTCCAATGGATACCCGATGCAGCACTCTCTTCGGCTGCAATTCGAGCCGATTGCTCTATGGCAGCAATATCCCACGAACACGACATTGCAAGGTTCTCGGGGAATGTGATTTTGCAACCGTGGATAATGTCCGTACCCAAGATGAGTGGAATACCCAGACGTGACTCCTCGACTGCAATTCGCTGGATGTAATGGTTGTATTGAGGGTTGCAACCTGCGATGAGTGAGCCTACCTCTCCGTTGCGAATAGCACGTTCAATATCGCGTGGCTCGCCATCGGGTCCTGTAATCTCACTTGTGTAGGCGCGGAATTGTTGAAGTTGTCCGATTTTCTCACTAAGAGTCATCTTGCGGAGTAAATTGTCAGCAAAACGAAAGGCTTTGGCCTCTTCTGCCGACAAATGACGATTTGCGGCCACCGCCGACGCGCAAATAGTTATCAAAGCAATAAAAAGCAGTGAAATTCTTTTCATTTTAGTTGTTGTATGTGGTTAATTACACAAATATACGCTTAAAATTAATAACACAACGCCTATCTCTACACGTTTTGACAGCAAAACGGAAAACAGCGGGTGTGTAAAGAAAGACCATAGGAGCTTGCATTGAGTTCCTTTGGTCTTTCTATTTATTAGTATCGAATATACACATCACCCAGCAGTCCCGTGGGTTTGTAGGTGGCATTAGCCGCAGGGCCGTGTATCATCCACGTTTGTACTTTTGAGTCTCAGAAATAAACACATCATCACTTTTCATTGCTGCTACGGTGAGCATTATAACATCTACCATCTCCCTAAAAGTTAAAACTACTATTGATTCTTGCGCTGCGACATCCTGTGCATCATTTTCCAAACTCTCATTAACTTCGTTGGATAACACCGTAGTAGATAGAGCAAACGCTCAGATATTAAAGGATTTGTAGAAAGTGATGATATTTAGTTTCTCTTGATAAGAGACAAATCATAAAACTTTACATACTGTATTTCAATAGTTTGATTATAGGTTCAATATGTGTTTGCTAAACAATTTAATATGTAAGAACTTTTTCTATTGATAATTTGTGATACTTTTCGTAGTTTTGCAATTAGTGGTTTTTCGCTTATCAAGAGAAGAATCGTTAAAATTTCAAATATAAAAAAGTAAGGTTGGAGCAACGGAAATTAAGGAGATTTGTAGCGGTACGATATTCTAGAAATGCGAGTTCTTCTTACAGGTTTTGAACCATACTGGGATTATCCCGAAAATTCATCGTGGGTGGTTGCCGAAACGGTAGCCACTCTCGGTGTTAAAGGGGTGTGTATCTCTATCGAGCAGTTGCCTGTCAGTTTCTCGCGCGTGGGTATGACTTTGCGTAAGGCTGTAGAAAAACACTCTCCTGATATGCTTATAATGCTTGGACAGTCGGGGGGAAGCGATAAAGTTAAGTTGGAACGAGTTGCATTGAATATGATGGACTCCAAACTACCCGATAATGATGGATTCAGGCCCAACGAGGAGATGATAAATCCTGACACCCCCGCAGCATTATTTACAGATATGCCTATCAAGTCGCTCCTTTCTGCGATTGAACAACAATGTATATCGGTAAAAATATCAAATTCTTGCGGGCTTTATGTGTGTAATCGACTCTACTATGAAGCTCTAACGCTCTGTCGGAAAAATCCAACGATGAAAGCACTATTTGTACATCTGCCATTCTATGAGGGGCAACCCTCCGCAAAACTCGGGAAACCAACAATGCCACTTGACGATATGGCGAAAGCAATACAAACGATAATAAAAGGAACCTATGACCAAAGCGGAAAAATTTAAGCAACAACTTGCAAGAGTTTTTGACAACGACCTGCGCACCAAACAATGGGAAAACTATGTTGATTATGCCATTATAGGACTAATTGTAATCAGCACACTCACAGTCTTTATATCGACTTTTGAGGTGTCGCCATTGTGCGAGCGCGTGCTTCATATTATAGACCTTATAACGGTCGTAACCTTTACTATTGAAGTGTCGCTTCGCATTTGGGCGGCGGACGAGATTAGCCCCAAATACAAAGGCATCTGGGGGCGTGTAAGGTACTGCTTTACATTTTATGGTTTGATAGATATTGTTTCGACGTACACTTTCTATGTGTCTTTGGTTGTTCCGTTGCCGTATGCGATGTTAAAATCGTTGCGAGTGTTGCGCCTATTGAGAGTCTTTCGCTATATGCGTTCGTTTAGGCTCATGCAACAAGCGATTGTATCGAAATCAAAGGAGATGTTTATCTCGTTACAATTCCTTGTTGTGGTAACGCTTATGCTTTCATTTGTCTTGTTCTTCTACGAACACGCGGTGCAACCTGAGGTTTATAACAATGGCTTAAAGTCGGTTCTGTGGGCTTTTGCGCAATATATTGGCGACCCAGGAAATTTTGCTGATACCCCACCAATAACTTTTGCTGGTCGTTTGATAGCCTGCATTATCGGTCTGCTCGGTATTGCATTGTTTGCCGTGCCTGCCGGTCTTATCGGCGCGGGCTTCTCGGAGGCAATGGATAAGGAGTCGCACAAGGAGGAAACAGACCAAAACATCGCAAAACTACATCTCGCCTTCGAGCGCAAACTCGACCGTCCTACGGGGTTTCAGGTAGTACCACAGCATCTATCCGTCTGCGATATTCAAGCCCGTATGGGAATGAAGGTTGATGATATATTTGATGCAGTTGAGGCATCAAAATGTTTTCGGCTGATAAACCTTGCTGTAACACAAACCATTGATGAACACCCGCAAGACAAACTCGCCATCGAGTATTTTTACATAAATCGCCCGTATGGTTGCTGCATAGATCGTGGCTCGAAAGTCACCATCGTATCGCCATCAAGTCTTGCCGACCCTTGTATCGGTAATTTTTCATATTATCTAGCTCTAATTGGCGGTTTTAATTATATCAGCCGTGAGATTGGCGAACTGCGCCCTTACAAATCCTATTATTCATTTGCCGACCGTTATAATCACGAAGAGAATCTTCCTCTCTTTATGGAGGATTTGGAGCAATTAACTTCACGCGAGGGCAGTTGGACACTAACGCCACTTGTAGCAAGTGGAGCCAACGAACCAACATATCCTACGATTTTCCACTTCTCGGCAGGGGGTGCAAAGGGCGATGAACGCTTCGAAGGCAACAACCTTATCATAAATGATATGGTTGCGTATAAGGCATTTTTTGATGATGTAACAGCGGAACTTGTGAAGAACTTCAATATGACTTCCGATCATCAACGTTATCACAATGTTACTACTAAAAATCTTTTCGTTCGCAATTTTGAGGCGGGTAAGGGTTGTGAAAATAACATCATCTTGCGTATTGCGTGGAGTGCTTGCTTGTGGGACTCTCGTCGTATAGCTATTGCCAAAACTATTGCTGATGTTGCTAATCGCCACTTTGAAAGTAATATCGCAAAAGAGTATTCTCCAGAATTAAAAATCAAAAAGAGCGGATATTAAAGTTCTCGCTTGAAATACAATGAGAGCAGGGTGATTCCATTTTAATAAAAGATAATATAATAAATTGTTAAATAGACTATTATGAGTGTACTTTGGAGTTTGTCGTTGCGTGCGAAGAGCTCCGACGAAACAGCTAAAATCAACGAATATGCAAAGGAGCTTAACCAGAAATACAACTTTGAGTTATACACAGAGGAGTATGGCGGTTTGAAATTCTTTGACTGGGGATTTCGTTATGAAGATATAGATAGCGACAAAATAAAACTCGCTGAGGAGATGATTAAGGAGGTCGTTGCACATTTTCCCGATATGAAACTAACGTTTCGATGGACGGGCGATGGCACGTGCACCCAGTGGGAGATGATATCGAAGAATGGCGTTTTGGTTGATGTAGAGCCTTGGTTGGTTTGCATTCATTGCGAAAAGGAGAGCTTCGGTGAGTTGGTGGCCAACATTCCATTTATTAAGCAGCGGGGCTTTGATGTTAGATGTAAAGAGGATGAAATGTATCTATGCTGGGAATATGATCATATGTCGGAGGAGGATCTCTGCAACGACACTATTGTCCAGTTGAGCAAGAAGATGGCGCAGACGACTATCTACTCTTACAAACATATAAGGATGGACAATGTCAACGAAATAGAGACATTCTGTGTGATGAAGAATGGTGAGGGAGAGTGGCTTGTAGATCTGGCTCTTGAAGGGTTGGTGTATTGGGAAAGTTCATGGATTTGGGATGTTATAAAAAAACCTGAAGACTGTCTTGAGCAGTTGCTCGATAAAGCGAGGAGGGGTGAAGATACCGAAGGTCCCATCTTTCTAACTCTTTCGTATTCTGCGGAATATGAGGCGGATAGTTCGGCTAATAGAGGATTGGAGCACTGGCTTGCTCTCTTCAAATCGGAGGATAAGCAGTGGCTTATGGCGGCAGGTAGAATGCTCTACGATTGTCTCGTATTGGCTGGTATGCACCACAATTGGAATACAGATAGTAGTGATACGCCACTATTTGAGTACAATGAGCAGGATGAGTTACGCTTGTTTGAAGGCGTATCTGACATTTGGGGAGGTAATCTTCAGGAGCAGAAGGTTTATGTCAACTTGTTAAAATTCACAAATTTGGATTACAAACCTATTTTGCGAAACTACTTGGAGAGAATAAAACCATATCGAAAAGAGACAGACGAAATGTTGCAATGGCTGCTTCAGGAGATTGGCAGTAACTAAAATTTACATATGACAAGGCGGTTAAATCCAATTTGGAGTGGCTGCTTGCCGAGGTAGCGTACGACAAACTCCGCTTGAAACATCGTTTCTTATCTATTGTGATGACCATTTCGATGGGAGCGACTCCCTCTTTGTTTACTTTTGTACCCCTGCAACAGAATGAAATATTCCACATAACAAACTATTAATTAAAGTATTACATTGTTTGCTGAGACCTATTGAAAGTGGTCACAAAATTGGTCTCATTTGTGGCAGGAATCACACCCAATAACACACCCACACCCAGAAGTAGTTGATGTGTTAAAGATGTGGCAGTTGTATGGTTGCAAATGGTGTAACATCCTTGTTATTAGTGATTTTAAGGATGTTTTAGGCATTTGTTTTTGTGCAGTGGTTTAAGTATAGGCACAAAAAAACCTTACAACAGCGCGTGTTATAAGGTTAAAGTGAATTGAGTGTGAGGGATTGGCTCGCGATGCTCGCCCATCCCTTGGGAACCTCGGATGTAGACGCAGCAATGCTCTCGTACTTCGTACGGATGTTTTTGTTGTATATGCAACCGTCTGTGAGTAAACTCCCACGGTTGCATATACAACAAAAGCCACTCCGAAGAGTGGCTCTTATTGCTGCGATAAAATCGCTCGTGATTCCGGCGGGATTCGAACCCACGACCCACAGCTTAGAAGGCTGTTGCTCTATCCAACTGAGCTACGGAACCAACTTGCGGTGCAAATGTAGGAATTGTTTTCAGTTTTTCCAAATTTTTGGCCGCGGGCCCGACAAAAATCATCGTTACACGCGGCAAGGAGTATCAAAGGCGCGGCACTCTACCACTCCAAGCGGTAGCCGACGCTGACTCCCGCAGCGAGGTGGCGCGAACGCACATCGCGGTAGGCACTCTCCTGCTCGGCTGTCAGCATAGGGTAGGGGAACGCTTCACCAAAGGGCGACAGCAGTGCATAGCGCAACGACAATGCCACTTCCCACTTGCCGAAATTGCGGCCAATACGACCCAGGAACCACACATTGCCGGCCTTGCTTTGGTAGGGGCTCAAACGACGGACTTTAAGGCCGCCCTCGTAGTCGGGAGCCGCGGTGAGCGACAGGATGGGAGGTGCGTAACCGCCTTGAATTCCGAGATTTATGAAAAAGCCGCACTCTGCAATAAAGTTGTAGTACACCTCGGCATAAACCGAACTCATTGTGAGGTTGCGATAGTAGTAACTCTTGTCGCGAGCGGTGACCTTCTCAATCGAGGCACCTGCGCCTGCGCCAATCAGCATACGGGGAGCAATAGGGTGTTCGTATGCAGCCGAGAGGGTTGCGCCGCCACCAAGTTGAAAGCGGTTGGGATACTCGGTAAAGTGGATATTGACCATCGAGAAGTTGCCCGATGCGCGGAGCACCACGGCACGCGACACTTCGGGGGCGAGTGATGTGGCTTCGACCTCGTCGTTTGCGGAGGCCATTGCGCTGGTGATGGTAGTCGCCTCGGTGTAGTTTTGGGCCGAGAGTGTGGCTGCTCCCACAAGGGTTGCGAGCAGTATGAGGAGTTTTTTCATAGCAAAAAATGTTTAGTCCGACTACAAAAGTAGCATTTTTTCGGTGGATTTTTTAAAGTTGCGCAGAAATAGTTAATTTTGTGGCGTATAAACAAACGAAAAACTTATGGGATTGTTCGATATTTTCCGCCGCAAGAAGGAGGAAGCAAAACAAGAGGATGCACTCGTTGAGGTGCAACAGCAGGAGGAACTCAGCCAGGGTTTGGAGAAAACCAAGCAGGGTTTCTTCTCGAAACTTGCGCGTGCCGTAGCAGGTCGCGACAAGGTGGACGACGTGGTGCTGGACCAACTCGAAGAGGTGTTGATTACCTCGGACGTGGGTGTCGAGACCACCGTACGCATCATCGAGCGCATCGAGGAGCGCGTAGCACGTGACAAATATATGAATACCGCCGAGTTGCAGGGTATCCTGCGTGGCGAGATTGCGGCTCTGTTGCAGGAGAGCGCCGAGAGTCAAGAGAACTTCGGTCTGCCTATGCGCGAGGGCGAGCCCTATGTGGTGATGGTTGTGGGCGTCAATGGCGCGGGCAAGACCACCACTATCGGCAAACTCGCGGCACAACTTGTGCGTGCAGGCAAAAAGGTATATATCGGTGCTGCGGACACCTTCCGTGCTGCGGCTATTGACCAACTTGCAGTGTGGGCCGAGCGCGCGGGTGCCACTATGATTCGCCAAGAGATGGGTTCCGACCCTGCGAGCGTTGCGTATGACACGCTCAAAAGTGCCGTTGCCAATGGTGCCGACGTGGTGCTGATTGACACCGCGGGCCGTCTGCACAACAAGGTGGGTCTGATGAACGAGCTCTCGAAGATTCGCAACGTGATGGGTAAAATTATCCCCGACGCACCTCACGAGGTGATGTTGGTGCTCGATGGTAGCACTGGCCAAAACGCCTTTGAGCAAGCAAAACAATTTACCTCGGCAACGAAGGTGAACTCGCTGGCTATCACCAAACTGGATGGAACAGCCAAAGGTGGTGTGGTGATTGGTATCAGTGACCGATTCAAGGTGCCTGTTCACTACATTGGTATTGGCGAGGGTATCGACCAACTTCGCATCTTCGACCGCGAGGAGTTTGTAAAAGCACTTTTTGATTAGGAGGAAGACTCTATGAAACTTATAAATGTCGTGACACTGGGTTGCTCCAAGAACGTTGTCGATTCGGAGCATATGATGGCACAAGCCGAGGCTGCGGGCTGGCAAGTTACTTTCGACAGCAACTCTACACGCGCCAAGGTGGTGGTAATCAACACCTGCGGCTTTATCAACGATGCCAAGACCGAGAGCATCGAGACCATTCTGTCGTTTGCCGCAGCCAAAAGTGCGGGACGCATCGAGCGACTCTTTGTGATGGGATGTCTGTCGGAGCGCTATGCCGACGAGCTGCGCGCCGAGATTCCCGAGGTGGACGAGTTCTTCGGTGTGAAGACCTTTGACGGAGTGTTGGAGGCGCTGGGCGTCGAGCGCAAAGCCGAGGTTGAGACCGAGCGCGTGCTGACAACCCCTTCGCACTATGCTTACCTGAAAATCGCCGAGGGTTGCGACCGTCGTTGCGGCTACTGCGCCATTCCGCTGATTCGTGGCGGACACGTCTCGGTGCCTATGGAGCAGGTGATTGAGGAGGCTCGCAAACTTGCGGCGCGTGGTGTACGCGAGATTATGGTCATCGCACAAGATACTACCTACTACGGCATCGACCTCTATGGCAAGCGAATGTTGGCACCGCTGTTGCGTGAGCTGTGCAAGGTCGAGGGCATCGAGTGGATTCGTCTGCACTACGCCTACCCCGCAGGATTCCCTGCTGATGTGATTGAGGTGATGCGCGACGAGCCCAAGATTTGCAAATACCTCGATATTCCTCTGCAACACATCTCGGACAACCAGCTGCGCAGTATGAAACGCGCCATCGACAAGGCGGGTACCATCAAACTGATTGCCGACCTGAGGGCTGCGATTCCCGACCTGGCTATCCGCACCACAATGCTGGTGGGTTATCCCGGCGAGACCGAGGCCGATTTCGAGGAGTTGAAGGAGTTTGTACGCGAGGCGAAGTTCGAGCGTCTGGGTGTGTTTACCTACTCGGCAGAGGAGGGAACCTATTCGGCCGAGAAGTTGACCGATGATGTGCCCGACGACGTGAAACAAGCGCGTGCCGACGAGATTATGCAGCTGCAAAGCGCCATTTCGTACAACTACAATGCCTCGCGCGAGGGTCGCGTGGAGCGTGTGATTGTCGATGGCAAGGTGGATGGCCGCTGGGTTGCTCGCTCGCAATACGACTCGCCCGAGGTGGACACCGAAATCGAAATCATCACCGAAAAACGTTTGCGCCGCGGATGTTTCTACAATGTTCGCATTGTGGAGGCCGATGAATATGATTTGGTGGCCGAACTGATTTAAGGTAGGGTCTGCGCAACGGATGCGCAGTGCTTACCTTCCAAAGCCACAGCCCGATAGCGGTGCCAATGCGCGCCGTTTCGGGCTGTTTTTTGTTGCCCCGAATTGAGCGCCAAAACATAAAACTGCACTCCGAAACGAAAAAAAATGACTTTAAAAGTATAAGGTAGCGAAAAAAAAACTATCTTTGTGAATGTATAAACTGTAAAAAAGTGGCCCTATGGCAGTAAACCCCATCATACCCAGCATCGAAGCGAAGGTCGCACGAATCATCGACGACAATCGCAGCCTGCGTGCACAATGTGGCGAACTCACTGCCCAAAGGGATAAACTACGTAGCGACAACCGCAGCCTGCAAAAACGTGTGAGCGAACTCGAAAAAGAGCTCTCGCGCGTCAAACTCAACGCGGCTCTCGCTGGCGACAAATCCGACAAGCGTGCTGCCAAAGCGCGAATCAACCGGCTTGTGCGGGAGGTTGATGAGTGTATAGCTATGCTTGCTGCCGAACAAAAATAAAACAACAGTGTATGTCGAAATTGTCTATAACTCTCAAAATCGCAGGTGGAATCTACCCTTTCACCATTGAAGCGGCCGAGGAGGAGATATATCGTAGAGCTGAGCGCCAAGTGAACGAACAAATCGCATTGTGCAACAAGATTAACCTTCCGCAAAAGGATCATCTTGCAATGGCAGCGCTCGCACTCAGTATGGAGAATCTCAAACTCAAACAAAGCCGCAGTCTGGGCGAAGATATTGACCGTTTGGGCGAACTCGAAAACACCATAGACGAGTATCTGGACGAGTTGTAAGCTCCGAAGGACTACTCCTATAACGCAATACAACAGGGAGTCGGTTGCGACTCCGAGGTTCTTAACCAAAACCATTGATACCCGCATAGAATTCCTTACAGCTTTGCGAAACTTAACAAATTATTAACTTCTTGAGGTTCGCTCTGTGTTTCAAAAACAGGCCTTAACCGCGCCTTCGGGCGAGGTGTGCATCCGCTGCACCATTGGACGTTTGCGATACTCGCAGGAGGCCTCACACATTGACTTATCGGAGATTCGTCAAACCATCAAGGAATTACCTATGCGGTTTTTTTGTGACCATAACAAACCATATAATATAAACTTAACCGATCTAAATTAAAACTTATGACTACATTATGGATAATAGCATCGGCTGCCGTGTCGGCTGTGGTTGTGGGTCTGCTCACCTACTTCGGGGTGAACAAGTCCACCGCAGCTAAGCGTGAAGCCATTCTCAAAGAGGCGGAAGCCCAAGGAGAAGTAATAAAGAAGGAGAAAATTCTGCAAGCCAAAGAGAAGTTCATTCAACTCAAGAGTGAGCACGAGCGCAACGTCAACGAGCGCAATTCGAAGGTGGACCAACGCGAGCAACGCGCCAAACAAGTGGAAGAGGGATTGCAAAACAAACAACGCGAACTCGACCGCAAAAACAGCGAACTCGACAAACAAAAAGAGAGCCTGAATCAACAACTTGCGCAAATCGAGAAACGTAAGGAGGAGCTCGCCCAAACCATCAAGGAGCAAAACACTCTGTTGGAGCAAATCGGCGGTATGAGCAGCGAGCAAGCCAAAGAGTTGTTGATGGACAATATGAAAGCCGAGGCTCGTGCCGAGGCCGCAACCTATGTGAACGACACCATCGAGGAGGCCAAAATGACCGCAGGCAAGGAGGCAAAACGCATTGTGATTCAAACCATCCAACGCGTAGCTACCGAGACAGCAGTGGAGAACGCCGTAACCGTGTTCAATATTGATAACGACGAGGTTAAAGGCCGCATTATCGGTCGCGAGGGTCGTAATATCCGCGCTTTGGAGGCTGCAACCGGTGTTGAGATTATCGTTGACGACACCCCCGAGGCTATCATTCTGTCGGGCTTTGACCCCGTACGTCGCGAGATTGCACGTCTGGCTCTGCACCAACTTGTGTCGGATGGTCGTATCCACCCCGCACCCATCGAGGTGGTTGTTGCCAAAGTTACCCGTCAAATCGAGGACGAGATTGCCGAGGTTGGTAAACGTACCGCAATCGACTTGGGTATCCACAACCTGCACCCCGAGCTTATCCGTCTGATTGGTAAGATGAAATACCGTTCGTCGTATGGCCAAAACCTGTTGCAACACGCACGCGAAACTGCAAACCTGTGTGGTATTATGGCTTCGGAGCTGGGCTTGAACGCCAAGACTGCCCGTCGCGCAGGTCTGTTGCACGATATTGGTAAGGTGCCCGATGACGAGCCCGAGCTGCCGCACGCAATTATTGGTATGAAGTTGGCTGAGAAGTACAAGGAGCGTCCCGACATCTGCAATGCTATCGGTTCGCACCACGACGAGGCCGAGATGACTTCGCTTATTGCCCCCATTGTTCAGGTGTGTGACGCAATTTCGGGTGCACGTCCCGGTGCTCGCCGCGAGGTTGTTGAGTCGTACATCAAACGTCTGAAAGAGATGGAGGACATCGCACAATCGTACCCCGGCGTAATGAAGACCTATGCTATTCAGGCTGGTCGCGAGTTGAGGGTTATTGTAGGTGCCGACAAGCTGAACGACGCCGAGAGCGAGCAACTGTCGCGCGACATTGCCAAGAAGATTCAAGACGAGATGACCTATCCCGGACAAGTCAAGATTACAGTAATTCGTGAAACCAGAGCTGTAAGCTACGCGAAGTAATTTAATAAGGTATTTTCTGCGTTACGCTCACGCTCGAAATGCTCATTTACGCTGGGTAAACTCCGCTTTCTCGCGTTTCGCAATCTTATTAAATTCCTTGTAATCCGATTACAAACACATTTCTACGAAACGAGCCGACTCGTGTGCGGCTCGTTTTTGTGGTAATTTGTCAGTGGGTGTGTCATTTTGGCAGTCGCACCCAAACAAAAAACTGACAAATGAGGCGAAAAACGGGTTTGGCATACGGATTGATAACTAAACCCTTGACTTAGGTCAATCAAAGCAACGAAAATATTTTAATCTAATAAAAACAACAAAAGACTATGAACGTAAAACCGCTTTCGGACCGCGTGTTGGTTGAGCCCAACCCCGCCGAAGAAAAAACCGCTGGTGGATTGTTTATCCCCGATACCGCAAAAGAGAAACCCCTCGCAGGTAAAGTTGTGGCTGTAGGCCCCGGCACCGCAGAGGTGACTATGGAGGTGAAAGTAGGCGACCAAGTGCTCTATGGCAAATACTCGGGTACCGAAATCAACGTCGACGGTAAAGATTACCTCATTATGCGTCAAAACGACATTTTGGCAATCATCTAACACAAGACACTACAATGGCAAAAGAGATTAAATATAATGTAGAGGCGCGTGAGCTCCTCAAACAAGGTGTTGACGCACTGAGCAACGCCGTGAAAGTTACCCTCGGTCCCAAAGGCCGCAACGTGATTATCGACAAGAAATTCGGTTCGCCCGTAATGACCAAGGACGGTGTGAGCGTTGCAAAAGAGATCGAGCTCGAAGACAAATTCGCCAATATGGGCGCACAAATGGTTAAAGAGGTGGCTTCGCGTACCAACGACGACGCTGGTGACGGTACTACCACTGCAACCGTACTCGCACAATCGATTATCGGCGTGGGTCTGAAAAACGTTACCGCAGGTGCTAATCCTATGGACCTGAAACGCGGTATCGACAAAGCTGTTGCCGCTGTGGTTGAGAACCTGCGCGAGCAAAGCAGCGAGGTTGGTGGCAACATCGACAAAATCGAGCAAGTGGCTACCATCTCGGCTAACAACGACCGTGCTATCGGTGCTCTGATTGCCGAGGCTATGAGCAAAGTAAACAAAGAGGGCGTTATCACCGTTGAGGAGGCGAAAGGTACCGACACCTACGTTGACGTGGTTGAGGGTATGCAATTCGACCGTGGTTACATCTCGGCTTACTTTATGACCGATCCCGAGAAGATGGAGGCTGTTATGGAGCGTCCCCTCGTGCTGATTACCGACAAGAAAATCTCGAGCATGAAAGAGATTATGAGTGTCCTCGAGCCCGCAGCTCAACAAGGTCGCTCGTTGGTTATCATTGCCGAGGATGTTGATGGTGAGGCATTGGCAGCTCTGGTAGTAAACAAAATGCGTGGTGCACTGAAAATCGCTGCTGTTAAAGCTCCCGGTTTCGGCGACCGTCGTAAAGAGATGTTGGAGGATATCGCTATCCTGACAGGTGGTGTTGTAGTATCGGAGGATAAAGGTCTGAAACTCGACCAAGCAACCGTTGAGATGCTGGGTTCGGCCGAGAAGATTACCATCGCCAAAGAGAATACCACTATCGTAAACGGCTTGGGCGACAAGGCTGCTATCGACTCGCGCATTATGCAAATCCGCAAAAACATCGAGACCACCACTTCGGACTACGACCGCGAGAAACTCCAAGAGCGTCTGGCTAAATTGGCAGGCGGTGTTGCAGTTCTCTACGTAGGTGCTCCCTCGGAGGTTGAGATGAAAGAGAAGAAAGACCGCGTTGACGATGCTCTGGCTGCTACTCGTGCAGCTGTTGAGGAGGGTATCATCCCCGGTGGTGGTGTTGCTTACATCCGCGCAACCGCTGCTTTGGAGAACCTCAAAGGCGACAACGAGGACGAGAACACAGGTATCCAAATCGTACGCCGCGCTATCGAGGAGCCTCTGCGTCAAATCGTTGCCAACGCTGGTGGCGAGGGTAGCGTAGTTGTGAACAAAGTACGCGAGGGCAAAGGTTCGTTCGGTTACGACGCTCGTGCCGACAAGTATGGCGATATGTTGGAGGCTGGTATCATCGACCCCACCAAAGTAAGCCGTGTAGCTTTGGAGAACGCTGCTTCGATTGCTTCGATGTTCCTTACTACCGAGTGCGTGTTGGCCGAGAAGAAAGAGCCCGCACCCGCAATGCCCAACCCCGCAATGGGAATGGACGGTATGATGTAGTACCAAAAGCTGTCTAACAAGGCATACGTTGAGTATGCTGTGGTTTGAAGATTGAATCTAACTTTTCCAAATAGGAAAGAAAAAAGGGCTGTCCCACTTTGGGACGGCCCTTTTTGTATAGCTTGATGTGATATGTATTCTTTTTTTTGGGGGGGGGATACCTTTGAAGAGGGGGGCGCCTTTGGGTTGAGTTTGCCTTTTAGATGGCGCTCTTTGGGTGTTGCGTGCTCGTGAACTTGCGTACTTTGTGCCGCCCTCTTTCCCTCTGTGCGTAACCTCTTGTTCTCTATGCGTGGCCTCTTGCCCTCTGTGCCGTTTCCTGCGCCTTCTGTGCCCTCTTGGGGTTGCGGCAGGGTTAGATTTCGGTCAGGCCGCAATAGTAGTCGTAGCGGCTCAAAACCTTGCGTACGAAGCCGATGGTTTGAACGTGATCCTCGAAGCGGCCGCAACGTACCAGAGTCGAGTCGCCGTACACCTCGGGGTCGTTTTTCATACGGAGATACTTCTGCAACACCTCCCACGAGTTGTGGTCCTCGCCGTTGTTTTGTGCAAGGCGGCGAACGTCAAACAGGTGGCCGATACCGCAGTTGTAGCTCGCAAGCACAATGCTGATGCGATCCTTGGGGTCGATGTCTGCGGGGAAGGTGAAGCAGTCGCCATAGTGAGCCAACAGCTTGACGCCCAGTTCAATGTTGAGTGCGGGGTTGCCCAGCGAATCGAGGGGTGCGCCGTAGCGTTCGGCCACAATGGGGGTGATTTGCATAAGTCCCACTGCACCTGCGCCCGAGGCTGCCGATTGGTTGAATTTGGACTCGGTGTAGGCTACAGCCGAAATGAAGCGCCAGTCGTAGCCGTAGCGCAGAGCAACACGGCGGATGATACTGTCGTAGGGCGAGATTACCTCTTCGCGTTCGGGTGTAGTCTCCTCGATGGGTGCGAGGTTGTCGCGTGTAGTCTGTGGTTCGGGCTCGCGGTCAAAGGGCACGTTGAGTGTGGTAATAACGGCCACGAGCGCCAGAAGCGCCAGAATAAATTTTGTCTTACTGCTCAGTTTAATCATTTACGTAAACACATTAATCGTAGAACATCCACGATACTCCGATTTTGAAAATACGCGGGTTAAGCGGGTAGTGCGCGACGGTGAAGTATTCGCGTCGTCCCCACAGGTTTTGGTTAAAGTGTTGTAGTTTTAGTAGGATTCTCATTCGTTTCCATTTGGCCGAAATGAATGCGTCCAAATAGACATAGTTGCCGACCTCGGTGTCGCGTTGGTTGTAGAACTGGCCGGTCGCAGGGTTGTAGCCCATAGCGTAATACTTGGTGTTGTAGCGGCCGTCGATACCCACCTGCATACGGAGCACGTTCTTAACCACGTTGAACTCGTAGAAGTACGACAGATAGGCCGCAACCAAGGGTACGGGGATAATCTCCTGTGCGGTACTCCACTGTACCTGTACTCGGTGGTTGAGGTGGAAGTCCTTGATGGCAAGATCCTCGCGCAGGTAGAGGCTTGAAACACTCACAGCGTCGGCGTGCTGATGGGGTTTGAAGTCGGTGCCGTAGTAGATATGACCCGTCACAACGCTCTGGTCGAAACCTGCGTTGAAACCTGCGATGGGAAGGTCGAATGTCACACCAAAACGGGTCTCGTCGGTAAAACCGAACGAGTTGTTCCACATAAAGTGGTTAGAGTAGTATTGTTGTTTCCAATAGTCGGGCTTGCGGTGCTCGTAGCGGAAGTAGCCGCCCACCGAGATAGGTTTACCCTTGGCATACAGACTTGCTTTGGCTTGGCCGCCAATCGACACCTCGCCCGCACGATAACCGAAGGGGTGAATTCGTGCGTCGGCCTTCCAGTCGAAGTACTTGCGCACGTTACCGCTTGCACCTCCGTAGGCGTAGTACGAGGTCTTGGTTTCGGCCGAGCGATTGGCTGTGATGTATTGGTCGAGGTTGAACTGATAGAACTTCTCGACATCCACACCCACACCTGCGTCAATCACACCGATTACGCCGTTGCGGTCCCACGGCTGGAACTGGATGAACACGCGGTTTTCGAGCGAACTCTCGAAGGTCGAGTCGCGCGATTCGGTGGAGTTGATAAACCAGTTTTCGTAGAAGTTGTATTTCTTGTTGGGTAGGCTGTCGAGCACGTTATTGTACTCGCAACCCGAGTAGGTGTCGGTGTACTTGCGGCTCCAACGGTTGTACTCAAACTCGTGACCCACAAACAACACAGGCATATCGCCAATGGTAAAGTCGTTCTGCGTCACACGCTTGAACGGAATACCATAGGTCTGTGTCAGGAAGAATGAGTTGTTTTTGATGCGGTTGCGGGCGTCGCTGAGCTTCATCGGGATGGTTGTCGAGATCTCGTAGTTGTGCAGCGAGTCCTTGACCATACGGTCGTCAACCAGACCGCCGTTCTCGCGGATGACATAGCTGTTGTTGACAAATCCCGCGTGCATCGAGTACTTCTTTCCCGTATAGTTGGTGACAAGGCTCAGGTGCTTATCGCGCGTATTCTGCCACATATACACACCTCGTGTACCTCGGGTGCGGTAATCGACGTTGAATCCCCACTCGGGTGTGATGTTTTGGGCGTGGGTTACGGCAAAGTCCTCTTCGAGTTTCGAGGTCTGACCCGCCATAATGTACTCCAATCGGGTGTGGGGCTTTTTGACGTTGAAGAAACGCACGTCGTCGATGTCGAGGTTATACACTTCGTACACATTGGAGAAAGCGTGTTTCGACGATGTTGTGCGACGGAAGTAGCTCAACGGATAGGTTGCCGAGCCGATGTTGCCCAACCACGCACCACCCACCTCGTCGCGCAGGTTGGGGTATTGGATTTGGAATCCTGTCTGCATTGTGTCGATGCCGACGTTGCGGATGTGGTTGGTATATCGGTCGATGTTCCACACGATGATTCGTGTCGAACGTGTCGAGTCGTCGAAGTGATAGGATTCAAGCGGACGTTTGACTCTCTCTTTTTTCTTTTTGGTCGAGTCGGCTTGTTGCTCATCCGCAGCGGCTTCGCTGCCTGCGCCAAAGAATTCGTTGGATGACGTTTTTTGCGACGACGGCTTTTGTGCATACGACACGCCGGGCAAGGCACACAGCACCGCCACGACAGCCATCAGCACATATTTCATCATCGTTGTTTTTGTCATTCGTCTTGGTATAGAACGCGCAAAGATAGTAAAAATTACTTGGATTCCTATTTTTTGAGCATCTTCACTACGTGAAGCACGCTCGAAAGGGCGATGTAAAGCACGATTGTCCACGCCACACCGCCAATGCCAAACACTCCCACGAGCGCTGCCGCCGCGGCGATAAAGATGAAGCGAATCTCGTTACCCTTCCACGCGAATCCCTTGAACTTGAACGAGAACATTCGGATTTGGCACACCAACAGCAGACAGCTTACGGCCGCCAAAATCAGCAGAGCCTCGCGACACAGAGTCCACTCGCCGCGCTCGACCATCACAGCCATTGCGCCCAGCATAAGCGCGTTAGCGGGGGTTGCAAGTCCCTCAAACTCGGTGGTTTGCGAGTCGTCGATATTGAATTTCGCCAGCCTCAACGACGAGAAAGCCGCCACCGCCAGCAGGACATAACCCAGCGCGTCGGGCACTCCCCACAGCGAGGGCGAGAGTTGCCACATTCCTATCATCATAATTGCGGGAGCCACGCCAAAGCTGACCACATCGCTCAGCGAGTCGAGTTGAGTTCCGAGGGGCGAGGGTTGGTTGAGCGCGCGAGCCGCCATTCCGTCAAAAAAGTCGAACAGCGCCGCGATAATCAAAAGCACAAAAGCGGCCTCCATATTGTCGAGAACCAGAGTGCTGATGATGGCCAGAATTCCGCACATCATATTTGCCAGTGTGAGCAAATTGGGGATTGTGATAAGACGTATTTTCATAGTGAAAAGCAATAATTTCGGTGCAAAGGTACTCTTTTTCCCGAAAAAATAGTTATCTTTGTAAAGATAAACCACTTTACGCACTCCGAAATATGGACAAAAACCTCTATTGTGTCATTATGGCAGGCGGTGTGGGCAGCCGTTTTTGGCCTGTCAGCCGCAAGCATACGCCCAAACAATTTCTCGATATTCTGGGTACGGGCAAGTCGTTCATCCGACACACCTACGAGCGCTTTGCAGGGATGATTCCCTCCGAAAACTTTCTGGTTGTGACCAATGGCGCCTATGCCGACCTTGTGGCCGAGCACCTGCCCGAACTCTCGCGCGAGCAGATTCTGTGTGAGCCCGTGGGACGCAATACCGCGCCCTGCATCGCCTACGCGGCGTTCCGTCTGGCGGCACTCAACCCCAATGCCACAATGGTTGTCAGTCCTGCCGACCACTTGATTCTTGATGAGCAGGAGTTCCGTTCCAATATCGCCGAGTGCGTCGATTTTGTGCGCACCCACGACTCGCTGATGACCCTCGGAATTGTGCCTTCGCGTCCCGACACGGGTTATGGCTATATTCAGGTGGGCGACCGCGGTGGTATTTCGCCCGTCAAGACCTTCACCGAGAAACCCAACCTCCAACTTGCCGAGAGCTTTGTGGCAAGTGGCGAGTTTGTGTGGAATGCGGGCATCTTCGTGTGGCAAAATGCGACCATCCTGCGCGAGCTGAAAAACTATCTGCCCGAGCAATACAACCTGTTCAACGCCGAGCGCGAACAGTTTGCAACACCTGCCGAGAACGACGCCATCAGCCGCATCTATCCCCAATGTAAATCCATATCCATCGACTATGGTGTGTTGGAGCGCTCCTCGCAGGTGTATGTGCGCTGTTGTGACTTCGGTTGGAGCGACCTCGGTACGTGGGCTTCGCTCTACCAAAACTCGGCCAAAGATGAGGCGGGAAATGTCGCCGACGCAGGCTCGCTGTTGAGCAACACCACCAACTGTATCGTTCGCCACTCGGCCGACAAACTTGTGGTTGTCGATGGCCTAGATGACTATATCGTTGTTGATACCGACGACGTTCTGCTGGTCTATCCCAAGAGCCGCGAACAGGACATCAAGCAAGTGACCAATCGCCTGCAATTCGAGGGCGGCGACAAGTATTTGTAGAAATCGTCTAACAAGGCATCTTCTTCGTTGCGCTCACGCTCGAAATCCTCACATACATCCGAGTATGCTGCGGTTTCTCGCGTTTCGCAAGCCTTGAATATGCTCTTGTTATACAATTCCTTTTATATGAGGGGGCTACGTTATGTGTAGCTCTCTCTTTTTTTTGGCGGTGGCGTTTGCTTTTCTCGGCAGAAAAATGTATCTTTACCAAACCTAAAACCGCCTAAAACAACTGCCGTATGAAAGAAGAATTAGTGAAAATTCAGTGCGTGAACGACAATGCGGCGCACGAGGTGATGCTCGGTAGCTCACTGCTCGAAATAGCTCAACAAATCAATCCGCAGACAGCGCGACGTCCCATTGCAGCCTATGTTGACAACGAGGTCAAGGCGCTGACCTATCGCATCTTCAAACCACATCAGGTGCAGTTTATCGACATCACACACTTCGAGGGTAGTCGTGTCTATCAACGCACGCTGTTTATGGTGTTGCACAAGGCGGTGACCGACCTCTTCCCGGGTTGCAGGCTCAGTGTCAAACACTCGGTGTCGAAGGGTTTCTATTGCGAAATTATCGGCCGCAAGGATGTGTTCCCCGACGATGTGATTGCCATCAAGCGCCGCGCCGACCAAATCATCGCCGAGGATATGCCCATCATCAAGGAGCGCATAACCCGCACCGAGGCCGAAGTGCTGTTTACGGAGCTTGGCTACCACGATAAACTCGCCCTTATGCAGAGCCGTCCGCGACTCTACGAAACAATCTATCACTTGGGCGACACTGTGGGTTATTTCTACGATGCGATGGCTCCCTCGACGGGCTACATCGAGCTCTACGACCTGCGTCCCTACTATGCTACGGGACTCTATGTGGCAGTGCCGCGACGCACCGACCCCGATGAGTTGGAGGTGATGGTGCCGCAGGAGAAGATGTTCGACGTCTTCTCGGAGTACACCGAGTGGTGTAGCATTATGGGAGTGCCCAATGTGGGTTCGCTGAATAGCCGTATTTTGAGGGGCGAGCTGGGCGAACTTATCAAACTTGGCGAGGCTTTCCACGAGAAGAAGATGGCCCGTATGGCCGATATGATTGCCGAGGCACACAAGCGCCACGGAGCAAAACTTGTGCTCATTGCAGGCCCTTCGTCGAGCGGCAAAACCACCTCGTCCAAACGCCTTGGCATACAACTGCGCGTGTTGGGGCTGAACCCCGTGCTGCTGTCGCTGGACGACTACTTTGTTGATCGCGAGAAGACTCCCCTCGACGAGAATGGCGAGTACGATTTCGAGGCCTTCGACGCCATCGACCGCGTAACCTTCAACGAACACTTGGAGCGCCTGTATGCGGGCGAGAGTGTCGATATTCCGCGCTACGACTTCATTACGGGCAAGCGTCAGTGGCATCCCGAGCCGTTGCGACTTGACGACCGCTCGGTGCTGGTCATCGAGGGTATCCACGCGCTGAACCCCGAACTGACAAGCCGCATCCCTGCCGACAAGAAGTTCAAGATTTATGCCTCGGCACTCACCTCGGTGTCGATGGACAACCTGTCGCGCATCCCCACCACCGACAACCGACTTATTCGCCGTATCGTGCGCGACTGCTACACGCGAGGTAACGACGCTACCGACACCCTGCGCCGTTGGCAGAGTGTGCGCCGTGGCGAGGATAAATATATCTTCCCCTATCAGGAGTATGCCGACGTGATGTTCAACTCGGTGTTGTTCTACGAGATTCCGATTCTCAAACGCTACGTCGAGCCGATGTTGCACACCGTGCCCGACACCGTACCCGAATATGCCGAGGCCCAACGACTGCTCGCCTTCCTCGATAACTTTGTAAGCGCCGAGCCGACGGAAGTGCCGCTGAACTCTATCCTACGAGAGTTTGTGGGCGGAAGTTCGTTTAAATATTAGACACATTCAAGGATGAAAAAAGGTGTGCTGTTCGAGTTGAACAGCACACCTTTTTTATGCGTGTCGGAGATATTGGTTGCGGTAGAGTAGGGCGGTGTTTTCGGGCGTTGTGGAGGAGGTTGAAAGCAGCCCGCGGGCGAGGGCAAGGCGCTCGAAGTTGTGGCGATAGCACCACTCACCGAGGAAGTTGTTTATGCTGCCGATGACGCCGAACCCATTGTGGTGGATAGTCGAGCAGACGTACACCGCACTCGCACCCGCCAGCACAGCCTTGACCGCATCGGCACCGCTATGCACACCTCCCGACAGCGCGAAATCCATCTGTGGAACACTCCCCGAGGCGAAGGCCACACCATACAGCACACTGCGCAGTTCGTGTCCTGTGCTCCACCCCTCGGAGGGCGTGTAGGTTATGCGCTCGATGTCGATGTCGGGCTGATGGGGATGGTTGTAGAGCACCACACCCGCTGCCCCTCGGTCGTACAGACGGCGACACATCCCGACTATCGACGTGAACTCGGCGGGGAGCTTGACACTCAAAGGCTTGGATGTTAGCTCGGCCACGCGCGCGACGGTGTCGAGGTGGCGCCGCTCGATGCGCTCCGAGGTCTGGTCGTCTGCCTGTGGTGCCATCGAAAGATTTAGTTCGAGGGCGTCAATTCCTGCGCCTACGAGTGACGAGATGAAGGGCGCGGACTTGGTGGCAGATGTTACGTTGAGGCTGGCTATGATGGGAATATCCACGCGTCGTTTGACGCGCTCGACAAGTTGCAGCGTGTGGGCGCGCAGGTCGTCGGCAATGTAGTGGCTCAGGTAGTCGGAGGCCTCGGTGTGGGGCGACTCCTGGGCAAGGCTCTCGGCATCGAGCGAGGCCTGCTCCTCGAATACGGTTTTCAGTACCACCGCACCTGCGCCCGCTTGCGCCGCGGCAATTATGCCCCCGAGCGACGAGGTGAAGGGTGAACTGCTTACAACAATGGGGCTTGAAAGTTCAAGCCCCATATACGTTACGTTTAGATTCATTTTGTGTGGTTGTTGATTACTCTTGTTGTCGTGGCGGGTAGTAGCGACTGCCGAATATGGTGCTACCGATGCGCACCATTGTTGAGCCGCACTCGATAGCCTCGGTGTAGTCGTCCGACATACCCATCGACAGAGTATCAAACATCGGGCCAAACACCTCGCGGTAGCGCTCCTGCAACGCTTTGAGGGCCCTGAAATCGCCCTTCACAACCTCGATGTCGTCGGTGTTGGTGGCAACGCACATAAGTCCGCGAAAACGCAAACCCACAAGCTCACGCCACTCGCCACTATCAATCCACTCGTCAAGTTCGGCGGGTAGCCATCCTTCTTTGCTCTCCTCGGCCGAGATGTGCACCTCCAACAATACGTCGATGACGCGCTCGGCACGCACAGCCTCGGTGTGAATCGTGCGCAATAGGCGCACCGAGTCGGCCGAATGAATCATCGCCACGAAGGGCGCAATCATCCTCACCTTGTTGGTTTGCAGGTGTCCGATCATATGCCACTCGATGTCGCGGGGCAGGGTGTCCCACTTTGCGCGGAGCTCTTGCGGACGGCTCTCGCCAAATATTCGCTGTCCCGCCTCGTAGGCCTCGGCAATGGCTTCGGCAGGGTGGGTCTTGGACACAGCCACCAGCGTCACCCCCTCGGGTAACTCCTCGCGCAGTCGTTTTATTTCGGATGTTACGGACATAATGTGTGCAAAAAAAAGTTTTAGTGTGAGCGCAAGTTACAAAAAAAATCGAAAACTATTGGTCGCTCCGCCTCTTGACTTCTGTTTAAATCTCCTTGCCGAAAATCCATCGGGCTTTGTGTTGCTCCTTGTCGAAGGGGCGCCACATAGCGTGAATCTTGTCGTTGTTTTCGAGCATTGCGTTTGTCTCGGCCCACTTGAAGCCCATATTGCGGAAACGCTCGGCCAAATCGCAGATTATCATTGAGTTTACACCGCAGTTCTGGTAGTCGGGGCGCACGCCTATGAGCAGTAGTTCGAGCGTGTCGGAGCGCTTCCAGAACATAGCCTTGAATAGGTACCACCAACCGAATGGGAAGAACTCGCCACGACTCTTTTGCAGTGCTTTCGAGAGCGAAGGAATTGCCGCCGCAGCACCAATCAACTCGCCCTTGTTGTTCTCCACAAAGGTAATCATTTGGGTGTCGATTAGTCCCAAATAGAGGTTTACATAGCTGTCAATCTGTTTGGGCGAGAGCAGTGAGAAGCCATATAGATTGCAGTAGGTCTGGTTAATCAGCTCGAAGAATTTACGTCCATACCCCTGCTTGATAATCTCTCGGCGCGAAAGTTTGAGGATTCTCAGGTCGTATCTCTCCTGAACGGCCTTGGCAAGGGTGAGGTGTCTTTCGGAGGTGGTTTCGGGAATGGTTATGCGGTATTCAAGCCAGCCCGTCTCTTTGCAGAATCCGAGTTTTTTCAGGTGCTCGGGATAGTACGGGTGGTTGTATATCAGCGCCATAGTGCTCACGCGGTCGAAACCCTCAACAAGCATTCCTTCGGGGTCGAAATCCGTAAAACCCAATGGGCCGACAATCTGGTTCATACCGTGCGCCTTGCCAAAATCGGCAACAGTACCCAAAAGCGCTGTCGAAACCTCGATGTCGTCGATAAAATCAATCCATCCAAATCGCACCTGGCGGACATTCCAGCGCTTGTTGGCCTTGTGGTTGATTATGGCGGCTACACGACCAACAACCTTGCCATCCTTGTAGGCGAGGTATAGCTGGGAGTCGCAGAATTCAAAAGCGCCGTTTTTGTTTTTGTCAAAAGTGGATAATTCGTCGAAAACGATAGCGGGCACATAGTAGTTGTTGCCCTTGTACATATCGTTGGCAAATCGGACGAAGATTTTCAGTTCTTTTTTGCTGTTGACAGCTTTAATTTGAACAGGCATCTTTTCTTCTTAGTTGGGGTATAAAGGTCAGTTTACAGTCGGCAAAGATAGGAAAAATAAAGTAGGATGGTGCGTGAAATGTTAGAAAACGACACTGCAACAACTGTTGGTGGTGTCGTTTTCCTCAAAAAGTTATGGTTTATTGCTTGTTTTTGGTATCTTTGTGGTCAGACTAAAATTTTATAAAAAAAAGCATATGAAAAGAATCCTTACCCTTGTGTGTGCACTGATGGCGTTGAATACGGCTCTCGCGTGCACCAACTTTATTATCACTCGCGGTGCTTCGACCGATGGCAGCAATATGGTTAGCTACTCGGCGGACTCGCACCAACTCTACGGAGCACTCTACAAATACAACGCCACTGGCAAATACCGCGCTGGCGATATGATTCAAATCCACGAGTGGGATTCGGGTCGCTATCTTGGCGAAATTCCCCAAGCGCCCGTGACCTATTCGACCGTGGGTAATATGAACGAGCACCAGCTCATTATCGCCGAGACTACCTATGGTGGTCGCCCCGAACTCGAAACGGGCAAGGGCATTATGGACTACGGCTCGCTGATTTATGTGGCTCTGCAACGTGCGCGCACCGCACGCGAGGCTATCGAGGTGATTGTCGATTTGGCCAACACCTATGGTTACGCATCGAGCGGTGAGTCGTTCTCGATTGCCGACACCAAGGAGGCGTGGATTATGGAACTCATCGGCAAAGGTGAGCGCGACAAAGGTATCGTGTGGGTGGCACGTCGTATTCCCGACGGTATGGTATGTGCTCACGCCAACCAAGCCCGCATCACAACCTTCCCTCTGGACGACCCCGAGAACTGTCTGTATGCTCCCGATGTGATTTCGTTTGCACGCGAGATGGGCTACTTCAACGGTGCCGACGAGGAGTTTAGTTTCAGCGACGCTTATGCTCCGCTCGATTTCAGTGCAATGCGTGCTTGTGAGGCTCGCGTGTGGAGTTTCTACAACAAGATTACCTCGGGTATGGACAAATACCTCGACTTTGCTATGGGTCACAACCCCAACAACCGTATGCCTCTGTGGGTGAAACCCGACGCCAAAGTTTCGCTCAAACAGACTATGGATTGTATGCGCGACCACTACGAGGGCACTCCTATGGATATGACCCGCCCCGAAGACGCTGGTGCAGGTGGCGTAGGTATGGCTTACCGCTGGCGTCCTATGAACTTCGAGGTTGATGGCGTGAAATATCTCAACGAGCGCGCAATCGCAACCCAACAAACCGGTTTCTGGTTTGTGGCACAATCGCGTGAGTGGCTGCCCGACCCCGTAGGTGGCGTTCTGTGGTTTGGTGTGGACGATGCAGCGACCTCGCCCCTGACTCCCATCTACTGCGGCGTAAGCAAGGTGCCCGACTGCTTCAGCACCGAGAACGGTTCGATGTTGGAGTACTCCGACAAATCGGCTTTCTGGTTGGTTAACCGCGTGGCAAACTTCGCATACCTGCGCTACAACCGCATCGCAGGCGACATCCGCAAGGTTATCGACGAGTGGGAGAACGAGCGCATTGCCGAGTTGGCTGAAATCGACGCCAAAGCCGCAGCAAAATTCGCGCGCCGTCCCAAACGTGCTATCCGTTACACCACCAAATACTCGATTCGCACCGCCGAGAAGCTGTTTGCAAAGTGGCAAAATCTGGACAAATACCTGCTCGTGAAGTATGTTGATGGCAACATCAAAGCCGAGACCGAGGATGGATTCAAATCTAACGGTCACGACCCCCGCATCCCCGGTGATATTATTTTCGAGGGCTATGGCGAGGCTTGGAAACGCGCTGTTGCCGAAAGCGACAAGAACGGCACACTTCGTGTTGTCGAGTACTAATGCACCGAATATTCTAACTTAAAAATATACACACACAAATGAAATACGACATCATCGTTATTGGCAGCGGCCCCGGAGGTTATGTTGCCGCAATCCGCGCAGCACAACTTGGCAAAACCGTTGCTGTGGTCGAGCGCGCCGAGCTGGGCGGTACCTGCCTTAACTGGGGTTGTATCCCCACCAAAGCACTGCTCAAAAGCGCACAGGTGCTGCACTATGCCAAATCGGCTGCCACCTATGGCATCGACATCGTAGGTGAGGTGAAGGCCGACCCCGCAAAAATAGTTGACCGCAGCCGTGGCGTGGCCGACACTATGAGCAAGGGTGTGACCTTCCTGATGAACAAAAATAAAATCGAGGTTATCAAGGGCGAAGGCTCGCTGGTTGGCGACGGCAAGGTGGTTGTTCGCTCGGCCGAGGGTGAGCAAACCATCGAGGCCGACAGCATCATCCTCGCAACAGGTGCGCGTCCCCGCGAAATGCCCTTTATGCCTATCGACGGCAAGTATGTAATCTCGTCGAAAGAGGCGCTGGTGCTCAAAGAGTTGCCCGAAACTATGATCGTGTGCGGCTCGGGTGCTATCGGTAGCGAATTTGCCTATCTGTACGCATCGCTGGGTGTCAAAGTGACCGTTGTGGAGTACGCCCCCAACCTTATGCCCCTCGAAGACGAGGAGGTGTCGAAGGCTATGGAGCGCGCCTTCCGCAAACTGCGTATCGGTGTGATGACTTCGACCGCTGTGAAGGGCGTGAGCGTTGTTGATGGCAAGTGCGCCGTTGAGGTCGAGGGCAAGAAGGGTGCCGAGACTCTGTCGGCAGATGTTGTTCTGTCGGCCGTTGGTATCAAAACCAACATCGAGGGTCTGGGTCTTGAGGCACTCGGCATCGAGGTCGAAAGAGATAAAATCAAGGTTGACGGCTCGTTCCAAACCGCAGCTAAAGGTGTCTATGCTATCGGTGACCTGATTGCAACCCCCGCATTGGCACACGTTGCATCGGCCGAGGCTATCGCTTGTGTCGAGGGCATTTGTGGTCTTACTCCCGAGCCTATCGACTACACCACCATCCCCTCGTGCGTTTATACCTCGCCCGAGGTTGCGTCGGTGGGTCTGACCGAGAAGCAAGCCGTTGATGCAGGTTACGAAGTGAAGGTTGGCAAGTTCCCCTACACCGCGTCGGGCAAGGCTACTGCCGCTGGTGACCGCGACGGCTTTGTGAAACTTGTGTTCAACGCCGCAGACGAGAAACTTTTGGGCGCACACTTCGTGGGTGGCAACGTGACCGAGATGATTGCCGAGCCTACCATCGCCAAGGCTATGGGCGCATCGGCTCACACCATTGCACGCACCATTCACTCGCACCCCACAATGAACGAGGCGGTTATGGAGGCTGCCGAGGCTGCTCTGGGTTGCGCAATTCATATGTAAAAAGCTATGCACAAAAGTGGTTTTGTAAATATCATCGGCAACCCCAACGTGGGCAAATCGACGCTGATGAATGCGCTGGTGGGCGAACGTATGTCCATCATCACCAACAAGGCGCAAACCACACGCCATCGTATCGTGGGTATCGTCAATACGGATGACTATCAAATCGTATTTTCGGATACCCCCGGTATCTTGCGTCCGAGCTACAAGCTCCAAGAGTCGATGATGCGCTCGGTTACGGGTGCAGTGTCGGATGCCGATGTTATTCTGTATGTTACGGATGTTGTGGAGCAGGCTGCCGCACGCGACGACGGACCTATGGAGCGTTCGGCCGAGGTGCTGGGCAAGATTGCCCGCTCGAAGATTCCGACCATCGTGCTCATCAACAAAATCGACTTGGCAACCCCCGAGTCGTTGGAAGTTATGGTCGAGCGCTGGAAGGGACTGCTTCCCGAAGCTGTGATTCTGCCCATTAGTGCCAAAAACGAGTTTGGTACGGCGCAACTTATGGAGATGATTGTCGAGCGACTGCCCGAGGGCGAGCCCTACTACGACAAGGACGCGCTGACCGACCGCCCGATGCGATTTTTTGCCTCGGAGATTATCCGCGAGAAGATTCTGCTCAACTATACCAAGGAGGTTCCCTATTCGGTGGAGGTGGCTATTGAGGCCTACCGCGAGTCGCCCGAGATGGACCGCATTTCGGCAACCATCTATGTGGCACGCGCCTCGCAGAAGGGTATCATCATCGGTCGCGGTGGCGCTATGCTCAAAAAGGTGGGCACCGAGGCCCGCAAAGACCTCGAAAAATTCTTACAGAAGAAGGTTTTCCTAGAACTCTTCGTTAAGGTTGACGAGGGCTGGCGCGACGACTCGCGACAACTGCGCCGCTTTGGCTACGAAGATTTTGATTAGTATATGAGTGAACAAAAGATATTATCGACGTCCTCGCGCGAGGGCGAAATTCGTCGTGTGACGCTGTGGGGACTCGCCGTGAATATTCTGCTTACGGTGGGCAAACTCATCGCGGGCCTGCTCGGCCGAAGTGCAGCAATGCTGGCCGATGCCGCACACTCCGCCTCCGACCTTGCAACCGATGCTTTGGTGCTGGGCTTTGTGCGCGTGTCGGGCAAGCCGCAGGATGATTCGCACGACTATGGACACGGCAAATACGAAACGCTGGGCGCCGTTATTGTCGGCTTGGTGCTGATAGGCGTGGCTGCAGGTATCTTCATCGACTCGGCCGAACGTATCGAGGCTGTGGTTGATGGCACGGGAATTCCCCGTCCCGGAATGGTGGCTTTGGTTGCTGCTGCGGTGTCGATTCTCGCCAAGGAGATTCTCTATCGCTATACCATTGCAACCGCACGCAAGGTCGAGAGCTCAATGCTGAAGGCCAATGCGTGGCATCACCGCAGCGATGCAATGTCGTCGGTGGCAACCCTTGTGGGTATCGCTGGTGCGCGCTACTTGGGCGAACAATGGGTTATTCTCGATCCCATAGCCGCGATTGTTGTGGGTGCGCTGATTATCAAGGTGGCGGTGGATATGATTCGCCCCAACCTTGACGAACTGCTCGAACGCTCGCTCCCCGCCGAAACCGAGAGCGAAATTCTCCGCATCGTGAGCTCGGAGGAGGGCGTAGCCGATCCGCATAACCTTCGTACCCGTCGCGTGGGCCCCAATATCGTGGTGGAGATTCACATCCGTTTGGATGGCCAAATGACGGTGTGCGAATCGCACGAGGTTACCCGCCGCATTGAGTCGCATCTGCGTGACCGCTTCGGTGCCGGCACCATCGTAACGCTCCACGTCGAACCACTCCGCGCGTAATCCCACGTACTCGCGGTGCGTAACATATCAAAATGAATTCGGGGCTGTCAAGCAGATTGACAGCCCCGAATCGTTTAAGAGTATATCGTGTGGTTACTCCCAGAAATCATCAGGAAGTCCATTAATCTCCTTAGCTCTAGTCCACCACTCAGCCTCTTGATATGTCGTTTGGCTTTCGCGAGGTACGGTAACCGATATTTCACCCCATTGGAGGTCGCTCAAACCCTCTCCTGTGGGTGGAGCAGGCGCCAAGCAAGTGAGTGTTTTAACCGAGTTAACATATTCAAATGCATCGTCTTCGATGGTCTTCAATTTTTCGGGCAACTCAATGTGGCTGATTTCGTTGCAACCATAGAATGTGCCTTCGCTGATGGTGAGAATTGTAGCCTTAATGATTACCTCCTCAAGGCTGTTGCATTGATAGAAAGCATAACGTCCAATCTCGGTCACGCTTTTGGGAATCTCGATGCTGATCAAGCCGGTTTCGCTAAAAGCATAACTGTCAATAGTTTTGAGTGTCTTAGGCAGGGTGACCTCTGTTAAAGCCTTACAACCCGAGAATGCTTGGTAATAAATGGTGCTAATCAGCGGGAATGTCACTGTCTCGAGAGCAGTACATCCTTTGAAAGCGTTTTCGTGGATAGATGTCACCTTTGACATTTTGGCCTCTTTGAGTGCGGTGCAACCCTCGAATGCCGAAGCGCGAATAGTCTCTACGCTGTTGATGGTGACACTCTCGAGTGCGGTGCAGTTCGTAAAGCAATACGCAGGAATGAAATAAACTTGCGAAGGGAACGAAATCTCTTTGAGCGAGGTGCAATCGTAGAACTGACAACCATAGTCGTAGTATTGGGGGTTGTCAGTGCCCATCTCAAAGCGTTTCAGCGAAGAGGGGATGCTTACGCGCTCCAATGCGGTACAACCTCTAAATGCACCTGAACAAATCTCCTCGACTCCTTCGGGAATATCTATTTCAGTCAGCGAAATACATTTATTGAACAGTCCGTCCGAAATCATTTTGAGGCCGCGGGGCAGGGTGATCTGCTTGAGCGAGGGGCAATTATAGAATGCCGATCCGTCAATTTCGGTAACGGTTGCGGGAATGTCAACACCCTCCAATACGGGGTTCTCGGCAAATGCCAAGCGACCAATCTTTTGCAAATATGAGGGCAGAATGATGTTCTCGACCAACATGTCGTCGAATGCCAACTCGGGCAGAGCGTTGTTCTCGAGTTCAACACCTGCAATGTCAATAGTCTCGAGTGTGGTGAATTTCTTCAAAGTATTGAAATCCTCCTTGTTCATCTTGCCTGTAATCTGCAAGTGAACAATATCAAGCATCTGGTCGATGGAGTATTTTGACGCGAGAGTTCCGGCCTGCTCCAAATGTACGGTCTTAATCGCGTGGGGGAACTGGATAATCTTGATGGTTTTGCTGAAGTTGTTGGCTGCGTTGGTCAGAGTCAAAATAGCAACTCGACTTGCCTCGCCGTGATAACCCTCGCAGTCAATCAAGAGTCGGTTTTTGCTTTGTTCAAGCACGCGAGCCCACCAAATAGAGGACGATACCTCAAACTCAACATTCGATTCGATAGGAATTTCGATTTTGGTGTAGGTGTTAGGCGAAATGTATGTGGTACGGGGAATGTGCATTATAACGCCACCCTCTTGATATACCTTATACTCGGCAACCTTGTAAACATTGCCTTCGTCATCGCGCAAACCGGCATAGATAGTTATCTCTCGCTCCGAGGTGCTGGGGTTGACACCAATAACAAGCGGCGAATAGTTGCCATCCTCGTCCACTTTGGGGCAGGTTACATTCTCGTCATCGCTCCAGTAAACTTCGCTCCATCCATACCACTTGTATTGCTCTTGAAGATTAAAAGTGTGACCTTCGGTAATGGTTCTGCCCTCGACACCTACATAAATATCTTCCAAATAGGTGAAAGCAGGCGTAGGAGCAATTCTGACAAAAAACTCTTCCATCCCAAGGCGCATGCCAATTTCTTCCGTACCCTCCACAGGATAGAAGGTCAAAGTGTAGCCATAAGGAGTCTCTTCGAAACAAGCAGCGGGATTATCCTCCAATGCAACAGATTCGGCACCATGAATGTACTCCATTAGCATATCCTCATCCAAAGGATTGGCACTGGTGATGACAATCGAAAAAGAGCTTGTCATTGGGGGAAGTATATCCTTGGTACCCTCGACAATGCGAATGTCTTGTCGGGGAATTTCAACGGGTTTATCGCTTCCGCCATAATCGGGTTGTTCGGTTTCGTCGTCCTCGCCGTTGTTTTTGTTAATCTCTTCCAGAATGTCGCCAAGCATATCGCACGAAACGATAAAAGGCACAAACGCCAATAAGAACAAAAGTTTTCTCATATGTGATGTTTTTAAGTAATTATTTATTGAAGTATTGCAAAGATAGCAATTTCCCGAACAGTTTATTCCGGAGTGTCAATCTTTTTTTTTGTCTTAGTAGATTTGTAATATTTGCTGATAATTGCATTGGTGACTTGCGAAGTCGAAATTTAGTTGTATATTTGCGACTCCTAACGTTGCGGATATGGTGTAATTGGTAGCCACGTCAGACTTAGGATCTGATGCCGAGAGGCGTGGGGGTTCGAGTCCCTTTATCCGCACAACAAAGACGAGCAACGGTTTCCCGTTGTTCGTTTTTTTTTGTGCTTGTGCGGGGGTTTACTCACGCACTATTGCCAAATGAAACGCAGCCATTCGGCTTGTTCGTTTTGTCTATGGGGCGGGGTAGGTGCGCGGTTGGTTTGCGTTTATGGCGCGTTGGAGCTATAAAAAAACCTGTCGGACGGAGGTCGGACAGGCTTTTGTGTTGGGGTTGAGGTGTCTTACAAAAAGAACACAATGGCGGCGAAGTGGCTGGCTGCCGCAAGGTCGATGAAAAGATGCCATACAAGGTGGTGATACTTAAATCCCTTCTTGGCATAAATTGCTGCACCCACAGTGTAGAGCACGCCTCCCGCGGCAATCAGCAACATAAACAGCGGGGTCGCATTGCTCAAAAACAGCGGCATAAAGAATACCACCGTCCAACCCATAATCAGATAGATGGTCAGGCTGATGGCGGGTATCGACCTAGTGCTCAGTGATTTGTAAAATACTCCGAAAAGTACCATCGCCCACTGCACAATCACAATCAGCGTGCCTTGCCAACCGCCGATGACGTCCAGTGCAACGGGAGTGTAGCTACCCGCAATTGCGACATAAATAAAAATGTGGTCGAGGATATGAAACACCTGTTTGTGTTTCGACTCGGGTGACATCGAGTGGTAGAGTGTTGAAATAAGGAACATAAAGAAGATAGAGATGCAGAATACACTAACTCCCGCTACCGTCTGCACACTTCCTCCGCTTCGCACCCACGCCCACACCGCAGCAAAAGGCAGTACCAGCAGTGTTAGAATCGACATTACGCCGTGCGAAATGGAGTTTCCCACCTCCTCACCAAACGATTGGATGTAGAGTTTTTTTGTTTTCTTTGCCATAGCAATCATCTTTTGTTTTCGGGATACAAAGATAGTCCTAATTGGCGAGTTTTGATACTCTGTTTCGACTTTTTCTGGGGTAATTGCTATATATAATGTAATAATCGCTATCTTTGTAGCTATGAAAATTACGATTTTACAACGCGATATAGTGTGGGGAGAGCCTGCAACCAACGTTGCACGCGCCGACGAAGCCATCGACCGCAACCCCGGAGCCGACCTTTATGTGCTGCCCGAAATGTTCTCGACAGGCTTCTGCACAATCCCCGAAGGAGTGGCCGAAAGCACCGATAGCGACACCTTGAAGTGGATGCAACGCAAAGCCGCCGCGACCAATGCTGCCATTGCGGGCAGTGTGGCCGTAACCGATGGCGAACGCTACTACAACCGCTTCTACTTTGTCCGCCCCGACGGCACGACCGAGTATTACGACAAACACCACTTGTTTACCTTTGGCGGTGAGCATCTGCGCTTTACTGCGGGCGACAGACGTGTTGTTGTTGAGTGGAGGGGTGTGCGTATTCTGCTGCTGGTGTGCTACGACTTGCGTTTCCCCGTGTGGGCACGCAACCGCGGCGACTACGATATGATACTCTACGTTGCAAGCTGGCCCGTACCGCGCGTTGGTGCGTGGAGTTCGCTGCTTGTGGCGCGTGCTATCGAGAACCAATGCTATGTTGCGGGCGTCAACCGCGTGGGCTCCGACCCGTCGTGCGAGTACTCGGGTGCGAGCGTTGTGCTCAACCCCTATGGTGTGGCGATTGCCGAGTGCGAGTGTGGTGTGGAGTGCGAGGCTACGGCCGAGGTGGACTTAGATGCTCTCGCTGAATTCCGCGCGAAGTTCCCTGTGCTGAACGACGCCGACAACTTTTGTTTAGAACAATAACCAAACTTAAAACATAACTGACAGAACAATGACAGAACGAAAACTACTTTTGGGTGACGAGGCTTTGGCCATTGGCGCCGTACACGCAGGCATCAGCGGTGTGTACGCCTACCCCGGAACACCCTCGACCGAGATAACGGAGTTCATTCAGGCCTACGCTCCCGAGGTGCGCAGCCGCTGGTGTGCCAACGAGAAGACCGCTATGGAGGCGGCACTTGGTATGTCGTACGCGGGCAAGCGCGCGCTGGTGTGTATGAAGCACGTGGGTATGAACGTTGCCGCCGACGCCTTTGTCAATTCGGCCATTACGGGCGTAAACGGAGGTGTGGTTGTGCTGGCTGCCGACGACCCCTCGATGCACTCGTCGCAAAACGAGCAGGACTCGCGTTTCTACGGCAAGTTTGCTATGATACCCATTCTCGAACCCTCGTCGCAACAAGAGGCCTACGATATGGCAAAATACGCTTTCGAACTGTCTGAGAGCCTTCGTGTTCCCGTGCTGATGCGTATTGTAACCCGCTTGGCCCACTCGCGTGCGGGTGTGGTTACTGCGGCTCCTACTCCGCAAAACGGACTTAACCCCGACAGCGAGCGCACCCACTGGGTGTTGCTGCCCGGCAATGCGCGCCGCCAATACGCCTCGCTGGTAGCCAAACAACCCGACTTTGTGGCTTCGTCCGAGAAGTCGCCCTACAACCTTCGCGTCGATAGTGAGGGACGTGCACGTCTGGGTGTCGTGGCTTGCGGTATCGCCTACAACTACACTATGGAGAACGACCCGCAGAGCAAAGGCGTCTCGGTGTTGAAAATCTCGCAATATCCCCTGTCGGAGCAAACCATCCGTGAGTTTGCCGCTTCGTGCGACGCTCTGCTGATTGCCGAGGACGGACAACCCGTTGTCGAGGAGCAGGTGCGTGGCATTCTGGGTGCCGACTACTCCGTTCGTGGCCGTCTGACCGGCGACCTTCCCCGTATGGGCGAGCTTACCCCCGACTCGGTGGGTGCGGCTCTGGGTGTGGAGCAAACCCAATCGCTCCCCGCAGCACAAAACGTCGTTATGCGTCCGCCCGCACTGTGCAAGGGTTGTGGCCACCGCGATGTGTATGATGCGCTGAACAAGGTTGCTGCCGAGTATCCCAATGCTCGTATCTTTGGCGACATCGGTTGCTACACTTTGGGCGCGCTACCCCCCTTCCGCGCTATCGACAGCTGTGTGGATATGGGTGCGTCGATTACTATGGCTAAGGGTGCTGCCGACGCAGGTCTGTTCCCCGCCATTGCCGTTATCGGCGACTCGACCTTCACCCACTCGGGTATGACTGGTCTGCTTGACGCGGTGAACGACAACTCCAACATCACCGTCATCATCTCGGACAACCTTACCACCGCAATGACGGGTGGTCAGGACTCGGCGGGTACCAACAAGTTTGAGGCTATCTGCCGTGGCTTGGGCGTTGACCCCGAGCACTTGCACGTTGTGGTGCCCATCGCCAAGAATATGGACGAAATCACCCGCATCATCCGCGCCGAGATCGACTACAAAGGTGTGTCGGTCATTATCCCGCGTCGCGAGTGCATCCAAACACTGAATCGCAAACTCCGCAAACAAAAAGCTCAGAAACAGTAACACATAGAATAACCACATTCGGAGCCGTAGGCGACAAATTCCCTGCCGAGGCGGGGAATTAGGGGTGGGTCAGACTTAATTTATGCGGCGTGGCACCGCAAGGCCTCTACCCCAATCAAGGCCGACACAACCGAGTCGTGTAATTCATATATAATTGTAGTTTGATGAAAAAAGATATAATTTTGGCTGGTGTAGGTGGTCAAGGAATCCTCACCATTGCCACCATCATAGGTAATGCCGCAGCGGCCGAGGGTATCAACCTCAAACAGGCCGAGGTACACGGTATGAGCCAACGCGGAGGCGACGTTCAGTCGAATCTTCGCCTTTCGACCGAACCCATTTACTCCGATTTGATTCGTCAGGGCGCGGCCGACCTTATCATCTCAATGGAGCCTATGGAGGCCCTACGTTATGTGTCGCACCTGACCGCCGAGGGAAGTGTTGTCACATCGTCGGTGCCCTTCAAAAATATTCCTAACTACCCCGACGAGCAGGCTGTGGCTGACGAGCTCGCTGCTCTGCCCGACGTTGTTGCCCGCGACATCGAGAAGATGGCGGCAGATGGCGGTGTAGCCAAGAGCGCCAACGTACTGTTGCTCGGTATGGCTGCCTCCAAAATCGAGATTCTCTCGCCCGAGCAGTTGCGTAGCGCCGTGGAGCGCGTGTTCGCTTCGAAGGGCAGCAAGGTTGTGGAAGACAACCTCATCGCATTCGACTTGGGTCTTAACGCCACAAAATAGCAGAGGGGTATGAAGATTTTTAGCGAAGAGTTGGTTGAGCAGGCTGCACGCGAGTTGCACGTAGCCGACCTTTCGAGAGCTACCATTGGCGAGGTGCTGTTGGTGGCGCAATACCTCGAACAAAAGACAGGCATCCCCTTCATCCGTATGGACCAAGGCTCGCCGGGTCTGCCCGTCAACCACTATGGTGTGGAGGCCGAGAAGGCAGCCCTTGACCGTGGTGTGGGCTCGCAATACCCCGCAGCGGCAGGTGTGCCCGAACTCAAAACCGAGGCCTCGCGTTTTATCAAGGCCTTTATGAATGTCGATGTGTCGGCTCGTTCGTGCGTGCCCACCGTTGGTAGTGTGGCTGGTTCCTACGGCTCGTTTATCGCCTGCACCCAGCGCATCCCCGGCAAAAACAAGGTGCTTTTCATCGACCCCGGATTCCCGATTCAGAAGTCGCAGCTGCGCGTAATCGGTGCCGAGTGGGTTGAGTTCGATATTTATGAGTATCGTGGCGAGGCTCTGCGCGCCAAACTCGAAAGTATGCTTGCCGAGGGCGACATCGCGGCCATCGTCTATTCGAACCCCAACAACCCTGCGTGGATTTGCTTGGAGGACAGCGAGCTGCGCATCATTGGCGAGTTGGCAACAAAATACGACGTAGTGGTGATGGAGGATTTGGCTTATTTCTGTATGGACTTCCGCACCGATATGAGCCATCCCTTTGAGGCTCCCTTCGCTCCCACGGTGGCTCACTACACCGACAACTACATTCTGATGTTGTCGTCGTCCAAGATTTTTAGCTATGCAGGTCAGCGTATGGCTCTGCTGGCAATCAGCGACCGCCTCTTTGAGCGTCACTACCCCGCACTCGCCGAGCGTTACAAGGATGCAGGCGTGTTCGGACAGACACTCATCGCGTCGATACTTTATATGATTACTTCGGGTTGCACCGCCTCGACACAATATGCCTATGCCGAGATGTTGCGTCTTTCGACCGAGGGGCAAATCAACTTCGTGGAGGACACTCGCGAGTATGCTCACAGAGCCGAGAAGATGAAACGCATATTCACCGACAACGGTTTTCACATCGTATATGACCGCGATGTGACACAGGATGTTGGCGACGGCTTCTTCTTTACCATCGGCTATGGCAATATGACGGGTGGCGAGCTGTTGCGCGAACTGATGTACTACGGCGTGAGCAGCATATCACTCTCCACCACAGGCAGCGACCAACAAGGAGTCCGCGCCTGCACCTCGCGTATGCGCGACGACCTCTACGAAGTAATGGAACAACGTATGCGCGAATTCCACGCCGATCACAAGGCGTAGGATGGGACTGTTCTTTTTGAGCCATCAAAAAGAACCAAAAAATGGGCCGCAAGCCGGCGGAATTAATTTCCGCTTTATATCCACAAGGGATATAAGCGAAAATTAAATTAGACGGAGGCACCATTTTCAGTTCATTGATAATTCAAACAGGACAAACCAATCTCACACCGCCGTGAGAGGTGTGAGATTACCAAAAGGTTTGTTCCGAGATGTTTTGATGATGAGTTAATTCCCAGAGGGGAATTATATGAATTTTGCGAGCGGAGGCTGCAAACTTGTTTGTGAGCCTGCGGGCGCAAAGTTCATATGAATGCCAACGGCATAACGCATCATCAAAATACTACAACAAAATATTAGAGAAACGCAGTTTCTCGTTCCCCCGGTTTGCGGGTCATTTTTTTGGTACTTTTTTGATGACGCAAAAAAGTACATAACAACAGAAATAACTAACTAAAAACTTATAGTAATGATTTGGAATCCGAATAAGGAGTGTATGAGTCGTGACGAGATGCACGCGTTGCAGAGCAAACGTTTGCAGAAACTTGTCAACTATGTGTACCACAATACTCCTTTCTATCGCAACAAGATGCAGGCAATGGACCTGTCGCCCGAGGATATTAAGAGTATCGACGACATCGTTCACCTGCCCTTCACCACCAAACAAGACTTGCGCGATAACTACCCCTATGGCTTGCAAGCGGCTCCGCTGTCGGAGATTGTGCGTGTGCACGCCTCGTCGGGTACTACGGGCAACCCCACCATCGTAGGCTATACCCGCAAGGATATCGCTGTGTGGTCGGAGGTTATGGCGCGCTGCTTGACCGCCTATGGCGTGACCCGCAACGACACCTTCTCGGTAAGCTATGGCTATGGCCTGTTTACGGGAGGCTTGGGTGCCCACTATGGCGTAGAGAATCTGGGAGCTACGGTAATCCCCACCTCGACCGGTAATACCGAGAAACATATCCGCCTTATTCGTGACCTCAAAATCTCGGGTATCGCTTGTACTCCGTCGTATGCTCTGCACTTGGCCGAGACTATCGAGAAGATGGGTATCAACAAGGAGGAGCTCGGACTTCGCATTGGTGCTTTCGGTGCCGAGCCTTGGACCGAGAATATGCGCCGCGAGATTGAGGAGCGTTTGGGCTTGAAGGGTTACAACATCTATGGTTTGAGCGAGATTATGGGCCCTGGTGTGTCGTACGAGTGTAGCGAGCAAAGTGGCTCACACGTCAACGAGGACCACTTCTTCCCCGAGATTATCAACCCCGAGACCCTCGAGCAACTCCCCTATGGCACACAAGGCGAGCTGGTGTTCACCACCCTGACCAAGGAGGGTATGCCTCTGTTGCGCTACCGTACTAAGGACCTCTGTACGTTGTACGACGGCAAGTGTGCTTGTGGCCGTACAGCAGTTCGTATGGGTCGCATCGTAGGTCGCAGCGACGATATGCTTATCATACGCGGTATCAATGTGTTCCCCTCGCAAGTGGAGAGCGTGATTCTCGAAATGCCCGAGTTCGAGCCTCAATATATGCTGGTTGTGGATCGCAAAGGCAACCTCGACACCCTGCAAGTTCAGGTGGAGGTGCGCAAGGACTTCTTCAGCGACGACATCGGCCGTATGCTCGATATGAAAAAACGTCTTGCCGACCGCTTGAAGAGTGTGCTGTCGATTGCGGCCGACGTCAAACTTATGGAGCCGGGAAGCATCGAGCGCAGCCAAGGCAAGGGCAAGCACGTTATAGACAACCGAATTCTGAAATAACACATAAACTCAGGAGCAATATGATTATCAAACAACTGTCGGTTTTTCTCGAGAATAAGTCGGGACGAATCAATGAGGTAACCAAGATTTTGAGCCAAAGCGGCATCAATATGCGTGCATTCAGTATGGCCGAGACCACCGATTTCGGTATTCTGCGTCTGATTGTATCCGACACCGAACGTGCCGCAGAGTGTCTGCGCGCTGCCAACTTTGCTGTGATGCAGACAGATGTTGTATGTGTAGCTTGCGCCAACGAGATTGGCTCGCTGTCGGTGATTCTCGACAAGCTCACCGCAGGTGGCATCTTCATTGAGTATATGTATGCCTTCGCTGAGGGTGATAGCGCCCAAATCGTAATCCGCCCCAGCGACGTCGCCAAATGCACACAACTGCTCAGTGAGTAGGTGGTGTTGTTCTTTTTTGATGCTCAAAAAGAGAACGACACTATAAACTAATAAAAAAAGGCTGTCCCACCAAAGGACAGCCTTTTTTGTTGCGAGCATAGGCACGCGAGGATTATACGGTCATAATCTCTTTCTCTTTCTCAACAAACAGCTCGTCGATTTTCTTTGAGAATTTGTCGGTAAGTTTTTGAGTTTGCTCCTCGCCGTCTTTACCCTCATCCTCGGGCATACCGTCTTTAACAGCCTTTTTGAAAGCCTCGACAGCGTCGCGGCGGGCTGCACGCAGACCTACACGAGCACGCTCTGCCTCGTCCTTCACTTGTTTAACCAGTGCGCGACGACGCTCCTCGGTCAAGGGAGGAATGTTCAGGCGGATAGCGTCACCATTGTTCGAGGGGGTCAGGCCGATGTTGGCGTTGATGATAGCGGTCTCGATAACACGAATCATAGCTTTCTCCCAAGGTTGGATAAGTACGGTGCGTGCGTCAGGTACGGTTACACTTGCCACTTTATCGACACCCATTTGGCTGCCATAGTAGTCAACGGTGATACCATTGAGAATGTTTACACTTGCCTTACCTGCGCGGATGCTCAACAGAGCCTCGTTCAGGAAGTCGATGGTTTTCTGCATCTTCTCGGTTGCAATTTCGAGAATGAGTTTCGAATCTTCGCTCATAGTTGTTCTATTTTTGTTTGGTTATTAATTACAATGTTACCAGCGTACCGATGTTCTCGCCACCCAGCACTTTGGCCAGATTGCCCTCGGTGTCCATATCAAACACCACAATAGGCAGGTTGTTTTGTTTGCAGAGTGTGAAGGCGGTCAGGTCCATAATCTTCAAGCCGCGGCTGTAAACCTCGTCAAATGTGATGGTGTCGAATTTGGTTGCGGTGGGATCCTTCTCGGGGTCGGCGGTATAGACGCCGTCCACGCGGGTGCCTTTGAGCAGAACCTCGGCCTCGATTTCGATACCGCGCAGAGCCGAAGCCGAGTCGGTCGAGAAGTAGGGGTTCGAGGTGCCGCCACCGATAATCACAACGTTACCTGCGGCCATATATTCGAGAGCTTTGGCTTTGGAGTAGTACTCGCCGATGGGCTCCATACGAATCGAAGTGAGCACTTTGGCGGGTACGCCCTCGCTTTCGAGAGCCGATTGGAGTGCCAGCGAGTTGATGATGGTTGCCAACATTCCCATTTGGTCGCCCTTCACGCGGTCGAAGCCACGACCCACGCCGCTCAATCCGCGGAAGATGTTGCCGCCACCGATTACGATGCCGATTTGAACGCCTGTGCGAGCCATCTCGCCGATTTGTCGTGCGTAGCTTTGGAGCACGTCGGTCGACAATCCGTGAGTGGAGGTGCCTTGCAGCGATTCGCCGCTGAGTTTAAGGAGTATGCGTTTGTATTTCATATCGTTGTGTGTTTATTTTGTCAATTCCAGAAGTTGGTCGAGCTTGGGCGACAAGATGATTTCGGTGCGTCGGTTCAGGGCGCGAGCCTCGGCCGAGTTGTCATTCGACAGGGGCATATACTCGCCACGACCTGCCGAAATAACACGCAGGGGCGAAATCTTCTTGTTCTCCAACAGCAGACGGGTGATGGTGGTGGCGCGTTTGACGCTCAAATCGAGGTTGTCGCGCAGTTGTCCCGTACCGCGATAGGGCACGTTGTCGGTGTGGCCCTCGACCATAATGTCGATGTCGGGATTAGCGGCCAACACCTCCGACAGTTGGCGTACGGCGCGTGCACCCTCGCTCTCAATCTCGAAGCTACCCGAGCGGAACAGCAACTTGTCGTTCATCGACACATACACCTTGCCGTCGCGACGCGAGATGCTGAGACCCTTGCCGTCGAAACCGAGCAGTGCCTGCTCCACCTTTTGGCGGATGTCGTTGAGCGCTCTGTCGCGTGCAGCGATGGTCTCTTCGAGCTCGGCGATGCGTGCCGAACGGGCATTGAGGTCGGCTTGGTTGCGGCTCAACTCTTCGAGCATACGCGAAGCCTCCTCCGAACCTTGTGCCAACAACGCTTTATAGCGGGCTATGAGTCGTTGTTTCTCGATGCCGAGGTTGGTGGTGTCCTTGATGAGGTCCTCGATTTGCATTTCGAGCGAAAGCTTATTGTCGGTGAGTTGTTTGTTCTGGTCGGTAAGGGTACTATTGTTGTGGTACATCTGCTCCAACTCGGCATTTCGTTTGTCGAGGGTATTTTGCAACGATAGTATTTCGGCGCGTGCGGAGTCGTATTTGCGCATCGATACACATCCGCCTGTGATGACGGATATTGTGCAGAGTATCAGTAATTTAATAGTAGTTTTCATACGTAATGATACATTTCTATATGGCGAAAATACAAAATCTTAACGAAATTCGCAATTATTTCCTACCTTTGTAAAACGAAAAGCTTGCAACCACTATGTACAAATATATCAACTGTGTCAATTCGCCTGCCGACCTCAAAAAACTCGCGCCGAGCCAACTGCCCGCCTATTGCGAGGAGATCAGGCACTACATACTGCACTCGTTGGCGAGCGGAACGGGACATATCGGTTCGAGCCTTGGTGCTGTCGAGCTTGCCGTTGCGTTGCACTATGTGTTTGACACTCCCGATGACCGCATAATTTGGGATGTTGGTCATCAGTCCTATGCTCACAAAATCATTACGGGTCGCCGCGACGAGTTTCCGAGTCTGCGTACCGAGGGCGGTATAGGCGGTTTCCCGCGACGCAGCGAGAGTCCCTACGACGCCTTTGTGGGAGGTCACGCCTCGGTGTCGATTTCGGCGGCGCTGGGTATGGCTGCCGCATCGCAAATCACAGGCGAGGAGCGCAAAACCGTAGCTGTGATTGGTGACGGAGCAATGACGGGCGGACTAGCCTTCGAGGGACTCAATAATGCAGGTACGGTGGGTGGCGATTTGCTGGTGATTCTCAACGACAATCATATGGCTATTGACCACAACCGCAGTGCGTTGAGAGATTATCTGCTCGGTATCTCGACCTCGCGCCGATACAACCGACTGAAAACTCGTGTGTGGCGTATGTTCCCTGCTGGTTCGCGTCTGCACAATGCCTTCAAACATATCAAAAATGCTTTCAAACAGGGCCTTTTGCGTCATAGCAACTTGTTCGAGAGTTTTAAGTTCCGCTATTTTGGCCCCGTCGATGGCAACGATGTGTTGAGCCTTGTTGCTGTGCTGCGCGACCTACGCGAAATCAAGGGCCCCAAACTTCTGCATATCATCACTACCAAGGGCAAGGGCTTCGATGCCGCCGAACAGAACCCTGTGTTGTGGCACGCTCCCGGCAAGTATGACCCCACTACGGGCGAACTTATTCGCAGCAAGGGCGCGGGCGACAAGTTTCAGGATGTGTTCGGACAGACACTTGTGGATTTGGCTTTGGCCGACAGCCGTATTGTGGGTGTAACCCCCGCAATGCCTACGGGTTGTTCGATGGATTTGCTGGCCAAGGCTGTGCCCGACCGCTACTTCGATGTGGGTATCGCCGAGGGCCACGCGGTGACATTCTCGGCAGGTTTGGCCTGCGAGGGAATGGTCCCCTTCTGTAATATCTACTCGACCTTTATGCAGCGCGCCTACGATAATGTTATTCACGACGTTGCGTTGCAGGGTCTGGGTGTTGTTATGTGCCTCGACCGCGGAGGTCTTGTGGGTGAGGATGGTGCAACCCACCACGGAGCCTACGATATGGCCTATATGAGTTGTATTCCGGGCCTTACCATCGCCGCGCCTTACGACGAACTGGAACTTCGCAATATGATGTACACCGCATCGACTGCGGGTACGCCTTGGGTTATTCGCTATCCGAGGGGTTGTGGCAGTGGCATTGAGTGGCGCAATGTGCCTTTCGAGAAGTTGGAGGTTGGTCGCGGTCGCTGCCTGCGTCAGGGTAGGGGTGTTGCGCTGTTGAGCATTGGTGCTGTGGGTATTGCGGCCTCGCAAGCCGTCGAGCGCGCCGTTGCCGAGGGTGCCGACCCCGCACACTACGATATGCGTTGGGTGAAACCTCTGGACGAGAAGATTCTGCAAGAGATTGTCAGCGGCGGTTTCGCTCGTGTCGTAACCGTCGAGGATGGCTCGCTTGTGGGCGGCGTTGGTCAGCAGATTGAGATTCGCCTGCGCGATATGGGCTTCGAGGGCAAGGTTGTGCGCCTCGGAATCCCCGACCGTTTTATCGAGCACGGCACTCCCGACGAACTCTATGCCGAGTGTGGTATTGATGTCGAAAGTATTGCCAAAGAGCTGTTATAATCGCTGAGCGTCAAATAAAAAGAGCCTATCCCACGCGGACAGGCTCTTTTTATTTGATGTTGTGTATCTCTATTTGTAGAGTTCCATCGAGGCTTTGGTGAGCGAGGTGCCTTCGCAACTGATGTCGAACAGATTCACATCGCCACGTTGGCAGGTCAGCGTGAGCATTTGGCCGGGGAAACCCTCGCGGCTGAAATTGATGTCCAGACGGTAGCCGTTGCACTCCAACAGCTCCTCGTAGGGCAGCAGGTCGGTTAGGTGCTCAATCGAGCGCATGCTGTTCATATGGCCGTTGAAATCGACGTCGCTGTACGATACGCGGCGCTCAACAGTGATGTCGGGTGTGAGATTACCGATTTTGGCGGGGCGGCTCATAGGCTCCTCGCGGTCGGCAAACGACACTCCGTCGCGTGCGTGCATCTCTTCGAGCATCATCGGACGGCGGGTTGTGATGTTGATAAGCGCCCACAGCGAAATTGCCGAGCCGATTTGCACACCCTCGGCGTCGCGAAGGATGAAGTTACGCACCGAGAAGAACTTCTCGCAGTGACCAATCCAGGTGTCCACCGAGATAACCTCATCGCACACGGGGATGCGGTTGAGTTGCACAGCATAGCGGCTCAACACCCACGAGCAGTTGTCTTGATTGACGTCGCCGATACCGAAACCCGAGATATTGGCGTCGGTTCCCGCCACATTGACAATTGCATTATTCAGAAAACCTATCTTTGCACGGCCGCGTCCATCGACACTTCCTTGCTCCACTTTGAATTGATAAATTCCGGCCATAGTTATTTTAAGTTTTTTGTGGCGACAAAGATAGTGCTTTTGACTGAAATTTCAAACCTTTGAGTTGCGTGGGGCTTGGTACGGTTTGTGCGGAGGTGCAACAGGGATAAAGTAAACTCGCATAAAATAAATAGTTATGAAAAAGAAAAAAATCGTGGTTATAGGTAGTTCCAATACCGACCTTGTAATCAAAACCACCCGAATCCCTTCGCCCGGTGAGACGGTCATCGGCGGCGAATTCCTGATGACCGCAGGCGGCAAGGGTGCCAATCAGGCTGTGGCTGTTGCCCGCTTGGGTGGAGATGTGGCCTTCATTGCCAAAGTGGGGCACGATATGTTTGGCGAGAGTGCCCTGCGAGGCTACGCCGCCGACGGAATCGACACCGACACCATCACTCGCGACGGCTCGGCACCTTCGGGTGTGGCACTCATCACTGTGGATGCCCACGGCGAAAATTGCATTGTGGTGGCCCCCGGAGCCAACAATACCCTCACCACAGCCGACATCGACCGCCATCGCGAACTTATCTGCGGTGCCGAATACCTGCTGATGCAGCTCGAAATTCCAATGGAGGTGGTTGAGTATGCTGCCGAGATGGCTGCGGCGCACGGTGTGAAGGTTATTCTGAATCCTGCACCCGCTGCCTCGCTGTCGCACCAACTGATGAGTAAACTCTATCTCATCACTCCCAATCTTGGCGAGTGTCAGATGATAACGGGTGTGAAAATCGACCACCCTGCCGAGGTGGAGCGCGCGGCCGAGGTGTTGCTCGAAATGGGTGCAAATGCGGCAATCATAACTCTCGGCAGAGACGGTGCTCTCATCCGCACCCACACGGAGTGTGACCTCATAAATGCCGAATCGGTTGTTGCCATCGACACCACTGCCGCAGGCGACGTATTTAGCGGTGCGCTTGTGGTGGCTCTCTCCGAGGGCAAGAACTTGGTCGATGCAGCTCGTTTTGCAAGTCACGCGGCGGCCATCTCCGTTACGCGTATGGGCGCACAATCGTCCATCCCCTATCGCAAAGATTTTTAAATAGTTTAATGTTTTATATACTACTATGTTTGTTGTTACTTCTTATGCAACGGCTGTCGTATTCTGTCTGATTACGATGCTGTGTTGGGGTTCGTGGGCCAACACCCAGAAACTCGCCTCTCGCACTTGGCGATACGAACTCTACTATTGGGACTATGTCATCGGTATGGTTGTGGCTGCGCTGCTCATCGGCCTTACAATGGGTAGTCTGGGTAGCTCGGGACGCGCAATGCTGCCCGACTTGGCACAAGCCGCAGGACGCAATATTTTCAGCGTGCTGCTGGGCGGTGTAATCTTCAATGCATCCAACATCCTGCTGTCGGCCTCGGTGTCGCTGGCGGGTATGGCTGTGGCCTTTCCGTTGGGCGTGGGTCTGGCGCTGGTGCTTGGTACCATCGTCAACTATGTGGGCGCACCCAAAGGCGACCCGACAATCCTTTTCATTGGCGTGGCGCTGATTGTCGTTGCCATCATCTGCAACGGTGTGGCTTCGGCGCGTGCCGACCGCGGTGATTCGGGCAAGGGCGGTATGGGCATCGCTCTGGCACTTGTTGCGGGCGTGCTGATGTCGTTCTTCTACCGCTTTGTGGCGCGCGCAATGGACCTCGACAACTTCGAATCGCCCACCGCAGGTATGCTCACTCCCTATTCGGCAGTCTTTGTGTTCTCAATAGGTGTGTTTGTGAGCAACATTCTGTTTAACACCCTACTGATGCGCCGACCTCTGATGGGCGAGCCCGTGAGCTATCGTGACTTCTGGGCAGGAGGACTGCGCTCGCACATCCCCGGACTGCTCGGAGGCTTGATTTGGTGCCTCGGAACAGCGTTTAGCTACATTGCCGCAGGACGCGCAGGTGCGGCTGTGAGCTATGCACTCGGACAAGGCGCACCGATGATTGCTGCCATCTGGGGCGTGTTCGTGTGGCGCGAGTTCCGTGGTAGTCGTGGCACCTCGGGTCTGCTGTGGGCTATGTTTGCCTTCTACATCGCGGGCCTCGCACTGATTGTAATCGCAGGCAACTAAACCTTTGTCGGCTATGCAAAACCCCTATATCCGAACCTTCGGAATTCTAACTCTGCTGGCTGGCGCGGCGCTCCTTGTGACCCTTACGGGCGACATCCTGCACGGACAGTCGGGCCATTGGAACGGCGCCTATATGGCTGTGCAGCTGATTGCGTGTTGCGTGCTGATGGCCGACTTCTTTGTGAGGATGTACCACTCCGACAACCGCAGCCGCTACTTCTGGCGCAACCTGCTCGCACTGATTGTTGCCATCCCCTACCTCAATATCATTCAGGCTGTGGGGCTCGACCCCGGACGCGATTGGTACTTGGTGCTTAAATGCGTGCCGCTTGTCCGCGCCTTCTGGATGATATGGCTTGTGGTGATGTGGATTGGCCGCGATCATCGGGCGTTGAGCCTGCTGTGGAGCTATGTGCTGTCGGCGGCGGGTGTGGCCTATGTTGCTGCGCTGATATTTTTCGAGTACGAGTCGGGCGTCAATCCCCACGTTGATAGCTTCGGCAATAGTGTATGGTGGGCGTGGATGTGTCTTTCGACCGCGGGTGCCGAGGTGTTCCCCGTGACTACGATTGGCAAGGTTATGTCGGCGGCACTTCCCTGCATCGGAATGATGATTTTCCCCGTGTTTACAGTCTATTTCACGTCGGTTGTTACCCGCACTAAACCATCGTAGCGATGGGTGTGAGGGGTGTCGAAACATTTTTTTCGAAAAAACTCACCCTTAAAGTTTGCAAATGTGCCGAAAAGGTGTAACTTTGCACCCCGAATACGACTAATAGTCGGGTTTGGTGAGATGGGTGAGTGGCTGAAACCACCAGTTTGCTAAACTGACGTACGGGCAACCGTACCGGGGGTTCGAATCCCCCTCTCACCGCAGAATCCAAGGAAAGACGTCATACGACGTCTTTTTTTTTATTGCAGTAGGGCGCAGTCGCAAATTTATTTGCAAGCTTGTGCCCTACTGCAATAAAAGGGAGTTGCGTGAGCAACTTTTTCCTTGGATTCTGCAAGGGCCCCCGCGGCGAGCGGCAGGGGATGGGCAAGCGCAGCGCGCCAATCTCCAAGGCAATCTTTCAACCAGCCGTAGGCGGTGTAGTAATCTCCAAATATAATATAAATCCCTCTAATGTTTCACCTCCGAATAGCGTTTTTTGGGCTATATAAAATTGCTATTTCGGGGGGGATTTCGTAACTTTGCCTTTTGGAGTGCACGGATTCAGACTAATTTGTTGTACCTTTACCACAAAATTTAAATATAAACTATATACACACCAAGTTTTATGGATACTAAATTGATGATCTATAACACAATGACCCGACGCAAAGAGGAGTTTGTTCCTTACAATCCCCCTCACGTCGGAATGTATGTGTTCGGACCTACTGTATATGGCGATCCCCACTTGGGACACGCCCGACCCGCAGTGACTTTCGACTTGCTGTTCCGTTATCTGCAATCGCTGGGTTACAAAGTGCGCTATGTGCGTAACATCACCGATGTGGGTCACCTCGAGCACGACGCCGACGAGGGTGAGGATAAAATCAGCAAGAAGGCTCGACTCGAAAAGTTGGAGCCTATGGAGGTTGCTCACTACTACACCGAGCGCTATCATGCCGCAATGGCACAGCTCGGAGTGCTGACCCCCTCGATTGAGCCCCACGCCTCGGGACACATCATCGAGCAGATTGAGTTGGTAAAACAAATCCTTGACGCAGGTTTTGCCTACGAGTCGAACGGCTCGATTTATTTCGATGTCGAGAAGTACAACGCTGCTCACCACTACGGCAAGTTGTCGGGTCGCAACCTCGACGACATCGTAACCAACACCCGTGCGCTGGATGGTCAAAGCGACAAACGTCACTCCTACGACTTCGCGTTGTGGAAGAAGGCTTCGCCCGAGCACATTATGCGTTGGCCCTCGCCTTGGAGCGACGGTTTCCCCGGCTGGCATATGGAGTGTACCGCAATGAGCACAAAATATCTGGGTGAGAAGTTTGATATCCACGGTGGCGGTATGGACCTGATGTTCCCCCATCACGAGTGCGAGATTGCACAAAGCACTGCGGCTCACGGCTGCGACTCGGCGCACTATTGGATGCACAACAATATGATTACCATCAACGGTCAGAAGATGGGTAAATCGCTGGGTAACTTCATCACCTTGGAGGAACTCTTTACAGGCTCGCACAAACTCCTGGAGCAAGCATACACCCCGATGACCATTCGTTTCTTTGTGTTGCAGGCGCAATATCGCTCGACTCTGGATTTCAGCAACGAGGCACTGCAAGCCGCAGCCAAAGGTCTTGACCGACTGATGAAGGGTGTCGAAACTCTGGGTAAAATCAAAGCTTCGGCCGCAAGCTCGGTTGACATCAACGACTTGTGGAGCCGCTACACCGAGGCTATGAACGACGACTTGAACTCGCCCATCGTGATTTCGGTGTTGTTCGACTGGGTACGCATCATCAACCAAATTAACGACGGCGCACAAACAATCTCGGAGGCCGACCTCGCAGAATTGCGTCGTATGGTGAATGTTATCGTATTCGACGTGCTTGGTTTGCGCGACGAGAAGAGCGCCTCGGCAGCGGGTAACGACAAGGTTGCGCCCCTCGTAGAGATGTTGCTCGAGATGCGCGCCAAAGCCAAAGCCGAGAAGAACTGGGCTCTGAGCGACGAGATTCGCGACCGCCTGACCGCAATCGGCATCCGCGTCAAAGACCGCAAAGACGGCTGCGACTGGGAGATTGAGTAGTATTATTGTTCTTTTTGAGTCATCAAAAAGAACCAAAAAACGACCCGCAGACCGGGGGTATAACTACAAAGCATATCCCACACGGGGATATGCTTTGTAGTTAGATAAAACCTTGGTCGCGAATCATATTTGATTCCCTTGACGAGTCAATAAAAAAGAGGAAAATGATTACAGCAGAACAACTTAAAGATGCTATAAAACGCATTGATGCGTTGAGGAGGTATCTTTGACATTGACGGTAAGCGTCAACAATTGAGTGATATGGAGCAGGCGAGTCTTGCGCCCGACTTTTGGGATAACCCCTCGGCGGCGGAGCGTCACCTGCGCGAAACTTCGGCAGTCAAGAGCTGGGTTACGGCCTATGATTCGTTGGCCTCGCAGGGTGCCGATGTGGAGATTATGCCCGAATTTGTGCGTGGCGGAGCTATGGACGAGAGCGAGCTGGATGAGGCTTTTGCGGCTCTGATTACCGCCATCGAGGAACTCGAAATGCGCAATATGCTGCGTGGCGAGGAGGATCGACTGGGTGCGATTATGGACATCAACTCGGGTGCAGGAGGTACGGAGTCGCTCGACTGGGCGAATATGCTGCTCCGTATGTACACCCGTTGGTGCGAGCGCAAGGGCTTCAAACTCAAAGTGCTGGATTATCAGGCCGGCGATGAGGTGGGTGTCAAGTCTGTGACACTCGAAATCGACGGCGAGTTGGCCTATGGTCTGCTCAAAGGCGAGACGGGAGTTCACCGTCTGGTGCGTCCCTCGCCCTTCAATGCTGGCAACAAACGCCAGACAACCTTTGCATCGGTGTTTGTGTCGCCTGCTGTGGACGACGACATCGAAATTACTATCGACAAGAGCAAAATTTCGTGGGATACCTTCCGAAGCAGTGGCGCGGGAGGTCAGAATGTCAATAAGGTGGAGTCGGGTGTGCGCCTGCGTTATCGCTATACCGATCCTGATACGGGCGCCGAGCAGGAGATTCTCATCGAGAACACCGAGACTCGCGACCAACCCAAAAACCGCGAAAATGCACTGCGCATCCTGCGTTCGAAACTCTACCGTATGGAACTCGACCGCAAGATGGCGGCCCGCAACGAGCTCGAAAAGAGCAAGAAGAAAATCGAATGGGGCTCGCAAATCCGCAGTTATGTGCTCGATGACCGACGCATCAAAGACCACCGCACAGGACACCAAACGAGCGATGTTGAGAGTGTGTTGGATGGCGACTTGGATGCTTTCATCAAGACCTTCCTTATGGAGTTTGGTGCCGACCTGTAAACTATGCCGACTATGAATCCGAAGGTTACGATAATCATTCCCGTATATAACACCGAGGCTCTGCTGCCCCGCTGCTTGGAGAGCGTTGTGGCACAAACTCTGCGCGAGGTGGAGATAATCTGTGTGGATGACGGCTCGACCGACCGCTCGGCCGAGGTGCTGGACCAGTGGGCTGCGCGTGATAGCCGAATCCGCGTCATCCGCCAAGCCAATGGCCGTCAAGGCAAGGCTCGCAATGCCGCAATGGCTGTGGCTACGGGCGAGTACATCGGAATGATTGATAGCGACGACTATATCCCTGCCGACTACTTCGAGCGACTCTACACCACCGCCGTGGAGCACGATGCCGACATTGCTATGTGCGGAATCATCAAGGAGAAACCCACTCACAATCGTGTGGTTGCGGAGTTTGGGGAAGTGATGGTTGTGGAGGATGCCGCACGCAAGATGCAGGTGTGCAACTGTCCGCCCGACTTCCACCCCGTCAATAAACTCTATCGCCGCGAGATGTTGGAGCGTGTGGGTTTGCGCTTTGCTGAGGGTGTGCAGTTTGAGGATGTGATGTTTGTCACCCGCGCGCTGTGCGAGAGTGGCCGCCTTGTGACCGTTCCTGGTGTGGCCTATCGCTATGTACTCAATCCCACTTCGACCGTCAAGTCGCGTCAGACGGCCTCCAAACAACAACAGAAATACAACGCCCACCGAGCTATGGTCGATTACACTGCGGCTCGTGGCATAGCCATCCCTTCGCGCTATCGCAACCTCACCGTGCGCCACTTTACGGCGGCGGGTGTGTGTCTGTGGAAAATCAAGGAGCGCGACGGCCGCCGCACCTTGCGCCTGCTGGATGTGTTGCCCGTGTGGACGTGGAAAACAACCAAATAACCCCTGCCGAAGATGAACACCAAGAACTCATACCCCGACTTCCCCATTGATATGGTCTATCTATGGGTGGATGGCAACGACCCCGAGTGGCGCGCCAAACGCAGCCGCTATATGGATGTGGGTGGTAACTTCGCAGGTCAGGGACGTGTGGAGGCGCGCTGGGTCGAAAACGACGAACTCCGATACTCGTTGCGCTCGGTCGAAAGGTTCGCGCCGTGGATTCGCCGCATCTTCATCGTGACCGACAACCAATGTCCCTCGTGGCTCGACCGCACGAATCCCCGCATCCAAATAGTGGACCACACCGAGATTATGCCTGCCGAGGCGCTGCCGACCTACAACAGCCGAGCCATCGAGAGTTGCGTACACCGAATTGAGGGACTTGCCGAGCACTTTTTGTTGGCAAACGACGACACGATGTTTTCGCAACCTGTCACTCCTGCGACATTCTTTACGGAGGATGGTCAAACTATTGTTCGCCTCAGTGGCAAGCGTTTTAATCGCCGCAAGGCTCTGCGACGTGGCGACAACTACTCGGCTACGTTGTGCCGTATGCAGGATGTGATAGCTTCGAAGTTTGGCTGCAAGATTTATCACGCACCGCACCACAATATAGACGCCTATCGCCGCAGTGATATTCAGCAGTGCGAGGATATTATTCCTCAGGCGTGGAAGCAGACCACTATGCACCGTTTCCGCCACGACGAGGACATTGACCGCAGCGTTGTGGGTTACTATGCCATCGCTAACCATCAAGGTGTGTTGCGCAAGGTGGGACGCTACAATGGTGCGCAGGGTGTGATTGGCCGCCTGCGTAGTATGTTGAGCGGCTGTTACTCGTCGGACTCGCGCTGCATCCCGATACAGGCACCCGACTACGAGGCAGTGTTCCGCAAGTATAACCCTCTGATGTTTTGTATGAACGACGGCGAGGGGGCTACGGATGCCGACCGTCAGCGTATGGCCGATTTCCTGCGGAGTAAGTTCCCCGACAAGAGTCAATTCGAATTGTAGATAAACCGAGGTTGTTTGATTGTGGTCAAGCAACCTCGGTTCGTTTGCGGTCGGCAGGGCGGGGTGCTTATTATAATATATAATAATAGGTGTACCGACGAAAAAAGTGGACGCAAAGTGTTGCACTACCAGCGAATTGTAGTATCTTTGCGGCCTATGTCAAGTATCGAATTACTCATAATTGCCATTGGATTGGCTATGGATGCCTTCGCGATGTCGGTGTGCAAGGGATTGTCGGTGCGTAAGGTCAAGTGCGCGCAAGCGCTCACTGCAGGCGTGTGGTTTGGTGGTTTTCAGGCACTTATGCCCATCGTGGGATGGCTGCTTGGTGTGAGTTTCGCCTCGGCAGTCGAGAGTGTTGACCACTGGATTGCCTTCGTGTTGCTGGCTGTAATCGGTGGCAATATGGTGCGCGAGTCATTCTCGAAGGAGGATGAGTGCGAGCACGACGCCAACTTCTCGGTGCGCGCAATGCTGCCTATGGCGATTGCCACAAGCATCGACGCAATGGCCGTGGGAGTGTCGTTCGCCTTCCTTGGAGTCAATGTGTGGCAGGCCGCAACGGTCATCGGCGTAGTAACCTTCGCGCTGTCGGCTGTGGGCGTAGGCCTTGGCAGTAAGCTCGGATGCCGCTTCAAAAACCGCGCAGAGCTGGTCGGAGGCGTGATTTTGGTGCTTATGGGAGCGAAAATCCTTGTCGAACACCTTTCGCAAGCAAGCTAACCCACTCGGCAGATAGCATCAAACTATACGCAAGTCGGCCAGTATCATTTTTTCTTATAGAGTTTTTAATTTCGATAAATTGCCATATATTTGCAGTCCGAAAAGAGGAAATTATATCAAAATAAGTATAACTAAAAACTAATTTACAGTGGATTCGAAAAGTTACAAGACTCTCTACGTCAACGCGAACACTGCTCAAAAAGAGTGGATTCTGATTGACGCAAACGGAGAGGTTCTGGGTCGCCTCGCTTCGCAAGTGGCCAAGATTCTGCGCGGTAAAAACAAACCGAGCTTTACTCCCAACGTTGATTGCGGTGACAACGTAATCATCATCAACGCTGAGAAAGTACGCCTGACAGGTAACAAACTGACTGCTAAAACCTATGTACGCCACACCGGCTACCCCGGCGGTCAACGTTTCACCACCCCCGCAGAGTACTTCGCTAAATCGCCCAAAACCGTTATCGAGAAAGCCGTTCGCGGTATGCTCCCCAAAAACCGTCTGGGTGAGGCTTTGATCAAAAACCTCAAAGTTTACGCTGGTGAGGAGCACCCCCACGCAGCTCAAACTCCCAAAGTTGTTAAATTAAACGAGATTAAGTAACAATGGAGCAAGTAGTAAATACCGTAGGCCGTAGAAAGGCCGCCGTCGCTCGCGTTTTCGTTAAACCCGGCAACGGAACTATCACTATCAATAACAAACCTCTGGAGACCTACTTCCCCTTGGAGATTTTCCAATACGTTGTTAAACAACCCCTGTTGGTAATCAATGGCGTTGAGACCTATGACGTAAACATCAACCTCGTTGGTGGTGGTATCAAAGGCCAAGCTGAGGCTGCTCGTATGGGTATCGCTCGCGCTCTGTGCGAGATCGACGCTGAGTTGCGTCCCGTACTCAAAAAGAACGGTTTCCTGACTCGTGACTCGCGTGAGGTTGAGCGTAAAAAAGCTGGTCAACCCGGTGCACGTGCAAAATTCCAATTCAGCAAACGTTAATCAAACCCTGCCCAAGGGTCCCAGAACTGCGGGACCGCAAGGACACGGAAAGATATTTCTATGCCTCGGGGCGCATCGCTTTGTCGGTGCGCCGCTGTGGCAAAATACAAAAACTGCTGTCTGAGCGCTACCACGCGGTTGCCTAAGGGCGAAAAAACAGGTCGGACCAATACTCTGGCGGAGGTCCTGACAATAGAAAGGGCAAACAATATTTCACGCAAAGAAGCATTGCTGCCGGCTTGTTGATGACGAGATAATTTTTATTAATTTACAAAACAAAACACAAAACAATGGCAAGAACTAATTTTGAACAACTTCTCGAAGCAGGTGTACACTTCGGTCACTTGAAACGCAAATGGAACCCCAAAATGGCTCCCTACATCTTTATGGAGAAAAACGGTATCCACATCCTGGATCTCCACAAAACTGTAGTTAAAGTTGACGAGGCTGCAGCTGCTCTGAAACAAATTGCCAAAAACGGTCGCAAAATCCTTTTCGTAGCTACCAAAAAACAAGCTAAAGAGATCGTAGCTGAGAAAATTGGTGCAGTAAACATGCCTTACGTAACTGAGCGTTGGGCTGGTGGTATGCTGACCAACTTCCCCACCATCCGTAAAGCAGTTAAGAAGATGGCTACCATCGACAAAATGACTGCTGACGGTACTTTCGACAACTTTGGTAAACGTGAGAAACTCCAAATCTCGCGTCAACGTGCAAAACTCGAGAAAAACTTGGGTTCGATCGCTGACCTGACTCGTCTGCCCGCCGCTCTGTTCGTTATCGACGTACAAAAAGAGGCTAACGCAGTTCGCGAGGCTAATCGTCTGAACATCCCCGTATTCGCAATGGTTGATACCTGCTGCGATCCCACCAACATCGACTACGTTATCCCCGCAAACGATGACGCTGCAAAATCGATTTCGGTGATCCTCGACGCAATGTGCGAGGCTATCAAAGAGGGTCTGGACGAGCGCCGTCTCGAGAAAGAGAAAGAGGACAAAGAGGCTGCTGCAGCTGACAAAGGTGCAAAACAACCTCGTGCTCGCAAAACCAAAGCTGTTGAGGTAGCTGTTGAGGAGGCTGCTGAGGAGAGCGCTGAATAATTTATTTCAAGAAGTTTTACAACTTAATAACATTAGAACAATGGAAATCACAGTTGCAGATATCGCGAAATTGCGTAAAATGACCGGTGCCGGTATGATGGATTGCAAAAAAGCACTCCAAGAGGCTGAGGGCGATTTCGAGAAAGCAAAAGATATCATCCGCGAGAAAGGTAAATTGGTTGCTAGCAAACGTGCTGACCGTACCGCTACCGAGGGTGTTGTTATCACCAAAATCGTTGAGGGCAAAGCTTACATGGTTTGCTTGGCTTGCGAGACCGACTTCGTTGCTAAAAACTCGGAGTTCTCGGCTACCGCTAACACCATCCTTGAGACTGCTGTTGCTGCTGACGCTGCCGATATGGAGGCTCTGTTGGCTTGCAAAGTAGGTGACGTTACCGTTAACGACCTGGTTACCGAGAAGAGCGGTCAAACCGGTGAGAAAGTAGAGTTGCCTTTCTACGCTCGTATCGAGGCTCCCTACTGCGTAGCTTACGTTCACACCAACGCTAAATTGGGTACCATCGTAGGTTTCAACAAAGAGATCGACGCTAACGTAGCTAAAGACGTTGCTATGCAAGCAACTGCTATGGCTCCCGTTTCGATCAGCGCAGCTGATTGCCCCGCAGAGGTAATCGAGAAAGAGCGTTCGATTGGTCGCGAGCAAGCTCGTTTGGATGGCAAACCCGAGGCTATGCTTGACAAGATCGCTGAGGGTAAAGTTAACAAGTTCCTCAAAGAGAACACTCTGTTGAGCCAAGCTCTTGTTAAGAACCCCAAACAAACCGTTGAGCAATTCATCCAAGAGGCTGATAAAGAGGCTACTGTAGTTGCTTACAAACGTTTCAGCTTGAACGACTAATTTTTGTCGGTAATTTTTACGCCGATAATCTTCGGCAGAAATCCTCACATACGTCAGTATGCTGCGGTTTCGCCCTTGTTTACGGCGCAAAAATTCCTCAACAAAACAATACGGACTCCATCCTTTATGGGTGGAGTCTTTTTGTATTTAAAACTTTGAATCCGACTTCTCACATACGCAAGTATGCTGCGAGGTCGGATTCTTCGTTTGCCTAAAAATCGTTCTTCGGTATGTATATAGCGGCAGCCAAATCTGTCGGTATGCGACCCTAAAAATCGTTCTTCGTATTTGATTTACGTATCATATGTTATGTGTATATAGCGGCAGCCAAATCTGTCGGTATGCGACCTCCATCCTTTATGGGTGGAGTTTTTTTTATGGGGGCGGGGGGGATTTATCAAATAATCTAAAATAGGTTGCTGTCGTCTATATAAAAACAGTAGATAGTCCACTTGTGGACTATCTACTGTTTTTACGCTGTCGGTATGCGGTGTGTTACTTATGTTACTGCCGTTCTTTTGGGATAAGGGCGGCAGCTACACCCGCAGGTCTGCAACTGATGATTCAAAAAGTACTATATACCTGTGATGTTTTTGATTTCGCTGAGGGTGTTGAGTGCTTCGAGGGGGGTGAGCGAGTTGATGTCGAGGTCACGTATGCGGTCGCGGATTTGGACCAGCACGGGGTCTTCGAGTTGGAACATACTCAGCTGATAGTCGGGCATTGCCACCTCGCCCTTGCTCTTGCCTTTCTTGGCGCGTGTGCCACCCATCTCGGCCTTGCCGAAGCCATTCAGAATCTGCTCGGCGCGCTCCACAACACTGCGGGGCATACCCGCGATGCGTGCAACGTGAACACCAAACGAGCGTTCGGTGCCGCCCTGGGTGAGTTTGCGCAGGAACACTACGGTCTTGCCCACCTCCTTGACTGCGACGTGGTAGTTGTGGATGCGTTCCATAGTGTCGCTCATCTCGTTGAGCTCGTGGTAGTGGGTTGCAAACAGCGTCTTGGGACGTGCCGAAGGGTTGTTGTGCAGATACTCGACCATAGCCCACGCGATGGCGATACCGTCGTAGGTGCTTGTTCCGCGGCCAATCTCGTCCAGCAGCACAAGACTGCGGTTGGAGATGTTGTTCAGAATGCTTGCCGACTCCAACATCTCGACCATAAAGGTTGATTCGCCCTGCGAGATATTGTCGCTTGCGCCCACGCGGGTGAAAATCTTATCGACAACGCCTATGTGCGCCTCCGATGCGGGCACGAAGCTGCCCATCTGCGCCATCAGCACGATGAGTGCCGTCTGGCGGAGGATTGCGCTCTTACCCGACATATTGGGGCCGGTAATCATCATAATCTGCTGGCGGTCGTTGTCCAGATAGAGGTCGTTGGGGATGTACTCGTCGCCCACAGCCAGCAGTCGCTCGATTACGGGGTGGCGGCCGTCGCGGATGTTGATGACGGTGCTGTCGTCGAGCTTCGGACGGGTGTAGTTGTTCTCGATGGCGACCACCGCAAACGAGTGCAACACGTCGAGCGTGGCAATCAGCGCGGCGTTGCGTTGCAGCTTGGCGAGGATAGTACACAGATAGCCAATCAACTCGGTATAAATCCTCTGCTCAATCATCAGGATGCGCTCCTCGGCACCCAAAATCTTCTCTTCGTACTCCTTTAACTCGGGAGTGATATATCGTTCGGCATCTTTGAGGGTCTGTTTGCGCACCCACTCTGTGGGCACTTTGTCCCTGTGAGTGTTGCGTACCTCGATGTAGTAGCCGAAGACGTTGTTGTAGTTGATGCGTAGCGAGGGGATGCCCGTAAGCTCACTCTCGCGACGCTGAATCTCACACAGTACCTCCTTGCCGTGTCCCGCAACCCTGCGCAAGTCGTCCAGTTCGGCATCCACACCATCGGCAATGATACCGCCCTTGGCAATCTGATTGGTCTCGGGGTCGGGATAGAGCTCGGTGCCGATGCGCTCGCGTGCCTCACGACACAGCTCGAGTTTCGAGGTGTATTGTGCGAGGTGCTCGTTGCCCGTGCAGATGGTCGAAATCTCTTCGAGTGCCGCCAGAGAGTGTTTGAGCTGAATCATCTCGCGGGGCAGGATGCGTCCCGTTGCGATGCGTTGTGCAAGGCGCTCCAAGTCGCCCACCAGCGCAAGTTGCTCGCCCAGATTCTCCTTCAAACCGACATCCTCGCACAGGTCGCTGACCACGTCGAGACGCTCGTTAATTGTGTCTATATCCTTGACGGGCAGGGCTATCCAGTGGCGGAGCAGGCGGCCGCCCATAGGCGACAGCGTGCGGTCGAGCACACTCAAAAGTGAGCCCTGACCCGAGTGGTCGTTGCTTGCGAACAGTTCCAAGTTGCGGATTGAGAACTTGTCAATCCACACATATTTGTCGGCGTCGATGCGGCTGATGGAGTGGATGTGTCCCGTTGCGCGGTGCTCGGTGAACTCCAAGTAGTAGAGTATCGCACCCGCAGCCGAGATACCCTCACTCTGCGACTCAATGCCATAGCCTTTGAGGTTGCGCACGTCAAACTGCTCGCACAGTTTGCGGCGGTTGAGTTCCTCCGAGAAAATCCACTCGTCGAGTTGATAGGTATAGTATGTTCCGCCAAAGTTCTCGCGGAACTCGCTTTCGTGTCCACGTTGGAACAACACCTCTTTGGGGGCGAAGTTCGACAGCAGTTTATCGACATAGGTGGTGCTTCCCTGACCGACATAGAACTCGCCTGTCGAGATGTCGAGGAATGCTACACCCGTCTGCTTACGGCCGAAAAAGACAGCACCCAAAAAGTTGTTCTCCTTGCTGTTGAGAGTGTTGTTGCTAAGCGACACACCAGGGGTGACCAGTTCGACCACTCCTCGCTTAACCAAGCCCTTGACACTCTTGGGGTCTTCCAGCTGCTCGCAGATAGCCACCCTTTGACCCGCCCTCACAAGTTTTGGAAGGTAGGTTTCGACAGCGTGATAAGGGAAGCCCGCCATCTCGACGTATGCTGCCGCGCCATTGGCACGACGGGTCAGGGTAATGCCGAGTATAGCGCTTGCCCTTACGGCATCCTCGCCATAAGTTTCGTAGAAGTCACCCACGCGAAACAACAAAACCGCATCCGGATGTTTGGATTTGATTTCGAAGTATTGTCGCATCAGGGGTGTTTCGACAATTCCTCCCTTTCCCTTTTTAGCTTTCTCTGCTGTCATCGATGCGTGGTGTTGTTAGCGTTGCATATAGCGGGGAACGGCGTTGCCATAGGGCGACGCATACACATTCACCGAGGGTTGCTCCTCACCTTCGGCCTTGACTGTTGCTTGGTCTTTGAGGGTGAGTTTCACCACTTTTGCGCGGTGGCTGTGGAATACCGACGAGGTGTCCGAAGCCTTGATGGTGATGTTGCCGTCGCTCTCGACAGTGATGGTTGCCGAATCCGACGAGGTGATTTTCATTGTGCCGCGCGAGAAGATGTCGATGTTCGAAGTGCCGCTTGCGGTAACTTTGGCCGACATTTCGTTTTTGTAGTTCGATTGCTCGAAGCGCGAAGCACCCGAGGTGGTGAGTTTCAGACTCTTCGACGAGCCGCTTACTTTGATGTTCGACGAGCCGCTCGATTTGATGGTGAGGGTTTTGCACATAACGTCACCGGTTACGGCTGAGGTGCCCGATGCAGCTACCTTAACTGCGCCGCGACCATTGAAATCGACGATTGCCGAACCCGTAGCCGACACGCTTGCCATAGATTGGTTCTCCAAACCTTTGCCTTTGAAGGTCGAACTGCCTTGTGCGGTGAGACTCAGTTTGATGGCCGAGCCTTTGACGGTCATAGCCGAGGTGCCGTTCATTGCGATTTTGGCCTCTTGGCAGGTTACGTCACCCTCGTAGGTGGCGGCGCCGCTCAGAGCCATTTCGAGTTTGCTTACGGCGATGCGTGCGCGCAGCGAGCTGTTGTCGTTGAGTTTGATTTTCAACGCAGCACCCTCGATGGTCTCCTCCGAGGTGGCCATCACAGCCTCCTTGAACAGATACGATGCAAAGTTGCGGTCGATGTAGATTGTGGGCAGATCCAAGTTGCTGTTCTTGAATACCTTGTTTGCGCCACGCGAGTAGTATATTTTCAGTTGTTTGCCTTTGATTTCGGTGGTGATGAGGTTTGCCAGTGCGTCATCGAACTCGATTTTGATGTTGTTGCGGTATTGCTCCGACATCACAACGCGGAAAGCGCCATCAATGCTCACCTCGGTGGTTGTGCCACGCGAGAACTCTTTGGTTGTTTGGGCTGCGGAGAGCGAGCCTGCAAAGGTCAGCATAGCCGCCATCATCAGAATAAATCTTTTCATAGTAGTATAAATTTATGAGTTAATATCGTTAGTATGGCCGTCGGTGGGCGACGGGATTATTTGACAAATTTACGATTTTTACTTGGATTTTTCGCTATTTATCGAAAAAACGTTCGTCGAAATTGACAAAATAGAGCTTTTGGGTGGCGCGTGTCATTGCGGTGTAGAGCCAGCGCAAAAGGTCGCGGCTCATAGTCTCGTCGCCAAACAACATTTGGTCGATGAACACCGCCGACCACTGGCCGCCCTGCGACTTGTGACACGTTACGGCATAGGCAAATTTCACCTGCACGGCATTGAAGTAGGCGTTCTCGCGAATCTCCTTGTAGCGCTTTGCCTTTGAGCGTATTTCGGGGTAGTCCTCCTCGATGGCGCGGAACAGACGCAGGCTCTCGTCGCGGGTCAGTGAGGGCGACTCCGAGGCTATGGTGTCCAACAGAATCTTGCACTCAACCTCGGTCTGCTCGGCATCGTCAAACTCCAATACGGCATTGGCGAAGCGGAAACCATACAACTCCTCGAATCGGCGCAGACGGCGCAAGCGCGCAATGTCGCCGTTGGCAATGAAGTTCATACCGCCTGCCTCCTTGTCGTTCTCGTCCTCGCCAGCATAGTAGTAGTTGTTCTTGACCACCATCAGCATATCTCCCGACTCAATCTCCTCCTCGGCATAGAGCACTCTGCGGCGCAAGGCATCGTTGAATCGGTTGGCGCGTTTGTTTGAGCGCGTGATGACGATGGTCTCGTCGCGTCCCCACTTGGAGTAGCACTCCTCGATTTTCTCCATAAACTCGCCGCCGTCAATTGACTCCACATCGGGGTAGGACATATCGAGCAGCGGAATGTCGAAGATGCGGTTTTCGAGCATCGTGCGCACCAGCGTGGCGTTGAACAGAATGCCCGAATCAATGTCCTGACGCACAACATCGTCCAGCGAGCCGTAGTCCACCGACCCGAAGGCCGACATATAGACGGGGTCGAGCGCGGGGCTGTAATCATTGCCTACGGGCGGGAGCTGTGCGCTGTCGCCCACAAGCATCAGTCGGCAGTCGCGGCTGCTGCGAACATACTTAACCAAATCCTCCAACAGTGAGCCGCTGCCAAACAGCGAATCCTCGTACGACGAGCCGTTGGAGAGCATCGAAGCCTCGTCGATGATGAAAATAGCACCTCGCTCGCGGTTGTAGTCGAGCGAGAATTTGCTTTCGATGGCGGCACTGCTCTGCTGGCGGTATATTTTCTTGTGAATGGTATAGGTTTTCTCGCCTGTGTATTGCGCCAAAACCTTGGCTGCACGGCCCGTAGGAGCCAATAGTACGGGTCGGATAGCATTGTCGCGCAACACCTCGACAAGGGCGCCCAGAAGCGTGGTTTTGCCCGTTCCTGCATAGCCGTTGAGGATGAAAATTCGCTCGGAATCACCCGACTCAACCCACTCCGACAACTTTTCTATAATTTTTTTTTGCCCAAAAGTTGGTGTAAACGCAAATTTAGTGTAAATTTGGGACGCGATATTGTGTATTCCGTGCATAATGGTGTCGAGTATCGTGCTTTAATTTTGTACAAACTTAATAAAAATTAACAGATATGAAAAAAATTATCCAAATCGTTTTGGCGGTGGTGATCGTTGCTCTGGGCTACTATGCTGTGGATATGGTCTATTCGTCGATTTACTTCCAAAAACAAACTGAAGCGCGTAAAGCAGTGGTTATCGAGCGCATCAAAGACATCCGCTCGGCTCAACGTTCGTTCAAACAAGTGAACCAACGCTACACCGCTAGCTTTGACACCCTGATTAACTTCGTTCTGAACGACTCGCTCGTTATGGAGCGCAAACTCGTTGACGAGGACGACTCGGTTGCAATGGCACGTCTGAAAGCTAAGAAGATTAAAAACATCGAGAAATTCAAAGTGGCTGTTATCGATACCGTGTTCGGCGAGAAAAAACTCACTCCCGAGCAAGTACGTAACCTGCGCTTCATCCCCTTCGCTGCTGAGGGTACCGAGTTCATTATGGATGCAGGTATGTTCACCACTGAGTCGAAGGTTATCGTTCCCGTGTTCGAGTGTAAAGCTCCCTACAAAGAGTTCCTCGCAGATATGGACCGTCAAGAGTTGATTAACCTTATCAACGAGTGTAAATCGGTTTACGAGGTTTACCCCGGTATTAAAGTGGGCGCTATGGACGCCGCAACCAACGATGCTGGTAACTGGGAGTAATCATACAAACGACCAAAGAAAAGTGTCCACCCGACTTATGTTGAGTGGACACGATTTTCTTATGGCCCGTGCTGCTCTCGACGAGTTGGTCGAGGGGGTACGCGAACTGACCGTTTGTATCGACAGCGCAAAGACGGTGCTTGTGCCCGCAGCGTTGTACTCGACCGATATGAACGAGGGCTATATGGCGGTGAATGATAAACCCGTCGATGACGACGAGCGCGTTGTTGCTGCTTCGTGTGGCGATGTGATTGCACTGATGGCCGTTGATAGCCGCATTGCAACCCTGCTCGCAAACCTCGACGAGTGTAAGGTCAGCTACACCTCGCCTCTGCTCGAAGGCGTTGTTGGCTACACCCGCGCGGTGAGAATAACCCTCACATCCGAGAATGCCTATGTGGTGGTGAGCGACAACGGAAAACTGCTCTACGCCGAGGTGTTTGCCACTACCGAGCCCGAAAACCTGCTCTTTGTAATGAGCAAACTGGGCGATGTGCTATCGCTCAAAGGCTATGAGGTGCGCGTACAAGGTGATGCAGCGCCGATGGTTGTCGAAAGCCTCGCCGAACTGTTTGCAGATTGCAAAATTTTGTAAACCACTCTACTTATATAATTAGGTATTAAACTATGCGAATCGTAAGCGGAAAGTTCAAGGGACGAATGCTCAATCCGCCCCGCAACCTCAAAGCGCGTCCTACGACCGACTTTGCCAAGGAGAATCTGTTCAATATCCTCACCAACCGTATGGACTTGGAGGGTATCGACGTACTGGACCTCTTTTCGGGTACGGGCTCCATCAGCTATGAGTTTGCGTCGAGGGGTGCTGCCAATGTCACCTCGGTCGAAATCAACCGTGTGCACCAGTCGTTCATCAAACGCACTGCCGCCGAGTTGGGATGTGCCGATGTGATTCACTCGGTCAATGCCAACGTATTCCTCTACTTGAAAAGCTGTTCTAAGCAATATGACATCGTGTTCTCGGACGCACCCTACGACCTGCCGGGTAGCGAGGAGGTTATCACTCTGGTTTTGGAACGCGATTTGTTGAAGGAGGATGGTGTACTGATTTTCGAACATTCCAAGGATCGTAACTACGATTCTCACCCCAATTTTGTGGAGAAACGTAGCTACGGAAGTGTTCAATTCTCGTTTTTTGCAAAATAATTGCAAAAAAGTTGCGAAAATATTTGGAATTAGAACTTTTTGTATTACCTTTGCACTCGCAATCGAGAAATATCGATGGCGAAGTTCAAAATACTTTTTGGTGCGTTAGTTCAGTTGGTTAGAATACATGCCTGTCACGCATGGGGTCACGGGTTCGAGTCCCGTACGCACCGCACTACAAGGACAATCGAAAGGTTGTCCTTTTTTTGTGTTTGTAGGTGGCGTGTGTAGGTGGTTTGTATGATTGTCCTTTGGTTGCGTTCGTGCGTGATGCGCATTAAGTAAACTTATGCGCCTCTCGCTCTCACACAACAACCCTTGCGGGTCTGTGTAGTGCGCACGGGTCCTCTCAATGGATTATGGTTGCCGAATTATTTCTTGATTTATTTTATTGGAAATTCGGCTTCGGCGTTGCCGTTCGAGTACGCACCGCACTACAAGGACAATCGAAAGGTTGTCCTTTTTTGTGTTTGTAGGTGGCGTGTGTAGGTGGTTTGTGTGATTGTCCTTTGGTTGCGTTCGTGCGTGATGCGCATTAAGTAAACGTTCTGCCCATCCTTTTATATGAACTCAAAAAAAAGAGGCAGCCGTTGTACGGCAACCTCTTAAATGTTATGGTGCTTGCGTGATTATTCGCACTTGGGGGTGTTCTTCAATGCTTCTTGCAGGTAGGGGTGCTCTTGCATTGCGGGCGAGAAGGTAGCGACAATGCTATCTCGCTCGGCGCAGGTGGCGCGGAAGATACCCTCCTTGACAAACAGATACACTCCGAAGATATTGTCCATATTCTCGGCTTGGACTTTACGGCCGAGCAGGTCGAACTCGCTATTCATAGCCTCGACAAGGTCCACACCTATGGAGTCGTCCATTGTGCTGTACTTGGCCTCCAAGATGTTCATATCCACAACGTAGTTGTTGTGGGCGTCGTTAGCGGGGGTACCATAGGCTACAATCTCGGAACTTTGCTCGGTCAGGGGACCGAACTTGATAAGTCCCTTCTCTACAAAGAACGTGTGCGAAATCATAGCGTAACCGTCGCTGATGCACGCTACGATGGGTTGGGTCAGCTTGCCCTTGAATCGCACAACGCCCTCGGAGTTGCTTTGGGCCTTCATATAGTAGTTGCCGGGTTGTCCCTCGGGTGTCAGGTAGAATGATGCGTCGGGATAGCGGGTGGGGAACTCAACCTCGAAGCGGAAGCCCTTGCCGCAGCCGACCATCATTACCGCACACAGGGCGGCCAAAATCACTCGTTTCATTACTTGATGTATTTTGCAACGGCTTGTTTGAGAGCCTCGCCGCGCAGGTTTTTCTCGACGATGGTGCCGTCGGGGGCAATAAGGAAGTTGGTGGGGATAGATTGTACCTTGTACATTTGTGCTACGGCCGACTCCCAGCCTGCGAGGTCCGAAACGTGTACCCAAGGCATTTGAGCGGCAGCTTTGGCCCATTTTGCTTGGTCGTTGTCGAGCGACACGCCGAGGATCTCGAAGCCCTTGCCACCATAGGCTTTGTAGGTGTCAATCAGGTAGGGAACCTCGTTCATGCAGGGGTTGCACCAGCTTGCCCAGAAATCGAGCAACACATAGTCGCCTTTGGCCAGCAGGCTCGACAGCGATACGCTCTCGCCTTTGAGGTTATTGAGACTGAAATCGAGGCAGTGACTGCCGGGCTCAAAGCTCTCGAAGGTTTTGAGTTGCTCGCGGAGCTCTTTGATGTACGAGTGCTTCTGCATCTCGGGCGAGAGTTTCTCAACTGCGGCGCGTACCTCGTCGAGGCTCATCTCGTTGAGCATTTGGCTCATCAGAGCAATGCCTGCAAAGTTATCGGTATTGGCATCAAAGGTGCTGTCGATGATGGGTTTGAACGACATTTGAATCTCAAGACGCTCCTCCTCGGTGGTCTCGGGGTTGTGGAAACGGGTTACGAGTTCCGACAGACGTTTGCTAAGGCGCGATATAACGTCATTCGAAACGGTACCGCTCACGCCCTCGTCGGTGATGAGGATTTCGCCGGGCTCAACGATGAATTGGGCGATGGGCTCGCGGTTTACGTCGAGAAGGAAGCCGAAACGGGGCTCCTCAATCTCGCCACTGAAGGTGACCTTGCCATCTTTGGCGGTCTCAACCACTTGGGTGGTGTCGATTTGCAGCACAACGGCACCATCCAGACCGGTGCGGTCGCATTTGATGGTGTAGCCGTTTTGCGAGGTGCACGAAATTGCGCCAATGGCGGCCATCAGGAATACAAACATTTTTTTCATCTTTTCTCTTATTTTGTTTTACGTTATTATTTCTTTTTCTGTTTAATCTCGCGGTCGGGGTGTGCGGCCACAAAACTCTCCCACGAGGTGCTTGCCTTGCGTGTTTTGCGTACGGTGGTTGCTGTACCCGCAATGGGACTGCTCGATGCAAAGTGGTGGCACAGAGCAACGGCCATTCCGTCGGTTGCGTCCAGACGCTTGGTGGCATAGTCCACACCGAGCATAGATTTCAGTAGTGCCGCAACTTGTTCTTTGGGTGCGCTGCCTCGGCCCGTAATAGCTTGCTTGATACGTGTGGGGGCGTACTCAAACACCTGCTTGCCGTGGCTCAACGCGGCGGCCATAGCTACTCCTTGGGCGCGTCCCAGTTTGAGCATACTCTGCACATTCTCGCCAAAGAAGGGCGACTCCAATGCTACCTCGTCGGGGTTATACTCCTCGACAAGTGCCGACACTCGCTCGAAGATGTAGGCCAGCTTGCGATAGGGGTCGCTGATTTTGTGCAAGTCGATGTCACCCAGAATTACGGGTCGTGGTTTGCCCGCCTCGATGGCAAGCACTCCATAGCCCATATAGTTGGTGCCCGGGTCGATGCCCATAATTATTTTGCTCTGGCTGCTCAACGGCGTGGGGTGTTGAGGGTTACTCCTTGTCGGCGAGTTTCTTCTCCAATTCGCGCAGACGACGCTCCATCTCGGGCAGACGGGTGTAGAGTGCTTGGGTGCGGAAGTGTTGCATACGCGTTTGCAGGGGATAGCCCATCAAAACTGCGCCGTCGGCCACGTCGCCCGCAACGCCACTCATACCGCCAATCTTAACGCCATTGCCTACGGTGATGTGACCCAACACAGCGGTTTGTCCGCCGAACATACAGTTGGAGCCAATCTTGCCTGAACCCGCAAAACCTGTTTGAGCTGCGGCTACGGTGTTGCTGCCAATCACCACGTTGTGGCCAACCTGAATCAGGTTGTCGAGCTTTGTGCCCTTGCCGATAACGGTCGAGCCCATAGTAGCGCGGTCGATACAGGTGTTTGCACCAATCTCCACATTGTCCTCCAATACAACGTTGCCGATTTGGGGAATCTTGCCAAAGGTGCCATCCTCTTGGGGTGCAAAACCAAAACCATCTGCACCAATCACCGAGCCCGAGTGCAACACTACGCCATCGCCCAGACGGCAGTCGTGATAGACCACTGTGTGGGGGTGGAGTGTGCAACCCTTGCCAATCTTGACACCCTTGCCAACATAGGCGTGGGGATAAATCAGTGAGCCGTCGCCCACCTCGGCGCCCTTCTCAATGACGGCAAAGGGGCCAATGTAGCAACCTTCGCCCACCTTTGCTTCGGGGTCGATGTGTGCCTTGTCGCTGATGCCTGTGGGGCGTGCGATGGTCGATTCATATATTTCGAGCAGCTTGGCAAAGCCTGCATAGGGATTTTCTACCCTTACCAAAGTAGCGCCTGCGGGTTGTTGCAATTTCAGGTCCTCGGCCACAATCACAATGCTCGATTGGGTGGTGTAGAGGTATTGCTCATATTTGGGGTTTGCCAGAAACGACAGCGCTCCGGACGTGCCCTCCTCGATTTTTGCGAAGGTCGAAACCTCGGTTTGGGGGTCGCCTTCGACCCTGCCGCCGAGAACTCCGGCCAACATTTCTGCTGTGATTTTCATATCTGTGATTTTGTTGTTATCCTCTTAAAAATTCGTCGAGGTCGATACCCTTGGGCAGGTAGCGCTCTACGTCGCCGCCAAAACGCAGCAACTCACGCACAACACTCGACGATACAACCTCCAACTCGGGGCGTGTGCATATCATCACCGTCTCGACATTGGGGGCAATATCCTTGTTGACGGTAGCATTGGTGCGCTCCATCTCGAAGTCCGCACCTCCACGCACACCGCGCACAATCCAATGGGCACCCACGCGCTCACACTCGCCTACGGTCAGTCCCTCGTAGCGGGTGACCTCCACACGCGGCTCATCGGCAAACACACGTTCGATGAGTCGTACGCGTTGCTCGGCCGACAAAAGTCCCTGCTTTGCGGGGTTGATACCTACGGCCACAACCACGCGGTCGAACAATCCGAGGGCTCGGCGCACAATATCCTCGTGACCCGCAGTGAAGGGGTCAAACGAGCCGGGGAAGAGTGCAGTTTTGGTTTGTTGTGTCATACTTTTGTAAATAAACGTGTAAATATACGCTATTTTTTCGAATTACGCCCCTCTATCGGATGGAATTCATACGAATGCTTGCCTTTACAAAGGCAATAGCGCGGATTTTCGACAACTCAACATCCTTGTCGGCGTGGTGTGGATTCTGGCTCACGAGCTTCACACAACCCTCTTTCTCCGACTTCTGAATGTACTTGACGGTGATGTACTCCTCGCCGTCGATGTCGATGCTCAGCAGGTACATATCACCCCAAAAGATGTCGCTCAAATCGTGCAGCTGCTTGTAGAGCACGATGTCGCCACTTTTGAGCAGAGGGTACATCGAGTCGCCCACGATGTAAATTGCGCCGTCGCACTTGGGCAGGTTGGGGATGGTGATGTAGTCGATGGGTTTGTGTCCGCTGCCGTCAACAAACAAGGGAACAAGACCCGCTGTGCCCTCAATGTCGTACAAGGGTACGCTCTGGCGGGGCAGGGTGTTGTCGGTGCGCAGGGTGAACGATTGATAGGCGTGCTGGTCGTTGAACATTTCGCCCTTGCCCGATTCAAGCCAATCGGGGTTGATGTTCAATTCTTGAACAAGAATATTCTTGTTTCGTTCCGACAGGGCGGTTTTGCCAGTCTCAATCATCGACAGCGCGCTCTTGCCGATTCCGAGTTTTCGGGCGAGTTGCTCTTGTGTCAGACTCAACTCTCTGCGTATCAATCTTAATCGGTCAGTCATAATGGCCTATAAGTTTATTTTATGGTAAATAATTTCGTGGCGAAGTACCAAATTCAGTTTTTGAACATATCTTTGCAATTGAATTCAATGGCTGAATTATTTCAGCGCAAAGATACAAAAATTTGTTTTGATTCCACGCGTCAAAATCAAATATTGTATAAAAAATTCAATCATTGACCCTTTTATTTTTGCATTCCAACAAAAAATGAACTCACCTATGATAACAATCACATCTGAAACCTATCGCGAAATGGCTGACCAACTCGCCGACCATCTTGCCGACACCGACTATTATTCGGGCGAGATTCATCACTCAACTCCCGACTACGATGCCACGCTCACATCGACACTTGTAGTCTATCGCACCACCCACACCGCGCCCGACCGCGAGTGGACCACGATTGCCGATGTTGTGCCCGTATGGTGGAGTTGCAGTACTCTAACCGACGAGGGCGAGCGCCTGAATGACTTTGACTTCAATATTATCCGCAAGAAATTGGGAACGCGTCAAAAAAGGTGATTTCTGCGTTACGCTCATGCTCGAAATCCTCACATACGCCCAAGTATACTGTGTTTTCTTGCGTTTTGCAGGCCTTGAAATCCCTCTTTTATACGCGTTCCGATTGTAGCTCCAATTCTATTTAATTATTCGCCGCGGGACGCCGCACACTTTTTCTCTTACTTTTCTTTGGGTCTTTCAGACGGGGACGCCCTATGCGGTTGGCAAACCGAAGACCATTAGAACGTGTATAAGATTGTAAATTATGCGTTACGCTCGCGCTCGAAATCCTCACATACACCAAAGTATGCTGCGGTTTCTCGCGCTTCGCAAGCCTTGAAATTCCACTTTTTACACGTTCTAAACATCAAATTACAATTTCTAAATTCACAATTAAAGATGAAAAATCTTTCGTTTGTGGAGTTTGCCCGAAGTGTTTATCCGTTTATCTCGACCGACGACTTCCACACCGCCTACTATCGGGTGTTGGAGGCCTTCGGGCGAGGAACGGTGCGCAAACTCATTGTCACAGTACCTCCGCAGCACGGCAAGTCACTCGGCTCGTCGGTGCTGCTTCCTGCCTATATGTTGGGCATCAATCCCGATGCGAGGGTGGCCATTGCCTCATACAGTGCCACGCTTGCCTCGCGTTTCAACCGTCGCGTCCAGAGGCTTATGGAGAGTCCCGAATACGAAGAACTTTTTGCCGACACGCGCATCAAAAAGCAGGGACAAAAAAGTTCCTACATCCGAACCGCCGACCAGGTGGAGGTCATAGGTCGTGCAGGCGAGCTGTTCTCGGTGGGTCGCGAGGGCTCGCTGACGGGCAACCGCGTGGATGTGTTCATCCTCGACGACCTCTACAAAGACGCTATGGAGGCCAACTCGCCCATCGTGCGCGAGAACTGCTGGGAGTGGTACACCTCGGTGGTGCGCACCCGTATGCACAACCTCTCGCAGGAGCTGATAGTCTTCACGCGCTGGCACGAGGAGGATTTGATTGGTATCATCTCCTCGCGCGAGAAGGTCACGCCCCTCACTCGCTGGGAACAACTTGAAGCACCCTCCGAGGGGTGGCTGCACCTGAACTTTGAGGCGCTCAAAGAGTCGCCCGCCTCGGAGATTGATCCGCGCAAGGTGGGGGAGCCGCTGTGGAGTGAGCAGCACAGCCGCGAACTGCTGTTGGAGAAGCGCCACCTCGACCCTCTGCGCTTTGAGTGTATGTATCAGGGTCGGCCTACGGTGCGAGGAGGATTGCTCTATGGCGATAACTTTGCAACCTACGACCGCCTGCCCGAGTGTATCGTCAAGCGTGGCAACTACACCGACACCGCCGATACGGGTGACGACTACCTCTGCTCGGTGTGCTACGTTGTTGACAATCGCAACACTATCTACGTTACGGATGTGGTGTATAGCCGCGAGCCGATGGAGGTGACCGAGCGTCTGGTGGCCGATATGATTAACCGCACCTCGACGCGTGTGGCTGATGTCGAGAGCAACAACGGTGGTCGCGGTTTTGCTCGTGCTGTGGCGGCGCGTACACCCCTTGCCCGCATCGGATGGTTTCATCAGAACGGCAACAAGGAGGCACGCATTTTGTCGAACTCCGCGACGGTGACGGGGCGCATCCGTATGCCGAGTGATTGGGCCCAGCGGTGGAGTGATTTCCACAATCACCTAACCACCTACCGAAGGGTGTTTCGCAGCAACCGATGGCACGATGCGGCCGACGTTTTGACGGGTATTGTCGAGCGCGAGTTGTGCCGTCCGTCGGCGGGCAAAATCGGATTTTTGCAATAAAAGCGCGGAAAAACAGACAAAAATACTATCTTTGCCCCCGATTTGCCGCCTTTTTACATACTGCTTGAAGGGCGCAACCTCGCGGCAAATCGCGCGCACGACAAGCACTAATGAGCATTAATATGTCGAAGATTTTAGGAAAATGCGTATGCATTACAGGAGGAGCTTCGGGAGTAGGGAAAATTATGGGACGTATTGCTCTCTCTCGTGGTGCCCGAATGTTGGTTATTTGGGACATCAATCAAGCGAACATCGATTCTACCGTTGCCGAACTCAGCGCTGTGGGTGCTGTCAAAGGTTACCGCGTGAATGTTGCGGACTTTGAGGCTGTGAAAGCTGCCTATGAGCAGGTGAAAAAGGAGTGCGGCGATGTGGATATTCTTATCAACTGCGCAGGTATCGTGCGCGGTAACAACACTTTCGAGAATCAAACCGTTGAGGATATAGACCTTACAATAGCCGTCAATACCAAAGCACCGATGTATACCGCGCTGTGTATGCTGCCCGATATGAAGGCGCGAAACAGCGGTCACATCTGCAACATCGCTTCGGCGGGAGGTATGCTCTCCAACCCCAAGATGTCGGTATATGCGGCCAGCAAATGGGCTGTTATCGGATGGTCGGACTCGGTGCGTATCGAGTTGGCGCAGGAGCGTAGCAAGGTGAGAATTACCACCATCGCGCCCTACTTCATCAATACGGGAATGTTCGACGGCGTGCGTTCGCCCATCTTCCCGATTTTGGATCCCGACCGCACCTCGCGCAAGATTATCCGCGCCATCGAGCGCAACAAGAATTTCAAGGGTATTCCCTTCGGATTCCACTTTATCCGTCTGATGCAGGGTCTGTTCCCCACCGTAGCCTTCGACTGGTTTTTTGGCAAGGTGTTGGGTCTCTACTCGGCAATGGACAACTTCAAAGGACGCAAAGAATAACAAACCACAACCACTATGGAGAATACACCCGTAGAGAAAATTCAACAGATTGCCGAGGCGCAACGCCGCTACTTTCGTAGTGGCGTAACCCTCGACATCAAATTTCGCCGTCAGGCCCTTCGTATGTTGGCCGACGCGCTCGACAAATGGGAAAAACCGCTTGCCAAGGCGCTGTGGAGCGACCTGCACAAGAGCTACGAGGAGGCCTACCTGACCGAACTCAGCATTGTCAAGGGCGAGGTGCGCAACCACCTCAAAAACCTTGAACGCTGGGCCAAACCCCGTCGTGTGGCTACACCCCTCAAAATGATGCCTTCGCGCAGTCGTATTATCAGCGAACCCCTCGGCTCGACACTCATCATCTCGCCGTGGAACTACCCAGTGCAGTTGCTATTGAATCCCCTTGTGGGCGCGCTGTCGGCAGGTTGTACCGCTGTGCTGAAACCCTCGCCCTATGTGCCTGAGGTGTCGCGCGTGTTGCAACAGATGATTGAAGATACCTTTGCCCCCGAGTATGTCGCTGTGGTGCAGGGCAACCGCGAGGTTAATGCCGCACTGCTCGACCTGCGTTGGGATTTGATTTTCTTTACGGGAAGTCCCGCCCTGGGTCGCACCGTTATGACCGCCGCCGCGCGCAACCTCACCCCTGTGGTGTTGGAGCTGGGTGGCAAGAGTCCCTGTATTGTGGACGCCGATGTCGACATCAAGGTGGCTGCCAAACGTATCGCGTGGGGTAAGAGCCTCAATGCGGGTCAAACCTGCATCGCACCCGACTATCTGCTTGTGCACTCGTTGGTTAAGGATGCGTTTGTTAAGGAGTTGCAACGCCAATTCCGTAAACTGCTGGGCGAGAATCCCCAAAACGCAACCCACTTTGTGCGTATGGTCAACGACCGCGCGTGGGAGCGTGTGACGGGTTATCTGGCCGATGGAAAAATTCTGTTTGGTGGCGGCTCGTCGCGTGCCGAGCGCTATATCGAGCCTACCGTAATCGAAACCACAGCCGACAGCCCCGTTATGCAGGAGGAGATTTTTGGTCCTGTGTTCCCGCTGCTCACCTTCGAGAGCACCGACGAGGCTATACGCTTTGTGACCGACCGCGAGAAACCTCTGGCCCTCTACTACTTTGGTTGCGATTGCAAGGCGCAAAAGGTGTTGCGTCACACCTCGTCGGGTGGTGCGTGCATCAACGACACCATTATGCACATCGCCAACGAGAACCTGCCCTTTGGTGGCGTAGGCAACTCGGGTCTTGGTACCTACCACGGCAAGTTGAGCTACGACGTGTTCTCGCACTACCGCGCAGTGGTTTACACGCCCACTTGGATTGATTTACCATTTAGGTATATGCCGTACAGTTTATTCAAACTCGTAAAGAAACTTTTATAATTGAAAAGGGTTGCCGATTGGCAACCCTTTTTGATATTTAGTATTTCAATAACCCTTGTTCTACGAAACTGAGGCTCGCTGTGTCGGCGAAGATTAAGTGGTCGGTCAGGCGAATATCAAACAGCGCCAAGGCCTTCTGCACTCGTTCGGTCAGGCGAATATCCTCGTCGCTGGCTTGCGCAACGCCCGAGGGGTGGTTATGCACCATCACCACGCTTGTGGCCAAGAGTTCCAATGCTCGTTTGGCAATCAGGCGGCAATCCACCTGCGTCGAGCAGACTCCTCCCTGACTTATGCGTTGGCGCTCCAACACACGACCCGCAGAGTTCAGATAGACCACCCAAAACTCCTCGTGGCGCAGACCTCCCAGCGAGGCAAACATTCTCACCACATCGTTCGACGAGGTGACAAACTCTACCTGTTCGCTTTGCAGCTCCGCGGCTCTGCGACCGAGCTCAACACTCGCAGCCAGTCTTACGGCACCATACATACCCACGCCTTCGCACTTGCGAAGCTCGCGCATATTGGCTTTGCACACACCGCTCAAACCACCCAGGCGTTCCAATGCGGCATCCACCTCGGCGGGGGATGCATCATCCATCAGCAGGAGCAGCAACTCGCGGTCGCTCAGCACTTCGGCGCCCGATACCAGCGCGCGTTCTCTGATTATTTTACGAGGATTTTCCATCTTGTTCCATCGACTCCGAGATTGAGTCGATACTATCGAGAATGTAGTCGCCGATTTCGTCCAGCGACACAAGCGGCAATACAATCTCTGCCGCAGTTTGTTCGGCCTCCTTCTTGGTGTTGCCGTCGGCCTCGCCCATCTGCTCGCCGTTGATGTACACTACCGAGTGGAAACGGGGCAGACCCGACTCGGTACTGTTGGGCGATGTTGCAAAACGCAGCGTGCGGTGGCTCTTCTGACACCACTCCAAAAGGCGGCTCTTGAAGTCTCGCTCCTCGATGGTAATCTCACCGAGGTCGATGTGCTTTTTGATTAAATCGTTGATGAGCAGGCGGTTGCAGAATTCATATCCCTTGTCGAGATAGATGGCGCCCATCATGGCTTCGAACGCGTCACCCGAGATGTTCTTGCGCTGTTCGCCCGAGTTGCGGCAGATGACCCATTGGTCCAATCCGATTTCGCGAGCGAGTTTATCCAGCGCCACACGACTCACAAACTTGGTGCGCAGCTTGGTCAGTTCGCCCTCGGCATACTCGGGAAACTCCACAAAAAGGTAGTCCGACACAATGGTTTCAATCACTGCGTCACCCAAGAATTCAAGGCGTTCGTTATTGAGGTGCGTCCCGTCGGGCAACACAATAGTTGCCGAGCGATGCACCAAAGCCAATTTGTATAGTTCGATGTTGTTGGGGCAGAATCCGAACAACTCATTCACCATCTGATAGTAACGACCATCCCGCGAGTAGCGAGTATAATATTTGGTACGCAGGAAGTCGAACATCAGCCAGGCCTCTGAGAATTATTCGTATTTACCGAAAATAATCGACGAGTTGTGACCGCCGAAGCCAAATGTGTTGCTCATAGCGTATTTAACATCGCGTTTTTGTGCGACGTTGGGAGTCAGGTTCAAGTTGGGATCGATGCGCTCGTCCACCTCGTCAAGGTTGATGGTGGGAGGAACAACGCCGTTTTGGATTGCCATTACGCAAGCCAGACCCTCAATTGCACCCGCTGCGCCGAGCAAGTGGCCGGTCATAGATTTAGTCGATGAGATGTTTACCTTGCCGACATTCTCGCCAAGCAGTTTGCCGATGGCTTTCAGCTCGGGAAGGTCGCCAAGGGGGGTCGAAGTACCGTGAACATTGATGTAGTCAATTTGCTCGGGAGCAATACCCGCCTCTTTGACAGCGATTTTCATAGTCTTCAATGCACCTTCGCCCTCGGGGTGAGGAGCGGTCAAGTGGTAAGCATCAGCACTGATGCCGCCACCGACTACCTCTGCATAGATTTTCGCGCCACGAGCCAGAGCGTGCTCCAACTCCTCGAACACAAACGCACCGGCACCCTCGCCCATTACAAAGCCGTCACGGTCTTTGTCGAAGGGACGCGAAGCTGCGGCGGGGTTGTCGTTGCGGGTCGAAAGAGCTTTCAGCGAGCCGAAACCACCCAATGCAGGGATTGTGATGGGAGCCTCGCTACCGCCGGTGATAATCATATCGGCGCGACCTGTTTGGATATACATTGCGGCGTCAATCATTGCGTGGTTGGCAGATGCACACGCCGAAACTGTACAATAGTTAGGTCCCTTGATACCATAACGCATCGAGATTTGGCCTGCGGCCATATCCGAAATCATACGGGGAATAAAGAAGGGGCTAAATCGAGGGGTGTAATCTCCCTCGACAAAGCCCTTCACCTCGTGATAAAAAGTATCGAGACCACCGATACCCGAACCCCAGATACAGCCAATCATGTCGGTATCAACTGTTTCGAAGTCGATGCCGGCATCTTTGACAGCCTGGTCTGCTGCTACCATTGCGAACTGCGTAAAGCGGTCATGTTGGCGCAGTTGTTTGGGATCGAAGTATTCTTCCGGATGGAAGTTTTTAACTTCGCAGGCGAATTGCGTACGGAATTTCGAACTATCGAATAGGGTGATTCCGGCGGCGCCGCTAACTCCTTTCTCCAAATTCGCAAAATATTCGCTGATATTGTTACCCAGGGGATTAATCGTGCCTATTCCGGTCACCACTACTCTTCTTCTACTCATCACTATTGCTCTCCTGTTTTGTTGTAATTCTAAATTAAAATGACTGCGAAGTCGTTGTTTTTGTAAAGTGTAATCTAATACCTCTTATTATTTGCTTTGCTCCTCAATGTATGCGATAGCCTCGCCTACAGTGGTGATTTTCTCAGCGTCCTCATCGGGAATGGTAACCGAGAACTCTTTCTCGAACTCCATGATAAGCTCTACGGTGTCGAGCGAATCTGCTCCGAGGTCGTTGGTAAAGCTAGCTTCGGGGGTAATCTCAGACTCACTAACTGCGAGTTTGTTCTTAATGATTTCCTTTACTTTTGCTTCAATTGCTGACATAGTAATTGTGTTTTTAGTTGAACAAAAAAATATTTCGTTTAAGTTTTTTACTTCAAGACGAAAATTCAGCACAAAAATAAGACTTTTTCTATTAACTTTGTCAAAAAATAGTGACTTTTTAGTCTTTAAGTCGAATATAATTTTACAAACCACTGATAATGAAGCAAATAGCAATTCTTGTTTCGGGCTCGGGTACAAATGCCGAAAAAATCATCCAGTATTTTGCTGGTTCGGATAAATCGAACATTTCTGTTGTAATATCGGATAATTCGTCGGCGTATGCTCTCACACGAGCGCAAAACCTTGGTGTCGAGGCGTTAGCCTTGTCGCGTGCCGATTTCCGAAATGGCGCACGTCCCCTGGCCGAACTGCGAAAACGCAACATCGATCTTGTGATTTTGGCCGGTTTTTTGTCGCTTGTGCCCAAATCTCTGATTGAAGCATATCCCAACCGCATTATCAACATTCACCCTGCGCTTTTGCCCAAATTTGGTGGTAAAGGTATGTATGGCGACCGCGTTCACAGCGCGGTGATTGCTGCGGGCGAGAAGGAGTCGGGTATCACCATCCACACCATCGACGAGCAGTTTGATCGCGGAACAATTATTGCACAATTCACCACTCCCGTCGAGGAGGGCGACACTCCCGACACGCTGGCTACCAAGATTCACACCTTGGAGCACGCACACTTCCCCTCTGTAATCGAATCAATTGTAGATAAAATCACTGTTATGGATAACCAAAAACGACTTCTGCTCATCAGCAACTCGACTACCGCTGGCGAGCCCTATCTGAAATACCCCATCGGCAATATCGAGGCCTTTTTGAAGGGCGTTAAGGAGGTTGCCTTTGTGCCCTATGCTGCTGTGACCTTCTCGTACGACGCCTACGAGGCAAAGGTTCAGGAACGTTTCGACGAAATCGGCATCAAAGTTCGCTCGATTCACCGCGACACCGACCCCGCCGAGACCATCCGCCGCGCCGAGGCTATCTGCGTGGGTGGTGGCAACACCTTTGCGCTGCTCAAAAAGATGCACGAGCAAGGTGTTGTTGAGGCCATTCGCGAGAAAGTTGAGGCTGGTACTCCCTATGTAGGTTGGAGCGCAGGCAGCAACGTGTGCTGTCCCACCATCTGCACCACCAACGATATGCCCATCGTTCAACCCGCGTCGTTTGCGGCTGTGAACGCTGTGAAGTTCCAAATCAACCCCCACTACCTCGACACCCACCCCGAGGGCCACGCAGGTGAGACCCGCGAGCAACGTATCCAAGAGTACATCGAGGCTAACGACGGAATGTGGGTTGCAGGTCTGCGCGAGGGTTGTATGCTGCTGGTCGAGAACGGCACGATGCAACTGATTGGTGCGCGTCCTATGCGTATGTTCCGCCGCGGCACCGAGACATTCGAGGTTAATCCCGGCGACGACCTTTCGTTCCTGTTGTAAGGGTATGTTGAGCGGCATTCACGGAGAACTTGGCGAACGTCTGGCCACAGAGTGGCTGCGTGCCGAGGGCTTCCAAATATGCGATCTTAATTGGCGAAGCGGGCGCTACGAGCTGGATATCGTGGCGACCCGCTTCGACGCTATTCACTTTGTGGAGGTCAAACTGCGCGACGAGCAGGCGTTTGTTGCTCCCGAGCAGACTCTGACTCCCACCAAGCAGCGAGCGCTGCGCCGTGCTGTGGCGGCCTACCTGGGTCTGCACGACACCGACCTCGAACCACAAATAGACCTAATCGCAATAAGTTTGGACGCCGAGGGTACTCCCACGCTGGAATATATACCCGAAGCGGTCATTTCGCGCTGGTAAAGTGTTGCGTGTTAATTTAAAAAGGTGTATATTTGCCGCCGTTTTTAGAGAAAAAAGAATGCTCTGGTATAATCTCGGAATAAATGTAATCGTCGGAGGCGCGCGCTTGGCGGCTCGATGGAACCCCAAAATCCAAAAATGGGTTGAGGGCCGTCGTGGTCTTATGGAGCGTATTGCACAGATCATCCCCTCGGACGAGCGTATTGTGTGGTTGCACGCCGCATCGCTCGGCGAGTTCGAGCAAGGCCGCCCCGTTATTGAGGCTGTGCGCCAACGTCTGCCCGAGCACAAAATTCTGCTTACATTCTTCTCGCCGTCGGGTTACGAAATTCGCAAGAATTACAGTGGCGCCGACTACATTATGTATATGCCCTTCGATACCCCCGGTTGCGCCGAGGAGTTCGTTCGCAGGGTTAAGCCCGAAATCGCCATCTTTGTCAAGTATGAGTTCTGGCTCAACCACTTGGCTGCGTTGCGTGCGTCGTCGTGCCGCACATTCCTGATTTCGGCCATCTTCCGTCCCAAGTCGATTTTCTTCCGCCCGTGGGGTGGTGCCTTCCGCAAGGCGCTCACAACCTACGAGACTATCTTTGTGCAGAACGAAACTTCGCGCAAACTGCTGGCGGGAATTGGCGTGACTAACGTTCAGGTTGCGGGTGACACCCGTTTTGACCGCGTGGCCAAACTATGCGAGAACGCTCCCAAGATTGACACCGTTGAGCAGTTTAAGGATGGACGCACAATGGTGGTTGCGGGCAGCACTTGGGCTCCCGACGAGGAGGTTTTGTTGGAGAGTATCAATGCTCACCCCGAGGTGAAATGGGTTATCGCACCTCACGAGATGAAAGATACCCACATCGACACCTTTATGAGCCGCATCAAGGGTGGTGCAATTCGCTATACCCGTTCGGACGATGCCGAGCTGAGCAAATACCAAGTGATGATTATCGACACCATCGGTATTCTTTCGGCCATCTACAATTATGCCGATGTGGCCTATGTCGGAGGTGGCTTTGGTGCGGGAATCCACAATACGTTGGAGCCTGCCACCTATGGTATTCCTTTGGCTTTCGGTCCTCGCTACGCCAAGTTCCGCGAGGCGTGCCAACTCATTGAGTATGGTGCTGCGCGCAGTGTGTCGTCGGCCGAGGAGTTTGCTGCGTGGTTTGAGTCTATGCTCGCCGACGAGTCGTTGCGTGCCAAGGCTGGTGCTGCTGCCAAAGCCTACACCCAATCCAATTTGGGCGCCACCGACCTTATTCTCAAAGCCATTGTTAAGGAGTAATTGATTAAAGAGATTATAATAAAAACGCCACCGAGAAACCTCGGTGGCGTTTTTGCTTATTTGATTTTGCTCTCTTTGTTCTCTTTTGTTGTTAGTCCGATATAGGGATTCTCACCTTCGATAACATCTTTGTAGAGCAACCAGTGGATTTTCGATGATATTGAGCCGCTTGACGAACTGGAGACCGAGGTGTAGGCTTGCAGGAAGTTCCAACCCAGCGAGTCCATATAGTTCAGCGCGTCAATCTTGGAGTTGAATACAACCTCTTTACCCTTGTCGTCAACCAAGGTTTGCCAACCTATGCTCTTTGTGCGTTCTTGACCAAAATCAATAAGTACCTTAATACTTTTGCTTGCCCATACGTTGGATTCGACAATCTCGCAATAAACTTTATTTTGTGCAAACAAGTTGGCCGACAGTGCACACGCGGCAATAATCATCAACAATTTTTTCATAGAAGTCAGCGTCTATTAAGTAAACAGGAGGTAGCTTTCCTTACTCCTCGACGATGCGGATCGACAGGATTTTGTCGCCTTGGCGGATGTCGTCAATCACATCCAGACCCTCGACAACCTTGCCAAAGCAGGTGTGGCGGCCATCCAAATGTTGGGTGTTGGTGCGGTTGTGGCAGATGAAGAACTGCGAGCCACCGGTGTCGCGACCTGCGTGAGCCATCGACAGCACGCCGCGATCGTGGTATTGGCGGGGAGCCGAGGTTTCGCATTTGATGCGGTAGCCGGGTCCTCCGGTACCGTCACCACGGGGGCAACCGCCCTGAATCACGAAGTCGGGAATTACACGGTGGAAGGTGAGTCCGTCGTAGAAGTTGTGGTTGGCGAGTTCGACGAAGTTAGCCACGGTGCCGGGAGTTTCGGCAGCGTAGAGTTCGGCACGCATATCGCCTTTCTCGGTCGAGATAATAGCGTAAATCATAATAGTCGGTTATTTGGTTTATTACACAAAGATACAAAAGTCTTGCATATTTGCAAAGACTATTTGCCTTGCCACTCGTAGTGGGGTGCTTCGATGCCGATGTGGCACAGCACGCGCTCGACAACCGTAGCGCAAGCCTCCTCGATGGTGGTGGGGTGGCTGTAAAACGACGGCGAGGCGGGCAGGATGACTCCGCCTGCGAGCGTTACGCGTTCCATATTTTGGATGTGAATCAGACTAAGGGGTGTTTCGCGCACACACAGCACCAAGCGGCGACGCTCTTTGAGCATAACGTCGGCGGCGCGTCCCAAAAGGTCGGTCGACACACCCGAGGCAATGCGACCGAGAGTTCCCATCGAGCAGGGGACAACAGCCATTGCGTCGTAGCGCGCCGAGCCCGAAGCCACCGCGTCGAACATATCGTTGTTGTTCACCCAGCGAATCTTGTCGTTTTGGGGTAGAGTCACTCCCTCGAATTCGGCCACAGCACGACCGTTGTCGGTCATGATAAGTGCGACCTCCTCCACCTGCGGGCACTCCACAAGGCGCTCTGTCAGCAGGCGGGCATAGATACTGCCGCTTGCACCCGTTATTCCGACGATGATTTTCATTTCAGCGAGATGGGTTTGCACACCAAGCCGCGCTCATAAATCAGGTCGAGAGTGCGGGGCAGGGCGTAGGACATATTCTTGAAGGTCTTGACCGAGTCGTGGAACACAACAATCGAACCCGCCTTGACGTGGTTGGTTGCGTTCTTGTAGCAGGTGCGGCCGTCGATATACTTGTTGTAGTCGCGGCTCAGGATGTTCCACAGAATGATGTGGTAGCCTGCGCGGGTCAGACTCACTGCTTGTCGGGGTGTGATGCGTCCATAGGGCGGACGGAACAGATTGGTTTGCAGAATCTCGTTTGCTTTGCCGATGTTGTCGGTGTACTCCTTGATGCTGCGTCCCCAGCCCTTCATGTGGTTGTGGGTGTGGTTGCCCAGGGCGTGACCTTCGGCGCGAATCATATCCACAAGGTTGGGATAGAGCTCGGCGTTTTTGCCTATGCAGAAGAAGGTTGCCTTGGCGTCGTAGCGAGCAAGCTGGCCGAGAATCCACTCGGTGATGGCGGGTGTAGGGCCATCATCGAACGTCAGGTACACGCTGTTGTCGTGGTTGGGCAGGTGCCAAACCAGGTCGGGCGTGAGATCGCGAAGGATTTTCGGAACGGGAATATGCATACTTGCAAACGGAATACTCGTTGTTTCAGCGCGCAAAGGTACGATTGTGGCACTGAATATGCAAATTTCGCGCAGCCGTTGTTCGGAAAATCAAAATATTTTTGCATCTTTGTGAATCTTAGTAAAACTCCAATAAACAACAAAACCAATGAGAGGACTTTTCGTTTCTGGTCGCAAAGCGCTGTTGCGTGCGACTGCTCTTCTTACCTTCGCACTGTTTGCAAGCGGCTGCGATGCCTTCCGTACACTGTTCGACGAACCTACCAAACCTGGTAGCAAGGGCGCTGCCTACGAGCTTATCGTGGTGTGCGCACAGGATTTGTGGGAAGGCGAGGTGGGCGACACCCTTCGCTCGGTGTTGCTGCGTCCCGTCGAGATGCTCAACCAACGCGAGCCCTATTTCGACGTTCTGCGCGTGACTCCCGACGGATTCCTCAAACTCAATACTATGCACCGCAATGTGCTGGTGGTGAATGTCAATCCCGAAAAGTATGATTCGGCACGTCTGGTCGTAACCCAAGATGTCTATGCGCTTAACCAACTTCTGTTGTCGGCCACCGCGCCCACCGCAGGCGAGATGGTAAGCCTGATCGACACCGAGCGCGAGAATATTCTGGGCGCCTACGAACTTGTGGAGCAACGCCGCAACACCGCCGCCTATGAGAAACACGGCCCCAAACACATCTCGAACCTTGTGACCGAGAAGTTTGGTTTTAATATGCTGTTCCCCGCTGGTTTCAAACTCGCCAAACAGACCGACGACTTCATTTGGACTCGCTACGAGATGCCCAAGTCGGGTCAGGGTGTGCTGGTGTATAGCTACCCCTACAACGGCCCCGAGGATTTGTCGGAGCAACGCATCGTAGCCAAACGCAATAAATACGCAGCATTGGTTCCCGGCCCAGCCGATGGCTCATATATGACCACCGCTTTTGCCAAATCGGACGCCATCCGCATCAATGGCCGTCTGTGGATTCGCACTCGCGGATTTTGGGATGTTGAGGGTGACTTTATGGGTGGCCCGTTCGTAAGTTTTACCACTCTCGACACCTCGACCAACCGCGTTATTACAATCGACGGATATGTCTATTCGCCCGAGTTGCACAAACGTAACTACATCCGAGAGTTGGAACACATTGTCCACACCGTCAAATTCGAGTAAGAAGTTGTCTAACAAGGCAGCTTCCCACGTTACGCTCACGCTCGAAATCCTCACATACGCCAAAGTATGCTGCGGTTTCTCGCGATTCGCAAGCCTTGAATCTGCGCTTGTTATACAAATTCTATAAGGATTATTTAGGTTTATTCAGTCTTGTATTGAATAAACCTTTTTTTTGTTTGGTATGGTTTGTGAGTGGAGAGCCTCCAACACAAAACTTTATCAACTATGAGAATCTTTATGAGAGGTTTATTGTTGGGTGCTGCGGCAGTTGTGGGTGGTACCCTTCGTTCGGTGGCGTGTACGGGAATTTCGCTTTCGGCCTCCGATGGCAGCTATGTGCAGGCGCGAACTATCGAGTGGTCGCACAGCCCGCTCAAAAGCGAGTATGTCATAATCCCCCGAGGCGAGGAGTTGCGCTCCTACACCCCCGTGGGTACCAATGGCCTAAAATTTAAGGCCCGCTATGGCGTGGTGGGACTTGCCGTTGTCGAACGTGAGTTTATTGCCGAAGGTGTCAATGAGAGTGGCCTGTCGGCGGGTCTGTTCTTCTTTCCGCAGTATGGCAGTTATGTGCCCTACGATGCGACGTTGGCCTCGGTAACGCTTGCCGACTTGCAGGTTGTTCAGTGGATTCTGACGCAGTTTTCGACCATCGACCAGCTCAAAGCAGCCATTAACGATGTGCGTGTGGTGGGTCTCGAGCGCTCGGCTGTGGTGCATTGGCGCATAGGCGAGCCGTCGGGCAAACAGGTGGTGATGGAGATTGTTGGCGGCAAGGTTAATTTCTACGACAATACAGTGGGTGTGCTGACCAATGCCCCCGGTTTTCCGTGGCACCTTGCCAACCTGAGCAACTATGTGAACCTGCGTGCGGGAGATGCGCCGAGCCAGACACTCGGCACCCAAGAGGTGCAACCCATAGGCAGCAGTTCGGCGATGTTGGGACTTCCGGGCGACTTCACTCCGCCTTCGAGATTTGTGCGCGCGGCCTTCTTCCGCAACACAGCGCCCCAAAGGGCCGACGGATGGGCTACGGTGCAGGAGTGTTTCCACCTGCTCAATAACTTTGATGTGCCCATCGCGGTTGAGAATCCCACCGAGAAGAGCCTTCCCAGCGCTACGCAGTGGACTTCGGCCATCGACCTCAAGGCGCGCAAAGTCTATTACAAGACCGCCTACAACAATACAATCCGCTGTATCGACCTTGGAAAGATAGATTTCGGACAAGTCAGCTATCAGTCGCACCCGCTTGATGCGACCCAGCAGCAACCCGTCGAGATGGTAACTATTGAGTAGATTAAAGACCTACGGCTATCAGCGCAAACAGCGTAGCCAGCAGTGTGGGAACGCCTATGAGCAGTCCGCGCCACACGAAGCCTGCGAATCCGATTTCGATGTCGTGCGAACGCAGAATCGAGGCCCACATAAGGCCTGCCAATGCGCCGATGGGCGAGAGTAGTGCGCCGATGTTGGAGCCTACGATGGATGCAAAGACAGCGCCTGTGGTGTCGGCCACACCGCTATCGATAATCGAGCTGAACAGCACACTCATCGGGATGTTGTTGATGACGTTCGAGGCCAGAGCCGATGCCACACCATAGGTGATTACGGTGTTGTCGCTTGCCAGCCACGAGGCCATCCACTCGGTTGCGCCCGAGCTTTCGAGCGCCAGCACCAGCGTAAACATCGACAGCACAAAGGGCACAAGCTGCCACGGCAGTCGTTGCAGGGTGTGCAGAATCTCGCCGAATCCGTGGTGCGAGATAACACCATAGAGCATTGCCACCGCGGCAAGACTCACAAACACCGCCAGCGAGATACCCCACATTTCGAGGCCAATCCACGAGCTTGCAACCAGCAGTATCAGGCAGGCCGCAAAGTGCGACAGACCGATAATTACGCCCGAACGTCGGAGCGGCTCGCGCTCGGCACGCACAGGGATAAGCGGACGTTGCAGTTGTCGGTGAAACAGAATATAGAGTGCCACGAATGCCGTCACACCGCCTGCGATGGTGGGCAGCAGCATTACGCGCACATACTCCGCAAAGTCAATCCCCGCCGATGTCGCAAGATAGATGTTGGTGGGGTTTCCTATGACCAACGCCATACTCCAAGTGTTGGCGGCGGCAAACTCCGCAAACAGATAGGGCATAGGGTTGATGTTGGCGTTGCGGGCAAAGTAACAGATAAAGGGGGTGAAGGTGAGGATAATCACATCGTTGGAGGTGAATACCGTCAGCACCGACACCATAACGTAAAGACTCCAAAACAGCGACCACTGACCACCCACGCTTCGGGCTACGGTCATTGCTGCCAATCGGCGGAAGATACCCACCTCGTCGAGGAAAACCGACAGCGCCGTCATCGACAAAAACAGCACAAGAATTTTGAGCGGGTTGACTGCCGTGTTGGCCGTAAAACCACTCATCACTTCGCGCGGCGAGATACATCCCGTAGCGAGCAGTGTCAGCGCACCCAGCAGGGCCACAACCCAATAGGAGGCCACGCGCACACGTCCCACGCGCAGTTCGGGCAGCCACAGCACACCTGCAATCAGCAGAGCGCAGGTTACGGCACAGATTGTAATGGTCAGAGTCATACTTGGGGTCGTGCTTAAATATTAGCGAGCACCTCGCGGAGCAGTTGCCAGAATTTGTCCACCGAGGGGATGTCGAGTCGCTCGTCGGGCGAGTGAACACCGCGCAAGGTGGGGCCAAATGACACCATATCCAGCGCAGGGTACTTCTCCAAGAACAGACCGCACTCCAAACCTGCGTGAATAGCTTTTATCTTGGCTTTGGTGTCAAAGAGTCGCTCATAGGTTTCGCTTGTGACGCTCAGGATGTGCGACGACAGGTTGGGGGCCCATCCGGGGTAGCCGTCCGAGTGGGCGACCTTTGCTCCTGCCAGCTCAAACACACTCTCGACGGCTTGTGCCGCAGCATATTTGGCGCTCTCCACCGACGAGCGTTGCGAGGTTGTGATGATGATGTCGGTGTCGGTAAACTTGACCGAAGCAAGGTTGGTTGAGGTCTCGACCAGACCGGGCATCGACGCACTCATTGCCAGCACTCCGTTGGGTACACCCACCACCGCGTTCAACATTCGGCGTGTGGTGTCGGCGCTCACAACCTCGGCAGCCTCGGCAGTCGAAAGAGTCATCTTCAAGCCCTCGTCGGTCAGTGCATACTCGGCCTTCACATCGGCGTGGAACTTCTCGAACATTGCGGCAAAGTTGTCGGCTTCCGCCTCGGGCACTGCCACCACAGCCCACGCCTCGCGCGGGATGGCATTACGCAGGTTGCCGCCATCGAAACGAGCCACACGCAGAGCCAACTTGCGCTCGGCGCTCCACAACAGACGCGCCAAGATGCGGTTGCTGTTGCCAAGTCCGTCGTTGATATTGTCGCCGCTGTGGCCGCCTTTAAGACCCGTCACATCCACGCGGAAGAACGTATATCCCTCGGGTGCGGATTCGGTCGAGTAGGGGAGTGATGCTACGGTGTCGATACCGCCCGCGCAACCGATAAACAGCTCGCCCTCGTCCTCCGAGTCGAGGTTAATTAGGATCTCTCCCGAAATCATATCCTTGCCCAAGTTGAAGGCACCGGTCAGACCTGTCTCTTCATCTACCGTAAAGAGTGCCTCGATGGGGCCGTGGGTAAGCGTGGGGTCAATCAGCACTGCAAGGGCCGCAGCCATTCCGATACCGCAGTCTGCGCCAAGGGTTGTGCCTCGTGCCTTCACCCAATCGCCGTCGATATAGGTCTGAATGGGGTCATTTGCAAAGTCGTGCGCGGTGTCGGCATTCTTTTCGCATACCATATCCATATGCGATTGGAGTACTACGGTGGGGCGATCTTCCATACCTGCGGTTGCGGGTGCAAAGATAGTGATGTTGCCCGCCTTGTCGGTGCGGTAGTCCAGCGAGTGCTGACGCGCAAAGTCGATGAGCCACGCACAAATTTTCTCCTCGCTCTTGGAGGGTCGCGGTACGGCGGTTATGTCGTCGAAAATTTCCCACACAAGGGCGGGCTGCAAATTGCGAATATCTTGATTCATAGCGTTAAACGTTTTTCTTGTGGTCTATGGATTTGTAAATATACGAAAAAAATAGTTACTTTGTAGGTAGCATTAAAAAATCACGCTTATGATATTTCGAGTTGGACACGGATACGACGTACACCGCTTGGCCGAGGGCCTCACATTGAGATTGGGTGGAGTGACCATCCCCTACGAAAAGGGATGTGTTGCGCACTCCGATGGCGACGCTGTGTTGCACGCGCTGTGTGACGCACTGCTGGGTGCCGCTGCGCTGGGTGACATCGGCCTTCACTTCCCCGACACCTCGGGCGAGTTCAAGGGTATGGATTCGCGCATCTTGTTGCGCCGCACCGCCGACATCATAGCCGCCGAGGGTTGGAGTATCGGCAACGTCGATTGCACCATCATCCTGCAAGCCCCCAAGGTGCGCCCCTATATCGACTCTATGCGCCGCGAGATTGCCGACTGTCTGGGACTCGATATCGCGCAGGTGTCGGTCAAAGCCACCACCACCGAGCGACTTGGTTTTGAGGGTCGTGGCGAGGGCGTAGCAGCCGAGTCGGTAGTGTTGATTACACGCTAAAAAACAGAAAAATTCCCAACTAACATGTATGATTCCAAGAGATGCGGCACACTGCGTGTGTGTCGCAAACTGATTTTTGCAGCACTTGTTGCTGTGCTGGCTCTTGCGCCTGCGCGCAGTGAGGCCCAAGAGAAAACCTATCTTAATGCTGTCAAGCTGACCTTCCTGTCGTGGGCAAGCGGTAGTACCAAAATCTCGTATGAGCGCGCCTTCCCCCGTTGGAAGCAGAGTGGCGAGTTGTGTGCCAGCTTTATTAGTATGGGCCACGACAAGTATGACAACGACCCGCTGGGATTCACCTTGCGCTATGGTCACAAGTTCTTCGTTGCGGGCTACGACGCGCAAAAGCCCCTGCAAGGTTTTTATGTGCGCCCCGAGGCCATCTACTCCCACTACGACTATACCCACTCGGTGACGGGTCTTCGCACCCCCGCGCGTATGGGTGCCCTGCTGGCTACGGTGGGCTATCAGCTTTGTGTCCGCCGCTTCATCGCCGACGCGTGGGTTGGTGGCGGTTACTCCTTTGGTACTCCCGCCGAAACGGGCTACTACCACGGTTTCCAAACTTGGCAATGGTTTGGCTCCTCGAACGATAACATCGCCCTGAGTTTCAGTATTCGATTAGGTTATCTGTTTTAGAATAAATAATTGTGAATTGTGCATTACACACAAAAAGGCTGCCCCGCGTGGGACAGCCTTTTTGTGTGTGCTGAAAGCAACCGTTAGTCTTCGACAAAGTGTTCGAGCGACTTCATAATGTTGCGCGATTGCAACACCATAGTCTTGGTCTCGTTCAGGATGTTGAAGAACAGAATACTTGCCGAGGTGGACATATGCTCGACGCGCATACGGCGCAGTTGGCTCTTGATGATGTCGTCAATCTTGTCGAACAGACGGTCGCGTTTCTCCAAAATTACGCTCATATCGCTGAAATCGCGGCTACGCAACATCGAGTTGATGTACGAGAAGATCTCCTCCACTGCGTCGTTCACCTCTTTGAGGTCCACGATTTGCTCCTTGGTAAAGCCGGTGTGGTTGTTGTCGATGTGGTCGAACGCAGGGCGGGTGATGTGAATCAGCGCCTTGGTGGTCTCCGACATATAGTCCACAACCTGCACATAGAACGGTGCGGTTACAATATCCTGTGCTTCGAGCTTTTTCATCATACCGAGCAGCGCGTATTTCTGTTCGCGTGCGGCATAGAACAGCTCATTCGACTCCTTAACCATATCGCGCAACACCTTGCGGTTCTCCTTGAACACAGCCACGATGGTGCGGCCATAGATGCGGGTTACGCTCTCCATATCGACGCATACGTTCTCGATGTAGCCGATAAGAGCCTCGTTTGCGTTTTGGCTTTTGTCGGTGATGTCGATATTCTTCTTGGCGTCGTTTTTATCATCTTTCTTCTCCTCTTTTGCAAAGAAGTTGCCCTTGATTACCAGGAATAGACCCAGAAGCGACAGAGCCACAGCGGCAATCCAGTCGCCCCACGCCAGCAGCATAGTCACAGCCATTGAGATGGCGAAACCTGCCAGAGCCGTAACAAACCAACCCGAGATTACGGTCATCACACCTGTCACACGATATACTGCGCTCTCGCGACCCCACGCGCGGTCGGCAAGCGACGATGCCATCGACACCATAAACACAACGTAGGTGGTCGAAAGGGGTAGTTTGAGCAATGTACCAACGGCAATCAGCAGCGATGCACAAGTCAGGTTTACGGTTGCACGAATGCGGTCATAAACCAAATCTCCGCGCTCCTCGGCTGTCAGGGGTTTGAAACGTCGCTCGATAGCAATTTGTATGCGTCGGGGAGTAACTTTCTCGTAGAAACTGTTAACCGCAACGGCGCTACGCACGATGGCACGCGACACGAAGTTCGAGTCGAAGTTGCCGGTGTGAGTCTCGTCTTGACCTGCCAGCGATTGCTCGGTTTTGATAACCTTTTGTGTCTTTTTCGACAAGAACAGAGTCAGAATCATAACCACGCCCGCCGCAAGCATAATAAAGAAGTTGGCGGCTACGGGAGTTTTGAGTCCTTCCATTGTGATGTTGATATCGCCACCTGCGTTTTTGGCGATGCCGAATGCGTCGAATGCTGCATAGGGGGCACCGATAAAGTTCACAAGGTCGTTACCCGCGAAGGCCAGCGCCAACGAGAAGGTACCTGCCAGAATGGTCACTTTCAGGATGTCGATTTTGCAGAGTTGCAGCAGCAACAGCACAACCGAGCTGACGCCCCACATTACCAGCAGTGCCAGACCTACGTTCGAGTTCACCCAATCAACCACCTCTGTGGGGATGAGGCCCGACGATTTCAGACCTTTGAACAGTGCGAAGTAGATGATACCTGCCAGCGACACGCCGCACCACAACCAGCCGATTTTACCAAACAACTTTTGGTAGCGGAACGAGAACAGCATGCGCGACAAGTACATATAAATACCGCCCACGATGAATGCCACAACCACCGACAGCAGGATACCCGACACAATGGCCAGCGCTTTACCCGAGTTGATGAATTGACCCATATTGGCCATTGTCAGCGTGTCCGAACCGGCGATTTTGAAGATAGCAAGCGCCATAGCCGAGCCGAGCAGTCCGAATACCATCGATACGGTGGTCGAGGTGGGCAGACCCAGCGAGTTGAACACGTCGAGCAGAATCACATTGCCCAGCATCATTCCCAAGAACAGGAACATAATCTCGTGGAAGGTGAACATCTCGGGATGGAACACGCCACTACGCGCAACCTCCATCATACCGCTCGATGTGATTACACCAATCAGAATTCCGACCGACGCAACCATCAGGATTTTGCGGTAAGATGCTACTTTCGAGCCGATTGCCGAGTTCAGGAAGTTCACGGCGTCGTTCGATACACCCACGATAATGCCGAGGATGGCAAGAATTGCCAGCACGACAAGGATGAATGTGTAGATAAATGACATATAAGTTTGATGTTTTAGTTTATTTCGGTTTAACTCGCTGTTTTGTAGTGTTTTGACCTTTAGTGGTCGCAACTTTCAGCACTACAAAAAAAATAAAACGATGTTACAAAACGGTTACATTTGGGTTAAATTTGTTGTATCACGCCATTTAATCTTTGTGCGAGCGGGCTATGGAGAACAGGAATTCAAGACCTCCTTCGTGGCGGTTGCGAACTTCGATGGTGCCTCCGTGGAACAGCACCGCATTCTTTACAATGGCAAGTCCCAGACCTGTGCCGCCCTCCTTGCGCGAACGTCCCTTGTCCACACGATAGAAGCGCTCGAACAGATGGTCGAGGTGTCGTTCGTCCACGCCGATACCATTATCGGCCACGCGGAAGTTGTAGTGGGTCGGGGTTTCGCTTGTCAGCAGGATATAGATGTCGCGACCGCCCGAGTAGGCTATCGAGTTATCGACAAGGTTGCGGAATACCGACGTAAGTAGCGTTGCATTTCCCACTACCGATACACTTTCGGGCATCGAGATGTTGACCCTCATACGACGCTCGGCGGGAAGCAGTGCGATGTCGGCAGCGATGTCATCGACAATTCGGCGCAAGTCAACCTCCTCGCGGGTGAACATTGTGCTCGCCTCGTCCATACGGGTGATGGTCGCCACGTCGCGCAACAATACACGCAGTCGCTCGCATTGGGCATAACTCTTCTGCAAAAATTCAGTACGAGTGGCCTCGTCCATATCGGGATTGGCAAGGATGGTTTCCAGATAACCGCGGATGGAACTTACGGGAGTTTTCAGCTCGTGGTTGATGTTGTTGGTGAGCTGGCGTTTGATACGGATTTTCTCCTGCTCCTGGTGTAGGGCCATTGCGTGCTCGTGTTGCAAGTCCTCGGTTGTGCTGCGGATTTGCAGATAGAGGTTTACGATGTGCTTCGAGATTTCGCCAAGTTCGTCGTCGGCAAACGAGGGGAGCTCATCCATCTCGCGTCCCTCGTCGGCGTCGCGTACAAAACGTCGCAGCTGACGCAGGTTGCGGTTCAGGCGGCGCACAAGCAGCGCTACGGTGAGCAACACTCCCAGCAAAATCACCACCAAGCCCCACAGCAGTACACTCTCGCGTGAGTTGAGCGAGCCGAGGGTCTGGCGGTCGAGGTGCAGGGCTGTGAAGATGCAGGTGCCCGAGAGCACCACCACAACCACCAGCAGGATTGTCATTGCCGTGTTATAGGTCAGTCTCTTTGGTGAATCCATATCCGTGTCCGAGTCTTGTTATGATATTTGCCCCGTAAAGGCCGATTTTTTTGCGCAGTCGCGTTACGTTGACATCCACCGTGCGACCCATCACCACCACATCGTCGTTCCACACGCGATCCATAATCTCCTCGCGCGAGAAGATCATATCGGGGTGCTCCAACAGTAGTGCCAGAATCTGAAACTCCTTGCGGGTGAGTGCCACCTCCTCGTCGTTGATTGTGCACACCTTGCGTTGAAGGTCGAGGCTGAGTCCCTTGAACGACAGTAGGTTGCGCTCTGTGCGGCTGCGCTCGGCGCGACGCAGAACACTTCCCACGCGGGCAACAACTTCGCGTACCGAGAAGGGCTTTGCTATGTAGTCGTCGGCGCCAAGGCCCAATCCGCGTACGGTGTCATCCTCCGAGTCGCGTGCTGTACAGAATATTATAGGTATGTCGGCCGTTTGCGAGCGACCTTTCAGGATGTTTGCAAATCCGAAGCCACTCAGCTCGCCCATCATAACGTCGAGCAGTATGAGGTCGAACTTTTCGAGCGGCAAGGTAAGTGCCTCCTCGGCGCTGTATGCCACCGAGGTCTGGTAGCCCGCTGCGCGTAGGTTGAACGCCAGAATCTCGCACAGCGACTCCTCGTCGTCAACAATCAGTATGTGGTGTTGGGGTGTTTCCATCGGCTGTTAGTTTTGGGGGCCGAAGTTGGCCTTGATGTAGTCGAAAACGGTGCGAGGGCCCTTCTTTGCGGGGTATGCGGGGTCGGCCAACAGCTCATACACCTGAAAGGCACGACCGCCCAGCGCAATCTGATTGATGAACCACTCGATTTGCTCGCGGTTTTGCATATAGGGCGCACCCGCCACAACGTGGTCAACGTCGGGATAGATGCACACATAGTAGGGCTTGTCACCCTTTTTCAAGCACTTGTCGTAGATGTAGTCGCTGCCAAACATTCCGACCTTGCCCACCGCGAGCGTGCGATAGGGCACGTTGCTGTCGGCATCGCCGTGGAACAACAGCATCGGGCACATATCCACGCCCTTGAATCGGGGACGACCCTCGGCCGTGAAGATAGCACCCGCCATCGACACCACACCCGCATAGCGGAAACCCTCGGGCAGCAACGACTCGGCCTTGCCCGTAGCGCGTCGCCACTCACCTGTAAGTACCGCAATCGCACCCGCGCTCGAACCGCTGATGATGATTTTCGCAGGGTCGATACCCAATCGGTCGGCACCCTTAACAAGGTACGAAGTCGCCGAGTAGAGGTCTTCCACAGCGATGTCCACCGAGTTTGTGAGTAGTCCCACCAGCTCGCCCACCGTGGGCTTTTGCGTTGCGGTGAGCAGGGGAGTGAGTCCAAGTCGGTAGTCGATGGTTGCTACGGCATATCCGCGCGAGGCCATATCGGTAAAGAAGTCGATGTATTGCGGTGCGTTGCGTGTTCCGCGGATGAAACCTCCGCCAAACATAAACACAAGACAGGGCGCATCCTCCACCGCCGCAGGATAGAAATCCATACGCAGGGTGTCGGCGCCTTTGATGGCAAATATTTCGGTTCGGGGAGCGGCCGTGCCTAATTGCCACGCAACGATGGCGGCCAGCAGTGCAACTATTTTGTGCTTCATACTCTTTTGTGGTTGTTTTTTGCGTCTGCTAATATAGCGCTTTTCTGCGGATATTGCAAATCCCTTGCCCCGCACCGAATACAAAAAAAAAGCCGCCCGTTTGGACAGCCTTTTTAATTCACAATTCACAATTTATTCCATCGGCGTTGCGGCTTCGAACATTTCGTAAGTGAAGATGAATGGCTCGGCGTGCACATAACCACGCTTTTCGATTTCTTCGGTGATTATAGGATGAGAGCACAAGTTGTAATTTTTTCCAAGTCTGTCACCTGCATAAATCACTTTCACTTCATTGGCGTCGTACATATAGTTTTTCTCGTGAGTTAAGGAACGACGGTCTGCACTAAACGAAAGAGTTATAGACTTTCCGTTAGCGATTTTGTAAGTGTGGCTATAATCCTTGCCGTATGCGATAATTTCAATATCAACTCCACTTTGATTGACGTACTTTTTAATAATCTCGGGTGCAATATAATCTATATCTTTTTCACAACCCATCATTCCGCAAACTGCAAATAGTAGCAATAATAACTTTTTCATAGCGCAAATAGTTTTCTGCAAATTTAATACAAAATACACTGACTACCAAGCATTTCTTCTTCTTCTTCTTCTTCTTCTTCTATGTTTTTCTTGATTTTTTTGCCCTTTTCGCGCCTTCCCCACGTCGTGTTTTGCGCCTTTCCACGCCCTTTGCATCCCCCTTGCCCGCTCTTTATATTATCAATACCCACCTTCTACCTCGAGTTGGTTTTGTTCGCTCTTGTCCTCTTTGTGCCTCTCCTCATATTATTGATACCCCTTCCGTCCTCGGGTTAGGTCAACCTCGCGGACGCAAAAAACGGCTGCTCCACTTGGGGGAAACAGCCGTCGATGTCGGTAATCAACCACCTTAATAGATAAAGGCCGAGCGGTTGAGGATTTGGGCGCCGTATTTGTCCACCGTGCCGCCGTAGCCGATGGCCTCAATCTGCGCGGGGTTGCAGCCAAACTTCTCGACAAGTGTCTTCTTGACATTGTCGGCGCGTTGTTGCGACAGAGCCATATTGAACGCCGCGGTGCCCGTCTGCTTGTCGGCATAGCCGCAGATGGTGTATTTCATATCGGGGTGGGCGTTGATTTCGTCGGCAACGTAGCCTAGGTTAATCATATCCTTGGCGGTGATGTCGGCCTTGTTGATAGGGAAGAACACGGTGTACGACACACCCGACTCCAAGTTGGCACCATTTGGGCCATAGCCTTGCAGACGCTTGCATTGCTCTGCACACTCCGATGCGGGCTCCTTGGGGGTGTTGGCGAGCTGTTCGGCAAGTTGCTCGGCGCGTCGGTTGGCGTTGGCAAGTTGCGCTTCGAGGTCGCTGATGCGGTCCTGATAGGGGATGACCTCGGTGGCGGCCACAGCAATGGCGGCTGCAACAAACTCATCGGCCGAGGTGAAACCGCGTTGGCGGAACTTGTAGCTTATGCCCGCCGTAACCGAAGGAATTACACCCAGCCTGCCCACATAACCTTCGCCCGCAAACGATTGGCGTACCATCATAGCCTTCATCTCGATGTTGAGGTCAATCTGCTCGCACACGCGGAACACGTTGTTTACACCCAGCGACATTGCAAACTCGGCATCGGTCGTCCACTCGCCGTTGTCGCTGTTCTTGCCGCGACTCCACGCCACGCCCATACCTGCAATTCCCACAAGGTTATAGACCCTATCCTCGCGGTAGCCGCCAATCCAGTTCGAGAAGTTTACCATACCATCCACATCAATCAGTCCGTAGCCGAACTTCGAGCCGTAGTCGCCCCATTTGGTTCGAGCCACATCGGAGTTGTAGAAGTCGCCTTTGGCATTGGTGTAGCTACTCAAAAAATAGGTACCCTGACCATGCAGGCGGACGCCAACCAGCGGAGTAATCCATTTGCCCACGCTTCCCTCGACCATCCAGCGCACCTTGTTGCGGTAGTGGTTGGTGGTTGTCGCGGAATTCTTTATATCGACGCGTCCCCAAGTGTTGGCTCCCGCGCCGAGGTTGATATACCAGTTGTCCCAAAATCCGTTGGTCAGGTAGGGACCATACGATTTGACAATCTCGGTGTCGCGGCCCGACGCAAACAGTGTGGTCGATGCAAGCAACACCGCAAGAGTAAGTAACGATTTTCTCATAATTAAATACATTTTCGGTTTAATCCATTTGTTCTCAAAACTTTGCCCAAAAGCAAAAACCTTGCCGTTTGCAGAGCCGACCCTGCACCCCAAAAACAACAATCCGTGTGCTATCGTCGGCACACGGATTGCTACGTCAAACTTAAAATGTATGTGAGAGTGGGTTATCTTACCACCGTAGAGCTTACGCGCCCCACCTTACCACCCAAGGGAGGAGCGAGTTTGGCTACCGTAACCTCCACGCGCAGAATACCATCCCACGACGCCTTGATGCGGTCGGCAATACGCAGTGCAACGTTCTCGATGATGTTCGAGATGACGCCCATCTCCTCGCGCACCAACTCATAGACGGTCAGGTAGTTGACGGTGCTGGTTACATCGTCGCGCTCGGCTGCGTCGCCGATTTCGGCCTCGATGCACACATCCACCACAAAGCGGTTGCCCACCTTCTTCTCGAGGTCGTAGCAGCCGTGGTAGGCGCGAAACTCCGCACCCTCCAAGCGAATAGTTGTAATCATAGCGTTAGAACAGACATTTTTCGGTTTCAACCTCGGCTACACGTTGCAGCACACCCTGCCAGGTTTCGCTGCTCAGAGTGGTGCCCACAACCTCAATAACGGCACCCGCGGTGATAGCTCCGATAGTGCCGCATTGGCGCAAATTTAGGCCCTTGCACAAGCCGTGCATAAAACCTGCGGCGTAGAAGTCGCCCGCACCTGTGGTGTCAATGCGGCGTGCCGACTCCTCGATACCAACCTGCACAACCTCGCCGTTTTGTTTGATGAGCGCACCCTTGCGACCGATTTTCACTACGGTCAGCTCGCACATCTCGGAGATTTGCGCCAGCGCTTGTTCGGGGTCGTCAAGACCTGTGAAGGCACGAGCCTCGTCCTCGTTGGCAAACAGAATATCGACATACTCGGCGGTGATTCGGCGCAGGAATTCGAGGTTATCCTCCACTACGTTGAAGCTCGCAAGGTCGATTGCAACTTGCAAACCACACTGTTTGGCAAGACGCACAGCGCCCTCGATAAGTGCGTGGTTCTGAACAAGGTATCCCTCGATATAAAGACAATCATAGCCCTCGAAAATCGAGGCGCTCAACTCCTCGGGAACAAGTTCCAGCGCGGCACCCAGGTAGGTTACCATTGTGCGCTCGCCGTCGGGCGAAACCAACGAAAGACAGCGGCCCGAGTTGTCGCGTCCGCGGAACACCACAGGCTCAATACCAAGGTCGTTGAGTGCGCGCTCGTAAAAATCGCCCGCAGCATCCTCGCCAACCTTGCCGATGTAGCCCACGCTGCTGCCCAAGCAGGCAAGTGCGCGAATGGTGTTGGCAGCCGAGCCGCCCGGCGACATAGTGGTGGGAAGAGTGGCTACGGAGGCCGAGATTTGGCGTTGCAATTCGCTATCCACCAGACTCATACTTCCGCGTGCGAGGTTCATCTCGGCGAGTCTCGAATCGTTGTCGAGGTTAATCAGCATATCGGTCAGTGCGTTGCCGATTCCTATGATTTTTTTCATTGTCAGTGTGCTTGTAATGGTTCAATAAGCAACAAATGTAATCTTTTTTTTCGAAATCTCCGAGAAAATGCCTACATTTGCATTTATTAACAACCCGAAAATATGGAACAAGACAACAGAAATTACAACTACGAGGACGACTACGAATACGAAAATACGTCCGATAAGTCGCTCAAAGGTTACAAAATGGTTATCGTGCTGCTGGTTATCATTCTGGCAGGTGTGTCGGGTCTTTACTTTATGCAGACCAAACAACTCAAAGAGGATTTTGCCATCGAGCGCGATACACTGACCAACCAACTGAGCAGCATTCGCAGCGATTTCGACAACCTCAAAACAACCAACGATACCATCACTCAGGAGCTCGCTTTGGAGCGTCTGCGTACCGATTCGTTGATTCAACAACTTCAAAAAGAGCGCAGCATCAGCCGTGCCACTATCCGCAAATACCAAAAAGAGGTGGGTACCCTGCGTTCGATTATGAAGGACTATGTTCGCCAAATCGACTCGCTCAATACTCTGAACCAAAAACTGATTTCGGAGAACGTGTCGTACCGCAAACAGATTACCGCCACCACCCAACGTGCCGAGAAGGCCGAGGAGAAGGCCGACGAGATGGCACTCAAGATTCGCCAAGGCTCGGTTATCCGCGTGCGTGACATCAATCTGCTTATGCTCAATGCCAACGACAAGGAGGTTACCCGCGCTGCACGTGCTGCACGTCTGCGTGCCGATATGATTCTTTCGGCCAACGACATCGCAAACCCCGGTGCTCGCAACATCTACCTGCGCATCACCGCTCCCGACGGCTACATTATGGCAACCGAGGAGTCGAAGACCTTTACCTATCAAGGTGACGCTCTGGTTTACTCGGCTGTGCGTGAGGTTGACTACCAAAATGCCGATCTGTCGGTAAGCATCTACTACAATGGCGGCGGCATCACTGCTGGCGAGTATCTTGTGGAGGTGTATGTTGACGGACACTTGGCAGGCCAACTCAAAACACTGTTGCGATAAATAGACTCTGTGGCTCCCGTTTTGGGGCGATTGAGGCAATCTTCGAGGGGTTGTCCGACCGCAAAGGTTGGGCAACCCCTTGTTTTGTCGGTATAGGTCAAAAAGTGGGATTTTTTACATAAAAAGTGTTTGTTATGAGAAAAAAATGTTATATTTGTGATTGAAAGCCGTCACAAGTGGCGGTAAAAACTAACAAAACACAACCGAACAAATAATAATTTTTTGAATAAATGGGGACTACTGAATTTTTGAACAACCAACCCGAGGTGAGGAATCCTTGGTTTGGAATCTACCGCGATGAACAAATCGCAAGCCTGATTGGAAATACCGGAAAGTCGTTTCAGGATTCGGGCTTTATTATGATTGTCACTTCGGGACAAATCAGCCTGAGCATCGACGGCGTCAAATATATCATCGAGAAAGATGGTCTGTTTACGGTCTATCCGAGCGTGAACGTGTCTGTTATGGACAAGTCGGAGGACTTCAAGGCTGTGCTGTTTGACATCAATAGCAATATGGTCAACTATTTCAGCGTAGGAGCAGGTATTCGTGCCTATGTGCAGGTGGCTCAATGTCCTCTGGTGCAACTCGCCGATGACGAGCGCGAGAGCCTGTTGGAGACCATCGACTTTATTGACCGTCGCAGCCGCCGCAATATACCTTACTACTCGTCGCAGATGTTCTCGAATTTGATTCGTGCTTTCTGCTACGAGGTGGCAAGTGTCGTGCGCAATAAACTCAAAATCGAGGATATCAACGGCTCGCGCAAGAACCAAATCTTCCAGAAATTTATCAAGGAGGTTATGGCTTTCTACGCAACCGAACACCGCGTTGAGTTCTACGCCAACCGTCTGGGACTGTCGGCCAAGTATCTGTGTATGGTGGTTAAGGAGGTTACCAACATTCCTCCCCAAAACTGGATTAACGACGTGATTATCCGCAGCGCCAAGGTTATGCTCTCGACTACCGATATGTCGATTAACGAGATTACCCGCCAGCTGAACTTCCCCAACCCGTCGTTCTTCTGTCAGTACTTCAAACGCTCGGTGGGTCAAACCCCGCTGAAATACCGCAAGATGTACAAATAGTGCGCGGAACTAATTAGAGAAACAACCACGCCAGAAGTGGTGCATAGATAAGTGCGGGCAGCATATCGGCTGTTCGCACTTGTTTTATGCCCAGCAGCGACAGACTTATACCCATAAGCATCAAACCACCTACGGCGGTCATCTCGGCAATCATCACCTCGCTCATTATGGGACTCAGCCACTCGGCGCACAGGGTGAGCGCACCCTGATAAATCAGTACGGGAAAAATCGAGAACATCACACCTATACCCGACACGGCCGCCAGCGCAATGGCCGACACACCGTCAATCACACTCTTGGTGCAGAGCAGGGTAGGGAACTCGCCCAAACCATCCTCGAACGAACCCAAAACCGCCATACTGCCCACGCAATACAGAAGTGTAGCACCCACGAAACCCTCGGTAAAACGCTTGCCACCGATGCGTACTTTGCTGCGTACCTTCTCGGCAAAAGAGTTAAGGCTCTTTTCGATACCCAGCGCGTGTCCCGTCACCGCGCCAAGCACAATGCTCACAACCGAGATTAAGAGGTTGGTCGATTCGAGTGCCATCGAGATTCCTATGGCTCCAACCACAAGTCCCAGCGCCTGAAATACAATCTCTTGCAGTTTCTGGGGCATACGTTTGCCAATGGTAACTCCGATGAGTGCTCCTGCGGCTACAGCAGCCATATTGATGAATGTTCCGGTCATAGTGTGTGCTATTTTGGGCGTTTGGTAGTTACGATGTTCCGCACCTCGATTTCGCTGAACTCGCACGCCTGCTCGGCAAAGGGGATGATGCGGTCGAAGGGCGATTGGGGGAAGGCGGTGGTGGTCAGCACAAAGCGTCCCGACCTTTCGAAACACTCCACCGAACTGCGGTCAACCCATAGGCTCAGTCGCAGATGCTTGTCACTTGTTGCGGGAACTGCAATTTGCTCCTCGGGGGTGCCAACACCTATGGGTGTGGGCTCGCCTTTCAGATCATACCACATCGCTGCGGGGGTGTCCCAACTGCTCGAAAAACGAGGGTGTTGGTAGTGTGTGCGGTCGATGGTGAGCAGTCGTGTTGTGGGATTGTAGATGAAGGTTATCTTCTCGCCCTCGGCATTCGCAAGGCTGAATCCGCATAGGCTTTTTGAGGGACGCAGAGTTATGTTGAGGCGGTAGCCTTTGTCGGCCGAGGCGATGGGTATCTCCTCGCCAATCTCCGCAAGGATGCGCGACTCATAGTGGGTGGGCTCGCCAAGTGCCGCCTCCATTTCGGGCGCGGGGCGCGAGCCGAGGTAGTTTACGTCGCCATCGGTGTAGAGGTAGAGGTCACGTGCAATGGTGTTGGCACTGCGAAAAGCTGTTGTGGGCACCGAGCCGCAGTAGTTCCAGTTGCTCATCCAGCCGATGATTACATTACGACCGTCGGGGGCATTGTTCCACGACACGCTGGCGTAGTTGTCCTTGCCGAAGTCCATCCAGCGAGTGATGTGGGGCGGGGTGTCGCAGATGAATTGGTGGCCGTCGAACTCGCCTGTGAAGTATTGTGTTGCCGAGCCTCCTGCGGGGCCTCCGGGGTTGATGTTGCAGATAAGAGTCCACTTGAAGCGGTCGGGCTCACCCTCAATGGGGAGTCGCAGCAGGTCGGGACACTCCCACACTCCGCCGTGACCGCCATAACCCTCGCCAAACGAGCTTTCGTAGCTCCACTCTTTGAGGTTGGCCGACGAGTAGAACTCCATGTGGTGTCCCACCGCAAGAATCATTATCCAACGCTCCGACTCGCTGTGATAGAACACTTTGGGGTCGCGGAAATCACGTATGGGTGATGTCAGTATGGGGTTGCCCTCGTACTTTGTGAAGGTGTAGCCGCCGTCGGTCGAGTAGGCGAGGCATTGCACTTGGGGAGGCCCCCACGCGGTGTAGAATGCCACCACTGCATCCTTGCCGAAACCTGCCGAATTGAGGTGATCAACCACGCACGAACCCGAAGCCACGCTGCCCAGCGAGTCGGGCTCGATAGCGGGCGGAAGGTTGCGCCAATTCACAAGATCGGTCGATACGGAGTGTCCCCAATGGATGTTGCCGTGACGGTTGCCATAGGGGTTGAATTGATAGTACAAGTGCCACTCGCCATTCAGATAGAACATTCCGTTGGGGTCGTTCATCCAGCCATAGGGCGGTGTGTGGTGCCACAGCGGGCGCAGAGGGTCGTGTCGGGGCGCAAACTTGTCGGCCACGCGAATAGAATCCCAACACATAGCCGTCGAGTCAAGGCGGATGTCGAGCGAGGTCATCGTGGGGAAGTGCTCCAAGTCGAGCGGAACGTAGTAGTCCACCTGTGTGCGTGCAAGGCGGATGTACAGACGTTGTAGCAGCGAGTCGCCCTGACGCAAATCCACGCGCGCGGATTGTCCTCGGTCCTCGATGGGAAGCAACAGATATTTGGGCATGCCCGCGATGGTGACTTGGGTGTTCTCGCTGTCGGTGTGGCGGACGATGCATTGGTTGGTGTTGCACGCGCCAAGTGCCAACGCCGCAAGGATTATTGTCAGGAAGGGGTGTCGCATAGGTCGATAGTTTTTGCAAAGTTACACTTTTTTTCGAATGAAAGTCCCGACGGCGGCCGCTAATTTCGCCTTGCGAGCGTGGGCATAATGCGCGCGGGCGAGGGATTGCAAAAAATACCAACAAAAAGGTATTGGCAGTAAGCTGTGAAGTTCGTATCTTTGCACCGAGAATGAAACAACTGTTGGCCATACTCTTTGTGTCGTTTGCCTTGGCGGCGGTAGGTGTGCTCGAATGTCTGCCCCATCACCACCACGGCGACAAGGTGTGCTTTGCCGTAGAGCAGGCTTTCGACCACCACGAAGGCGAGTGCTGCGACCATCACCACCACACCCCCGAAGCTCCCGCAACCGAGGGCGGGGAGTGCTGTTCGCTGGTCGAAATGCTCCAACACCAACTTGCCTCCACCGAGGTGCGATGTGAGGTGCCTTGCGATGTCGAGGCGGTGTTGCCCGCGTGGTGCGAGGTGTTGTGCGAAGAGTGCGCCAGTCTGCCGAGCGAAAACTATGGCGAAAATTGTTTTATTCCACCTCTTTATGAATCCCCTCATCTTGGGATTCGTGCGCTTCGTGCGCCTCCCGTGGCATAAGTATATTTTGTGGCGGCCCTCTGATGAGGGTGGCCTTTTATGCTTTCAATCAAACGGACAAAAACTATCAAAACTATGAATATCAAACACCTTGCATTGCTTGCTGCTGCGGCAATGTTTGCGGCTTGCGGTGGCCGTAACCACACCGCCCACACTCACGCGCACGACAACTGCGCCCACACTCACGAGGTTCACTCGCACGAAGGCCACGACCACGAGGAACACGCTCACACCGAGCACGCCCACGAAGATGAGTGTCACGAACACCATCACGAAGGTCACGAGCACCACCACGAGGGCGAGTGCCACGAACACTCTCACGCCGAACACTCTCACGCCGAGCACTCTCACGCCGAGCACTCGCACGAGGAACACTCTCACGAGGCTCACGCAACCTGCTCGCACGACCATTCGCACGTTGCTCACGAACATCACAACCACGCCGAGCACGCTGAACATTCGCACGAGGGTCATAATCACGAAGGCCACTCGCACGATGCACACGAAGGTCACGACCACGCGGAGCACGCCGATGGCGAGATTGTTTTCTCGGTCGAGCAAGCCAAGGCTGCGGGTGTGCAGACCGAGGTGTTGACCGCAGGTGACTTTGCCGAGGTGATTCGCACTTCGGGTGTTGTGGAGTCGGCTCCTGCCAGCCGTAGCGCTGTGGTAGCCCCTGCGTCGGGTGTCGTTAAATTCCAGAATATCTATGTCGGCAGCCGCGTACGCAAAGGACAGGTGCTTGCCACACTGTCGGGACGTCGCATTGCCGAGGGTGACCCTGCCGAGCAGGTGCGCATCGACTACGAGCTCGCACGTAAGGAGTGGGAGCGCGGTTCGCGTCTGGTGGAGCAGAAGATAATCTCCGAGCAGGAGTTCGACCGCCTGACCTCGACCTATGAGCTGGCTCGCCAACGTTACGAGGCACTGGCTTCGAAGGATGGCGAGGGTATTGTTGTCACCGCGCCTATGGACGGCTTTGTTGTGGAGTGCAATGCTGTGAATGGCGATTATGTCACTACCGGTACAGCGCTCTTTACTATCACCGCAGGCAACCGTATGACCCTTTCGGCCGACCTTCCCGTAAGCAAGGTTGCAAGCCTGAACTCTATTAAATCGGCCAACTTTGTGTTGCCCTATTCCGATAAAGTCTATTCGCTTGCCGCTCTTGGTGGACGCATCGAGGCTGTGGGTCGCTGTGCCGATGGCTCGGCCTATCTGCCCGTAACCTTTGTGTTTGACGCTCCCGCCGAGGTGCTGAGCGGTACCTTTGCCGAGGTTTGGTTGGTGGGGGCTACTCGCAGTAGCGTTGTGAGTGTTCCCAAAGAGGCGCTCACCGAGGAGCAAGGACTCAACTTTGTGTATGTCAAACTCGACGCCGAGCACTACCGCAAACAAGAGGTGCAAGTGGGCGAGTCGGACGGCCTTCGTGTGGCACTTGCTGATGATGCACTTGTGGGTAGCGAGATTGTAACTCGCGGCGTGTATCAAGTCAAGCTGGCTGCCAATGCGAGCATCATCCCCGAGGGTCACAGCCACAACCACTAATCCGCCAAAGTTATGCTGAACCGAATAATACGTTTCTCGCTCGACAATCGGATTACGATTGTTGTCCTGTCGCTGGTGTTGCTGGTGGCGGGTTCGTGGACTGCCGCCAATATGGAGGTGGATGTGTTCCCCGACCTTAATGCGCCCACGGTTGTGGTTATGACCGAGGCTCCGGGTATGGCGCCCGAAGAGGTCGAAAAGATTGTTAGCTTCCCGCTCGAAACGGCTGTGAACGGTGCTACCGATGTGCGCCGCGTGAGGTCGTCGTCCACCACAGGTTTCTCGATTGTGTGGGTGGAGTTTGAGTGGGGTACCGATATCTACAAGGCGCGACAGATTGTCTCCGAACGCCTTGCTGTGGTGGCCGAAAACCTGCCCGACTATGTGGGACGACCCACACTTGGCCCCCAATCCTCAATCCTTGGCGAAACAATGATTGTGGGACTTACTTCGTCGGGTGCAACATCGCCTATGGAGCTCCGCACCATTGCCGATTGGGTTATCGCCCAACGACTGCTGTCGGTCGAGGGCGTGGCGCAGGTTACTGTTATTGGTGGCGATGTGAAGGAGTACCAGATTCTGGTTGACCCCCTGCGTATGAAACACTACGACATATCGCTCGACGATGTGCTGTCGGCCACACGCGATATGAACCGCAATGCCAACGGTGGTGTGCTCTATGAGTATGGCAACGAGTATATCATCCGTGGCGACATCACAACCACCAAGGCCGAAACCCTTGCTCTCACCGTTGTGGGTCAGAAGGGTGGTCGTCCTGTGTTGCTCCGAGATGTTGCCGAGGTTAAGATTGGTGCTCACTCGCCCAAGCTGGGTGTGGCATCCTATCGTGGCGAGCCTGCGGTGTTGCTGACCGTAACCAAACAACCCAACACCAATACCCGCACGCTGACCGAGTCGCTGGATGCGGCGCTTGCCGACCTGTCGTTGTCGCTGCCTGCGGATGTCGAGATTCACACCGACATCTTCCGCCAACAGAGATTCATCGATGCCTCGGTGGGTAACATCCAGAAGGCGCTGTTGGAGGGAGGTCTGTTTGTGATTTTGGTGTTGATGGTCTTTCTGATGAATGTCCGCACAACAGCCATTTCGCTTGTGTCGATGCCCTTGGCGCTGCTTGTTACAATCCTTGTGATGAAGGCGCTGGGACTTACTATGAATACAATGAGTATCGGCGGTATGGCTATCGCCATCGGCTCGCTGGTGGATGATGCCATTGTCGATGTCGAGAACGTCTATAAACGTCTGCGCGAAAACCGTGCCCTGCCCGAGAACGAGCGACGCCCCGTGCTTACGGTGGTGTATGAGGCTTCGCGCGAGGTGCGTATGCCGATTTTTAACTCGACACTGATTATCGTGGCCAGCTTTATTCCTTTGTTTTTCCTTTCGGGAATGGAGGGTCGTATGCTCGCACCGCTGGGCGTTGCCTTCATCGTGTCGTTGTTTGCCTCGACCCTTGTGGCGCTGACCCTGACCCCCGTGCTGTGTAGCCTGCTGCTCGGCAGAGAGAGCAAGGAGCCGCGTGAGCCGTTTATCACTCGCAAGATGAAGGGCGCCTACCGCGTCTGCTTGGAGTGGGTGCTCGGTCATACCCGCCTTACGTTGGGTGTGACAGTTGTGCTTTTTGCGGCGGCTGTGTGGGGCGCATCGACCCTGGGTCGTAGTTTCCTTCCCGCCTTCAACGAGGGCTCGTTTACGGTTAATGTTTCGACTCTGCCCGGAATCTCCATCGAGGAGTCCGACAAGATTGGCCGTCGTGCCGAGCAACTGCTGTTGAGTGTGCCCGAAATCCAAACCGTAGCCCGCAAGACGGGTCGCGCCGAGGCCGACGAGCACGCGCTGGGTGTCAATACCTCCGAGATTGAGGCCCCCTTTGTGTTGGGCGACCGCTCGCGCGAGGAGGTGCTGGCCGAACTGCGCGCCAAACTTGCAACTATCCCCGGTGCCAACATCGAAATCGGACAACCCATCTCGCACCGCATCGACGCAATGCTGTCGGGTACGAGTGCGGGTATTGCCATCAAACTCTTCGGTACCGATCTTAACCGTATGTACGAAACGGGTGTGCGCATCAAAAATGCCATTTCGGGCGTTGAGGGTGTTGCCGACCTGAATATCGAACAGCAAATCCAACGTCCCCAACTGCGCATCGTGCCTCGCCGTGTGATGCTTGCGCGCTATGGTGTGACCCCAGCCGAGTTCTACGATATTGTCGAGACTCTGTTGGGTGGCTCGGTGGTGTCGCAGGTCTATGACGATGGCCGCACCTTCGACATCGTTGTCAAGGCCGATGACTCGGCACGAGGCTCTATCGATGACATTTGCGATATGATGGTGGATGCAGGTGGTCGCAAAGTGCCTCTGTCGGCAATCGCCGAGATTAGCTCGACTACGGGCCCCAATACCATCAACCGCGAGAATGTGGCGCGTAAGATTGTCATTTCGGCTAACGTCGTTGGTGGCGACCTGCGTGGTACGGTCGAGGAGATTCGTCGCATTATCGAGAGCGAAATCACTCTGCCCGAGGGCTACCGCGTGGAGTATGGCGGTCAGTTCGAGAGTGAGGCTGCTGCGTCGCGTACGCTGGGTGTGATGTCGCTGCTGTCGGTGCTTGTGATATTTATGCTGCTCTATGGCCAGTTCCACAACGCAACACAGGCGTCGGTGGTGCTGTTGAACCTGCCCCTCGCACTGATTGGAGGTGTGGCGGCGCTGCTCTTCACAAGCGGCATTATCAGTATCCCTGCTATCATTGGTTTTATCTCGCTGTTTGGTATCGCAACGCGCAATGGTATGCTGCTTATCTCGCGCTACAACGACCTTACCGCACACGGACTCCCCTTGCACGAGGCTGTGATGGAGGGCTCGCTCGACCGACTCAACCCCATCATTATGACGGCGCTCACCTCGGCTCTGGCACTCATTCCGCTGGCGCTGACGGGTGACCTCCCCGGCAACGAGATTCAAAGCCCTATGGCACAGGTGATTTTGGGCGGTCTGCTCTCGTCAACCCTGCTCAACGGCTTTGTAATCCCCGTAATGTACATCCTTATTAACCGCAAAAAACAGAAATAATGAAACGCATCATAATATTTGCAGTGGCGATGGTCAGTGCGCTCTCCCTTCGCGCCCAAACTATGGATGAGGTGGTGGCTGCCGTCGAGGAGCGTAGTACCTACCTTGCCGCCCTGCGTAACCAGACCGAGGCCGAGAGCCTTGCCAACCGCACCGACATCTACTTGAGTGGTCCCGAGGTGGAGTTCCATTACCTGTGGGGCAACCTCGAAGGTATGGGTCAACGCGCCGACATTGCAGTGAGTCAATCCTTCGACTTGGCAACACTCTTCGGCTACAAGCGCCGCGTGGCAAACTCCCAAAACCACCTGCTCTCGCTCGACTACAAAATCCAGCGCATAGCAACCGTCTTGGAGGCCAAGAATCTCTATATCGAAATTGTCTATAACAACGCCCTTCGCAGTGCTGTGGCCGAGCGTCTGACCTATGCCGAGCAGATTGCTGCAGGTTATGAGCGCGCGCTGGCCGAGGGAGCTGCCAACAAGTTGGAGTACAACAAAGCGATGCTTAACCTTGCTACCGTACGTGGCGAGGTGACACGCATTGATGTGACCCTCGATGAGTTGCACGCGCGCCTTGCAGCCCTTGCAGGTGGTGAGGCTCTGCGCGTTGAGGCTGCGGAGTTCCCCTTGCAGGCTGTGCCCGACAACTTCGAGGAGTGGTATGCCGCGTGTGAGAGCACCAATCCCGTTATGGAGTATGCGCGTGGCGAAGTGGAGCTGGGTCGCGAGCAGGTGCGATTGAGCAAGGCTGCCAATCTGCCCGACATTGCGGCAGGTTATATGCACGAAAACCTTGTGGGTGAGGGCTATCACGGTGTGACTGTTGGTCTGTCGATTCCGCTGTGGAGCAACAAGAACAAAACACGTCAGGCGCGTGCAGCACAACTTGCCGCCGAGAGCCGTGCCGAGGATACCCGCGTGCGATTCTACAACGATGTTGCAAGCCGCTACCGCCGTACCCTCGGATTGCGCACCACCGCTGAGGAGTATCGCCGCGCATTGGGCGACACCAACAATCAGGCTCTGCTCAAAGAGGCCTTCGAGCAGGGTGCCCTCTCGCTGTTGGACTACATCTTGGAGTCGGAACTCTACATCGACGCCCTGCAACGTACGTTAGAGTCTGAACGCGATTATTCACTCTCCGCTGCCGAGCTTTCGGCCTACGCAATGTAGGAGTGAGAGTATAAGAAACAAAAAAAAGCTGTCCCGCAAGGGGGCAGCTTTTTTTTGTTGTGACTCTCCGCAGAGTGTTTATTTCAGCGGCGAGTTTGCAAGGGTGTTGCATAGGAAATCCCAGAACTTGGCTACGCTGGCGATGTTCACCTTCTCGTCGGGCGAGTGGGGGTAGCAGATGGTGGGACCAAACGAAATCATATCCATTCCGGGATAGGTGCCACCGATGATACCGCACTCCAAACCTGCGTGGATAGCCATAATGCGGGGACGAACACCATAGAGTGCCTCGTAGCTCTCGCACATCGAGTGCAGGATAGGCGACTCCATATCGGGGTTCCAGCCGTCGTAGCTGCCCGAGAGTTCAACCTCGGCACCTGCCAGCTCGAACACCGAGCGAATCATCTCCGAAACGTATTGTTTCTCGCTGCGCACCGAGCTGCGGGTCAGGGCTTGCATCTTGACGCACGAGCCGTCGGTCACCACGCGAGCGAAGTTGTTCGAGGTTTGTACCAGACCCTCCATAGCTTTGCTCATAGTAATCACGCCATTGGGGCAGGCAACGATTGCGCGAGCCAGAGCCACAGCGCGCTCGGTAGCCATAACCTCGGCGGGAGCGTCGGTCTTGGTAATGTTGAGTTCGATACCGTCGTCAATACCTTTGAACTCAGCCTTGTAGGTTGCCAGCATCTCGGCAGCCATAGCCTCAAAAGCCTCGGCATTAGCCGCAGGAACGGTCACAACAGCTACAGCCTCGCGGGGAATAGCATTACGCAGACCGCCACCGTCAACACTTGCAAGCTCCAAGCCCAGCTCCATTTGTGCCTTGCGCACCAGACGGAACATCAGCTTGTTGGCATTTGCGCGGTCGAGGATAATCTCGATACCCGAGTGACCACCTTTCAGACCTTTAACTTCAACTTTGTAGGCAGCCGAACCTGCGGGGGTAGCGATGGTTGTGTAGGGCATCGACATATTGGCGTCGGTACCACCTGCGCAACCAACATAGAGTTCACCTTCGGTCTCGGAGTCGAGGTTGAGCAGGGTGCGACCCTCCAACCAGCCCGCTTTCAGACCAAATGCGCCATCCATACCTGTCTCCTCGGTTGCGGTGAACAGTGCCTCGATTGCGCCGTGAGCCAAATCCTTGGACTCCAACACAGCGAGGATTGCAGCCGCACCGATACCGTTGTCGGCACCGAGGGTTGTACCATTAGCGGTTACCCACTCGCCATCGACATAAGCCTCAATGGGGTCTTTCTCGAAGTCGAACACCTTGTCGTTGTTCTTTTGGGGTACCATATCGAGGTGCGCCTGAATCACCACTGTGCGGCGATTCTCCATACCTGCGGTTGCGGGTTTGCGTACCAACACGTTGTTGGCCTCATCCACCTCGCACTCCAAACCTTGCGCTGCGGCAAAGTCGATGACGTATTGACGAATCTCGGCCTCGTGATGCGACGGACGAGGGATATGTGTCATAGCCTCAAAGTGACGCCAAAGGCCCTCGGGCTTCAAATCAGTAAGTTTCATTGTTCTTTGTGTTTTTGGTTTGTTGTATAAACGGGCTATGCGCCCAATTATTGTAAATAAAGGGGACTTGCGCAGACCACACGTCCCCTTTTTGTTTTCGCGCTCATATAAAAGCGCATTGTTGCGTCGGGAAATTTTGTGCCGTGAGGTTCTGCCGCGCCCGCAGCATACTTAAAGTATGTGAGGAGCGCAGCACGGTTCTCATCGGTGCGAAATTTACCCGCAAGAATCGCTTTTACAAGCGGGCGAGCATATTCTTGATGTTAGCCTCCATCACCTCCAAACGATCGGCATTGTCACCTTTGACAAACTCCTCGCCTGCGATGTGCTCGTACAGCTCAACGTAACGGTCTGTTACGCTTTGTACAAACTCGTCGGTCATCTCGGGAACAACCTCGCCCTCGCGGCCTTGGAAGCCGTTGGCCATCAGCCACTCGCGAACGAACTCTTTCGAGAGTTGACGTTGTTGTTTACCCTCGCGGAACAGCTCCTCGTAGGTGTCGGCATAGAAGTAGCGGCTCGAGTCGGGAGTGTGAATCTCGTCCATCAGAGTGATTTCGCCGTCGATTTTACCGAACTCATATTTGGTGTCAACCAGAATCAGACCACGCTCGGCTGCCATTTGGCTACCGCGCTCGAACAGAGCCAATGCGTACTCCTCCAATTTGGCGTACTCCTCGGCGCTTACGATGCCTTGTGCAACGATTTCGGCACCCGAGATATTTTGGTCGTGCTCACCGATTTCGGCTTTGGTGGTGGGAGTTACGATGGGTTTCTCGAAACGTTGGTGCTCGCGCATACCGTCGGGCAGGGGTACACCACAGATTTCGCGTGCTCCGGCTTTGTAGTCGCGCCACGAGCTACCGGTCAGGTAACCGCGAACAATCATCTCAACAGCATAGGGCTCGCACTTGCGACCTACGGTAACCATAGGATCGGGGCAAGCGATTTTCCAGTTGGGGCAGATGTCGGCAGTTGCATCGAGGAACTTCGATGCGATTTGGTTCAGCACTTGGCCTTTGTAGGGAATACCCTTGGGCAGTACCACGTCGAATGCCGAGATGCGGTCGGTGGCAACCATCACCATATACTTGTCGTTAATGGTGTAAACGTCGCGTACTTTACCTACATACAGCGAGGTTTGACCCTCAAATTGGAAATTGGTTTTTGTAATTGCATTGCTCATATTTGTATATTTTTAGGATTATTTGTCTTCTTTTTTGGTGGGATGGTCGGCCAGCGCATCCACAATGTGTTTTACCAACGGGTGGCGGATGATGTCGCCCTTGCCGAACTTGATTACGCCGATGCCGTCAACCTTCTCCAAGCGCTCGACAGCCATAGTCAAACCCGAGTCCGATTGGCGCGGAAGGTCAACCTGCGTCAAGTCGCCCGTAACGATAAACTTGGCGTTGCGACCCATACGCGTCAGGAACATCTTGATTTGCGAGTGGGTGGTATTTTGCGCCTCGTCCAGAATCACTGCTGCGTTGTCCAGCGTGCGACCACGCATATAGGCCAACGGTGCGATTTGGATGGTGCCCTCCTCGATGAATTTCGACAACTTGCCCGAGGGAATCATATCGCCCAGAGCGTCGTACAGAGGTTGCAAATAGGGGTCGAGCTTCTCTTTCATATCGCCCGGCAGGAAACCCAACTTCTCGCCGGCCTCCACCGCGGGGCGGGTGAGGATGATGCGACGCACACGCTTCTCTTTGAGCTCGCGTACGGCAAGTGCAATGGCGGTGTAAGTCTTACCCGAACCCGCAGGTCCGATGGCGAAAATCAGGTCGTTGTCGTCGAACAGCTCCACCAATCGACGTTGGTTGGCTGTGCGAGCCTTGATGATATTGCCGTTGTTGCCATATAGGATAGTGTCTTTGTCCTCCTTGCGCTCGGCTTCGTCGGGCATAACGCTTGCTGCAATCGAGCCGAAGGTTTGTGCCAGTACCTCTTTCGACAGGTGGCCATACTTTGCCACATACTCCTCCAAGGCGCGGAAACGGCGCTCGAAGTCCAGAATGTCGGCCTCGGCACCCAGCGCTTTGATTTTGGAGCCGCGCACCACAAGTTTCAACTTGGGACACAGACGCGCCAAGGTTTCGAAGTTCACACCCGACGGGTCGAACAACTCGCGGGGGTCTATCTTAACTATCTCTATTGTCTTCTCGTTCATACTCTTGGTTGTTATCAGAATGCCAATCCGAGTCCGATGCTCCAATTTTCCATACGGCCCGTCAGTGCAGCCGAGGCGTCGCCTTTGATTGCGTTCCAGTTGTTTTTGACAAATTCGCCGCAGTAGCGTCCGTCGAGGGTTATCTTGCCAAAGTCGAAACCGATGCCAAGGGTGTAGCCGCACAATGGATTGACACCATCGAATGTAGTGCTGCCGTTTGTGAGTTCGTATTTTTGGTAGGCGTGCCACACAGGACCTGCGCACAGACGTACCACGCTGGCTTTCAGACACAGCACCAACGGCACGTCAATGGTGCGAAACGTTACTTTGGATTTTACGATGTCGTCGGGATTGTTTTGGCGCGAGGCCTCCATTACGAGGTTGTTTTGTCCATACTCGGCGTCGAGTTCGATGAACAGACTTGCACCGTCAATCGGATTGGGTGATTTCCACACGCGGGCGCGGAATACGAATGCCGCGTTGAATCCGTAGTGACTTTCGATGCCGAGATTGTCGTAATTCTGCATCGTATTGCCTGTGGCGTTGGTGAATGTCAGCTCCTTTTGGTCGATGGTGAGCGAACGGCTGAGCAGACCTGCTCTTGCTCCGACGCGGACACGTTGCTCGGCAAGCGCCTCGGTGCAGATGCACATCAGTGTGCACACAAGTATGAGTAGTCGTTTGGTCATTGCGGTGTCTTCTTTGAGGGCGGTTTGTGCGTGGGCGCACCCAACCATCGTACAAATATACATTTTTTTTGTGGGATATTCTTTTTTTGCGCCCAAGATTTATGCGTTTTTGCTACAATAGAGGGTACAAAGGGCGCAGAAACCACTCGGCGGCACGACAAAATGGCGAGTCGTCAAGCTCGGCGCGGCGAGAATGACCCAACGCCTGCTCGAAATCCTCGGCTACGCGTTCGGCTGTCGCACCACGCATCAGGGCCATAACCTCGCGGTTGCGACCGAGGCTCCGATGGTCGCAGTTCATCGACCCGAGCATTGCACAATGGTCGCCGACAATCACCTTGGCGTGGTTGAACCCCTTGGTGTAGAGCCACACCTCCACACCCCATCTCATCAACTTCCGAGCGCACCCCATTGAGGCCGCTCCCGTCAGCGGAGTGTCGCTTCGGAGGGGTATCAGAATCTGTACCTTTACCCCCGCGGCGGCACGTTCGGCAAGTGCGCGCTCGACCTGTGCGGTGGGTATCAGATAGGGTGTGCTGACAAGTACTCTCCGCCTTGCACGCTCAATCATCCGCACCACCGCCTTCTCCATATCTTCGGGGCGGTAAACAATGCCGATGGAGGGATTGAATGGCGCGTTTTGCGTTGGCAATTTCTCGCCACAGGCCTCAGCCCAATCCTCGGCAAAAACGCGCTCAAACTGCGCCACACTCTCGCCCCGAATCTCGACACACACATCCCGCCAATGGCGCAAGTAGCGCACTGCAATATTCACTCCGCCCACAAAGGTTATGTTGTCGGTTATCAGTATTTTGCGGTGGTTGCGGCAGTCGGCTCCCACGCCCCGTGGAGCGTTCCACAGTGCCACCCGTACGCCCTTTGTTCGCAGTCGTCGCAGCAGGCTGTGGCGGCTGTGTCGGCAGCCGTAGCCGTCGCACAACACCCTCACCTCGACATCTCGCGCGGCGCACTCCGCAAGGGCACTCTCAAACAGCCCTCCCAGCGCATCGTCGTCGAAGATATACATCAGCAGCCACACCCTCGTACGGGCGGCGCTGATAGCTTCCAACATTCGCTCAAAAATCTCGCTACACCCCGCGTGTAGAGTGGCGTCGGTGTGTTGTGGGGTATGGTCAAAAAAATAATCGAAACCTCGTCGGAAGTTTCGATTATCATATTGTGTGAGTTGATGGTTCATTAATAGTATTTGATTTCGTGTCCCTCGATGGCCGAAATCAAATTGTTTGCCAAAGAGCTTGCTCCGATGCGGAAAAGCGACGGGGTAAGCCACTCGGCGCCCAGAATATCCTCGACAATGGTGTAGTACAACGCGGCCTGCTCGGCAGTGCGAACACCTCCTGCAACCTTGAATCCCACCTTGCGGCCCGTAGCCTCGTAGTAGTCGCGGATGGCTTGACACATCACAACGGCAGCCTCGGGGGTTGCCGAAACATCGGTCTTGCCTGTCGAGGTTTTGACAAAGTCGGCGCCTGCCATCATAGCCAGCAGCGACGCCTTGTAAATGAGCTCGGGGGTGCGGAGTGCGCCCGACTCGACAATAACTTTCAGCACAATCTCGTCGTCAATCTCGCCACGCAACACCTCCAAAGTGTTGGCCATACGGTCGTAGTCGCCAGCAAGCATCTCACCTACGTTGATAACGACATCCACCTCGTCGGCACCACTCTCGGCGGCCATAGCCACCTCCAACATCTTGACCTCGATGAAGGTTTGCGATGCGGGGAAACCACCTGCCACACTTGTGATTGCGATGTTGCTGCTGCCCAAGCCTACGCCTACGGTCTCGACAAACGAGGGATAGACACAGATTGAGGCCACATCGGGAATCGCGGGGTAGTGTGCGCGGAACTCTACGGCTTTACGCACAAACTCCTCGATGGAGCTCTCCGAGTCGGTACAATCAAGGCTTGTAAGGTCAATGGCGGCAAAGCAGTTGCGATAGACCTCGGCGGTGTGATTGCGGGGTGCTGCGGCGGTGATTTGAGCCACGCGGTCGGCCACTTGGTCGGTGGTCGGAACTGCGGGATATTGGTCGAGTAATTTGGTGTAATCCATAGGATTGTGTATTAGGATGTCCGTATTGTCGGCTTATTTGAGAGTGCAATATACTATTTTTCGGCGAACTTTGCAATTATCGGCGTTTCAACTCGTCGTAGGCACCCCACAGGAACTCCTCAACGTTGTAGCGGCGCATTTTGAGGGCGGGGTCGCTCTCGACATAGCGTTGGCCGAAATGGTATTGCGATGTTCCCAGCTCGTCGATGGCTCCATAACCATCGTCGTAGGTGTAGTAGGCACGCGCCTGGCCACCTGCGGCAAGGTCGGCACCATAGGGGAACTTCTCGGCATTGAGGCCCATCTGGCGCGCCAAAGTTACGGGAATGTCGCTCTGTGAACCAATCTCCGATACTACGCCAAATCCCTTGACTGCACCTCCTACCATCATCATAGGTACCTTCACTTCGCTGCCATCCGAGTCGCCGACAACCACAATCAGCAGGTTGTCCCACGCGCCGCCATATTTGAGTCGGCGCACCATAACTCCGATTTGATCGTCGATGAAAGCCGAGGCATTGGTGCGTGCGTCGTCGTATTTGGTGTAGGGCAGGCGGTGGTCGCTCTCCATTCCGTTGGTCGTATAGACCCAGAAGAAGGGCTCCTCGCACTCCAAGATGCGTTCGGTCATCAGGGGCAGCACCACTGCGTCGTCCATACTGCGCATCACGCCGTGCACTCGCAGTTTGTGGCTGTCCACCACATTGTCGAATCCCGTGCCATAGAGAAAGGCACGCATATTATTGTGCAACAAGTCGCCGCCATACCACGCTTCGGTGTGATAGCCTGCCGAGTCGAGCATTGCGGTGAGTGTTGTCATTCGCTCACATTTGAAAGGTATATCCTGATTGGCCGCGTGGGGTAGGGTGGTGTAGCCGCTTGTTACGGCCACAAGTGCCGCATTGGCAACGCCCTTGGAGGCGGCATAGAAGCTTTCGAACAGATAGCCCTCGCTGCACAGAGTGTTCAGATGCGACATCACATAGCGGCCTTCCACTGCACGGTCGAAGTCCTTGTGGGTGATGCCGTTCATTATAATCATCAATACATTGGGACGCTCCACACCCACCATTTGGCGCCACTCTGCGCGGGGCTCAACCTTGGGTAGCGAGTCCACCACAAGCGAGTCGGCTGCAAGAGGTTCGGTCACAGCAACCTCCACACTATCGGTGTTTACGCTGTCGGCGGGTTGCGGTTGCGAGAAGGTGGGTTTCTCTCTTTGGGCGAGAATCTCCATCGGCGAGTAGTCGTGGCGCACCAAAGCCGACTCCACAAGTGACATTGTGGGGTTTACGGCCGAGGCGTTCATAAAGGCGTCGCTCGAAAAGTAGGCTGCGCCATAGCGGGGAATGTGTCCGCTACCCCAGCCGGCGCCGATAATAATACACGCCAGCATCACAGCCAGATATGGCACTGCGCGTTTGGGTGATTTTGTCGGTTTGAATTTGCGAGTGCCGCGAGCTGCGAACTTCATCGCATAGCCGCACAGCGCCCACGAGGTAAGCCATACGGCAATGGTGCGAAATACTGCGCCGATAGTCACAACGTCGGTGTCGGCAAACAGCCTCAGCGCATCGGCATCAAGTCGGTGTCCTGCGCTCGCGAACAGCGTGAGGTCGGCAGCAAATACCGCACTCAACACACCTGTAACAATCCACAGATAACCATTCATCGCACGTTTCCACCACGTGCCAATTTTACAGAAGCACGATACGGCAATCAGCACCCAAGGCACCATCATCAACAGCATTGTGGCGCTCAGGTCGATGGCACCTCCGTTAACAATGGTCATCAGTCCGTCGGCCAGTGTTCGGTCTTGGGTATAGTCGGCGTGGACAAGCATAAACACAGCGCGCAACACCGTCATTAACAACAACAGCGTCACGCTCAGCAGTGCCATTATGCTCACACGTCGTTTCATACTCTACTCTTGTTCCTCCTCCTCTTCGTCGTCTTTGTCGATGGTAGCAACGCCGGGCGAGAGTTTCTCGCCATAGGCCAGGTCGCCTGCGTCACCAAGTCCGGGGATGATATACGATTTGACGGTCAGCTCCTCGTCCACCGAGGCACACCACACCGAAACATTGCGTTTGGGCATATGGCTCATAACATACTCCAAGCCCTCCTCGCTGGCGATAACCGATGCAATGTGGGTGTGTTTGGGAGTGCCGAACTTTGCCACAAGAGCCTCGTATGCCAGTACCATAGAAGTGCCTGTGGCCATCATCGGGTCAACCAGCAGCAACACCTTGTCGGCCAAATCACAGCACGACAGATACTCAACTTTGGCTTTGAACGAGCCGTCCTTACTATACTTGCGGTAGGCCGACACAAAGGCATTTTGCGCACCATCATAGACATTCAGAAAACCCTGATGGAAGGGCAGACCCGCACGCAAGATGGTTGCCAACACGATTTTGTCGTTAATCATCGATACCTCGGCCTGTCCCAGCGGAGTGTCCACCACCTGCGGAACATAGTTAAGCGTCTTGCTGATTTCGTAGGCCATAACCTCGCCCACGCGCTCCAAGTTGCGGCGGAAACGCATACTGTCGGTCTGAATCTTTGCGTCGCGCAACTCCGCCATAAACTTATTGAGTACGGTGTTGCACTCTCTGTCGAGTATCCTTACCATATATAATATATATTAAGTTCTGTTTTCGGTTTAGTACAAGAAGTTGTTGAACGGATAGCGGCCGCTGTGGATTTCGCGTACCATTCCGTACAGGTCGCTGCGGAACTTGTCGATACCAACCTTGTCGCGCGCCGAAATGAAGATGCACGGCGTGTTGGCTTTGGCAATCCAACTGTTCTTCAACTCCTCGAGCGAGATGTTCTCCTTGGTTGCGGGAGTCAGGTCGTCCTCCTCCTTGGGAACGTAGTGGTAGGCGTCAATCTTGTTGAAAATCAGGAATACGGGTTTGTCCGCAGCACCGATTTCGGCAAGTGTCTGCTTAACCACCGCGAGTTGTTCCTCGAAGTTGGGGTGCGAGATGTCCACAACGTGCAGCAGCAGATCGGCCTCCCTCACCTCGTCCAGAGTCGATTTGAACGACTCGATAAGTTGGTGGGGCAACTTGCGGATGAAACCTACGGTATCCGACAGCAGGAACGGAAGGTTATCCAGCACAACCTTGCGCACTGTGGTATCGAGTGTCGCAAACAACTTGTTCTCGGCAAAGACCTCGCTCTTGCTAATCAGGTTCATAATGGTTGATTTACCCACGTTGGTGTATCCCACCAGCGCCACACGCACCATCGAACCACGATTGCTTCGTTGCACCGCCATCTGGCAGTCAATCTTTTTGAGTTCCGATTTGAGGCGCGAAATCTTGTCGCGCACGATACGGCGGTCGGTCTCAATCTCCCTCTCACCAGCACCACCACGGGTACCTGTACCACCACGTTGGCGCTCCAAGTGGGTCCACATACCTGTCAGTCGGGGCAACATATACTCATAGTTGGCCAGCTGCACCTGCGCCTTGGCATAGGCTGTGCGGGCACGACTCATAAAGATGTCTAAAATAAGGCGGGTACGGTCGATGACGCGGCAAGGCATCTCCTTCTCGATGTTGCGGATTTGAACTGGCGACAACTCGTCGTCGAAAATTACGGTGTCAATCTCGTTATCCTTGCAGTAGATGGCCACCTCTTCGAGTTTACCGGGGCCGATATAGATGCGCGAGTTGGGAGTTGACATACGTTGGGTGAAGCGTTTGACCGAAACATAGTCGGCGGTCAGAGCCAGAAACTCCAACTCGTCGAGGTACTCGTTGCATTGCTCCACTTTGTCCTTGTCGGTGATGATTGCCACCAACACCGCACGCGCAGGTTCATCGGGATTACGCAGCACCACCTCCTGCTCTTTATTCTCTTTGTTATTCTCTATCATACTCTTGTTATTATGTTCTTTTTGAGTCATCAAAAAGAACCAAAAAATGACCCACAGACTGGGGGAACGAGAAACTGCGTTTCTCTACACATCACATAATACACAATCAAATTAATTGTGAATTGTGAATTTAATAATATGGGGCATCCGAGAAATGTCAGACGCCCCTTTATCAAAGAAGGGTATCCGCAAACAGACACCCCTCACATATTTCAAACCAAACCTGCGAAAGGCCTAGTGTTGAATCTTGAATACAACCGGCAGGATGTACTTAACACGCACGGGCGAGTTACGTTGTTTACCGGGTTTCCACTTCGGCGACATTGCAAGTACGCGAGCAGCCTCATCACCCAGCGAGCGGTCGGGAGCTTGCAGCACTTGGATACCGGTCAGACGACCATCGCGCTCGATAACGAACGACATAACGGCTTGACCTTGTACGTTGTTCTCCAAAGCAACTTGGGGGTATTTCAGACGGCTTTGAACCCAGTTACGGAAGGTGTTCAGGTCGCCACCTTGGAACGAGGGCATCTCCTCAGCGATAAGCACGGGAGCGTCATCCTCTACAATCTCCTCCTCTACGATCTCTTGCTCAACAACGATAATGTCCTCCGAGAACTCGGTGAAGTCGAACTCGGTCTCGATCTTTTGGTCGTTTTGTACAACTTTGATGAAGTCCGACAAAACTTGCACTTGTTGTTGTTTGATGGGTTCGGGCGGTTTTTGGTCTTGACGAGTCACCTCGATAAGTTCCTCCTCAACAGCGATGATCTCGTTGTCGAGTTTTTCTACTTCGCGTTCTTTTTGGCTGTAGCTCAGGGCGAGGATTGTGATACCCAGCGAAACAACCAGACCGATTTCCATAAACAAACCACGTTTGTTCTGCAAATCCGCTTTAGGGGTTTTCTTTTGTTCCATATGGTTTAATTTTTATTGTTTTTGCGTAAAATGTGCGTTATCGAGCCCGTTTTGACGTGCCTAAATAGCGCACGACAAACAATCAACCTCTCGCCTCTTAGTTTTAACCCTCTCACACTCATAGCTTTACTCTTCACAATCGGCCTCTTGGGTGCGGAAGATAGGTAGCGGTTGCAAGCACAAATATAAAAAGAATTATTTAAAAAAAGAGTATGGGAGGATAAAAAATCACTTTTTTGCGTTACCTTTGTCTTAAACAGACAGCCAGATGAAACAACACCTGTTCGGAAAAACACTCTCGCAACTGACCGAAATTGCCGCCGAAATCGGTATGCCCCGCTTCGCCGCAGGGCAAATCGCTGTGTGGCTCTATGCCAAAAACGTTGACTCCATCGACCAGATGACCAACCTGTCGATGCGCCACCGCGCCGCACTCAGCGAACGCTACGACGTGGGACGCACCGCTCCCGTGCGCGTCACAGCATCGAAAGACGGCACCAAAAAGTATCTGTTCGAGGTGTCGGGCGGACACTTCATCGAGAGTGCCTATATCCCTGATGGTGACCGCGCTACGCTGTGCGTGTCGTCGGAGGTGGGTTGCAAGATGGGCTGCAAGTTCTGCGCCACCGGCAAGCAGGGTTTCCAACAACCGCTCACCGCGGGCGAGATTCTCAATCAGGTGGCCTCGCTGCCCGAACGCGACCGCCTGACAAACATCGTCTATATGGGTATGGGCGAGCCTCTGGACAACACCGATGAGGTGCTGCGTTCTATCGAGATTTTGACCTCGTCGTGGGGTTATGGATGGAGCCCGACACGCATCACTCTTTCGACTGTGGGTGTGGCTCCGCAGTTGGAGCGTTTCCTATCGGAGTGCAAGGCGCATCTCGCTGTGAGTCTGCACAATCCCTTCCACGATGAGCGTGCCGAGATTATGCCTGCCGAGCGTATGTGGAGCATCGAGGAGGTGATTGATGTCATCCGTCGCCATGACTTCTCGCACCAACGTCGCGTGAGCTTCGAGTACATCGTGTTGGAGGGTATGAATCACTCGCCGCGCCACGTTGCGGGATTGGCAAAACTGCTCAACGGATTGAGCTGCCGAATCAACCTTATTCGTTTCCACAAGGTGCCCGATTCGCCGTTTGTCAGCCCCGATATGGCGCACGTCGAGAAGTTCCAAAACGCACTGAAAGCCAAAGGTTTTACCACCACCATCCGCGCCTCGCGAGGTGAGGATATTGAGGCTGCGTGCGGACTGCTCTCGACCAAGGAACTGCTGAAAAAGTAACGGGCGATTGTAGGCGAAAATATTTCTATTATCTTTGCACTCGCAAAACTTACACAACTATGAACAATAAGAAAGCTACCATACTTATTATCCTGCTGCTTGTCGTTGACCAGGTGGTCAAACTGCTTGTCAAATGCAATATGACACTTGGCCAAAGTATCCACGTTGCGGGCGACTGGTTCCAACTCTACTTTGTCGAGAACCCCGGCTTTGCCTACGGAATGCAACTCGGTGGCGGTCAGTGGGGTAAACTCGCATTGAGTCTGTTTCGCATCGTTGCATCGTGTGGTATCGGCTGGTACATCTGGGATTTGATTAATCGCAAGAAAGCTCCTACGGGTGTGATTGTGGGCTTCTCGATGATTCTGGCGGGTGCAATAGGCAATATTATCGACTGTGCCTTCTATGGTCTGCTCTTCTCGGAGAGCACCTACACCTCGGTGGCAACATTCCTTCCCGAGGCGGGCGGCTATGCGTCGTTCCTGCAAGGCAAGGTTGTCGATATGCTCTACTTCCCGCTGTTCACCATCCGCGAGATGCCTTCGTGGCTGGGTTGGATGGCAGATGCCGACGGCTCGTGGACCTTTTTCAGTCCTGTTTTTAATATTGCAGACTCATACATTACTTGCGCGGTCGTGTACCTGATTCTATTCCAAAGCAAATATTTTAAATAGGACATTCCAAATAATGATTTAAGAGCACTTTCGCGCTGTGCGGAGGTGCTCTTTTTTTTGGCGCAGAAGTTGCTATGGCGAGGTGTGTAAAACCTCAAAACAATGGAAAAAATCACAGTACGAATGACCAAGGGGATGGAGTTTAGTCCCGTGGGCGCGAAATGTGGTGAGTTGAATCCCAAGGCGCTGATGTTGCTTGCAACGGCAACTTGTGCGGGACTGACCGCCGCAGGAATTTTCAAAAAGATGCAGCTGCATCCCTCCAACTTCGAAATCACAATGTCGGGCACAATTTCGACCGACAAGGTGGTGGCCGAAACGGTGTTCACAGCCTTCGACATAGTCTATAACGTCGAGTGCGCCCACCTCGATGAGCAGGAGCGTTACAGCCACGCACTAAACCTCACCAACGACAAGTATTGCGGTATGCTCACAATGCTCCGCCGCATCGCACCCGTATCACACAACATACTGATTCATAGCAATCAGTAATGTCCTTTTTGAGCTATCAAAAAAGACCGCAGACCGGTGGGTGTGGCTACCGCCCTTATCCCGAAGGTATTGCTTGCAAAAGTGGAATAGTGAGATATTCCTTTGAATTGTCAATGAATCAAAGATGATTCGCATCGAAGGTTTATATAAATACAGTAGGGAGCTCACTTGTGAGCTACCTACTGTATTTACACCCCCGGTTTGCGGGGTGGCATAGCCACTTTTACTACTGCCGTTCTAATCCCTAAACTTTTGGGATAAGGGCGGCAGCCAAATCCGCCGGTTTGCGGCTGGTTCTTTTTGATGATTCAAAAAGAACAATTTACTCCTCTTCTTGCGATGCTGCTTTGGCGGCTTCGAGGGCGAGTTTGTGTTCGACCTTGATGGAGAGTGATATACTGAATTCGTAGAGCATATATAGCGGTATGCTCACAAGGAATAGCGAGAAAATGTCGGGCGGTGTTATGATTGCTGCTATGGTCATAAGTCCGACGAGTGCGTGACGACGATACTTTTTGAGGAAGGCGCTCGATGTCAAGCCAATGCGTGTCAAAAAGTAAATCAGCAGCGGCAGCTGGAACATTATGGCGCACGCAAGCGATACAATCATCACGGTCGAGAAGTAGTCGCCCACGTCAATCATATTGGTAATCATCTCGCTGGCCTGATAGTTGATAAAGAAGTTCACCGACAGCGGAGCCATAATGAAGTAGCCGAACGACAAACCGATGAAAAAGCACACCGAAACCCAGAATACCACCCAGCGAGTGCCTGCAATTTCGCGTTCGGTGAGCGCGGGCTTCACAAACTTCCACAGCTCCCAGATTACATAGGGGATTGCCAGCGAGATACCCACGATGAGCGACACCTTCATATGGAGGTTGAATTGACCTGCCATATAGGTGTTGATGGTGCTGAACTCGATGGTGCGCGATAGGAGTGACTCGCTGTCGAAGGCAAGCGATGTGCCCGCCCACGAGTTGATCCAGTCGCAAAGGTTGCTGAGTTGTCCGCCCACCCATACCAAGAGGCGGTTGGTGGGGAAGTGTGGCTTTTGAGGACCGAACAGCACAGTGTCGATGATAAAGCTGCGGCAGCAGAAGGCCACGACACTGATGACAATGACCGATGCCACACTGCGGATGAGGTGTGGTCGCAGTGCGTCAATATGCTCAAAAAAAGTCATCTCCGTTGAAGATGACTGATTGTTTTGGTTGGCCATTTTGACGGATGGTTAGATATACGGCTGACAAAATCACGCATCTCTCAAAACGACTGCGATGCAGCCGTCAGATGTGGATGTTGCGTCAGAGCGTAGTTACTACTCTTCTTTGTTGTCGGTAATTTGTTTTTGCTCTTTTTGAGTATTGGCTTCGGCTGTGTAGTCTTTGTTTACGGCGTCTTTGAACTCTTTGACACCGCGACCCATACCGCGCATCAGTTCGGGAATTTTCGAACCACCGAACAGGAGGATTACTACCAGAGCGATGATGGCGATTTGGCCAATACCAATCATACAAGGTGTGAACATAGCGTATCTGTTTTTAAGTTAGTTTTACATATTTTGAAACGCTCAAAGATAGCGTTTATTATTCGATTTTGCAACTCTGCGTCCTACAATTCGTTCAAATCATCGAGCCACGCGGCCGACGATGCATCGCTGGGCATATACCAATCGGTGCGGGGCGACAGCGACAGGTCGAACACACCCACTCCGTCGGGTACTGCCGAACGCTTGAACTGCTGGCTGAAGAAGCGGCGCACAAACACCTGCAACCAATGTTTGATAACCGACGGCTCATACACTCCCTCGAACACTCCCTCGGCAAGGCGACGAACCTCGGACGGAGCCAGTGCGCAGTGCACCATATAATATAAGAAGAAGTCGTGCAACTGATAGGGACCCACCAAATCTTCGGTCTGTTGGGCGATGTTGCCACTCTCGTCGGCGGGCAGGAGTTCGGGGCTGATGGGGGTGTCAAGTACATCCATCAGAATTTCGCCCACGCTCTTCTCGGCAAAACAGCGGGCATACCACGCCACCAAGTGTTGTACTGTGGTTTTGGGCACTCCGCAGTTGACGCCATACATCGACATATGGTCGCCGTTGTAGGTTGCCCAACCCAGAGCCAGCTCACTCATATCGCCCGTGCCGACCACGATTCCGCCGATGCGTCCTGCGTAGTCCATCAGGATTTGGGTGCGCTCGCGTGCTTGTGCATTCTCGTAGGTTGCGCTGCGGTCGTCGGCAGACAGACCAATATCCTCGAAGTGTTGCTCACAAGCCTTGCGAATGGAGATCTCGTCGATGGTGATACCCAGCGCGCGCATCATATCCACAGCATTGCGGTGGGTGCGCGAGGTGGTGCCGAATCCGGGCATTGTGATACCCACGATGTCGCGTCGGCAGAGGTTCAATTTGTCGTAGGCGGCTACTGTTACCAGCAGCGCCAAAGTGGAGTCAAGTCCGCCCGAGATGCCCACAACGCACTTTTTGATTCCGCACGAGGCCAGACGTTGCATCAGACCTGCGCGCTGAATGGCAAAAATCTCGGCCGTAGCCTCGTCGCTCTTCGGCGTGAAGGGATTTTGTTCGACTTCGGTCGGAGGTGTAGGGCGGTTGGTGTAGTTATTAAATGCCTCGGCGCAAGGTTGCAGGGTCGCACCCTCGCGTTGGCGGCGAATGTTGTCGATGTTGATGTCGGCGATGGTCAGCTCGCCCTCGGTCGAAAAACGCTCGCCCTCGGCCAAAATCTCGCCACAGGCGGCAACCACGCAGTCGCCCGCCCACGCCGAGTCGGTCGAAGACTCGCCAAAGCCCGCCGAAGCCATTACACTCGCGCGACACAGACGCTGGGTTTGGGCGCGCAGTTGCTCGCGACGACGCGCATAGCTACCCGCAGTTGCAGGTACAGCGGTGGGGTTAAGCACCACATCACACATTTGCGACGGAGCGACACCCTCCAACTTGTACTCTCCGCGCAGAGCATCCTCGCCTATGGCAACCTCCATGCGGCAGCCCTCAATGGTTACGACACCCTCGCCAATGGTCAGCGCACGTCCGCAGGGTGTGGTAACCACAGCCTTGAAGTCGGGTGCGGGGGTAGTGAACTGACGGCTGTCGCGGCTGTCGAGATAGCGCTTGGGCATAGCGGCCACAACCTCGCCACCTTTCACCAGTGCAGCCACATTGTAGAGTCGGCGTTCACACTCCAAGGGCAGACCTACCACCACTGCGATATCGAGCGTGCGTGTTGCATCCACAACGGCATCGAGCGCGCGTAGTGCAGCACGTAGTAGTGCGGGATGACCCATCAGGTCGCCACAAGTGAATCCAGTGAGCGAGAGTTCGGGTGTGACTACAACCTGTGCTCCCTGCTGTTGGGCCTTTTGGAGCAGAGGTATTATGCGCTCGGCATTTGCCTTGGGGTCGGCTACGCGTACCACGGGCACAGCGGCAGCCACTCGGATATTGCTTGCAAGTTTCATCTTCGGGGTTTTGATTTACGACTTTCAAAGATACCGCTTTTTTTGCGTCCGCACAACAGTCCTCCGCGCGGCGAGGGAATAAAATTTGGCAATTCTAAAAAAAAACCGTAGTTTTGTCGCCTAATTATTAGGGAAATACCTCAAACAAAACACTATGGATTGGCTCACTAAACCCATACCCGCGTTTATGTATCGCAAAGGCAATCAGATTGCTATGTGCGTGTTTGCGGCATTGTTTGCACTGGTATTCATTAATACCTACAATCCCTTTGGCGCCGAAATGTACAGCGCGACTTATATGTCCGACAATCTGCATTTCGGTAAGGCGTCACCCCGTTTTCTGTTCGTTCTGTTCACCAGCATAGTAGTACTTATCGGCTTTGCTATCGTACTTATCAGCCGCGTGGTGATGCACCAATATCTCAAACGTAACACCCTCTCGGCCTATGCCTATATTATATGGGTATTGTGCGAGGTGGTGGCTATGAGCCTTGTCTATACCGCGATGACACTCTTGGGCAAAATGCAGGACGATGTGTGGGAGGCGTTTACCAACTCGCTGCTCAACACCACTTTGGTGTTGATTATCCCCTATGCATTGTGTTTGACATTCTTTGCGCTGCAAGAGAAGAACCGACAAATCAAACGCTTGGCGGGCATCCGCAACGAGCGCGCTACGGCCCAAGGCCTGGTGTCGTTCTACGACGAGCGTGGTGAGCTGCGTCTGTCGGTGCGTCACGACCACCTGCTGCTGTTGGAGGCTGCCGACAACTATGTGTGCGTGTGGTATATGAACTACGACGAGCCCAAAAAGGTTATGGTACGCAACTCGCTCAAACGTCTGTCGCAACAGCTCGACGGCACGGGTATTGTTCGCTGTCACCGCTCCTATATGGTGAATATCGACCAAGTGAAGGTTGTGCGCCGCGAGAAGGATGGCGCAATGCTCGACCTGGGAATCGACGGCATACCGAGCATCCCCATCTCACAAACCTACAACGAAAGCGTCACCCACTGGCTCACCTTGGGTAGCGACCCCGACGCAGAGTAAATCAACACACCTTAATAATATAGCAATCTCGCCCATCGGGCGGGGTTGTTTTGTTTCGGTATAAGTTTTGTTTATGTTGTCATCAAAAAAGGTGATTGCAAAATTTGTGAAGTTTCCAAAATTCTTTTTACATTTGCATAACGAAATAATCAAAACAAACCGATAAAACCATAAAACTATGAAAAGCATCAAAGGTACACAAACCGAGAAAAACCTGTTGAAATCGTTCGCTGGTGAGAGCCAAGCACGCAGCCGTTATACATATTTCGCAAAAGTAGCCAAGAAAGAGGGTTACGAGCAAATCGCAGCTATCTTTGCCGAGACCGCCGAGCAAGAGATGGAGCACGCAAAACGCTTCTTCAAATTCTTGGAGGGTGGTATGGTTGAGATTACCGCAGCTTACCCCGCAGGCGTAATCGGCACCACCGCCGAGAACCTTGCAGCCGCAGCTGCTGGCGAGAACGAGGAGTGGGCAGACCTCTACCCCGAGTTCGCACGCATCGCTGATGAGGAGGGCTTCCCCGTTATCGCCGAGGTTTACCGCCGCATCGCAACCGTTGAGGCTGGCCACGAGGAGCGCTACCGCAAATTGCTGGCTCGCGTTGAGGAGGGTTCTGTATTCGTTCGCGAGGAGGAGATTACCTGGCAATGCCGCAACTGTGGTTACACCCACACCGGCAAAGAGGCTCCCGAGATGTGCCCCGCTTGCGCACACCCCCAAGCATACTTCGAGGAGAAGAAAAACAACTATTAATCGAAGTTTCGGAACGAACGTGTTCGAAAAAAAAAAGGGCTGCCCCAAGCGGGGTGGCCCTTTTTGTTTGGCGCGTGGCACGAAAAAAGGGTGTCGGACCAAACGGTCTGACACCCTTGTGTTTTGTGTGGAGAGTTGGATTATTCCTCCTCGGGGAGTTTGAACTCGGTTGCGCCGGCCTCGATGAGGATGTTGTACCAAGCGATAACTTTACGCATATCCGACAGGTGAACACGGCCACGCGAGTAGTCGGGTACTGCCTCGGCGAATTTTGCCTCGATAGCCTCGTCGCTCTCTTTGTGCGAGATGGTGGTTTTGGTGTCGCACACTTTGCGCATAGCCTCGAACACCTCGACCAGAGGACGATCCTCGTTGTCGGTGAAAATCGAGATGTCGCTCATTGCGCTTACACGCGAGTCGGCCGCGATGTTGGTACGTTTGCCGCTGAGCAGCGACTCAACGATGAAACCGCGTTGCGAGCGAGCAACGAATTTGAATAATCCGGGTTGGCCCGACACGGCCAATATTTCGTTCATTTCCATAGCTTATGAATTTGATTTTTGTATGAATATTTCCACAAAGATAGAGATTTTTTTCGTTTTTGTGCAAGAAAAGGGGCTGCCTTCCGTCAGAAAGTTGTCAAATCACCCAAACAGTTCGCCCTGAAATGCGCTGTTTCGCTCCAAGTGGGCGCACAGGCGGTTGATGACGTGGTGGCTGCGCAGACCCTGCCAGCCCAAGCCCTCGTGGCGATAGGAGGGGGGAACTTCGCTTACGATGCGTTCGACCGCGGTGTCGGGGCGCAGGTGGCGGATGCCCTCGGCAAGCAGTGCGACATACTCGTCGGGGGTGAAAAAGCGATAGCTCTCGGGGTGGCTCACATAGTCGTGCTCCATAGCCGTGCCGCGGAATATTTGCAGTTGGTGGAACTTGACGGTGTCGAGCCCGAGATCGTTGATGCGTTCGAAGGTTTGGAGAATCATCTCGTCCGTTTCGCCCGGCAGACCGATGATGAAGTGGCCGCCGCAGGGTATCTCCCTTTGGTGGCACATCTCAACGGCGCGCACCGATTCCTGCCAGCCGTGGCCGCGATTGACCTTTGCGAGGGTTTCGTCAAAGGCCGACTCCATACCGAACTCAACGGCAATGTAGTGACTTCTACGCAACTCGGCCACAAGGTCCAGCACCTGCTCATCCACGCAGTCGGGGCGTGTGCCGATGATAAGTCCTGCCACATCGTCGGCTTGCAGTGCCTCCATATAGCGTGCGCGCAGCACATCGACGGGGGCATAGGTGTTCGAGAAGGCTTGGAAATAGACTAACCACTTGGCTCCCTCCACAAAACTGCGGGCGTGAAACCGTCGGCCCTCGGCCATCTGTTCGGTGATGGTGCGTCGGGCTGTGGCATAGGCGGGTGAGAATGCGTCGTTATTACAAAAAGTACAACCACCCACGCCCACACGTCCATTGCGGTTGGGGCACGAGAAGCCTGCGTCGATACTCAGCTTGCGGATTTCGCAGTCGAAGGTGTTGCGATAGTAGCGGGCCGAGCCGTAGAACGGTCGGCTGTCGCCCCACGCATAGAGTGGTTTGCTGGCGGGTGGGTTGTTATGTATAGGTGCGGTCACCTCTACTTGCGGGATTTGGTGGCTTTGAGTGCGTCGATAAACTCGGGGTACTGTTTCCACAAGTGTTCGGTTTGCAGCCACAGCTCACGAGCCAGAGCTCTACGCGAGGGTTTCTCCCCGGCAATATCGGTCATAAAGGCCTCGTCGGCGGGGTGACTGTCGGCGGTGAACTCGCCGTAGTAGTCCGCAAGGCGTGTGCGCAGATTGCGCAGGTGACCGTCGTTAAGTGTTCCCTTTTGGCGGTACTCGCTCCACAGCGCAAGGATAGCCTTGTCGGCACTACGGTCGTTGATGTCGCCCGCAATCTCGTCATACAGCTCGTACTCCTCCAATGCGATGTAGGCGTAGGCCAAGCGCGTGGTGGCCTCCAAGTGGTCTTCGCTGTCGAGCTCCAACATCAATTCGAGCATTGCGGCACACATCTCGTAGTCGCCCACAAGGAAGTGGTCGATACTTGAATAGTTAATCAGATGCAGGGCCGACTGAGTGTAGTCGTCCTCCCAATCGAGTTCGATTTCGGCATCCTCGGGCAGCAGTGCCACAAGTCGTTGGAAAGCTTGATAGCGCACGTCGCAGGCCTTTTCGATTTGGCCTTGACGTTCCAGGCGGCGCGATTGTTCGAGAATAGCACCAAAGTTGTAGGCGCCCGACTTGTCGCCCTCGGCGGGTGTCAGCACAAAGGTCTGATTGATGGTGGGTTTAAGCTCTGGTTTTTGCATTGCGAACTTCACGATTGAATCGGTAAATAAAATATGATGTGATGACAAGTGTCAGCGCGCCTGCAAGCACAGCTCCCAGAGTGGGCGCAAGACCCAGCATTTGGCCTGCGGTGAACAGATACAGGCTGCACACATAGGTCATAAATACGGCGGGAATCATTGCGATAACAACGGGTTTGCGCTCGCGAACAAGATAGACACAGATAGCCCACAGAGTGAACACGCTGAGCGTTTGGTTGAACCACGCAAAGTAGCTCCATAGGGTGCGGAAATCGGTGGCAAGGATGATAAACACAGCCAGCGCAAAGATGGGCAGACACACCGCAATGCGTTTCCACAGAGTCTTTTGTTCGATACCCAGCGCGTCGGCAATCATCAGTCGTGCCGAGCGGTAGGCGGTGTCGCCCGAGGTGATTGCAGCGCCGATAACGCCAAACATAACCACTATAGCAATGGTGTGGCCGAGGGTTTCGTTAGCAATCATATCCACCAGAATCGAGGCGTTGTTGCGATTGGCGGCGAGGGCCTCGTTCAGTTCCTCGACACCTCCCCAGAATGCCATTGCGATGGCGGCCCAAATCAGGGCGATGATACTCTCCGAAATCATTGCTCCGTAGAATACGGGGCGGCACTGCTTCTCGTTGGTCAGGCACCTTGCCATAAGGGGCGACTGTGTAGCGTGGAAGCCCGAGATGGCACCGCACGCGATGGTCAGAAACAGCGTAGGGAATATAGGGAATTTCGCCGGGTTTGCGATGTGGTTGTGCAGGTCAAGCTCGGGGATGGTGTATTTGCCGCCAAAGAGCAGCACACCCAGAATACCTACCGCCATTGCCACCAGCGCAAAGCCGAAGATAGGGTAGATGCGGCCGATAATCTTATCGACGGGAAAGAGCGTTGCGATGATGTAGTACACCAGAATACCACCCATAACCATCAGTACCGTCAGGCTGAAACCATTGATATTGAAGTCGCTGGCCGATTGGGGCAGCCACTTGGCGATAAGCTCGGCGGGTTGCGACATAAACACCGCACCGACCAGCACCATCAGCGCCACCGTAAAAATCAGGTTGAACACACCCATACCCTCTCCGAGGTATCGGCGTACGATGTCGGGCAGGCTCATACCATCGTGGCGCAGCGACATCACGCCTGCAATAAAGTCGTGCATCGCGCCAAAGAAGATACCGCCCAGCGTAATCCACACAAAGGCTACGGGACCATAGGCGGCACCCAGCACCGCACCGAAGATGGGACCGAGTCCTGCGATGTTGAGCAGTTGGATAAGGAAGGTTTTCCACATTGGCATAGGTACATAGTCCACGCCATCGAATTTGCTTTCGGAGGGTACTGCGCGCACCACACTGATGCCGCACACTTTTTCGAGTACTCTGCCGTAGATGAAGTAGGCTGCAACCAGCAGCGCAAGGCAAGTTATGAAAGTAAACATTTTTATGTAAGGGTTAATTTTTTACAAATATACAAAAAATAGTATAATAAGGTAATTTCTTCGGCCGCAGACCGGCGGTTTTTGCTTCCGCTCTACTCTCAATTACTTTTGGGGTGGGCGGTAGTGGTAAAAGGGGATATGCCCCCGCTTATCCTCGAAATTCCTCTTATTATACAATTTTTCAAGGTAATATGTACACAAAAAAGCGCGCCCAAAACCTATTGGACACGCTTCTTTTTTTAGTGTGCGGTTACGACCTTATGCGGCGGAATCGTTGTTGGCGCAGGCGACGGCGGCGACGCACCTTGCGGATAATGCCGACCACCAGCAGAGTGCCAAACACCACAAGGATAAATATAACCATTCCGTTGTTGAGGTTATCGCCCTTCACGCGTGACCACATCTCCAACAGAGCCGCAGTTCGTGCGCCGCTATCGTGCATCATAGCACAGCGCTCGACAACATTTCGGTCGGGATAGAACACGGGATTCATAACCACGCTGTCGGCTCCCTCGCCAAAGAAGTAGCTCACGTCGATAGCCTCCTCGTAGCCCGACTCAACGGCCGACTCCGACATATACTCCATAACCTCGGGTGTGGCGATGACGCTCACATAGCCGATTGCGTCCATATTGCGGATGGCGTTCTCGGGTTTACACATAAAGTTGATGAAGTAGGCCGCAGCCTTGGGGTTCTTGGCATATTTGGGGATGACCCAGCCGTCGAACCACACAACGCTACCCTCGTCGGGGATGACATAGTCCAACTCGACATCCACCGCAGCAGCCTCCTCGATGGCCCACGCAGCGTCGCCACTCCACGAAAGGTTGAGCCACGCCTTCTCCTTGGTCATAATCTCCTTGCCGAAGTCTGCCTCCCAGCCCGCAACATAGGGTTTGGCCTTTTTGAGCAGCTCCTCGACTTTGGCAATCGAGGGGTCCGATGCGTCGCGTGTGATGGAGTCAAGCGACACCTCGCCCGAAGCTATCTCGGCTTGGTTGGCATAAATCAACAGCGGACAATATACATCGCGGAATGCGTCCTTGATAAGGAGTTTCTTGTTGAATTTGGGGTTCCACAGTGCGCTCCACGAGCTAACCTCCTCGCGCGAGGCATAGCGGGTGTTGTACAGGAAGCCCGTAGTGCCCCACATATATCCCACAGCATAGTCGTTGGCGTTTTTGCCACTGCCGTCAATCTTGTCAAACACGTCGTGGATGTAGGGCGACACACCTCCCAGGTAGTTGGGGGTCGAGCCGAAATCCTTGTTGATGGGCAGCAGCAGGTCGTTGCGCAACATACGTTCGATGATGTACTCCGAGGGGCACACCACGTCGAAATCCTCCTTGCCTCGCTCAATCTTGGCAAGCATAATCTCGTTGATGTCGAAGAGTTGATACACAACCTCGACACTCTCGCCTGTCTGTTCCTCGTACCACTCCTCGAACTCGGTCAGCAACTCCTCGTCGATATAGTCGGCCCAGTTATAGACTTTCAGTATCTCCTTTCGGCTGTCGTCGCATTTGCAGGCAGTCAGAAGGCCCGCGGTCAGTGCGACCACAAAAACTTTGGAAATTATAGCAAGACAACGTTTCATCGTTTCAACTCCTCCTCCTTTTTACGATTTCGCTCCGAGCGGATGTTAATCACCACAAGCAGAATCAGTACAACGGCAAAAATAATGGTCGACAGCGGACGCAACTCGGGGGTCAGACCTCCCTTGCGTGCGTCGGCATAGATGTAGGTCGAAAGGGTCTCCAAACCTTCGGTACCAATGGTGAAGATGGTCACCGCAAAGTCGTCAATCGAGAGTGTGAATGCCAAGATGAAGCCGCTAATCATACCCGGCTTAATCTCGGGGATAATCACCTTGCGCAGAGCCTGGAAGGGTGTGGCACCCAGGTCCAGCGCCGCCTCAAAGATGTTGGGATTCATCTGTTGCAGTCGGGGCAGCACACACAACACCACATAGGGGGTGCAGAAGGTGATGTGCGCCAGAATAACCGTTGCGTAGCCTTGCGACACGCCCAAGCTCACAAACAACAAGAACAGCGATATACCCGTAATGATATCGGGGTTCAGCATAGGGATGTTGTTGAGCGAGTTGATGACAGCTCGTTTGTGTCCGCGCAGGCGGTCGATACCGATGGCGGCAATACTTCCCAGCAGGGTCGAAACGGCAGCCGACACCAGAGCGATAATCAGCGTATTTTCGATGGCGTTAACCAGCGAGTGGTGGGCGCCGCCTTGGAACAGCGAGGTGTAGAGCTTGGTCGAAAAACCTGTCCAGTTACCGAGCACCTTGGCCTCGGTGAACGAGAAGATGGCAATGATGATGATCGGTGCATAGAGCAACGTCAGCAGCAGCCACAGATATGATTGAGCAATAAACTTCTTCATTAGATGATTCCTCCCTCATTGGTTGCACGATCCTCGTCGCCGTCGCTGAACAGATCGGTGGCAAAAATAATAATCAACATAATGAGCGACAGTGCCGCGCCATAGTTCCACATACCGTTGTTGATGTTCTCCTGAATGGTGGTACCAAACAGTTTGATGTTGTTCATAGTCAGCAACTCGGCGATGGCAAAGGTCGAGATTGTGGGCATAAATACCATCATAATACCACTCATAACACCCGGCATCGACAGCGGCAACACAACCTTCGTAAAGACGGTCAGCGGGTTGGCACCCAAGTCCTGCGCCGCCTCGACGTAGCTGTGGTCGAGCTTCGACATAGTGTTGTAAATCGGATAAATCATAAACGGCAGGAAGTTGTACACCATACCGAAAATCAGAGCTCCCTCGCCCAGCGGCAAGTGCATAAAGTCGAACAGAGCCACGGTAGCAAGTGTACGCACCAGAATGTTAATCCACATAGGCAGGATGAACAGCACCACCATCACCCTCGAACGACACAGCGCGCGATTGCTCAGGATGTAGGCTGCGGGGTAGCCCAGTAGGATACATAGAATGGTGGTAATCACTGCAATACCAATCGAATAGACAAACGTATTGGCAGCCTCGGGATTCGATATAAACTTCGAGAAGTTGTCGAGCGTAAAGCTACCCGCATCGTCCTGAAATGCATAGATGCAGATGAGGATGAGTGGCAACACAACCATTCCAAGCAGGAATATGAAGTAGGGGATACTCCAATTACTGCGTTTGAGAACCATTTTTAACAACCATTTCATTAGGCAAAAACGTTTTTGGGGTTGTTACACTCTTGTGATACGTAAATCGTCGGGTTGGATGCGAATGCCGACAATGTCGCGGTCGTCCCACACGTCGTTGGTATCGACATAGATGTTGTCGCCGTGCTCGGTGCGTACGGTCAGGTGGTAGCGGTCGCCCTTGTAGAGGATAAAGCGGATGTCGCCCATCAGCGTGCCATCCTCCTTGTAGTCCATCAGCTCCACTTTGTCGAAATTAACCTCGACATTAACCTTCTCGCCACCCTCGATGTCGGTCATCTCGTTGCATACGAACGAAGTGCCCAAAATCTCGACGTGGGTGGGGTCAATCATAGTACCCTCGAAGGTGTTGCAAACTCTCTCCTTACGCATAACGTGGATGTCCGAAGGCTTGATAATCATACTTACCTGTTGGCCAACCTCGAATGCGTTATAGTCTTGAATCATAATCTCGTAGCCGTTGTCGGTCAGTACAGTCATCTCGTAGTGGACACCCTTGAAGATGCACGACTGCACAACGCCGTCAATCATACCCGATTTGGTCGGAGCCATAATATAGACATCCTCTGGACGGATAACCACATCTACGGGTGCGTTCTCGCCAAAGCCCTCGTCGACGCACTCAAACTCGCGGCCGAGGAACTCAACCACGCGGTCGCGCAGCATAACGCCGTTGAGGATGTTGCTCTCGCCGATAAAGTCGGCCACAAACGAGTTTACGGGCTCGTTGTAGATGTCGGTCGGAGTGCCAATCTGTTGCACCTTACCCTCGCTCATAACCACGATGGTGTCGCTCAGCGTGAGGGCCTCCTCTTGGTCGTGCGTAACGTACACAAAGGTGATGCCCAGAGTCTTGTGCATATCTTTGAGCTCCATCTGCATATCTTTACGCATTTTCAGGTCGAGCGCAGCCAAAGGCTCGTCCAGCAGAAGTACCTGCGGGCGGTTGATGATAGCACGCGCAATGGCCACACGTTGTTGTTGGCCACCCGACAGCGAGTTCACGTCGCGCCACTCGTAGTCGGTCATACCCACCATCTTCAACGCCTTGCGCACGCGGGTGTCAATCTCATCTTGTTTTACCTTTTTGAGTTTGAGACCGAATGCGATGTTGTCATAGACATTCAGGTGTGGGAATAGTGCATAACGCTGAAAGACCGTATTGACGGGACGTTGGTGGGGCGGAACCTCGGTGATGTCTTCGCCTGCGATACGAATCTCGCCGGAGTCGGCAACGCCAAATCCCGCAAGGATACGCAGCAGAGTGGTCTTACCACAGCCCGAGGGGCCGAGGATTGTCACAAACTCGCCCTTGCGTACATAGAGGCTGACGTCGTCCAACACGCATTTGTCGCCAAAGGCCTTCGATATGTTGCTTAATTCGATAATGTAGTTCGAATCTTTCATCTCTCTAAATAAGGTTTATATGATGTAGTTATGCTGTTATTTCTTGATAATTCTTTGAATGGCTCGTGTGACATCAAACTTCCAAGTCACACCCACATTGATGGTGTGGCGTGCGGTGTAGCTGTTCGATGCCCAGATGGCGTGCAGACGCACGTCGCGGCTATTCTTGATGGGGAAGTACTCCACACCTGCGCCATAGAACCAATAGTTCTGATTGGCGGGCAGGAATGCGGGCAGAGTGCTCATACACTCGTCGTTGGCGGCCATCATATCGTCTGCCGACAGGTATTCGCCCCAGAAGTCGTAGGGTAGGTCAGCCGAGCTGCGCTCCCAACCAGCCTTGCCGAAGAGTCGCACCTTGCCACCTATCTCATACGAGGGTGTGAAGCTCAGTGTAACCTCGTCCTTGCCCAGCGACGAGAACTTCGAACCGCGCACAATGCAGTCGAGGCCCAGCGACAGGTCGCCCACATAGAACATATTACCCAAGGCCACAACTTTGACAAACTCGCCGGGGGCATGCTCCATAAGGTTGACACTCCAAATCGACTCGTAGCAATCCCACGCGCCATACCAGCCGAGGTTGTACGAGTAGAGATTCTCCTCGCGAGGAGCGTATGCGAAAGGTGATGTTGTTACTTGAAACGCAAACGAGGTGCTCTCCGACGGGTTTGTCCACATAGCCTTGGCGCCCCATTGATACGAGCTGAAACTGTTGTAGAACATCGAGTTCATATCGAAATACGAATCAATGTCGTAGGCATCATACTCGAAGCTACCCAGCATCAGGACATCCTTACCTGCCGAGAGCGTGAAACCACCCACGTTGAAACTGAGTGTCATCCAATCGGTATTTTCAAAGACAGACTGATCTTCGCCTATGGCCGAAAAGAACTTCTGGCACAGCGAATAAGAGAAATGCTTACTTATTTTACCGTCAATGTTCAAATAGAGTCCATCACCACCAATACCGGCAGCGTCCCCGCCGATTGTGTGATTGTAACCAAATCGTGAATCAAGCGAGATTGATGGAATCCATTCCTCCCCATCTTCCGTAGTTGCATCGATTTCCGATACAGATCTCTGCGGCAGCGCACTACTATCAACTTCCTGCGCCCAAGAGGCAGAGCCGGCCATCATCATAATGGCCCCCAAAAAGGTAAAGAGTTTTTTCATTAAGCAGTAAAAAGAGTTACATAAAGTTTATTTTAATAATTGGTTTTTGGTTTGTCTTTATATGCGTGTCTAAATAAAAAGCGGTTACAAGACCTATAAGAGAAATCTTACAACCGTTTTATCGAAACAAAAATACAATAAAAAATCCAATTCGCAACAGATTTACCCTTTTTTTTGATATTTATCGACCGATGCTATCGGCAAACAATCTTTTTTGACAAATCAGCCTAAAAGTGGGTGGCGCGATGGATTGGTCGGTGTGGGTGGCTGATGTGGGTTCTGTGGTATTCTCGCTTGGTTTTTGCGGTGTGCGGTGCAGATTATTCCGCCCAAATGTAGTCGGGATTCAAAAAAAGAGTATATTTGCGTACTTTTTTCCGCAGAAAGTTGCCGTAATAGCTCAGTTGGTAGAGCATTTCACTCGTAATGAAAAGGTCTCGGGTTCGAGTCCCGATTACGGCTCTTGAAAAAGGGAACAACCGCCTGTCGAATTCCGACAAGCGGTTGTTTTAGTTTTGTTGGTAGTCTTTCTGCCCTCAAACCCCAAGAGGCATCTACAACCAAACAAAAGCGGCCGTCTTTCGACATTATACAAAAAGGGGTCGTCTTTATCTCCAACAACAAAAAGGGGCTATCCATTTGGACAGCCCCTTGAAGTAGCGAGTTCCAGGATTGAACTGGAGACCTCATGATTATGAATCATGCGCTCTAACCAGCTGAGCTAACTCGCCATTTGCGGTTGCAAAGGTAGTGATGTTTTCGGTATTTGCAAATATTTTTCGAAAAATTACACCAAAAAAAACCATAAATCCCCTTTTGTGCGTCCGAAATTTGCAAATCTCAAACAAAATATCTAATTTCACACTATCAAATTTGTGTGATTATGGCTATTTTCGAGGTTACAGGCGGACGAAAACTACAAGGTGAGATTACCGCCGGAGGTGCAAAGAACGAAGCACTGCAAATATTATGCGCAACACTGCTTACACCAGAGAAGGTGACAATAAGCAATATTCCCCAAATCGTGGACGTGCTGCAACTCATTGCACTGCTCGAACGCTTGGGCGTCGAGGTGGAGAAGCTCAGCGACGACACCTATTCGTTCAAGGCCGCCAATATCGACCTCGACTTTATGCAGACTTTGGAGTTCCGCAACATCGCTTCACGCTTGAGAGGCTCGGTGATGATTGTCGGTCCACTGTTGGCGCGCTTCGGTGTGGCCTATATTCCCCGTCCGGGTGGCGATAAGATTGGCCGCCGCAGATTGGATACCCACTTTATCGGTTTCCAAAAGTTGGGTGCAAAGTTTGACTTCGACGCTGCGGAACACTTCTTCAAGGTTGAGGGACGTCCCTTGCAGGGCACCTATATGCTGCTTGACGAGGCCTCGGTTACGGGTACTGCCAATATCGTGATGGCTGCCGTGATGGCTAAGGGTACTACCACTATATATAACGCCGCGTGTGAGCCCTACCTGCAACAACTCTGCAAAATGCTTAACCGTATGGGAGCGCGCATCTCGGGTATCGGCTCCAACCTGCTGACAATCGAGGGTGTGGACTCGCTGGGTGGTACCGAACACCGTATGCTGCCCGATATGATTGAGGTGGGTAGCTTTATCGGTATGGCTGCTATGACCGCCTCCGAGATTACCATCAAGGACGTGTCGTTCGAGAATCTGGGTATCATTCCCGCGCAGTTTGCCCGTATGGGTATCCGCTTTGAGCAACGTGGCGACGATATCTATGTTCCTGCACAAGACCACTACTGCATCGAGAGCTTTATCGATGGCTCGATTATGACCATTGCCGACGCTCCGTGGCCGGGTCTGACCCCCGACTTGTTGTCGGTGTTCTTGGTGGTGGCTACACAGGCCAAGGGCTCGGTGCTGATTCACCAAAAGATGTTCGAGAGTCGTCTGTTCTTTGTGGACAAACTTATCGATATGGGTGCGCAGATTATCCTTTGTGACCCCCACCGTGCAACCGTCATCGGCCACGACCGCGCAATGCGTCTGCGTGCCACCAAGATGACCTCGCCCGATATCCGTGCGGGTGTTGCTCTGCTGATTGCAGCGTTGAGTGCCGAGGGTACAAGTGTTATCCAGAATGTCGAGCAGATTGACCGCGGCTACCAAAACATCGATGGTCGCCTGAATGCTCTGGGCGCAAAAATCGTAAGGAAGGAATAGCCTAATTTGAAAAAATAGTAAATTATGTTGATGTTACCTTTGGTGATAGGAATAGGACAAGTAGCGATTATATTGTTCGTTTTGTTCTTGTTTGTTTGGATTCCAATTCAAATAATTAAGATATTAAAAAGGCTTCTACAAAAATAGTATAAAAAACCGAGGTTGCTCCGTGTTGGGCAACCTCGGTTTTTTATGTGTGCAGGGTGGGGTGTTAGCGCAGTTTGTTGCGATTGAAGTGAGGGGCGGCGACGGCGACAAACCACACAAAGGCGATGAGTGCCAGCGCGATGTCCAGCATATAGACCGTACGAAGGCCCCACATCTCGGCGATTCGGCCGCCAAACCACATACCGAGACCCATACCCACGTCCCAACCCGTAAGGTAGGTGGCGCTAGCAGTTGCGCGGCGGCAGTTGGGCGCAAGGTTGATAAACAGCGTATTGTAGGCGGGGAACATCGTGCCATAGCCGAATCCCACAAGGAATGCCGCAAGGAAATAGACCGCATAGCCAAGGCCGATATGCACACCCGCAGCGAATCCCAGCAGAGCCTCGGCAACGATACCCGCAAGGGCGATGACAATACCTTGGGTGATGACATTAGTGACAAGTCCGCGGTCCACGCGCTTGCCAGAGCCGATGCGCGACACAATTAATCCCGCAGCCATAATCGTAAAGAAGAGTCCCGTATTGTTGACCATTCCCAACTCCTTGGCGTACATTGCAATAAACGATGTGGTCATACCATAGGGGATGGCGAGTAACAGCAATGAGCAGCACGCCTTGATACCCTTGACCAAGAAGAATCGGTCGATGGAGAGCACGCTGTTCTGGGTGTTGGGTGTCTTGCTCGGCACTTTGGCCAGCGTGGCGAACACCATACCCACCAAGCCCGCCAGAATTGAGCTTGCGAAGATAAGGTTGAAGTTGCCCATCTCGACCATAAACAGACCAATCATCGGGCCGATACTCATCGAAAGATTATTCACCACACCATAGTAGCCCAAACCTTCGCCTCGGCGGCTCGACGGCAACACATCTACAATCAGCGTGTTGCTGGTTGTGGTAATCATTCCGAAGGTTAGTCCGTGGGCGATGCGGGTGATGATAAGCATTGTCAGACTGCCCGCAAGGATGTAGCCGCAGAATACCGATACAAACAGAAAATAGGCTATCAGATAGACCGGTTTGCGCTGGAACGTGTCGGCAATGTAGCCCGAGAAGGGGCGCACAGCCAGCACCGCAATGGTGTAGCACGACAGCACGGTGCCGATGACGGCTTTGCCTGCTCCGAATGCCTCGCTCAAATAGAACGGCAGGGTGGGCACCAACAGATAGAACGCAAGGCACATCATAAAGTTGGCCACACACAGGAATATGTAGTCGCGCGTCCACAAGCGGTCGGTGGCGGCAGGTGCGGTTTCGATTTTCGACATTGGGTTGTGGTGTTGAAGTTTACAAATTATTCAGATAGGCATTTACCTCCTCGACGCGGTCGGCAAGTTCGGGCATACGCACCACTTCGAGTCCTGCGCGGCGAAGCATACTCTCGCCTTGGCAGTTGCTCACAAAGTGGGTCGGCTCCGACAGGGCAAAGGCCACGCGCGCCATTTTGTGCTCAATTATGAGTTGTGAACAGCTCTTGGGCTTTGATGAGCGTTGCGAGCAGGGTTCCATCGAACTATAAATGGTCGCGCCTCGAAGGTTGGCACCTGCGGCCAAAGCCTTCTTGATGGCGGCCTCCTCGGCGTGGTCGTTGTCGGCCGTCTCGCCCGTGTAGCCGTCGAATGTCTGTCCGTCGGTTGTGCGAATCACAGCGCCCACGCAGTAGTGAGTGGGCACCTTCTCGCATAGTTTGCTTCGCTCGATTGCGTGCAACATCATTCGGTAGTCGTCGCGACCATCGGCGCCTATGCGGCGGAACCAGCGGATGGTCATATCATCGAGTTTGTACTCGCGATCGAGCACGGTGGGGTACATTCGCCACGGTTCAACCAGCTTGGGCGCGTTCTCCTCGCCAACTACAATGGGCGACTGTGCCACGCGAATCTCGTCGAACACTCCCTCCGAAAGGAACATGCGCAGAATCTGCGCTCCTCCCTCCACCATCAGGCACTTGCATCCCATACGTTCCAACTCATCGGCTACGCTGCGCGCGCTGAGCGAACGGCGGCAAATCACGCGTGTGGATTGCTCGGTGCCGAGTGTTGCGCGACTCTCGGTGAATACTATAGCGTCGCCCTCGGGCGAGAAGAATTTCAGGTTGGGGTCGAGTGCTCCGCTGCGGGTCATTGTGATGCGGCTGATGTCGGGCGACATTCCGCGTGCGATGCGTTCGGTGCGTATCAACTCTGATTTTATGCGCAAACTCGGGTTGTCGCGGCGCAGAGTTTCGGCTCCCACCAATATGGCGTCACACTCGCCACGCAGGGCATAGACCTCGTCCCAATCCTTGGTGTTGGAGATTACAAGCCGCTGTTGCGAGCAGTCGTCCAGACACCAGTCCGACGACATTGCTACCGATAGTACTATTCGCATTTTCGTAGAGTTATGATTGTTATCGAAGGCGGAACTCCCAGTCGGATGGGGATTCCTGCAAAGCCGACGCCTTCGCTTATGTATAGTGTCTTGTTGTGGTCGTGGTAAGCGCCCGCCCACTCGTCATAGAGCAGGCTCGCGGGCGAGAGGGTACGTCCCCCGATGCGGAACTTGCACTGCATTGCGTGGGTGTGACCCGAGAGTGTCAGGTCGGCGCCGTGAGTTTTGGTCAGCGAGTGCCAATATTGGGGTATGTGGCTGACAACAATGCTGAACGCACCTTGTGGTACGTCGGCGTGCATCAGCGAGTCGATGTTTATGCCGCCAACCGAGCGCTTGTGGTGGTTGCCTGCGGCGCGACGACTGAACTCAATGCCCGTAAGGCGCAGGCTGTCGCCCCCGCGATGAATCCATACCGAGGAGTTGTCCAGGCGAGTCCATCCGAGCGAGTCGATTGTGGCTTTGAGGTCGGCGGTCGATTGCGCTACGGGGTAGTCGAGCGTGTCGCGACGGTAGTAGCCGAGGTCGTGATTACCCACAACCGAATAGACGGGTGCGGTGATTGCCTTCAACATCTCGACGCGTCGGGGTGTAAACTCCGAGGGGCGGATGTTGATGATGTCGCCACCATTGATAACCATCATACACTCCTCGGCGTTGAACTTGCTGACCATCTCGCTGACAATCTTTTGGGGCGCTGTGAGCGCGCCCAAGTGCAGGTCGGAGAAAAAGCCTATGCGTGCGCCGTCGAAACCTTCGGGCAGGTTCTCGAAACACATCTGCTCGTGATAGACCCGAACTCCGCGTGTGGGAGCTATCGTGCCGCCAATAATTACGGCCAAGAACACCACCGAGGCGAGCGAGGCCAGCGTTGTCCACACTTTGCGTCGTTTGTGTAGGTCGAGCAACACGCCCGTAGCAATCATAATCTTAACGGTTGCAGTCAGCAGAAATACATAACCGCAAAAGATTGGCACAAGCGAGTGGTGTGGGGCAGGCGGAACTGCGAGAAGAAGTGCGAGCGTAACGATGTCGGTAACAACCGCAAACACGCCATAAAGGAGTGTGACTGTGTGCTTTCCGCTGCGATGTAGCGTACGGAGTGTCCACAGGTCGATAGCGACGGCGAGTGCTGTCAGTGTCCAGAAGATAAATCCCATTTTGTGTCTGCTTGAAGTGGAGCGAATGGTTACGCCCGACAAAGATACGAAAATATTGGCATTAATCTTGCCAAAATCCTCGGTCGATACGCACTTGCGTGTCGAAAGCAACTCTAACGAGGTATAAACCTAATACATTAGTGCTATGAAAAAACATTTACTTTTGTGTGTGGCCTGTGTGATGGCGGCCTTTGTCGCCAAGGGCCAATCCTATCAAACCGCCGACAGCTATCCGCACGTGGTGGTGATGGGTGTCTATAAGTATCACCCGTCGAGCCGCGATACGGTGGAGCGCAGAGCTTGTGTCGGAGCGATGAAAATCTTCGACCGCAACCACGTCGAGGGCTTCAAGATGTCGCACCTGCCGTTGGTGATTATCACTTCGCACGACAACCGAATGTCGCTGGCTGTGGGTGGTCACGTCAGCCTGCGCGCGGGTTACGACTTCGAGGGCGCAGTGGGCAACACCGACTTTGTGCCCCGCGACATTGCGGTGGTGGCGACACCCGAAAATCGAGAAAAACTCTTTATGAGTGTCACCACCTCGCGCCTATTCTTCAAGGGTGTGGCCCATACAAATATGCTGGGTGATGTGGTTACCTACATCGAGACCGATTTCAGGGGAAACAACTATGGCATGCACCTGCGCCACGCCTACGTGTCGTTCAAGGGATTCCTGTTTGGTCGCACCTACACCACCTTCTGCGACCCGATGGCAGGCCCCACAACCATCGACTACGAGGGTCCCAATGCCTATAATTCCAACTTCAACGAGGTGATTCGTTACAGCCGCAGTTTTGGTCGCCACTTCTCGATGGCGGTAGCTGCCGAGACTCCGAGGGTTGCGGGTATCTATTCGCCCGAGCGCACCGCCGCGCAGACCCAGCGAATTCCCGATTTTGTGGGTTATGTGCAGTATGGCTGGGGTGACGAGCAGAAGAGCCATGTCCGAGCGTCGGGTGTTGTGCGCACGATGTACTACCGCGATGTGGTGGAGGCCGACAACCAGCGTGCCGTGGGCTATGGTGTGCAGTTGAGCGGCAACATCGCCTTTGCGCGTCACTTCAATCTCTGTATGAACGGTATCTATGGCAAGGGTATCACCCCCTACATCAACGACCTTGCAGGTACTTCGCTTGACCTTGTGACCAAGCCGGGTGACGAGGGCAAGATGCAGATGCCCACAATGTGGGGATGGTTTGCCTCGCTCAAATACAACGTCACTCCGCGAATCTTCGTGTCGGGCGGCTACTCCTCGGTGGGTCTCGACCACAGCGACGGCTACTCCTCGCCAGGCGACTACAAACGCGGTCAGTATGTGTTTGCCAATGTGTTCTACAAGTTGAGCCCCAACTGCCGCGTGGCGTTGGAGTACCTCTATGGCACACGCAAGAACCAAAGCGGCGATATGGGTCACGCAAACCGCATCCAGACTATGATTCAATATAATTTTTAATCAAATGTTTGGAGTTATTAAAAAAACTACGTAAGTTTGCGATTGCAATGACAATGAATCTACATATCGCACGTTGGTGGTGGCTCCCGTTGGCAAACTAAACAATGGTAGCGCGATGGACGTATGCGTAAGTGATATATAAAGCTATTGCCCCCGTTGTTTAGACAGACAACGGGGCGCTTTTTTAAAGAGTGCGGAAATGGGCGAGGCGGTCTGCTCGTCGCTGTAACGGGCAAGGCTCGGACGCACAACAAAACAGAAAAACTACTACTTAAGACAAGAATAAATAAAACACAATACTACAATGGTAACCAAGAAGATTTTGCTTCCGGAGAGTGAAAATCCCAAGCAATGGTACAACATCGTGGCGGATATGCCTAACCAACCCCTTCCGCCGCTCCACCCCCAAACTCGTAAACCTATGACAGTGGACGACCTGTCGGTGATTTTCGCAACCGAACTCGCCAAACAGGAGCTCTCCACCGAACGTTATATCGACATCCCCGAGGAGGTTCAGGATATCTTCCGCATCTGGCGTAACACTCCTCTGGTGCGCGCCCACGGTTTGGAGCGTATGCTGCAAACCCCTGCCAAGATTTACTTCAAGAACGAGAGTGTGTCGCCCTCGGGCTCGCACAAAACCAACTCGGCAGTTCCCCAAGCCTACTACAACAAGATTCAGGGCATCAAACACCTGACCACCGAAACAGGTGCAGGTCAATGGGGCTCGGCTATCGCAATGGCAGGTAAACACTTCGGTATCGACGTGGATGTCTATATGGTTAAGGTTAGCTGTGAGCAAAAACCCTATCGTCGTCTGATGATGAAGACTTGGGGTGCCAACATCTTCCCTTCGCCCACCAACCTGACCGACGCAGGTCGCGCAATCCTCGAAAAAGACCCCAACTGCCCCGGTACTCTGGGTATCGCAATCTCGGAGGCTGTGGAGATGGCTGTCAAAAACCAAAAGGACACCCGCTACTGCTTGGGTAGTGTGCTCAACCACGTTTTGCTGCACCAAACCATCATCGGTGAGGAGTGTCTTAAACAGCTGGAGATGACAGGCGACTACCCCGACGTGGTAATCGGTTGCTTCGGTGGCGGTAGTAACTTTGCAGGTATCGCATTCCCCTTCCTGCGCGAGAACTGGACCAAGGGGCGCAACACTCGCTGTGTGGCCGTTGAGCCTCAAAGCTGTCCCAAACTGACTCGTGGTGTGTTTCAATACGACTTTGGTGATAACGTGGGACTGACCCCTCTGTTGCCTATGTTTACTTTGGGTCACAACTTCCAACCCGCCAATATTCACGCAGGTGGTTTGCGCTACCACGGTGCTGGCTCGATTGTAAGCCAACTGCTCAAAGACGGCTTTATTGAGGCTGCCGATATTCCCCAACTCGAAACCTTGAAGGCAGGTGTGCTCTTCTCGCAAGCCGAGGGTATCATCCCCGCACCCGAATCGACCCACGCCATTGCTTATGCTATCCGCGAGGCGCTCAAATGCAAGGAGGAGGGTACTTCGAAGACCATTCTGTTCAACCTGTCGGGTCACGGTATGGTGGATATGTACGCTTATGAGCAATACTTTGCGGGTAACCTCCAAAACTATGAGGTGGCCGACGAGGATATTGCGAAATATATTGCTCAACTCGATAAAATTTTGTAGAACGCGCCTAACAAGCGAATTCCGTCGTTACGCTCCCCCTCAAAATCCTCACATACGCCCAAGTATGCTGCGGTTTTTCGGGAGTCGCAAGCCTTGGAATTCCTCTTGTTATACACGTTCTTGGAAATAGGTATAAGAAAAGAAGTTGCCGAAATGCTCGGCAACTTCTTTTTTTATGTTTGTATGTTATTTCGCGGGGGCGGTGTAGGTGAGGCCAAACATCGGGGCATAGCGCTCGGCTTTGGCTTCAAGACGCAGGGGATAGGCGCGTGACGACGAGGGCATACGCCAAAAGCGGATGGGGCGGTCGGCATAGTGGCACTCCACATAACCGCCAATCTCGGGCTTGGGACACTGCATTGTGGCGCAAAGTGTGTCGGTGGCCTTCTCGCCCGTGGTGACTATGGTGTGGCACGCGGGCATACGACCGAGTAGGGCTGCAATGTCGGTGGGCTCAACTACTTCGAGATGGGCGTCCGAGGCGTTCCCGCGCAGTCGGCGCACAGCACACGCGGTGTCGTAGAGGGCAATGCCCTGACGAGTACAGAACTCCACAACGCGCTCCTTGTCGAAACGGCGCTCGCCCGAGGCCTCAAAGTGGCGTTTGTTGCCATAGAACAGCACTCCGCAGATGCGCCACATGTCGTTCTGGAAGTTGGGGTAGAAGAACTCCATCGACCAACGCGCAGTGGGCGGTGGAAAGCTACCCAACATCAGTATGCGTGCATCCGCAGGGGCGAAGGGCTCCAATGGGTGACGTTCGATGGCTATGTCGTTGGGGTGGCTCATCGGCGCGGATATTGGAGTGCGATTGAGAGTATCAGCGCGCCGCCGAGCAACATCGGATAGTACAAGTGGGGGATAATCTCCATCGGACTGATGGAGGCCAAGCCTGCGGCCATAAGTAGTTGTGCACCATAGGGAATGATGCCCTGCACTACACACGACGCAATGTCCATAATCGAGGCGGTTCTGCGGGGCGGAATGGCATAGCGGCTCGAAAGGTCGCGCGCGATGCTTCCCGTTGTGAGGATTGCTATGGTGTTGTTGGCAGTGCAGAGGTTAGTAAGCGCTGTGAGCAGTGCCACCACACCCTCGGCACCTCGGCGCGAGGAGATGCGTGCGGTGAGCACCTCAATCAGGTAGTCGAAACCGCCTGCTTGTTTGATGATGTTCATCACTCCGCCAGCAAGCAGGGTTACCAGAATCAGCTCGCACATCGAGTTTAGACCTGCGCCCGCCGCAGTCAGTGTGTCAATACCGCTGAACGAGTCCGACGCAATGCCTATGATGTCGGTCACAACAATGCCCGCAAGCAATACCATCAGCACATTCACGCCCGTCAGCGCGAGGATGATAACCAGCAGATAGGGCAGGGCCTTGTACCACTCGGCGGCGGGTAGTGCGTCGGCGGTGTAGAGGCTTGTGCTGCTGCCCCACAGATAGATACCGAGTGTAATCAGTGCTACGGGCAGAACTATTATAAAGTTGGTGCGGAACTTATCTCTCATCTTGCAACCTTGACTTTGGGTTGCAGCGATGGTTGTGTCGGAGATGAACGAGAGGTTGTCGCCAAAGAATGCGCCTCCCACAACGGCTGCCACAAGCCAACCCACCGAGCATCCGATTTGCGGAGCGATGGCCGTAACTACGGGTGTCAGCGCCACGATGGTGCCCACCGAGGTGCCGATGGCCATCGAAATAAAGCAGGTGGCAAGGAAGATTCCCGCTGGAAGATACTCTCCGGGGATGGCTTTGAGCGTGAGCGCTACGGTAGCATCCACCGCACCCATAGCCTTGGCCGACGAGGCGAAGATTCCCGCAAGGCAGAAAATCCACACCATATACATAATGTCGGGGTTGGCAGCGCCCGTCGAGAATACCCCCACGCGCTCCTCCAACGACCTGCCGCGCAGCAGCAATATGCCGTAGATGGTGGTGACGATAAACGCCACCGAGATGGGAATACGATAGAAGTCGCCCGCAATCAGCGAGCCCACAAGATATACCGCCAGCAGTACCGCAATGGGTGACAGGGCGAGAAGTCCGCGTGAGTGCGGTGTATGGGTTTCGGGGGTTTTCATAACTGCAAAAGTAGTTATTAAATGCACAATTTACAATTTAATGAGCAAATCCTTATCTTTGCGCCTCGAAATTGACAAATAGAAAACTATGTGGTTGTATCTTGCATTCCTTTCGGCCCTGCTGTTGGGCTTCTATGATGTGGCAAAGAAGCGCTCGCTTGCGGGCAATGCCGTACTCCCTGTGCTGTGGATTAACTCGGTGTTGGGTGCGCTGTTGTTTTTGCCCTTTATTGTGGCGTCGCTGACGGGTGCGCATCTGTTCGAGGGCACAATGCTGGATATTCCCTGCGGCACTCTGCGCGACCACCTGATGATTGTGCTCAAAGCCTGCATTGTGTTGGGCTCGTGGATGTGCGGATACTTCGGCCTGAAACACTTGCCGCTGACAATCGTCGGCCCGATTAACGCCACACGCCCCGTGATGGTGCTGCTCGGTGCGCTGCTGCTCTTTGGTGAGAGGCTCAACGGCTTGCAATGGGCGGGTGTGATTGTGGCTATGGTGTCGCTCTACCTGCTGGGACGCACTTCGCGACGCGAGGGCGTGGATTTCCGCAGCAACCGCTGGGTGTGGTGCGTAGGAATGGCCGCTGTGCTGGGCGCTGCAAGCGGACTCTACGACAAATATGTGATGCAACACCTCGACTCGGTGTTTGTTCAGAGCTGGTTCAACCTCTATCAGGCAGTGATTATGACCATCGTGGCAGGTGTGTTGTGGTGGCCTCGTCGCGAGCGTATGCCCTTCCATTGGAGTTGGTCGATTCCGTTTATTACGCTGTTTGTGTCGGCGGCGGACTTCGCCTATTTCTACGCTCTGGGTTTGGAGGATTCGCTGATCTCGGTGGTGTCGATGATTCGCCGCGGCTCGGTGCTGGTGTCGTTTGCCTATGGTGCAATAGCCCTACGCGAACACAACCTGCGTGGCAAGGTGTTCGACCTCATACTTATACTTGTGGGAATGGTGCTACTCTACTTTGGTAGCCGCGTCGGATAGGTCGGAACCATCGGCAGGAACAATTACGCGCAAAGCACCTTCCAGACACTGAACATCTACGGGGAAAGCAACGCCCGGCTGACCATCGATATCGGTGGGCTCTTGCTGCTCGCTTTCGATATAGAGTCTGCGACAACGCAGGTGCTTGACATCCGATGGGGGGTAGGAGCCTCCCACGCCCGACAGATAGCGCATTACGGCGTCGGCTGTGGCAAAGGGCGACTCGCCTTTTAGAATCAGCACATCCAGCAATCCGTCATCCATCTGCGACATTCGCGCCAGCGGAATACTGCCTGCTGTGCGTCCGTTGAAAACCAACATCATAATTGCCTTGCCGTCGTACACTCCGTCGTCGCTTGTCACCTTCAACTGCATATGGCGCAGGTTGGCAATCTCGCTCATACCCTCCATAATATAGGCTGCTTTGCCCAAAATGTTTTTGAGTTTGGTGGGGGTGCGTTGCGACACGTTGGTGAAAAGTCCGAAGCTGAATACATTCACAAAACAACGTCCGCCAGCCATACCGAGGTCTACTCTGCGCTCCACGCCTGTCAGAATCTGCTCGCACGCTTTGAGCGGGAGTTTCGACATTCCGAGCGCCACCGAGAAGTCGTTGGCCGTACCTGCGGGAATAATGCCTACGGGAAGGTCGATACCCGCCGCGCGAAGTGTCCTTACAACGAAGTTTACCGAGCCGTCGCCACCTGCAATCAGAATGTGGTGATAGCGCTCGGGACAGAGTCCTTCGAGGATGCGGTCGGTGCAGTCGTCGCGGAAGTCGAGTAGTACCGGCACAATCTCGTAGCCGTATTCGGCATAGAGTTCGATAATGCTGCCTACGGCGCGTGTGATGCCGCGCATTCCTGCTCGCGGGTTGAATATGAATTTGACTTTCATCATAGGAATGTGCATTTTGCTCCAACTACAAAGTTAAAAATATTTGTGCGATTTTGCAAACCCAACGCCATTTGTATTATCCCCGGCAAAAATGTATCTTTGCCATCCCAAAAGTTCCGTACGGTATGAATAACACTCAAAATACCCCTTCGACCACCCGCCGTAGTCGCGGCGTTGTGCGCTGGGTGCTTGTCGCACTCGGTTGCGTGTGTGTGGCGTTGGGTGCGCTGGGTGTGTTTGTGCCGGGACTACCCACTACACCGCTACTGTTGTTGGCTTCGTGGCTGTTTTATAAGTCTTCGCGCGGAATGCAGGCGTGGCTGCTGGCCTCGCCGCTGGGTGTCTATATCCGCGAATACGAGCGTCGTCGGGGTATGACCACCGCACAAAGGGTGTGGGCGCTGGTTCTGATGACGGTGATGGTTGCAGTGTCGTGCATCTTCTTTATCGACTCTGCTGTGGTGCGCATTATTGTGCTGTCGGCAGGATGCGTGGGCTGCATCGTTGTGGGCTTTGTGGTCCCCCGAGCCAAGTAGAAATCCCCCTTTCTCAAATATAAAAAACACCCTGCCAACTCGTGACAGGGTGAACCCAACTTTAATGTATTGATTATGAAAAAGACTCGACTGTGTCTCGCGACTCTGTCGGATCCGCCATTATAACGGCACAAAAGTGGCAATATTGTGCCTAAATTGGCAAAATGAGCAAAAAATTGCAAAAAGTCGGATCTTGGAGCACACCGAGGCACAAAAAAGGTTACCTTTGTAGTCCCCAAGTTAAATGTACGATATGGCTAAGACTATAACAGACCGCAGCCACAATGGCGTGGATGTGGATAACGGCAATTACTTTGGTATGCCCATTGAGGTGGACGAAGCGCAACTTGTGCTGGTGTCTGCTCCGTGGGATGTGACATGCTCTTTTGGTGGAGGCTCGGCGTCGGCTCCCGATGCAATCATCGAGGCTTCGACCCAACTCGACCTCTACGACCCCTATGCCCCAGACTGGTGGCGCAAGGGTATTGCTACGGCCGAGATTAATTACGAGCTCCAAGAGGCGAGCGCTGTGTTGCGCGAGGATGTCGAACGCATCATCCAAATGCTCGAAAATGGCCACGACAGCAACGAAAACTTCCTGTTGCGCCGCAAACTCGACCGCGTGAAGGCTGGCTGTATCGAACTCAAAAACAAAGTGTATGACCAAACCCGAGAATTGCTCGCCGACGGCAAATTGGTGGGTCTTGTGGGTGGCGACCACAGTGCAGCGCTGGGCTACATTGTAGCTCTGTCGGAGCGCTATGAGTCGTTTGGTATCCTGCATATTGACGCCCACTGCGACTTGCGCGTGCCCGGCGAGGAGATTCCATACTCGCACGCCTCGATTATGCGTAGCGTGATGAGCGAGGTGAGTGGTGTCAGCCGACTTGTGCAGGTGGGTATTCGCGACTTCTCGGAGGAGGAACTCACCTATGCTACCTCGGATTCTCGCATCGTGCAGTTTACTGACTGCGAAATGGCTGACTGCAAGTTCGAAGGCGAGACGTGGAAGACGCTGTGTGACAGAATCGTTGAGTCTCTGCCTCAAAATGTATATATCAGTTTCGACATAGACGGACTTTCGCCCGACAATTGCCCTCACGCCGAGGCGCCCGTAGCGGGTGGATTGTCATTTAACGAGGCAACTTATCTTTTGCGCCGAGTGGTCGATAATGGTCGCCGAATCATCGGTTTCGACCTGAGTGAAGTAGTACCCGCAGGAGAAAACTCCATTGATGCAGGCACAGGTGCCCGAATGCTCTTCAAATTGTGCGGACAAACCCTGCGCTCGAATGGTGAGAACATAGTCGAGAGATAGGTTCTAAAAATCAAGTAAGGATATGAAACAGAAAACTTTACCAAAACGCTTGTCTGAATGGTTGCAAAACTTTTTGCGAAACCCCTGGGCGAGCGGAGCAGTTCTGTTGTTGTTTGTGGTGGTGGCGATGTTGCTCGCCAACCTGCCCGCAACCAAATACATCTACCACCAAATCCTCAATACCGAGCTGAGTATCGGTGTGGGTAAACTGTGGCATTTCAGCATCAACATCGAGAAGTTTATCAACGACGGATTGATGGTGGTGTTCTTTTTTGTGGTGGGTCTCGAAATCAAGCACGAAATCAAGGAGGGACAGCTCTCTACACCCCGCAAGGCCATTCTGCCCGTTGTGGCGGCTATGGGAGGTATGCTTGCTCCCGCGCTCATCTACTATCTGTTCAACCGCGAGGGGCAGTATGCCATCGGCTGGGGTATCCCTACGGCTACCGATATTGCCTTTGCAATCGCCATTATGTCGATGCTCGGCAAACGTGTGCCCGTGTCGCTCAAAGTGTTCCTGACGGCACTTGCTATTGCCGACGATTTGGGTGCAATCGTGGTTATCGCTCTCTTCTATGGAGGTCAGATTGACTGGTCGCTGGTTGGCTTTATCGGCCTTATGATTGTGATGTTCCTGCTGTTCAATAAGTGGGGCTTTTATCAGGTACGTTTCTATCTGATTCCCGCCATCGTGATGTGGTTTTTGTTCTACAACTCGGGCGTGCACGCAACCCTTGCGGGTGTGGCTATGGCGATGCTTATTCCCTATCGCCCCCACTACTCCAAAGGCGAGTTCTTGGAGCGCCAACGCAAATGTATCGAGGAGTTTGAGTACTACGAACGCAAGGACGAGGCGGTGCGCATCGGACACCAATACCACGCGCTGCACACACTGCGACGCACGGCCAACTACTCGATGGGTATGGTGCAACGTATGGAGCACCTTCTGAGCCCGTGGGTGAACTTTATCATTATGCCAATCTTTGCGCTGGCCAACGCGGGTGTGGAGTTCAAGAGCCTCGAAGCGTTCAATATCTTCGACACTACAATGGGGTGGGGTATCTTCCTCGGTCTGCTGTTGGGAAAACCGCTCGGAATCTTCACTGCAAGTTGGCTTGCCATCAAGACGAAACTCGGCGAGAAACCCGCAAACGCAAGTTGGGGAATGTTGTTTGCGGTGGCGGTGCTGGGAGGTATAGGATTCACTATGTCAATCTTTATCGATACACTTGCCTTTGAGGGTCACGCTGCTCTGATTGACAACGGCAAAATTGCAATCCTGATGGCCTCGGTGGCGGCTTCGCTGCTGGGTATGGCGCTCATCAATGTGATGTACCGAATCGACAAGAAAAGATAAGAAAACAACCCCCAAAACAAAAAAAATGGGGTGAAGTGTTCGTATTTCAAATTAAAATAATTAGTTTTGCCGAATGTTCTGCAAAAACGGAACACCGAATAACCGAAAATTCAAACAATTAACAAACTAAAAACACTATGAAAAAAATCGCACTGTTGGTATTTGCTGCCATCGTAGGCTTCTCGTCTTGCACCGGCACCAAAAGCATCAAAAACTTCACCGAGCGTGACTCGGTTGCTTATGCAATCGGTACTGACCTGGGTTCGTACCTGCGTAACCTCGACGCTGACCTTGACCTGAACATCGTTCAACAAGGTATGGCTGACGCTGTTAATGGCGAGGAGAAAATCAACAAAGATGACGCTTATGCTTTCCTGAACGAGTACTTCATGGTTCGCGTTCCCGCTCGCAACCTCGAGGAGTCGACCAAATTCCTGGAGAAAGTAGCAGCTGACAACAAAAACGTTATCGCAACCGAGAGCGGTCTGCTCTACGAGATCGTTGAGATGGGTGACACCACCGCAATGGCTAAAAGTCTGGGTGACGAGGTGTTCGTAAACTACAAAGGTACTCTCAAAGACGGCGAGGTATTCGACGAGAACGACAGCATCCGTTTCCGTCTGGGCCAAGTTGTTCAAGGCTGGCAAGAGGGTCTGCAACTCGTAGGTAAAGGTGGTAAAATCAACCTCTGGATTCCTCCCCACTTGGGTTATGGCCAACAAGCTCGTGGTAAAATCAAAGCTAACGACGCTCTGGTATTCGAGGTTGAGCTGCTGGATGTAACTCCTGCTACTCGCTAATTAGCCACGAAGACAAACAAAAAAAGCGATGGTTTGCGTGTCAAACCGTCGCTTTTTTCGTATATTTGCAACTCTAAACATTCAAAGACCTATGGAAATTAACGGACTTGTATACAAAATCCTGCCTGTGCAAAGCGGCACAAGTGCTCGCGGCGAGTGGCAAAAACGCGAAATCATCATCGAAATGCCCGATGATTTCAACCGCAAAGTGTGCGTGACATTCTTTGGCGACAAGGCTGCCGACGCTGCAAACCTGCGCGAGGGTGACAAAGTTTCGATTTCGATTAATATCGAGTCGCGCGAGTATAATGGTCGCTGGTACACCAACGTGAACGCTTGGCGTATCAACCCCACCGCGGCTGCTACTCCTGCTGCTGCACCCGCAGCTCCCGCCTCGACTGAAGAGCCTCCTTTCAAAGAGACCGCAATGCCCGCTACTGCCGACGACGTTGACGATCTGCCGTTCTAATTCGCCTCGGAATAGTGTGAAATTTGCCCCCTTCATCGTGCCGATGAAAGGGGCTTTTTTGTGTGTAATTGGGTGGGGTTTTGGGTGATTTTGAGAGGCAGAAATTTCGTTAGAAAATCGGATGTTTTTGATATGAAAATTGACTATATTTTTAGGCGTGATTGAGACAAGAATGGGCGGAATATGTGGCCTTGTTGTCGGCTGATTGGACAGAGTGTGGCCAAAAAAAACGATACGAAAATTAGTTTGTTTTGATTTTAAATGCTATCTTTGTAAAGTATTATGGGGTGGTAGAATTTACCCCCCCCCCTATATGCGTTTGTAATATTTTGATTAGCAATTCGTTGCGACGGCGATAGCGAAAAATCGCCTTTTATATACGCGCGCGTGATAGCTGGTCGGTGTTGCAAAGACGCAGAAAAAAAAGCGATGGCTTTTGGCTGTTTTGCCATTTGGCTAAGCATTTTTTGCAGAAGAAAAAGAAAAAAAATAAAGAGATAAAGCAAATGAAAAAACTGTTATTGGTGCTCCTTGTATCGGCCCTCTTCCCGCTGCTGGCAACCGCACAGGTTGTTGATCGCGAGGTGAAGAAGTCGGTGCGGGTACATTTTCGTCAAGGCGCGGCTGTTCTTGACGAAAACTATATGGATAACAAGGCTACGCTGAGCGAATTTGCAAGCGAGGTGAAAGCCTATTGTGCGGATACGACTGCTCGTTTCCGTCAGATTCGTATTGTTTCGAGTACTTCGCCCGAGGGTGGTAAGATTATCAATGAGCGCATTGCAAAACAACGTGCAGAAGCCATTACCAAATGGATTAGCCGCGAGATTGCCGTTGATTTGGACTATGCAGTTGAGCAGACCGGCATTGACTGGGAGCTGCTCGAAGAACTGATTTTGGCAGACGCGAACGTTCCCTATCGCGACGAGGTGCTGGAATTGCTGCGTACAACATCGGAGTTCGTCTCCCTTCAAGATGGTAAAATTGTGGAGAACCGCTACAAAGCACTCCTCGCATTCAAGGGTGGCGCATCTTATCGCTACATCTACCGCACCATCTTCCCCAAACTGCGTTATGCTTCGGCTCGTTGCGAATTCTGGTGGGAGACTATTTCGGACCTCCGCATTGAGTCGGCCGATTCGCAATTCCCTGTCGAGGGTGGTTCGGGCGTAGCTCGCTACACCAGAACCGCAAGCGACAACGAGGTGCCCACAGCCAAGGCTACCGAGGATTGGATTGAGTCGGTAGCTGTGACTGATTCGACCATCACCTATGAGATTGCACCCAATGCGATTGCCGCAACCCGTAGCGGAAACATCGTTCTGGATTGCTATGGCAAACAATATCAAATCCCCATTGAGCAAGCCGCTGCAGATCCCAAACTCACCCTTGCTGCCGACAGCTTGGGCTATGAGAAAGAGGGCGCTTCGGACGCAATCGCCTACACCAAGAACACCCTCGACGATGTTCTGCCTGTAGTTAGCTGCTCGGAGGATTGGGTGAACTCGATTGCCGTTAATGACAAGGCTATCACCTACACCATTGCCGAGAACCCCACCGAGGAGCCTCGCGAGGCAACTATGCTGGTTGAGGCTTACGACCAGGTGCAGGAGGTTGCCATCGCCCAAAAAGGTATCGAGTGCAAACCCTTCTATATGGCCATCAAGACCAATATGCTCTATGACGCTGTGACCATCCCCAACGCCGCTGCCGAATTCTATTTGGGCAAAGGTTTCTCGGTGAGCGCAGGTTACGCACACGCTTGGTGGAAGAAAGATGAGAAAAATATCTACTGGCGTTACTACGGTGCTGACGCTGCTGTGCGCTGGTGGTTTGGCAAACAAGCGAAGATTAAGCCCTTGCAAGGTCACCACATTGGTGTGAACTACCAAATTATGACCTATGACTTCCAATTTGGTGGTAAGGGTATTATGGCGGGTATGCCCGGTGGTAACCTTATCGACCGCGCTAACCACACTGTGGCCCTGGAATATGGCTACTCGTTGCCCGTTGCTCCTCGCCTGAATATCGATTTTGCAGTTGCCGCAGGTTATAACTGGGGTACCTTCGACGAATATCTCCCCGTGGACGAACACTATGTATGGCAGGCTACCAAACGCCGTCGTTACATCGGTCCCACTAAGTTGGAGATTTCTCTTGTATGGCTTATTGGCTGCGGTAACTACAATAAGGACAAAGGAGGTAAACGATGAAAAGATATTTACAATTAACCTTCGTGATGGCTTTGGTTGCACTCGCTTCGTGCACCCACAAGGATTTGTGTGAGAATCACCGTGATCACGCTCACCGCTATCATATCAATATCGTGGCAGACTACCGATACGATTGGGAAGAGTGCTGCGGCGGCACCGACTGGGAGGAAAATTGGCCCGACCATTATATCCCCTATGAGTCGTTGCGTCCCGGCAAACCCGGTGGTCTTCGTGTCGTAAACTCGAACAGCGCAGGCAACTACAACCAACACAACGTTTCAGCTGATGGTGGTGTTGTAACTCTGTACGAGGGCAAGAACGACATCCTCCTCTATAATAATGACACAGAGTATATTATCTTCTCGCGTAAAGGTGATGACGTGATCTCTACTCGTGCTACTACGCGTACGCGCACGCGTGCAACATATATAGGTAACAAGTATGCGAACGACAACGAGCAGACTGTTGCACCTCCCGATATGCTGTACGCAAACTTCATCGGCGACTACTATCCCGAGAAGGTTGTTGACCCCGTTGACGTGTATGTGACACTCCAACCTATGGTGTTTACTTATAAGGTGCGTTATGAGTTTGCCGAGGGTCTGAAATATGTGGCTGTGGCTCGTGGTGCTCTGTCGGGTATGGCAAGCTCGGTCTATCTGCAAACAGGTAAAACCTCGGACGATGGCGCTACCATCCTCTACGACTGTACCGTAACCGATTGGGGTGTTCGTGCGCTGGTTAACTCGTTCGGTATCCCCTCCAACGAGAAAGAGAACTATCCCACACGTCAGGAGAACGAGATTCGCCACGCACTCAACCTCGAGGTTATGTTGCGTAACGGTAAGACTGTGATTTTTGAGAAGGACGTTACCGACCAAGTTAAGGCGCAACCCCGCGGAGGTGTGATTGTGTTTGACAACATCGTCATCACCGAGGACCAAGGTACTTCGGGTTCGGGAGCATTCGACGTTGAGGTTGATGACTGGGGTCCCTATGAGGATATTGTCTTGCCGTTGTAATCAGGAATTGAAACTATAGATTCTAACAAACAATAATCGAAACTAATACAACTAACTAATTATTAACAACTAAATTATGAAAAAAGCAATTTTTGCGGCTCTGTCACTTCTGGCATTTGCATCGTGCACCAACGACAGTGTGGTTAATGCACCTGCGGCTGTAGCTATTGAGTTTGGAGATTCGTTCGTTGAGATTAAGACTCGTGCGGCGATTGACCCCAGCATCACAACTGCTACTATCGATGCTTTCGACGTGTGGGGCTTTATGAACGCACCCACTGGAGTGGTGTTTAATGGCGATCGTGTGTCGAAGGGTGCTGATGGTTGGAAATATGACAACCTCCAATATTGGACACCCAACAACAACTACTACTTTGCAGCTGTTGCTCCCGTTGACGATAGCAACATCACCGTTGACGCGTCGGGTATGTGCACCGATGGCCTTGGCAAGGTGACTTTCACCAATGCTGCCGGTACTTGCGACCTTCTGTACGCGACCAAGTCGGTTACTACTGGTGACGTTATCGCCGACAAACCCGAGGCTGTGAAACTTCAGTTTGCACACCTGCTGTCGAAGGTTAAGTTTACCTTCACCAACGGCTTCCCCAACCCCTACACCACCGTTAAGGTGAGCAATGTGTGCATCACCAATGCTCCCAAGGCTGGCGAAATCAACCTTGCACAATCGGGCTGGTATGCCAACAACGCGTGGACAATCACCGAGGAGGGCGCAACCATCAACTTTGGCGATATCGACACCACCAATGGCTTTGCCCAAGGTGATTCTGCAGCCAGCGAGTACGAGCGCTTCACCATCCCAGCAGCCGAGAGCCGTAGCTATACCATCACCTTCGATGTAGAGCTCATCCACGGCGACCAAACAGCCGATGTTATCACCAAGACCGTTGAGCTTAGCGGCGAAGCCTTCAAGATTGGCAAGAGCTATAACCTGAAAGCCGACATCACCCCCGAGAACCTGGGCCTGACCCCCATCGAGTTTGAGGTTGAGGTCGAGGATTGGGTTCCCGCCGAGTCGGATGTTACCGTAATGTAAAACAAGAACAAATAAGAATAATTCAATTCATTAATTTTATTAACTAATTCTTTATCACTATGAAAAAACTTTTCGTAAGCGTTCTGGCTATCGCAGGTTTGGTAGCTTGTAACAACGAGGAGACTATTGCAATCCAAGGCAATACTCCTATGGAGTTTGGTGGTTCGTTTGTTGAGAATGCAACCCGTGCGGCTGTAGATCCCAGCACTACAACCAACACTCTGGACGCATTCGACGTTTGGGCCTTTATGGACCAACCCAATGGTACCGTTTTCGAGGGTGAGGACGTTGCCAAATCGGGTAGCAAATGGGCTTACACCAATGTTCAATATTGGTTGCCCGAGCACACCTACTACTTCGGTGCTCTTGCTCCTATGAACAGCGCAAACTGGTCGCTGAATACCACTAACGCTAACACCTATGGCGTAGGCGTAGTATCGTTCACCAACGTTGATGGTAGCGAGGACCTTCTCTATGCAGCTACTTCGGTTAGCACCGCAGGTATGCAAGTAGGCGCTGCTATGGACCCCGTTAAATTCCAATTCAACCACATGCTGTCGAAAGTGAAATTCACTTTCAAAAACGGCTACACCACCGACAACGTATCGTTCGTAGTTAGCGACGTTAAGATGACCGCTCCCGCTGCTGGTACTATCGACCTCGCAGTTGAGAACTGGTGGGACAACGACGACTGGGCTGTTGAGGGAACCAACACTCTCGAGTTCGGCGACGTTGAGCAACTGTGGATGGGTCAAGCTGCTGAGGCAACTCAAGAGCGTATGACTATCCCCGCTGGCAATACCCAAGAGTACAAAGTAACCTTCACCGTAGCTCTCTATATGGGCGAGGTATTGGCTGGTACTTTTAACAAAGAGTCGACCATCACTGGTACCGCTCTCGAGATGGGTAAAGCTTATAACTTTGTAGCAGAGATTACCCCCGAGAACACTTCGGATGAGTTTGCACTTGTTCCTATCGAGTTCGAGGTTATTGAGGTTAAAGACTGGGTTACAGCTGCTACCCCCAACGCACAAGTTGCTGAGGCTGAGCTGAAAGCTGCTGCTCAACTGGGTGGTATTGTAACTCTGACCGAGGACGTAGTTCTGACTTCGCCCCTCGTAGTTAAATCGGCATTCGTTCTGAACCTGAACGGCAAAACTCTTACCAACGCTGTTGAGAACACTGCAACTGACGTTATCATCGTAGAGGAGGGTGCAACCCTGACTATCAATGGTGACGGTAACATCACTGCAGTTAGTGGCAACGATGGTTATGCAGTTATCTCAGAGGGTACCGTTATTATCAATGGTGGTACCATTACTTCGGGTGTTGACGCTAATGGCGAGCCTAACGCAGTTGTTTACGTACGTGGCAACGGTGAGGTTTACGTAAATGGTGGTAACTTCCCCAACGCAAATACAAGCAAATATGTCCTCAATAAGAAAGACTCGGACCGCGCAACTACCGTTATCGAGGTTAAAGGTGGTACTTTTGGTGCCTTCAACCCCGCAAACAACGCTGCTGAGAATCCTGGTACCAACTTCTGTGCAGAGGGTTATGGCGTAGCTGTAGATGGTGATGTTTACACTGTAATGAAAACTACTGTAACTACCGTTGACGAGTTTGTTGCTGCGTTAGGTGTAGCTGAAGAGGTTAAACTTGCTGGTGATATTGATTTGTCGGATGTAGCTTGGACTCCCGTTGGTACCGCAACTGAAATGTTTAGCGGTGTTTTGGATGGTCAAGGCAACTCGATTATTGGCCTCAACGTAACTGGTGACTATGCTGCTTTTGTTGCATATGCTGCTGAGAACGCAACCATCAAAAATGTTAACTTCGAGGATGTAAACATCGAGTCGACTAAATATGGTGCAGCTGTTGTCTGCGTAGCAGAGGGCAATGTAACCTTAGAGAATGTAACTGTATCGGGTTCGGTAACCGCTACTTCGTATGCTGCTGGTCTCGTTTTGATGAACAACGACGATGATGACGCTGTTATTATCAAAAACTGCGAGAACAACGCAACTGTTACCTCGAACCGTGCAGGTGGTGTTGCAGCTTGGGTAACTGGTGGCTCTGTTATTGAGGGCTGTGTAAACAATGGCGACATCACTGGTGCGATTAGCGCTTGTGGTATTACTAACCGTATCGCAGGTACAATTAAAAACTGCGTAAACAATGGTACAATCGTAGGTAATGGTACTGAGCCTTCTGCAGGTATCGCAGGTACTCAAACCGCTGCTTCGACTTTTGAATATTGCAAAAACTATGGTAATGTAACCACTACCAAAGATAATGCTAATGCATCGGCTGCTGGTATCCTTGGTCAAACTCCTAGCAAAGCAGCTACTATTAACTACTGTGCAAACTATGGTGACATCACTGCAGAGCAAAGTTACGCAGCTGGTATCGCTTACAGCTTGTATGGTAACATCAATGCAAGCTACTGCTACAATGAGGGTGCAGTTAGCGGTGCTGATGCTGCTGGCGCAATTGCTCCTAAAGCTCAATACGGTGCTAACGACAAAGCTAACTACTGCTTGAACGCAGGTGTTATCACTTCGTCGAACGGTAAAGTATACCAAGGTTCGAACAAAAACACCTCGAGCTACTACTATAGCAATGGTGCTTTGTTGAACGTTGCTAACAACGCTGCTGTTGCTGAGGCTGACGCTTTGGCAGTTCTTAACGGTGGTGCAGATGCTGATTTCTTCAGCACCGAGAACGGTAAAATCGTTGTTAAGTAATTATATATAATATTGGGTATAGGTCTTTGATCGGACCTATACTCCCTAAGAGTCACCAATGGTGACACGCACACAAGCAAACAAAACAAACAAAATAATAACAACTTAAAATTTTTACACTATGAAAAAACTCATTTTCGCTCTGGCAGCAATCGCACTTGCAGCTTGTAGCAACGAGGAGACCATCGAGCGCAACCGCACCGAGGCTATCTCTTTCGACAAAGTTTTTGTGGACAACTCAACCCGTTCGGTTGTAGATCCCAGCTTCACTTCGACTGGTACTACTCCCAACATGTTCAGCGATTTCGCTGTGTTTGGTTTCGTAACCACAACTGACGCAACTACAACTGCAACTGCACCTATCTTCACCAACGAGACCGTAACAGGCTCGGGTTCGACTTGGACTTATTCGGGTACTACCCAATACTGGATTGCAGGCGCAAACTACAACTTTGCTGCAGTAGCTCCTAAAACCGATGGTAACTGGACCGACCCCCAAGCTACCGTAGAGGGTACTAGCTTGTCGTTCACCAACAACGGTACTACCGACCTTCTCTATGATCAAACTACTACTATTACTGGTAAAGTATCGGGCAACGCGACTGTAGGTTTCTCTTTCCGTCACACTCTGTCGAAAGTGAAATTCTCGTTCCAAAACAGCTACAACGCAACCAACACCACTATCGCAGTTAACAACATTAAAATTACCGATGCTTATAGCACTGCAAACGTGGCTCTTACTGCAACCGCAACCACTTGGAGCCAACAAGCTGGTACTTTGTTGCTTGAGTTTGGTAACGCAAGTGTAGCAGGCGCAACTACTGTTGAGGAAATCGCACAAAACGCAACCGCAGAGAGCTACAAAGAACTGTTCCTTATTCCCGAGGCCGATGATACTAAAACTTACACCGTTGAGTTTGACGTAGACCTTTATGTTGGTGGTGTGAAAATCAAAACTTTCCAACACCGCGGTCAATATGCAACCACTTTGGCTTTCAACCCCGTTGCTGGTACTTCGTATGATATCAATGCGATTATTACTCCTGCGAACATCGACCCCACTACTCCTGAGGGTGAGGAACAAGAGCCTATCCAATTCACCGTTACCGAGATTAAAACTTGGACTCCTGCTGAAGTAGATGATATTATCGAGGTAGAAGAGGACGACGATAACAATTAACCGACTAACAAATAATAAAAAACTATGAAAAAGATTCTGTTCAGTGTGCTGGCTGTGGCTGCTCTGGCGAGCTGTACCAACGACCAGACTATTGCAACCCCCAAGGGCGAAGCAATCGCATTTGACAAAGTGTGGGTCGATAATGCTACTCGTGCTACCGACCTCAACGCTAACACCCTCCAAGACTTCGGCGTGTACGCTTCGGTGAAAACCACCGCAACCGAGGGCCTTATTATGAATAATGTGCCCGTGACCAAACAAGCAAGCGGCGCTTACACTTACGAAAACACCCAATACTGGGTGCCCAACACCACCTACAGCTTTGCTGCAATCGCTCCCAAAACCGATGCAAAATGGGCTTACACCACCGACGGTAGCGTAGCTCACGCAGGTACCATCTCGTTCGACAACGAAGCTGCCGGTGCAAACCAAGACCTTATCTATGCATTCGAGAGCCGTTCGCTGGCTGCTGATGCTTTGACTTCGGCTCCCAGCGCTGTTGGTTTCACCTTCAACCACATGCTGGCTCGCGTTCGTTTCACCTTCGTGAACAGCATCGCTGCTGGTAGCAACATCACAATGAAGATTTCGAACGTGAAAGTTGCTGACGCTTACGCTAAAGGTACCCTCGCAGTTGAGGCTGGTGAGCCCGCTGCTGACTGGGTTGCTGCTGACAAAACTTTGGAGGTAGCTTTCGCAAACGATGGCGAAGTTCTGGAAGGCAACGGCGGTAGCGAGACCACCGAGCACCACTATCTGATTCCTGCTTACGACACCTACACCATCAACTTTGATGTGACCGTTTACCAAGCAGGCGTTGAGCTCGACACCTATGCTCGCACCGCAACCGTACGTCTCGATATGCAAAAAGGCAACAGCTACGACATCAAAGCTGCTCTGACCACCGAGACCGTTATCCCCAACCCCTTGTACCCCATCGAGTTCACCGTAACCAAGGTTGAGGATTGGAGCAACTACACCGAGGTTGAGGCTGCTGTTGTTGAAGAGGTCGCTACTGCAGACGAACTCGTTGAAGCTATCGCTGCTGGTAGCAACGTAGTCCTTACTCAAGACATCACTCTCTCGGGTACTGAGCTGAATATTGCTGAGGGTGAAAAAGTTGTCGTAGACTTGGGTAACAAGACTCTTACTGTTAATGCATTGGATCCCATCGAGAACGAAGGTGTAATGACTCTTACCAATGGTAAAATAGTAGGCGTTAATGCAGAGCAATCGCGTCGTTGTGTCTATAACTACGGCACTATGACCATTGATGGTGTTGAGTTCGTTCAAACCTATGACAAAAAAGGTGCTGCAATCAATAACGCTGGTGTAATGGTTATCAATGACGCTACCGTTACTGCGGCTTATTTCGGTATTTGGAACGAGGGCCAAGGTGAGATTACCATTAACGGTGGTTCGTTCGTATCGTACACTGGTGAGCCCGTACAATACTGCCTCATCGGTAAAGGTACTTCGAAATACATTATCAATGGCGGTAGCTTCCAAGGTGACCACGGTGTTGTCGCTTGCGATGAGCAAAGCTCGGCCGTAATTAATGGTGGTAAATTCTACTGCACTGCATCAGCTACTGGCAACAGTGACTGGGTTTTCTATGCAGACCCCGAGACTGGCGCAAGCATTAGCTACAACGCAGCTAATTGCGAGCTTACAACCAACAACCCCAACGGCGCCATTTATGGTTCTGTTACTACTCTTTAATTAGAGTATAGAATAGGGTAGAGGTCTTTGATCGGACCTCTACTCACCACGCGCCGCAGTTGTTGCGGCACCACAACGCAAAAAACAAAATAATATAAACAAAACACAAACAATTATGAAAAAGCTTTTTATTTCGATGCTTGCTGTAGCAGCTCTCGCATCGTGTAGCAACGAGCAGACTCTGGAACTCAACCCTGGTGAGGCCATCTCGTTCGGCGGTCCCTTTGTGGAAAACAGCACTCGTGCAGCTGTTGATCCTTCGTATGGCGCGGCGGATAATGCCCAAAAACTCACTGAATTTAATGTTTGGGGAACTGTAAGTGGCGGTAATGTTTTGGTTGCTATTTTTAACAATACTCCCGTTGAAGGTACTACTGGTGAGAATAGCGTATGGAATACCCAAGGTGTTACTCAATACTGGATTAAAGATGCTATCTATAACTTTGCAGCACTCGTAAATGCTGCTGATAAAGTAGCTCTTGATGATGAAACAAAGTTGCCCAAAGAGGTTGTGAATTTTGCAGCAGACGGCGCAACTGACCTTCTCTATGCTAAATCGGACGCAGATATCCTTGGTAAGGCTTCGGGTAACGATGAGGTTGCATTTACTTTTGATCACCTCTTGTCGAAAGTGAAGTTTACCGTAATCAATGGTTCTCAGAGCGCTACTGGTTATTCGTTTAAGGTTAATAACATTGTTGTTAATGGTAACTCGGTTGGTACCTGCGAGGTGCCCGCAAAAACTTGGAAAAATTTGGGAACCTCCAAGGTTTATAACGTTGCGGAAATCGCTGTAGATAATACTACCGCATCGCAAGAGTGCGCACAAGAGTTGTTGCTTATCCCCGGAGAGTATGATATCACTTTCTCGGTTGATATCTATAACGGTGGTGTTAAACTTGGCACTCAAGCTTACCCTGTGAATGGCACAACTTACAAGCAAACCCTCGATGTGGGTAATGCTTACAACTTTACCATTGAATGCGAAGTAGGTAATCCTATTCAGTTTAAGGTTACCAACGATCCTACTTGGAGCGACGAGCAAGACGTAACAATTCAATAGTATCCTGCCCACTATTTATGGCGCCCGATTCGGAGATTCCGAGAGGGTCAGCCCAAGAGGCAGTGTCCATTGGCTATAAGGGTTTGATCGCCCTTATAGTCGCGAATAACTAAAAAAACAACTACAGTGAAGAAGATTGTATTAATGATGTTTGCCGTAGCGGCAATGTTGGGTTGTAACATCGATGACCCAACATCACCAACTCCCTCCCGTGGTGATTATATAAGCTTTAGTAACGTTACAACGCGTGCTGGCTTGAGCGACCTTCAAGCCGATGGTTTCGGCGTGTGGGCTTGTGTAAGCAATATTGGCGTTGATGGTACTACCGTAGGTGATGTTGTAAGCTATCTGCCTTTGCTCGAAAATGAAAAGGTCTATATAAAGGATGGCGAATGGACCTATGACAACACCGAACGTTGGATTAACAACAGTGTATTCCACTTCTTTGCTGCGTATCCCCAAGATGTTTTTCAGCAAGCACGTATTGAGAATGAAGAATACAAATTTACCTATTATTCGGCCGAGATAACCGCTGATGGTAGTGATGACACCGAGGATATTCTTGTGGCGACTAATGTTACCAATACAACTGTTGAGGGCTACGCTACTACAGTTCCTTTGACTTTTGGTCACTTGTTGTCAAAGTTCAATGTCAAAATTCGTCAGGACTTTGATGCCGACCCCGATTTCAACTACTATGTAACCAAGGTTACCGTTACGGGTGTAAAAGGGAATGGTGCTTGTGTCTATTTGCCTTATGGTCAACAGATTGGTCTCTGGTGGGATTATGAAAACTCCACTCAAATTATTCTCGAAAAGGAGTATTCGGAACCTAGAATATTGCGTAATGCAGGTGCGGCAGATCCTACTATTACACTCTCGGTTTGGGGTAGTGGTTTGATGCTTATCCCTCAAGAAATAGCCGCTAATGCGGTGGAAGTAGTTGTAGATTATATCTATGATACTAATGTTGATACAGATTATACCGATGGTGTCGCCAAACAGGCTAAGGCTGTAATTCCCGTAAGCCAATGGGAGTCGGGTAAATCATATAGCTACTCAATGGCTTTGAGCAACGTGACCCTTATTTCGATTGATAAACCTACGATTGAGCCTTGGGGTGCACCTCAAACCGGCGGTACAATTATTATAAAATAGTTAGTATTATGAAGAAAAATAGCATTCTATTTAGCCTTATGGCGGTTGTGGCTCTCGCGGGCTGCACCCAAGGAGAAACTATACCTATTGAAGATAACAATATCACTCTCGATCCCTCGAAGTACTATATCCACTTCGATACCGATATTAAGACCCGTGGTGCTCTGATTGATGGTAATGTTCTCGAAGATGATTTTGCAGTTCTGGGCTACCAGTATCGTGGTACTTGGGAGTCTGAGAAGGTCTTGGCTACCCCTAACGTGTTTGATGCCACTCCTCAGCCTGTGGAGTATGAGAATGGCGTGTTTACCTATGGCACCCCCAAGGCGTGGACCGGTAACAAATACTCGTTCTTTGGTTACTATCCGGCGAGCCATTCAAATATTACTCTATTCGATAATGGTTCTACAAAGTCGGGAGACCCCTATATCGTTTATGAGTTGCCGATTTCGTCGAAACCTACCGACCTTATTGACGTTATGACTGCATCGTATATTGATACGGGTGTGGCTTCGTCGGCATCGGTTGCTATGACATTCCACCACCGCCTTTGCTCGGTGGATATAGGTGCGCGTAACTACTACGAGTACAACCACGACCAAGACCCTGAAACCCCCGAAAAACAGGTGACAATAGAGATTTCGAGCCTTAACCTCGATTTGACCAATATCGTTAGTACCTCGGCTAAGATATATCTGGACCATACTATTCCCACCGAGTTGAATTACAAATCTACTCGTGAGAGTATCTCGTATATTATGGTAGGTTCGGCTGAATGGGCGCCCAACATTTTTGATGTTATCCCCAACACCGCATCCGATCGTGCAATTCGTCTTGTGACCACACAAACTGGTGAGAATGCATCGTCTATTCTGTTGTTGCCCCAAACAGAACTGTTGCACGGAAAAGTCTCGTTGACATACAGAAAGAAATTCACCGATGACGATGGTACTGTGAAATATCAAAAAATTAATGTTGGTGATAATGGCGAGACTTATTACACTTGGACTGTGCTCCCCACGGACGCTAATGCTCATCAATATTATGAGTTCAAGCCCACTCTTCCTGTCAATTTCAGTAAGGAGTTGATAGAGGGTCGTCGCTACTATATTGAGCTTACCTTTACCTCGGATGCTGTGTCTGTGAATATTATTGCAGCCGACGAGTGGAATACTCTTCCCGATATCACACACGAATTTGAATAGACCGCATATTATTAGGATATGAAAAGATATTTTGGTTATATAGCAGCACTTGCATTGCTTTTTGTGGCAACGAGCTGTACTCTCGATGATTTTGAGAATCAGGGGCCGTTGCCCCCTTCGAAAAAGGGTGATAAGGTTACGGTTATCGGCCGCATTACTCGCTTTACGGACTACGATGTGGCGACCCGTGGCGTTAAGAACGAGGATGAGGCCAAACTGACCTCTATGGCTATGGCTATCTTCCCTGTGAATGACGACGGTACCGCTCTTGCGGGCAACTGCGTCTATTGGCAATATACCGACAATCAAGCCGAACTGCTCTTTACCGTTGATCGTGGTAGTAACTATACCTACAATGCACGCTATGCAATGTATGTATTCACTAATATGAATATGTCGGAGTTTGGTATTGGCTCGAGCTTGGATGCTATGATGAAGAAGTTCCAAGAGGTCAAGGACGTGAATATCCCCGAGAATGGTTTTCCGATGATGGGCTCGTTGGGTGACACTTTCAGCACCAGCTTCGATAAGGATACCCAAGTGTTTATCCTCTCGCCGACCGATGCTAATGGTGACCTCATTGCGCCTACTGTGAATGGTACCACCCAAACCCTGCTTACCATCCCTATGAAGGCGATGTATGCCAAGGTGAACTTTACTATCCAGGTTACTCCCGACCAAACCATCGAGGGTAACTATTCGCCCCAATTCCGATTGGAGGAATGTATTGTTAATAATGTACCTTCGAGTGTCGATTTTAGTAGCGCCACTAACGACGATGATGCAGTTTTGAGCGATAGCTTCAGCCTTCCTATTTCGGGTAGCGCTGTTGCTTCGGGTGCCAATAAGATTGCCCTCACTTTCTATTTGCCCGAGCGCCTGCTGACCCCCGCGACAACTTGGGAAAACTATGACTATCCCTTTGGTAAGGGTTCTTCAATTCGTGATGAAGACTTGAAGTATCGCCAACGCTTCAAAGGTAAACTGCTGGGTGGCGCCCAACAAGCCACCAATGTTGTGATTTCGGGTCGCTTCCGTGACCACCAAAACCACTATTGGGATGTTGACTATACTATCCACCTTGGTGCTGATAACTATGGCGACTTCAATATCCTGCGCAATAGCGAGTATAACAACTATATCACCATTCGCGGTATCCAATCTTCGAGCGATATGTCGGATAAAGAGGAGGCTATATCTATCGACCACCGTGTGAATGTCGAGCGCTCGCAACCTGCTATTATTTCGTTGCGTCGTGAAACCTTGCTCGACTCTCACTTTGAGGTGCGTCCCCTGCGTGTTCGCAAAAGTGATGTAGGCGATGTGGATGGTATCAATGCTGTTAAGGTTGAGGTCGTGAATCCCGAAACCACCAACTGGATGCGCTTGGAACGTAGCTTTGGTGATGGCACTCCCGACGGTTCGCCCCAAACTACGGTCAATGGCACCCCGACATCAATCTATATCGATGAAGACGCCAATAGCCCTTCGTATGGTAAACGTAAGTTCTTTACCTACAACCTTATTGATGGTGTAAATGCGAATGCTACTGATGCTACACTGAAAGAGAGCACCGAGGTTATACTACCTATTACAGACGCTACTGAGTGTTGCTGGATCTATGTTGATGAGTGTACCGAGATTGGTGACGAGATCCGTGCGGGTATCGTGCGTGTTACCTATGGTAATCTGTCGGGAAGCACCTTTACTGCGACCACCAACTCGGCTTACCCCCCTGTAAGTTACATTATCAACCAACGAAAACTCTTCCAAGTAACTAAAAATACTCGTACTTATAATATCGAGTACGAAGAGGAGTATCTCCATAACTTTGATGCTGACGATAACTATGGCCAAACTCAAAACGAAGGTATGGTGTGGGGATTAAATAATCTTCCATTGTCTCATATTTATGAAGCTGTAGTTTTAGGACAATCTTCAGGTGTTGCAGGTTGGTTTAGTCAAGAAGATGCATACACTGACGCGTTAAATGCTTTGGACGATAGTCCAATGTATGATTACTATATGCCTCGAGATATAGATAACCCCAAACTGAAATCTAGATCTTTTGCTGGTTATGATTTTTGTAACGAAATTATTACAGAAGTTAATGGAGGTGGAAGTAAAACTAATACCGATGCGTCAGATAATATAGACATACTTCGATTAGATGAGCAACCTAAATCGGCCATTGAATATTGCTTCAACAAGAATAAACGTGATAATAAGGGACACGTTGTATGGCAAGAAAATGGAGGAACCTACAATCAAAGTCAGTTGAATTGGTATCTTCCGGCAATTGATGAAATTGAGGAGATTGTGACGAGTAGTTACCAATATAAAAACGTAACTTACGGTACGTATGTTCGTTTTTTGGATTTTCAGAATAAACTATATTGGAGTAGTCAACCAGCTTTCGATAAAGTAAATATGTCTTTGGAAGTTACATGGACATTAACAGGCTCAGGTACTAGTTACGGTACAACTGAAGCTACATATTATAGAGATGATATTGATAGAGCTCGTGCAACACGTGTAAATTATCTAGGTGTGGATGATAATGGTATGGATATTTTAACTATACCATCTAGTGCTGTTCCTAATGAAGTTGGTACACAGTATGGAGTGGTAAAAGCATCCATATTCAGTGGTAATAAGGTCTCATTAGGGGATTTTGTATCTAAAAGTGTAATATTCACAGATGAGTATGCTGGTAATAGGTCTCGTACCTCTATGGCGCGTGTACGTTGTGTGCGTAAGGCGAACTAGTAGAGCCGAATTACATACCTATCAAAATAAAAGTTCCGAGGAGTCGGGACTTTTATTTTTTTTGCGTGGAGTGGAGGTTGCTGCGTTGGGGG
>JAZLBP010000006.1:0-9438 GCA_045613745.1 Rikenellaceae bacterium | reverse complement strand
ATCGTAGGCATTATACACCACAACTGTACGGTCTAACCCTGCTTTCTGAAACACCTTTTTAAGATTGTCATTGTAGGTTTGCGAATGTTTGGGGAAATCAAACAACGGCATCTTTGGATGTGTATCAGCCACTCGATATTTCTCGACAATCTCCAATGCTCGTGATGATAGAGGAATACGACAAGCGATACCCGTTGCATCTTTTGTTTTTGACGGCATATACCTAATACACCACTTGCCATCATCGAAAATCAGGTTCTCGTTCTTTAACTTAAAGAAGTCTCCAACTCGTGCGCCGATGCTGCATTGGAAGTAGAACATATCTCTGATATACTCCAACTGTGCATCTTCCATATCAGACTCAAACATTTGTCGCTTCTCCTCCTGTGTGAGAGTTACAGGGTCGCCATACTTAGCCGTTGGCACCTGAAAATCTGCTACATTTCCATCAATGGTAACACCATAACGCTTTCTACACCAAGTGAAGAAGAACTTTATATTCGATAGTATCTTAGAAATTGTATTACGATTCTTCTTTCTTGTGCAATGAGCTTTACTACGAGCATTGTCATTCATCTGACCCTCATCTTGAATAAGGTAACACATAAAGTCAGACAACAAACGCATATTGCAATTCTCAAATGTTATGGGGCGGTTGCGTGAAATCTCAAAATTCTTAAAATGGTGAAGGGCATTCATTCTTGTCTTATTTCTACCGTGAGACACCGTTGCATCCATATAGAATAGTTCGGCTAATACCCATAATGGGTTTTCACCCCTCTTACATTCGACGGGATTATCCTCCTCAACCTGCTCTTTGGTCTTTTTCCCGACCTCCATATCTAAGATTTCGATTAACTCCTCACGGGAAATGTCTTCTCTCTCCTCAGCTAACAGTGCTAATCTACTTGCGATTAAGTCCAACTTCTTATTCACTTCGGAGAACAATACGATAGATGTCTTTCTCTTGGCATACGCATTACGATGAATACCGTACGAGCGATTGCCATCTGCTTTGTAAGCCTCAACCGCACTGCCGAACCACGCATTTTTCTGAGCTGAATATCCTGTATAGTAATGAATGGTCGCACCTTTATTTATCTTGATTAAAGCACTGATTTGATAATAAGGCTCTGTGCTTACAGCCTTCTTCGACACATAGACATTCTTCTTGATGTCTAATCTAAACTTAATAGAATACTGCATAATATTTAATTATTTTGTTAAACATTATGCGTTTCACATTAGAAAGTAAAGTAAAAATTTAGACACTAGCGTAAATTTTGATTTTTACGCCCATTTTTTCGTTTTTGTTGCGATGTTTAACGAACTTTAACGAAGTCGAAAACACCATTTAAGTTGTGCCCAAAACGAATTCCGATGCTTAATGATGTCTAACAACCTCCAAATTCCCCCACGCTTCAGACCTCAAAAATCCTCTCTACACGATAGTGTGGAGGGGATTTTCTGTTTTTACGCCCTTTTTTACGCCCTCCTGAGCTTATGACTACCCCTTATCTATTAATATTGTCGAAGTGTTTACCAATTCACTTGGAACAGACCAGATACAGATTCGTATCGGTAGCGACAACCACTCCGATATGTTCGTCAAACAGATAAAGGATATTTTCCGTTCCAAGGTTAGGGTGGCGCCCGACATCAAGTTTGAATCAGTGGAACTTATCTCCAGACTCCAAATGCCTCCGATGAGTCGCAAAGTGGTGAAATTCTTCGATCTGCGACAATCCGACTTGTAGTGTGGCTCAATAACTCTGCTCCATAAAGCGGGACGGCGGTTATTTGGATGCTTGCAGGTGCCACATCTGGTGGCCGAAGAATTGGCGAGTGCCGACGCGGCTAAAACCTATTGAGATGTATAGCTTTTCGGCTTGTGGGTTGTCGGTGTCAACAATCAGACCTACGCGCTCGTGACCTTCGGCAAAAGCCTTGTCGCACAGGGCTTCAAGTAGCGCGCGACCTACGCCCACTTCACGAAATTCGGGAAAGACTCCCACCGAATCCAAGTAGAACTCGCCTGCCTCGGTCTCGTCGGGGATTGTTGGCACGCGCCCAATATGCTTGCGAATAACCTCGAAAGTACCTTCGCGCAAGGTGCCCAGCAGTGCACCGTCGTAACCAACGATAGCTCCCGCCACAGCGCCATCCATCTCGGCCACAAGCGCATTTAGCCAACTATACTGCGTACCCTCGGAGTGAGCAACCTCGGTCAGCACGTCAAGATAGTCCTCGCCGCAATATTCACGCAACGCCACCTCATCGCCAATGGCCATCGCCACAGCTTGTGCAATCACGGCTGCGTCCTTGCGCTCCGCCGTCCGAACTATAATCTTTGGATTTTTCATTGCACAAAGTTAATAAAAAAAGACCTGCCCACTTGGGTGGACAGGTCGAAATGTGTTATGTTCGAAGGATTATTTTGCTGCGATTTTCTCTTTGTATTTATCGAGTTGGCGTTTCAGAGCGTCGATTGCTTGATCTACGGCCTCCTCGAAGGTTTTGCAACGGTCTTCGGCTACGAGTTCCTCGCCGGGCATTACCAATGTGATAGTTACTACTTTATTGCCTTTTTCGTGGTCTTTGTCAAGTTTCATAATGACTTTTGCAGCAACTGCTTTTTCGGCGAATTTGTCGAGCTTTGTCATCTTCTTTTCTACGAATTCGACAAGTTTCTTGTCGGCATCAAACTTTACGGATTGAATTTCAACGTTCATAGTTTGTCCTCCTATATTTTTCGCTAACCGACCTTCGGATAGCGTTTGTTGCTAATTCTCGGAGTCGCAATTTTCGTTCCTTCTTCCGCGCGGGTGGGCCGAGTTGTAGATTTTTTGCAGCGACGAGATGGAATTGTGGGTATAGACCTGTGTTGAGCGCAACGACGAGTGTCCCATCAGTTCCTGAATCTGTCGCATATCACCTCCTCGGTTCATTAGGTGTGTGGCGAAGGTATGACGAAGAACGTGCGGACTCTTCTTGCCTTTGACTCCCATTCGTTGCATTTCGCGTCGTACGATGCTGTACACCGACTGGGACGAAAGTCTTGTTCCTTTCAACGATAAAATTAATGCATTTTTATCAATTATGCAAATTTCCGAGCGAGAAATTTCGTTCAAGTACTCCTGTATGTGGTCGGCTATAAACCTCAAAACGGGCACCACGCGCACTTTGCTGCCCTTGCCGTGAACGCGCAACTGGGTCATATCCTCCGACAGGTCGTCGCGGTTGAGTCCCACAAGTTCGGCGCGACGGATGCCGAGCCCGTAGAACATTAGGATAATCAGCGCATTGCGGGTGGCGGTGAAACTATTCTCCTCGGAGAGCTCTTCGGTCAGGTGCTCGATGCTTTGTGACATCTGCTCTTCGCTGACGTAGTTGGGCAGTCGCAGGGGAGTTTTGAGTCGTGGCAGAGCCATCGTAGGATTTTTTTCGATTACCCCCTCGCGCATAAGCCACGCAAAGAACGATTTCAGGGTGCTGATGCGTCGGTTGATGCTCGCTGCGGCAAGGGTTTGACCGCGTGCGTTCTTGCGTTTACCGAGTGCCACAACCCATCCGCGCACCATATCGCGGTCAATCTCGTTGGGGTCGAACTCCTCCTCGGCAATACCGCACATAGCCAGAAACTCGTGCAGGTCGGCCATATAGTTGCGCACGGTAAGTGGCGAGAATCGCTTTTCGACGGTGATGTATGTTCTGAAACGTTCGAGCATCGGGGTGGGGGAGTTACTCCATTTCGCCAATCAGTCCGCGCACAACGACACTCGCGCACGCGCAACCAAACACCGCGGGCATATACGAGATTGTGCCCACGTTGGATTTCTTGTTGGTCTCCTCGCACAGAATCATCGAGCCCTCGCGCACCTTTTCGGGCGAGAACACAGCCCAGCAACCGCTGCGGATACCCATCTTGTGCAGACGTTTGCGTAGCATATGTGCCAGCGGACAGTGGTGCGAGCGACCTATATCGGTGATTTCAACCTGCGTGGGGTCGGTTTTAGCTCCCGCGCCCATCGAACTCACAAGCGGATAACCGCGTTGCAGCGAGGCTTGAATCAGCGCCGCCTTGGGCGAGAGTGTGTCGATGGCATCCACCACAAAGTCGAACTTCGCGGAGTCTAACAGCTCGTCGGTCACCTCGTCGCGTATGTAACGCTCCACTACGGTCAGCTCCAACTCGGGGTTGATGTCCCTCAGGCGCTCGGCCAGCACACTGCTCTTGGCGCGTCCTACGGTTGAGTGCAGAGCCACAAGTTGGCGGTTGATGTTGCTTTCGCCCACCGAGTCGCTGTCGGCAATGGTCATACGTCCCACACCGGCACGCACAATCATCTCGGCGGCGTAGGCTCCCACACCACCAAGTCCCACAACCAGAACGTGGGCGTTTCGTATCTTATCTAATTTTTCGCTTCCGAGCAGCAACTCGGTTCTCTCCATCCACCCTGCCATATTCGTGTGAAGTTGTTGTAGATTATTTCGCGCAGTGTTGCTACGGACTCGCCGCGCAACGCCGCTAGTTGTTCGTATATAAGTTCTATGGGTGTGTTGTTGTCGTCGGTTTCGGTCAGCAGACACTCCGCAGGGAGAGTTCGAATCACCTCGGCCGTGCGACTCGATGTCAAACTTCGTGGGCCTATCGACAGCTTCCAACCCTCATTGACAGCTCTTGCGGCTTGCTCGGCCGAGCCAATCCACGAGTGAAAAACAACGCTCGTGAGTTCTGCACTTTTCAAAATCTTGGCGCACTCCTCGAACGCGCGTACCGAGTGAATAATTATGGGAAGTTTGCGCCTCTCGGCTATGGCAACCTGCTCGCAGAAGGCGCGTAGTTGCATTGGCCACCCTTCGGTGCGTCCCTTTGCAGCGTCCAATCCGCACTCCCCAACGGCTGCAATGTCGGCACGCGCAACCATATCCAATTCGGCGGTCAGCGCCTCATCGGTCAAAAGGTCTGCTCTCCACGGATGAATTCCCAGCGAGCAGAAACCTTCGGTCGCATCGGGTGTCTGCACCGAACATAACTCAATGACCCTGCCTTTCCGCGCGTGGGTATGTACATCAATCATTGGGCGCATACCTTAAATATATATATGCGGGATTAAAATTTGTAGCACTTGTCGAAGGTAGGCCACGCTTGGTCTTTGGCTGAAACGACAGCTTCGCCTGCGGTCACGCCCCAATCAATACCCAGCGTGGGGTCGCACCACAGCAAGCCCGCCTCGGCTTCGGGGGCATACACCCTGTCGCATTTGTATTGTAGGATTGCGATGTCGCTCAGCACGGCGAAACCGTGTGCCACACCTCGCGGAATGTAGAGTTGCGAGTGGTTGGCGTCGTTCAGCTCAAAGGCCGCCCAGCGTCCGAAGGTGGGGGAGTCCTTGCGCAAATCGACAATTACGTCGCGCACAGCACCCAGAGCAACCCTCACAAGTTTCGCCTGCGCAGCCTCGCCCTTTTGGAAATGGAGTCCGCGCACCACGCCCTTGTGGGAGAGTGATTGGTTCTCCTGAACAAACGGGCGTGCGCCCACCTGCTCACAGAACTCCTCGGCACGGAAACTCTCGAAGAAGTATCCGCGCTCGTCACTCCACACCTTGGGGTGTATCAACACCACACCCTCGATTTCGCACTTTTCGTAACGCATTCTCGACTGAGTGTGTTAGATTTTGAGATCGTAGATTTGAATCACGCCTTGCAGAACACCATCCTCGTCAGCCACCAACAGCGAAGTGATTTTGTTGTCGGTCATCATCTTCTCGGCGTCGATGAGTTTGGCTTTGGGCGAAATGGTCTTGGGATTTCGTGTCGCGATGTCCTGTGCGGTGATTTTGAAGAAGTCCTCTTTGTGCTCCTCCATTGCGCGACGCATATCGCCATCGGTAACGATTCCTACAAGGTTTTCCTGCTCGTCGCGGATGATAACCATTCCGAGGCGTCCGCGGCTCATAGTCAGAATCATATCCGAAGTGTTGCACGAAGGCGAAACAATGGGCAAATCCTCGCTGCGCATCAGGTTGCCCACGTTGAGCAACAGACGGCGTCCGAGTGAGCCACCGGGGTGGAACTTCGCAAAGTCAACGGCTTGGAAGTTACGCATCTTCATCAGTGTCACAGCCAACGCGTCGCCCATCGCCATCTGTACGGTGGTCGAGGTTGTGGGCGCGAGTTGCAGGATACAAGCCTCGCTCTCCACTGCGATGTCCAAGTGGATGTGGCTGTGGCGTGCCAACGACGAAGCGGGGTTGCCCGTCATCGAAATCAGCGTATTGCCGTTCTGTGTGATGAAAGGCACGATTCGCAGCACCTCTTCGGTTTCGCCCGAATAGGAGATTGCCAGAATTACGTCGCCCTTCGAGATTGTACCCAAGTCGCCGTGAAAGGCCTCGCCAGGGTGCATATAGTAGCTCGGTGTACCTGTGCTTGCAAGTGTCGCCGATATTTTTCGACCCACCAGTCCCGACTTACCCATTCCCGTCACGATGAGTTTGCCCGAGCAATTGAGGATGGCATTTACCGCCTCGGTGAAGTTGTTGTCGAGTTTCGATGCGGTGTTTTTGAGCGCATCAGCCTCGGTGTTCAGGGTCTGTTTAGCCAGATTGAGTATGGTGGTTTTGTTGTCTTGTGTCATACGATGTGTTTCTTACTGCAAATATAACAAATATTCGCGGTTTTTGTGTCGCTTACGCCTTTTTTGTTACAACGGCAGCCCAGCCGTCTTTCAGGTCTGTGCCCACAAAGGTGAGTCCGAGTCCCTCGGCGCGTGCACGAATAGTCTCGATGTCGCCTTCGAGAATACCGCTCATAATCAGTTCGCCACCCTCATTAAGGCTCTCTACATAGGCAGGCATATCGCCCAGCAGGATGTTACGGTTGATGTTGGCAAGTATGGTGTCGTAGCGCTTGCCGTGAATTGCGCGCACATCACCAAGTATGGCTGTAACCTGCTCGCCTACACCATTTTCGTTGCAGTTTTCGATGCAGTTCTCGTAAGCCCAATCATCAATATCCACTGCATCAACACTCTCGGCTCCGCACTTGGCCGCAATGATAGCCAGCACACCCGTGCCACTACCCATATCCAGCACTCGCTTGCCCACAAAATCCCTTGCCGCCGTAGCGCGACTCATCAGGAATGTTGTTGCGTGGTGACCCGTTCCGAACGACATTTTGGGTGTAATCACAATGTCGAAACGATAGTCGGGGTAGGGGGCGTGGAACGGCGCGCGAATGGCAACCTCGCCGTCAACCTCTACGGGCGGGAAATTACTCTCCCACAGTGCGTTCCAGTTTTGGGTTTCGATTGCGATGTATCGGTGCTCGCTGATTCCGTATCCCGCCAACATAGCCTCCACGCGGTCGTGGCAGTCGGCGAGTCGTTCGTGAGGTATGTATGCTTTGAGTGTGTCAGGCTCGGTGGCGAAACTGTCAAAGGGGAATTCCGCCAGTTCTGCCGTCAGGATTTCGGCCATTTCGTCCGAGCAGCGGACGTTGAGTTCAATGTAGTTCATCGTTTTGCTATTTTATTGATTATGACGGCTATTGCACCGTCGCCTGTTACGTTTGTTGCTGTTCCGAAGCTGTCCATTGTGATGTAGAGTGCTATCATCAGTCCGACAGCCGTTTGGTCAAATCCGAGCATAGTTTGCAGTACTCCCACTGCCGCCATAATTGCACCTCCGGGAACTCCGGGTGCGGCCACCATAGTTACACCCAGCATAAAGATGAATCCCGCAAATTGGTCGGGAGTGACGGGTAGTCCTTCCAACATTATGATAGCTAGCGCGCAGGCCACAATTTTCATTGTGCTGCCCGACAGGTGGATAGTTGCACACAGCGGAATCACAAAACCTGCGATCTCGCTGCGAACGCCGCATTTGATTGTCTGTTCGAGAGTTACGGGAATTGTCGCTGCACTCGATTGCGTTCCGAGCGCGGTCATATAGGCCGTAAACATCGTGCGCAACATTTTCAGAGGATTCTTGCCGCCCACAATGCCCGCAATGGTGAATTGCACAAGGAGCAACACCACAGTCAGCGCAAAAATCACCGCAATGAGTTTTAGGAATACACCCAACACACTCATCACCTGTCCCGACGCAGTAATGTTCAGGAAGATTCCGAAGATGTAGAGCGGCAACAGCGGTATAATAACCTTCTGAATGAGCAGCATCATAATCTCGCGGAAGTCGTCGGCTGCGCTTTTCAGCGTGCGTCCCTTGATTACCGACATTCCGAGTCCTGCCACAAATGCCAGCACGAGTGCAGTCATTACACTCATTACGGGTGGCATCTCGATTGTGAAGTATGGCTCAAAGGTTATGGTCGAATCATCCACACCTCGCAGACTCTCGCCGGCAAGCAACTTCGGGAAGATCATTTCGCCCACGCCATAGGTGAAGAAGCCGCTGAATATCGTGAATCCGTATGCCAACGCCGCTGTGATACCAAGCAGTCGTCCTGCGCCCTTGCCGATGTCTGCGATAGCAGGCGCAACCAGTCCCACGATGATTAGCGGAATTGCAAAACTCAGCAGATTGCCAAAGATAGAGTTGAAGGTGATGAATATTCGAGTCATTACCTCGCCGAAGAACATTCCACAGCCAATGCCGAGTGCAATGGCGATAATTACTTTGGGAAGAAGTCCCAGTCGGAGTTGTTTCATAATCGACGTAGTTTGATGTTATGCCAAAGATACGAAAAAAAATGGTAGCAACCACTCTTTGAGGCAATAATCCGACCAAACTGTATATACCTATTATATATTATATATAGAGAGTGGGTTTGATTTGCGAAAAAATGGCATAAAAGGGCAAAAAAGTTGCTGAAACGTTTGCAGGTATCGATTTTTTGCCTACCTTTGCACCCGCAATCCGAAAGAAGCACGGAGCGCAGCAGAAAGGGCATATGTCCGATGTGATGCGAAGCGATGGTTCAAACGAGATTGTTGAAGTTCTTAAAAAAAAAGTTGCTAAAAAGTTTGGAAGTTACGAAAATTCTCCTTACCTTTGCACCCGCAATCTGAAAGAGATGATGGATCGCAAGTCTGCGACGAATTGCTCGAAAGATTGCAGAAGAAGTTCTTGAAAAAAAAGTGCAAAAAGATTTGGAGGTTTCAAAAATACTTCTTACCTTTGCAATCCGTTTCGCTCCCAAAAAAACGGACGCGAAACACAGAACGAGGTTCTTTGACTTACTGGTATATTGAGAGAAAAATGTAGTATTTATCAATTCCTTTTCAATAAGGATTAAGTAGTCAGGCTCTAATGATTTATTAGAAATAACTTTTTATAATGGAGAGTTTGATCCTGGCTCAGGATGAACGCTAGCGGCAGGCCTAACACATGCAAGTCGAGGGGGATTATTAATTAAGCTTGCTTAGTTAATATGAGACCGGCGCACGGGTGCGTAACGCGTATGCAACCT
>JAZLBP010000005.1:0-48680 GCA_045613745.1 Rikenellaceae bacterium | reverse complement strand
TTCGTAACTTCCAAATCTTTTAGAAACTTTTTTAAAAGATTTTCAAAAGTCGCTTCCGGAACAACTTTTGGGCCACTCACGCGCCCGCTCGCAATCCCGAGAAAACCTCGTTAACCACTGTCCAAGAACTCCTGCAAAACATGTCAGGCACGATCCCTGACCTCTTTTGCGGATGCAAAGATAACAACATTTTGCCGACTTTTCCAAATAATTCTCGAAGAAAAATCGCCTCAAAAGCGCCTCTAACTGCTATAACGCTGATAATGAGAGTTAAAAAAATCCTGACTCAACCGAGTGTAAGAACGGGTCGTCGTGCGGAGTTGGATTTACACCTACTATATAATATAACAGCTCTCCCCTACGCCTTCAAGTCATCAATCGCCTTTTGCAGGCAATCGAGGAATCGGGCGGCGTGCGCACCATCCATCTGTGTGTGGTGGAATTGGAACGAAACAGTCAACTTTGTTCGCAGCAAGCCACGTTTATACTTACCCCAAATCATAAAAGGGTTGTTAAAAATGCCGCTATACATACCCACAGCGCCGTCAATCTCGTACTGCGCAAGAGCCGAAGTACCAATAACCATACACTCGGAAGAAAGGTCGTGATCGGTACAACTATCAGCAACCTGACGAGTCAGGCGCAGGTAATCCTGATTGAATATGGACAAATCAGAGTTGAAGGGTACATCGCACGAACTAACTTCGCCCGCACCGTTGGCAACTATTGTATTCACAGCAATAGCATCGAAATGCATCAACTTGTCACCCACGGGAAGTATGTAAAACTCCTTCACAGAGCAAGCTGCCTTGCCAATGCAATAGCACATCAGCATATTGAATTTCAGTCCTGTGCGACGGCTAATACGAGCAAGACGCGTAACATCGAGTGTTTTGAAAAAGGTAACCATAGGATTGGGAGCCTGCATCCACATCTCAAAAGCATAAGCGCGCGTGGTCTGTTTAGGGTCTATTTCTCTCATAATTTCTTTATTTTTGTTGGTCAAAGGGCCGCAAAGGTAATACAAAAACTCTACATCACTACTCTATCGCCGAAAAAAGAGTTATCCTCCTCTCTATACACTAAAAAAAACTCCGCCACATCAGAATGACGTGGCGGAGTTCTCTTTATTAAATCCCTTAGGCGGCGATTATTTCTCTACCTTCTCGGCAGCAGCTTTTTTCGCGCGGCTTGCGGGTTTCTTTGCTGCAAGTTGAGCATCCAACTCCAAATCGAAGTCGCTCAGGATGTTCATATAGTTGATGAACGCATCGTACGACGAATCGAAGGGAGTGCAACCTTGGCTCGAACCCAACCAGCGACTTGCCATATAGTAGAAGTTGCTGGTTTGTTGCATAAAGTTCCAAACATAGTTGAAGTCGGGGTTGTTAACCTTTGCAACTTTAGCTTTCAGACCATACAGTTTGCTGAATGCCTCGTTTTGCAGCTCGTTACCCAACCAAGCGGTAACATCGCGCTCCTCGTCGGTCCAGCTGATGGGGTAAGGACACGAAAGAACACCGATAGCTTGGTGTTTGCTTGCCGAACCAGCCAAAGTATCGAACTCCATACCGCGGTTGAAAATAGCCTCGGGCAGAGCTTTAACGAAGTCGAAAATACCGGTAGGAGCCTCGTTCGACATACCGAAAGTGCTATAATCTACGCTGATATTAACGGTCTCGCCGGTGCTACCCTCAATCCACTCAGCATATTTGTCAGCGGTCAAAGGCCACTCACACCACTCTTTGCACGAGAATTTGAAGCTCAAATCATCCGACAGTTTGTAGTTACGCAACATAACCTTTTGGCGTTGGTTAACTGCACCTGCATATACATAGTTGGGCGATTTCCAACCCAGGATGTGGCGTGCACCCTCAGTCAGGATTACGTCGTAGCCCATCTCACCAGTCATCTCGCCGATGCCGTCCGAGTAGATCAGCTCGCTATTGCAGAACACTTTGGGCGATACACCAAACTCTTTCTCGATAGCTTTCTTGTGAGCCTTAACTTGTTTCTCGAACTCGGCTTTGTCGGCCAGCGATGCAAGCGAGTTGGCATAGGTAGTACCCAAGAAATCAACGCAACCAGTCTTTGCCAGCTCCTTCATCGAAGCCAAAACCTCGGGAGCGTGTGCTTTAAGTTGCTCGATGGTGAGTCCGTCGATAGTAAACGAAACTTTGAATTTGTCGCCATACTCTCCGATGAGCGAGCCGATGAGCGCGTTCATAGGCAGATAGCACATACGAGCAGCGCGTTGGGTTGCGTATCTGTTGGCAGTGTCGTCCAGGTAGTTGTGGTCAAGACCCATGCTGAAGAAACGATAGCGTTTCATAGTCATAGGCAGACTAACCCTGAAATTTAAACATACGGTTTTCATACTATTCTTTGTTTTGTTTTTAATTTCGTTTACAATACTGACTCATATACAGCTTTGATTTTAGCTGCGGCGTTGTTCCATTTCAGACGGGTAACCTCGTCGTAGCCTTTGTGACCGAACATATCGGCCATTGCGGGGTATTGAACCAGCGCATAGATTGCGTCGGCCATAGCGTCAACATCCCAGTAGTCAACCTTCACAGCGTAGTCCAAAACCTCGGCTACACCACTCTGTTTAGAGATAATTACGGGCACACCCTCACGCATAGCTTCCAAGGGCGAGATACCGAAAGGCTCCGAAACCGAAGGCATAACGTACACATCGCTCATAGCAAACATCTTTTGTACGTCGTCACCCTTCAAGAAGCCAGTGAAGTGGAAACGGTCGGCGATACCAAGTTTCGCAACGCGGCGAATAACGTGGTTGAACATATCACCGTTACCTGCCATAACGAAGTGAACATCGGGCAGACGTTTGAGCACCTTGGCAGCAGCCTCAACAAAGTAGTCGGGACCCTTTTGGAAGGTGATACGACCCAAGAAGGTAACGATTTTTTGTTTCACACCGCGCTCCACTTGCTCGGGAACGTTCGACGCAAAACGCACAGCATTGTGGACAGTCACAATCTTGTCGGCATCGATACCATATTTCTCGATACAGATGTTACGAGTCAGGTTACTTACGGCGATTACCTTGTCGGCAGCCGACATACCGGCCTTCTCGATTTGGTAAACGGGCGAGTCAGGGTTGATAGCACCCGAACGGTCGAAGTCCGTTGCGTGGATGTGAACAACCAGCGGTTTACCCGACACATTCTTGGCTGCGATACCTGCGTAGTAGGTCAGCCAGTCGTGTGCGTGGATTACGTCAAAGTTACCAGCCTCAGCCTTTGCAACCTCGGCAGCAACCATTGCATAGCGTTGAACCTCCTCCATCAGGTTGGCACCATACTTTCCGGAGAAAGTGTAGCGTTGTTGCCAACTGTCTTGGATTACACCGGTTTCACGCTGTTTGAGCCACTCTTCACGGCGCTCGAAGTACTCCTCGGGAGTAGCATAAGGCACCATATTTGAGTCGATGGTGATGTACGACAGGTTCTCCCACACCTCTTTGGTGTACTCATCCCTGCGACAAAAATCGGTCTCTACGTCACTCGCGTTCACAATATTGGTGAAACGTTGGTCCTCATCGCCGTATGCACGGGGAACGACAAAGGTAACTTTCACATCATTACGCGCGAGTCCTCGTGTCAGTCCGTAGCAAGCTGTGCCGAGACCTCCGGCAATATGGGGAGGAAACTCCCATCCGAACATTAATACTCTCATAGGCTACGCTCTTTTTCTTTTATAACAACTAATCATCTCTGCAATTCTCAATACCGCGCTCACGCTCCAAGCTTGCGAAATAGCTCCACGGGGAGTGTGAGGGGGGTCACCATCGTAAATCTCGGGAATCGAACCGATACCGTAGGTGGTAAGGTCCTCCTCGAAGTTGGCCAAGATATCTTGTGCTTTGGGCAGGTAAGTCTTGCCGAACATATCGAAGCAAGCCTTAACGTAGAACTCCAAAGGCCATACCCATACGGTACCTTGGTGGTAAGCCGAATCACGCTCGGGTTGGCTGCCCATATAGCGACCGCAGTACAAGGGGTTACGGGGCGACAACGTACGCAGACCTTTGGGAGTCAGCAAGTGTTGTTTAACCACGTTGATAACCTCCATTTGTTGGTCGGTATCAAGCATCTTGTACTCCAACGCACAAGCGATGATTTGGTTGGGGCGGATAAATTGGCTTTGCTCGGCCAGGTTTACGTAGTCAGCAAGGTAGCTTGCTTTCTCGCCCTTAATCCAGAACAATTTGAGGAACGACTCTTTGGTTTTAGCGGGCATATCCTTCCACTCTGCGCAGAACTCTTTGTCTTTTGCCTTTTTAGCCAACTCCAAAGTGTAGCACACAGCGTTGTACCACATAGCGTTGATCTCAACTTGGTAGCCCTCGCGACCGGTTACGGGTTTGCCATTTACCACTGCGTCCATCCAAGTCATAGCAAATTGGGGGTGTTGAGCCCAAACCAGACCATTGTCGTGAACACGGATAAGGTCACCCACGCCGCGTTTATAAGCATTAAGAATATCTTTCATCTTTTGGCCGTAGCGCTCCCAAATCTCGGCGGCTTTAACCTTGTGGTTCTCGAGTTGTTGTAGCACGTGGAAGAACCACAGAGGTGCGTCAACCGAGTTGTATGCCGAGCCCATATTGGGGAACAGGCCGTCTTGCATCTCGCTTGTGATGGTATCCAACACATCCAAGCAGCTTTGAACATCGCCGCGCGAAAGAGTCAGACCGGGAAGTGCGATGAAGGTATCGCGACCCCAGCGACCAAACCAAGGATAACCAGCTACAACCTCGGTTTTGCCATCGCGGCGGGTAATCAACTGGCGAGCCGAGTGTTGAAGAATCGACATAAAGTCGATTTTCTTGGTACGGCGTGCAATCTCGGCCTCGAAGGTTTCGTCAATGGCTTTGCCCGACTCCATAGCCTCGAACGAGCACGAGAAAGTGATGCTCTCGCCTTTTGTCATTTTGGTCTCGAAGTAACCGGGGGTCAACAAGTCCTCGTGGTAGTCATAACCGCGAGCTTGCTCCTCCTCGTATTCGAAGTTCTCCCACCAGTCGGGAGCAGCAATAAACTCAACGCCTGCCTTGTCGGTTTGCATATTGAGCCAGGGGAACGATTCGTACAGACGGCATTTAACACCGTTGAGAATCTCGTACGAGTGTCCGTCAGCCTCCATATTCGCTTTGCTGAGCGAGTGTTTGTCGCGGAAAGCGAGGAAGGGACGCAGACGCAAGGTAGTCTCCGAGTGGCAATCAACCAAGGTGTAACGAACCAGCAGTTGAGCACGCGAGTGTACCCACAGGAGCTCTTTTTTCAGCACAACGCCACCGACACGATAGGTGATGGTGGGAGTAGGTGTGTACTGGAAGTCCACGATGTACTTGTGTCCTTTCGGCTCGTAGTGGTTGCCGGGGAATTTGTGCAGTGCAAGGTTAAAAGCTTGGTCGTGTTGGATAATGGTTTCATCAAGCGACGAAAGCATAACATAGCTCTTATCGCTGTTGTCGATGGGACAAACCATCAGTCCGTGATATTTGCGCGTGTTGCAGCACACAATGGTAGTGCTCATATAACCACCTGTACGGTCCGTAGCGAGCATCTCACGTTTGAGCGAGTACTCCAAGTTGCCCAGACTCGTTTTGTCGAATTTCAAGACAGACATAGTTGTGTTTTTATTTGCTTTTCTTTTGTTTGTTTCGTGTTTTGATTTCGAAATTTACACAAAGTTTTTCGAAATTCCAAATATCGGACTGTTTTTGTTACATATCAACACGATTTGCGGAATTGTAAAATCCCGCAAATCGTGCTAATTGTAATATAGGGTTACGCCCACTTAACAAGGGCGAAGTCCATACGGTGAGGCAGTTTGTCGTTCTTGGGGAACACACGGATTGCCGAGTCATACGAGCCGGTGTGCTCGGGTACGATTTCGGTAGCGTAGGTTGCCAAAGTGCCCTCTGCTTTCACGAACGAGAGCTCTTGTTTCGAAACGACTTTAACGTTTTGACCGTTATTGATTTGGCTTGCGATTACAAACTCTGCACCGATATCCTCGGGACGGAGGTTTGCAATGTCGATGGTTACCTCGATGTGGTATTTGCCACCTACCATGATAGCCTCTTTGTCGATGTCAACCTTTTGAACGTCAACAACCTTGATGCTATCCCAAACGCTGCTTACGCGACGTTTCCAAGCTGCCATTTCACGAGCCATAGCGAAGTTCGAAGCCTTCATCTCGGTTTTGCGAGCTGCGAGTTTGTGGTAGAAGCGCTCCTCGTAGTCGGTCAACATACGGTTGGTGGTGAAGTTCGACGCGATGTCGGCAACACAGCTCTTAATGCTGCGAACCCACTCAGTAGGAACGTTGTTAGCGTTGCGGCTATTATAATAAAGAGGTACGATTTGCTCCTCGATGGTGTTGTAGATCAACTCTGCATCCAACTCATCTTGGAATTTTTGGTCTTGGTAGGTACGCTCCATAGGCAGCATCCAACCTGCACCCTCTTTGTAGCCTTCAACCCACCATCCGTCGAGAACCGAGAACTGCATTACGCCGTTCATTACACACTTCTCGCCGCTGGTACCCGAAGCCTCCAGAGGACGGGTGGGGTTGTTCAACCATACGTCAACACCTTGAACCATACGACGTGCCAACTCCATATCGTAGTTTTGCAGGAAGAGGATCTTACCTACGAACTCGGGCATATTCGATACCTCTACGATACGTTTGATCAGGTCTTGACCGGGTTTATCGTTGGGGTGAGCCTTACCAGCGAACAGGAATTGTACGGGGCGCTCTTTGTTATTAACGATAGCCGACAGACGCTCCAAGTTGGTGAACAACAGGTAAGCACGTTTGTAAGTTGCGAAACGACGAGCGAAACCGATAGTCAGGGTCTCAGCCTTCATAGTCTCACGAATCTTAACTGCTTGTGCAGGGTTGTCGAAACGAACTTGGGTGGGGTCAGCCAGACGACGGTTGATGGTCTTCAACAGACGTTGTTTGAGGGCGATACGCTCGCTCCACAGCTCCTCGTCGGGAATGTTGTTAACCTTTTGCCAAGCGGGGATTTGGTATTGGTGACCGCAGAAGCCCTCGGGGAAGTATTTCATATACAACTTTTTGAGGCGGGTAGCAGTCCAAGTGGGGAAGTGAACACCATTGGTTACATAGCCAATGTGCAACTCATCGGTAAAGTAGCCGGGCCACATATTGCCGAGCAGTTGTTTGCTCACCTCGCCGTGCAACCAACTCACACCGTTAACCTCTTGCGACAGGTTACAAGCCAGTACACTCATCGAGAACTTCTCGTTAGGATCGTTGGGGTTGGTTTTACCCAAGTTGATGAATTGCTCCCAAGTGATACCCAGACGATCGGGGAAGTGCGACATATATTGACGAATCATACCCTCGGGGAATGCATCGTGACCTGCGGGAACAGGAGTGTGGGTAGTGAACAACGACGACGAACGGATAACCTCCAATGCCTCGCTGAACGACAAGTGTTTGGTAGCGATCAACTCGCGGATACGCTCAACGCCGATGAAGGCAGCGTGACCCTCGTTGCAGTGGTAAACCTCTTGTTTGATACCCACGGCACGGAGAGCGCGGATACCACCGATACCCAGCAACAACTCTTGTTTCAGACGGTTCTCCCAGTCGCCACCATACAAGTGGTGAGTGATAGTACGGTCCTCGGGCGAGTTGAGGTCGTGGTCGGTATCGAGCAGGTAGAGGTCGGTGCGACCTACCTCGCATTTCCACAGACGTGCGGTAACCATACGGCCGGGCATTGCAACTTGAATGCTTACCCACGAACCGTCCTCGTTACGAACGGGCGAGATGGGAAGTTTGAAGAAGTTTTGTGCCTCGTAGGTAGCCTCTTGCTCACCGAAGTTCGAGAGTTTTTGAGTGAAGTAACCGTAGCGGTACAGCAGACCTACGGCAACCATTTGAACATTCTTGTCACTAGCCTCTTTGATGTAGTCACCAGCCAAGATACCCAGACCACCCGAGTAGATTTTCAGCGACGAGTGCAGACCGTACTCCATGCTGAAGTATGCGATTTTGGGGGCTTTGGCGTCTTTCTTCTCGGCCATATAAGCTTGGAAGTCATTCCAAACTGCGTCCATCTTTGCCAGGTACTCTTGGTCTTGCTCCAACTCTTTGAGGCGGTCGTAACTCAAACGATCGAGGAACTCGATGGGGTTGTGGTAGCATTTAGTCCACAAATCGGGATCGATACATTTGAAGAGTTCGTGGCCGTTCAGAGTCCAGCTCCACCAGAGGTTTTTCGACAGCAGCTCCAGGGGACGAAGACGCTCGGGGAGGTTTTTCTCCACCATCATACGAGTCCAGTTGGGAGTGTTAGTCGAGAGTTGTTGGCGAACAAAGTTGATTTGCTCGGTATGTGCGCCACCGTCAAGCGACGAGTATGTAGCGCGTGCTGATGCGTTATCCATTGCGATTTTGTATCCGTCGATATAGTAATTGATAAAGTTCGACCACGCAGCTTGCTCCGAAAGTTTCGATGCAGCCTTGCGAATCGAGGTCATTTCTTTGTTGCTTGCAAGTGCAAGGCTCAAAATATTGCTTGCGATGTTGGCTACCACTTGCTCGTCGTTGTTATCGTCGCGTTCTACGACAACAACACCCTTGTGATCTTTCTCGCCCTCGGCCCAAGCACCGAAACCAGCCAGAGTGGTGGTGATGGTGGGTACGCCGAATGCGATACTCTCCAGGGGAGTGTAACCCCAAGGCTCGTAGTACGAAGCAAACACGGTTGCATCCATACCAACCAACAACTCGTAGTAGTGTTTGTTGAAGATGCCGTCAGCGCCTTGCAGGTACGAAGGAACGAAGATAACTTTAACCTTCGAATCCTCGCGCATCAGGATGCTGCCGTTCATTTGGTTGGCGATGGGATCCCAGTTGATATTCTCCAGGTAGTGGGTCGAATATTTGAATTGGGTGGCATCGATTACGTTTGCAGGGTCTGCCAAGTAAGCTTGCAGGTCTTTGCGGGGACCGAAGTTACCTGCGGGAACAGTGATGTAAGCCAGAATCTCACGATCGAGCGAGGGATCCTCGGCGAGTTTCTTGAGCGAATCAACAAACACATCAAGACCCTTGTTCTTAAACTCGTAGCGACCGCTGGTACCTACAATGAAGGGCTCTTTGGTGAATTTGTGACCCAAGCAAGCCTCAGCCACCTCAATCATAGCTTTGCGAGCCTCAGCACGTTTGGTGTCGAACTCTTTGCCTTGCCATACAAAGTCATTCTCGAAACCATTGGGAGTAACAGCATCAACCTCCTTGCCGAGCAGATATTTGCTCTCGTTGGCGGTGATGTCACTCACGGTCAGGAATGCGTCGTGGTAGGTAGCAGCGAGTTTCTCCAACGAGTGTTTAGCGACCACATTGAAGCGGCGAGCCAAATCATCTGAGTTGAGAACACCAAGACCGCTGTAAAGGCTCATACCGTTACCTGCGATGCAACGACCCATAACGGTTGCGTGGGTGGTGAACACAGTAGCAACGTAGGGCATAAACTTGCGGAGGTACAGACCACCGCTCGAAGTCATCCACTCGTGGAAGTGAGCAACACAGCTGTCAGTGATGGTGCAGAAGTTGTCGATATAGCTCTCGATAACTTTACCGGCTGCGTAACCAAAGAGTACGGGCTCGATGTAGTCCCATTGTCCACTAATCGAGTCTACGCGATAGGTCTCCCACATAAATTGCAGGATTTTGTCCTTTTGCGAGAAGAGCGAACTGAAATCTACGAGGATGGCAATGGGATTGCCTTTGATATTCCATCGTCCTACGCGGATTCGGATACCCTCGTTATAAACAATCTGCTTCCAATTTTTGAGCAGCTCGGGATCTTCGTTGAATTCGGGGTTGGTTCCTTCTCGTTGGGTGTCTGGGCCGATGAGGATGTAGTTATCACCCATCTGGTTGTGTACGGTTTGTGCTTTGGTCGCAACTACGGTATGGATACCGCCGACTTTATTGCACACCTCCCAACTGACCTCAAATAGGTAGTCGGCAGGAATTTTTTTGTTTTCCATTTTCTCTTAAAACTATTTGTCTTTTGATAAAAATCACTGTTAGAATGATGTCTGCCGCTGTTTTATTAAAACAGGCAAGGCAAAATTCGCTGCAAAGATAATTATCTTTTATTGATTTATAAAATTTTTTAATAATTATTTTCGTTAATTTTTTTGTCCCAAAAGTCGTCAGGCAAACAACTCACAAATGATTGAATCTGAAATCAGAAGGTTATTTGCGGTGATTGATATGCGTCCTGCGACGTTTTCGAGCCTTTTTTGCTCCAAAAGCGGGTGGCAACGTTGCTCGAAAAAGTGCAATTTGTGTGCCCCAAACTTCTGTTGCAGCTCTGCGGAATCGACTCCCTCACAAGTTCGCAAACGGGTCATAACATATTCGTTATACCGTTCGTCGTCAGAGAGTTGTTCCACGGTGTAGATTTCGGGCGAGTCGCTGTGAGCAATATACCCACTCAAATTATCGACTCCCCAGCGGCGCGAGCGGCCGTCGAACGAGTGTGCCCCCGCACCAAGTCCCAAGTAGGGAGTGTCATTCCAATAGGAGCTATTATGGCGCGAACGTCGGCCGGGCAACGCAAAATTCGAAATCTCGTAGTGCTCAAATCCACTTTGAGCAAGCGTGTCACGCAAAAGGTCAAACTGCTCGTAGCTAACCTCCTCACTCACAGGAGAGAGCAACCCTTTGTCGCGCAGCATACCGAAGCGTGTGCGCGGCTCAATTTCGAGGTGATAGGCTGAAATGTGCTGAACATTCAGTGCCACAGCACGTTGCAGCGTCTGACGCCACCTCTCGGTCGAGGAGTTCGGAAGTCCATAAATCAGGTCTATCGAAATATTATCAAAGCCCATCTTCTGCGCGGCACGCACCGCATTTTCAGCTTGCGCGGCAGTGTGGCGGCGATTCATAAACTCCAACTCGTCGTCGTGAAGCGATTGCAAACCAAGACTCAAGCGATTGACAGGCGAATCTGCAAGCTGCGCCAGATAGTCGTCCGTCAAGTCGTCGGGGTTGGCTTCGAGAGTTACCTCCTCCACCTCACATATATTATATAATTGTCCGATATGCTCAATCAGCGAAGAGAATTCGGCAGGCTCGATGGTACTCGGCGTGCCGCCACCAAAATAGATAGTTCGGATTGTGCGTTCGGGCAAGTAGTCGCGTGTAGCATCCAACTCACGATGCAAAGCCTCCATATAACGGCCGCGATGCGTGAGATTTGCACTGCGAAAAAAGTCGCAGTACCCACATATAGTTTTACAAAAAGGTATATGTATATAGATGCCTGGCATCAAAAGTTTGGGTTGTACGTTCGGTTAGTATTTTTCAAAGGTATAACATTTGCTTTGAAATTCCAAATTTTTGTAGCAAAAATCTGCACTCGGAGTTTTTTCTGCAATAAAGTCAGAAAAAAGTAAAAATAATTGTGTTAATCTGCTAACAATATAAAAAATGTTTTATATATTTGCATCCGATAAAATGGGTAATTGTGTAGAGTAATCCGAAACCACTCGACACCCTACCCCAAAGAAGCAAACAACGAGAGATGTTTAACTTTTAAATACATTATTTAAAATTATGGCTAAAATTAATCTGAGACAGTACGGTATCACCGGCGTGAAAGAGGTAATCTACAACCCCTCGTACGATGAGTTGTACCGCGAGGAGACTGCAAAAGGTCTGCGCGGTTTTGAGAAAGGTACTCTTACCGAGATGGATGCCGTTAACGTAATGACCGGCGTTTACACTGGCCGTTCGCCCAAAGACAAATTCTTCGTTAAGGACGAGACCACCAAAGACACCATCTGGTGGACCAGCGACGAGTACAAAAACGACAACAAACCCGTTACCAAAGCTGCTTGGAAAGAGCTGAAAAAAATCGCTACCGAGGAGTTGTCGGGCAAAAAACTTTATGTTGTTGACACTTTCTGCGGTGCTAACGAGAACAGCCGCCTCAAAATCCGTTTCATTATGGAGGTTGCTTGGCAAGCTCACTTCGTTAAAAACATGTTCATCCGTCCTACCGATGCTGAGTTGGAGACCTACGGTGAGCCTGATTTCGTAGTTCTGAACGCTTCGAAAGCTAAAGTTAAAAACTACAAAAAACTCGGCCTGAACTCGGAGACCGCTGTTGTATTCAACCTTACCGAGAAAATGCAAGTTATCATCAACACCTGGTATGGTGGTGAGATGAAAAAAGGTATGTTCTCGTACATGAACTACCTGTTGCCTCTGAAAGGTATCGCTTCGATGCACTGCTCGGCTAACACCAACGAGAAAGGTGAGACCGCTATCTTCTTCGGTCTGTCGGGTACTGGTAAAACTACCCTTTCGACCGACCCCAAACGTCAACTTATCGGTGACGACGAGCACGGCTGGGACGACGACGGCGTATTCAACTTCGAGGGTGGTTGCTATGCAAAAGTTATCAACCTGAGCAAAGAGAACGAGCCCGATATCTGGAACGCTATCCGCCGCAACGCTCTGTTGGAGAACGTTACCGTTGGTAAAGGTGGCAAAATCGATTTCGCTGACAAATCGGTTACCGAGAACACTCGGGTTTCGTACCCCATCTACCACATCGACAACATCGTGAAAGGTGTATCGAAAGCTCCCGCTGCTAAGAAAGTTATCTTCCTGAGCGCAGACGCATTCGGTGTACTGCCTCCCGTTTCGATTCTGACTCCCGAGCAAACCAAATACTACTTCCTGTCGGGCTTCACCGCTAAATTGGCAGGTACTGAACGTGGTATCACCGAGCCTACTCCTACCTTCTCGGCTTGCTTCGGCGCAGCGTTCTTGTCGTTGCACCCCACCAAATACGGCGAGGAGCTGGTAAAACGTATGCAACAAAGTGGCGCTACCGCTTACCTGGTTAACACTGGTTGGAACGGTACTGGCAAACGTATCTCGATTAAAGATACTCGTGGTATCATCGACGCTATCCTCGACGGTAGCATCGACAACGCAGATACCAAACAAATTCCTATCTTCGACTTCACAGTTCCCACCTCGCTGCCCGGCGTAGATCCCGCTATCCTGGATCCCCGCGACACTTACGCTAACGCTGAGGATTGGAACACCAAAGCACAAGACCTCGCTGGTCGTTTCGTTAAGAACTTCGCTAAGTTCACCGGAAACGAGGAGGGTAAGAGCCTTGTTGCTGCTGGTCCCCAATTGTAGTAAACTGCGGTCTGTGCCGCATTTACATAACAACCGAGATGCTGTCCCCCGTGGGCAGCATCTCTTTTTTTTGTACAACCGCAAACAACGACACTCTCCCCCATCCAACCCGAGGTAGAAGAGGTAGAAGTGAGAGTGAGAGTGAGAGTGAGAGTGAGAGTGAGAGTGAGAGTGAGAGTGAGAGTGAGAGTGAGAGTGAGAGTGAGTATGTGTGCAAGGGCGGAACATCACACAGCAACAGAGGCTAGCTAACAAAGAATAAAAAAACCACCTTCCTGCTCGATGAGCAGGAAGGTGGTTTTGGTTTAGCTTTTTGTGTTCTCGTGGCCGCGAGTTGGCGGCGGGAGAATCATGGACGCTTTGGCGTCAGCTTATTTCTTCGAAGCGATAACTGCTTGGAGAGCTTTGATTTGCTCAGCAGCGTTTGCTACGTTGTTACCAGCGGTAACTTTCTTGTAAGCCTCGATAGCCTCGGTCAGTTTGTCGGTGTTGCTAAGAGCGGCACCTTGCATATAGTAGAGGTCGCTTTGCTCCTCGGGAGTTGCTTGCAGAGCAGCAGCTACGCCACCAAGCTCACCTACTTTTGCATAGTCTTGTTTCGAGTTGTAGAGTTGAACCATCAGTTTGTTAGCAACTGCGCTCAACGAATCCATAGCAATAATCTCGCCAGTGTAAACCAGAGCCTCGTCGAATTTCGACTCAGCAGCGTTGTTCGAAGCAGCGATCAACAGGTAGTTGGTGAAACTCTCTTTTGCTTTTGCTTTGTCAGCGTCGTATTTGCTGTGGGTCAGAGCCATGATTTGTTTGTAAACCTCGCCACCTTTGGTCAGGTCGCCCATCTCGCAGTAGCTCATTGCAAGGTTCAGAGCCAGCTTGGTGTCGTTGGGGTTAGCGGCATAACCGTTAGCGAAAATCGAAGCTGCAGTAGCATAGTCTTTGTTATTGAAAGCGTCAGCACCCTTCATAGTGTACACGCGAGCAATCATAGTGTTTGCGTTACGCATATTTTTGGTGTCGCCATAGAGCTCGCCAGTTTGAGCTGCTTTGTTAAAACGCTCCAACGACTCGTCAAGTTTGCCACCTTTAACCAATGCCAGACCGCTTTGGAAGTAGCAAGCGGGCAGAAGTTTTTGTGCCAAATCAACAGTCTCCTCTGCGCCCTCGGTGTCAAGACCCATATTGATGGTCTCGTCGAGGATGGTAATAGCAGCGTTGTAGTCTTTTGCTTGAACTTTTTGAACGGCTTCGTTGTACTTGGCGGTAACCGAAGCTACATCTTGAGCCGAGAGAGTCGCCGAAGCGAACAGTGCAACAGCAAGGGTTGCAAAGAGTTTGATTTTGTTCATCTTATTCTTAATTAATAGTTATTTTCCAACCGACAAAAGTAGGGTTTTTCTTTCACATTGCCAACTATTGGCGCAACTTTTCAAAAAATCGGCTCACAATAGCACCACATTCCTCGGCCAAAACGCCTCCACGGGCCTTTGTTTTGGGATGGAGGATGCGTCCGCCTACGGTCGAGAATCCGCGTTTGGGGTCATCGGCGCCCCACACGACCTCGCCAAGTTGGCTCCAATAGCAGGCTCCCGCACACATAACGCAGGGCTCGACGGTCACATACAGCGTACACTTATCAAGGTACTTGCCACCAAGCGAAGAGGCAGCAGCAGTGATGGCCTGCATCTCGGCGTGGGCCGTTGCGTCACCCAGAGATTCGGTCAGGTTGTGGCCGCGACCAACCACTCGGTCACCACAAACAACCACCGCTCCAATGGGTACTTCTCCTTTTTTCAACGCAGCAGACGCCTCGTTTATTGCCATACGCATAAAAAAATCGTCTTTGCGGTCTATTCTTTCCATAATAATTTGTACTTTTGTATCTGCAAAAGTAATGAAATAAATTCTAAAACAAGAAATATGTACAGAACGCACAACTGCGGAGAGTTGCGACTCTCCAATCTCGGCTGCGAGGTAACACTCGCCGGCTGGGTGCAAAAAGTCCGTAATCTGGGCGCGATGACCTTCATCGACATCCGCGACCGCTACGGCATCACTCAACTTGTGGTGGACGAGAACTCGTCGGAGCAAACCAAACAAATTGCAGGTGAGTTGGGTCGCGAATATGTGATTCAAGCCACAGGTAAAGTTATTGAGCGCTCGGCAAAGAACGCAAAAATCCCCACAGGCGAAATCGAAATCGCTGTCAGTGGTTTGAACATACTCAATGCTGCCGATACTCCACCCTTCACCATCGAGGACAACTCGGACGGCGGCGACGACCTGCGTATGAAATATCGCTACCTCGACCTGCGTCGTGGTCCTCTGAAAAACGCGATGATTCTGCGTCACCGTATGGCTCAATCGGTACGTCAATTCCTTGACAAGGAGGGTTTTCTCGAAATTGAGACTCCTTACCTTATCAGTTCGACACCTGAGGGCGCACGCGACTTTGTTGTGCCCAGCCGTATGAACCCCGGCCAGTTCTATGCACTGCCCCAAAGCCCTCAAACCTTCAAACAGCTGTTGATGGTGGCTGGTTACGACAAGTATTTCCAAATCGTGCGTTGTTTCCGCGATGAGGACTTGCGTGCCGACCGTCAACCCGAGTTTACCCAAATCGACTGCGAGATGTCGTTTGTGGAGCAAGACGACGTAATCGACGTATTCGAGCGTTTGGCAAAATATATGTTCAAGACCGTTTTGGACATCGACTTCAACGAGCCCTTCCTGCGTATGCCTTGGGCCGAAGCTATGGACCGCTTCGGTTCGGATAAACCCGATATGCGTTTCGGAATGGAGATTCACGAGATTACCGAACTTACTCGCGACCGTGGTTTCGGCGTGTTCGATGACTCGGAGTATGTTGGTGCAATCGCCGCTACCGGCTGCGCTGGCTACTCGCGCAAACAAATCGACGAACTGACCGAGTGGGTTAAACGTCCCCAAATCGGTGCCAAAGGCTTGGTATGGGTTAAGGTTGAGGCTGATGGTAGCATCAAATCAAGCGTTGACAAATTCTACTCGGCCGACGACCTGAAAGCGTGGGCAGAGCGTTGCGAGGCACAACCCGGCGACCTGCTGCTGGTTGTATGCGGCAAGAAACGCAAGAGCCAAACCATCCTGTGTGAGTTGCGTTTGGAGATGGGTCGCCGTCTGGGTCTGCGCGACAACACCAAGTTTGCGCCTATGTGGGTTGTGGACTTCCCGCTTGTTGAGTGGGACGAGGAGACCGAGCGTTTCTACGCTATGCACCACCCCTTCACCGCACCCAAACCCGAGGATATCCAATACTTCGAAACCGACCCCGGAAAGATTCGCGCCAATGCCTACGACTTTGTGGTTAACGGCGTTGAGGTCGGCGGTGGTTCGATTCGTATCCACGACGCAAAACTGCAACAACAAATGTTCAAGACCCTGGGCTTCACTCCCGAGAAGGCACAACTGCAATTTGGCTTCCTGATGGATGCATTTAAGTATGGTGCGCCTCCTCACGGTGGTCTGGCATTCGGTTTCGACCGTATGTGCTCGCTGTTCGGTGGTGTTGAGTCGATTCGCGACTACATCGCATTCCCCAAAAACAACTCGGGACGCGACACTATGATTGAGGCTCCCTCGACCCTCGACCCCGCCCAATTGGAGGAGTTGAATATCCGTCTGGAACTCAAAGAAGAGTAATTATATAAAGGTATGGGTAGGGTTGACGCTCTACCCATTTTTCTTTCACCAACCAAAAGAGCCTATCCATTGTAGATAGGCTCTTTTGGTTTATGCAGTCTTGTTAGACCGTTTTCTGCTTTTGATTTATCGCTATTGAGATTTAGTTCTCGGCGGGCTCGTTGGCTTTTGCCTCATCCCAATAGGCGTCCATCTCTTCGAGGGTAGCCTCTTTGAGTGTGCGGCCCTGCTCCTCGATTTTACTCTCCATATAGTTGAAACGGCTGATAAATTTGTTGTTGGTCAGTGCCAATGCCTCCTCGGGGTCGATGCCGTACAGACGCGAGGCGTTAATCAGCGCAAAGAACAAATCGCCCATTTCGCGCTCCATATTGCGGGTGTCGCCCTTGCTAACCTCCACCTCGAACTCGGCAATCTCCTCTTTGACCTTCGCCCAAACATCCTCCTTTTTCTCCCAGTCGAAACCTGCGGCCGAAGCCTTCTCGCCAACGCGGTAGGCCTTAACCATTGCGGGCATACTCTTGGGCACGCCAGCCAACACGCCGCGACGTTTCTTCTTGTCCTTCTCGCGTTTTTTGAGTTCCTCCCAGTTTGCCTTCACAATTTCGGAGTTCTCGGCGTCAACATCGCCATAGACGTGGGGGTGACGATAGATAAGTTTGTCACACACGCCATTTGCAACATCCGCAAAGTCAAACGCATTTGCCTCGGTACCGAGTTTGGAGTAGAACACAACGTGCAACAACAAGTCGCCCAGCTCTTCGCGAATGTGCGCCATATTCTCCTCGGTGAGCGCGTCCACCAACTCAAAACACTCCTCAATGGTGTTGTTGCGCAGCGACAAGAAAGTTTGTTCGCGGTCCCAGGGGCACTTCTCGCGCAAATCGTCCATCACTTGAAGCAGACGAGCCAGGGCGGTTAATCGTTTATCTTCCATATTTTATTCAGGTTAAATAAAAGGGCGTGCTTTCGGTCAAGCGCGCCCTTTTGGTCGTTTGTTTATCGGTTGATTATTTTTTCTCTTTTGCCTCGGCAGCTTTTTGCTCGGCGTATTGAGCATTCAGACCAGCCAGAATCACTTGGGTAATGTCCATTGCGGGATCAGCGTCCAAAATAGGACCCGAAGCAGAGTTAGCCAGAATCATTTTGTAGCGACCCTCGGCGTTGTAACCTTTGATGAAGTTCGAGATTGCGAACGACACGTTGTTCAACATTACGGTTTGCTCCTCTTGCAACTCACCAACGATGCGTTGACGATCCTCCTCATAGGCTTGGCCTTTTTTGTTGAGGTTAGCCTCCATCTCGGCAGCTTGCGAACGAGTTACCAGACCATTGTTGATTTTCTCTTGGAAGTCCATAATCTCCTTCTCCAACTTGCGGCCGCGAGTGGTCAGACTGCGCTCTACATCAGCAGCTTTCTTGTCGAGCTCGGCTTTCTTCTCGTTGTACATATCGTAGCCGGTGATCAGTATATCCATATCCACATAGGCGATGTCGTAAACTGCTTCAACTTGTGCCAGCGAATCAGCGGCTGCGGTTTCGGTTTTTGTAGCGTTGTTTTTGCAACCTGCGAACGCGAGCGCTGCAACGGCAAAAATCATAATTTTTTTCATAGTGTATTGTGTTTTATTAAATTTCGGATTTTGCAAATGTACGATTTTTTTTCGAATACGCAGCAAAAATAGTAATTTTACATATATGTTCCACCTATTTTTTGTAAATTTGCCCTACTAAACGATACTGCTATGTACGAATATCTGTCCGGAAAACTCGATGAACTGAATCCCAACTATGCTGTTGTTGAGTGCGGCGGCGTGGGATACTTTGTCAATATATCGCTGCAAACCTATGCCCAGCTCGAAAATCTTAGCGAGGCTCGCGTCTATGTTCACTTCATTGTGCGCGACGATGCACAAGTGCTCTATGGCTTTGCCACACGCGAAGAGCGCGAGCTGTTCCGTCTGCTGATTGGAGTGTCGGGTGTGGGTGGTGGAACTGCGCGTATGATTCTTTCGACCTTCTCGCCCAAGGAGCTGGCTACCATCATCTCGACCGACAACGCCAGAATGTTGAAGACCGTCAAAGGATTGGGACTCAAAACTGCCGAGAAAATCATCGTTGAGTTGCGCGACAAAGTGCTCGAATTCGGCTCATCCGAGAGTTCGACTCCAGCCGGAGTTCTGTCGCCCGACAACGAAACCGTATCCGAGGCTTTGGCTGCACTCACAATGCTCGGCTACACAAAAGCTGCCTCCGAGAAAACCCTCAAAGCCATTGTCAAGGAGAACCCCTCGGTGCGCGTCGAGGAGCTCATTCGCCTTGCTCTCAAACAGATGTAACCAACTCTCAACACAATAATAAAATAACCGCCCCAAATGTTGGAGCGGTTATTTTATTATTTATATGTAATGGTGGATTACATACGATCGGGAACGCTGATACCCAGCAGACCCATACCCTTCGAAACAACCGAAGCAACTTGCTCGGCCAGACGCAGACGGAAGTTACGCACAGCGGCGTTCTCCTCGCGCAGAATCGAGTGGTCGTGGTAGTAGCTGTTGAACGCCTTGCACAGGTCGTAAACATAAGCTCCCACAATCGAAGGAGCGAAGTTACGCGCAGCCGATGTAACGATAGCGGGGTACTCGGTCAAGGTCTTAATCAGTTCAATCTCCTCGCCCAACAACTCCACTTCGCCTGCGGTCGAATAGTCGATACCTGCCTCGGCAGCTTTACGCAACACCGATTTGATACGTGCGTGGGTGTATTGGATGAAGGGACCTGTGTTACCATTAAAGTCGATACTCTCGCGGGGGTCGAACAACATAGTCTTGCGGGGGTCAACTTTGAGGATAAAGTATTTGAGCGCACCCAAACCAATCATTGCGGTGATGTTGTTTTGCTCCTCCTCGGTCAGGCCGTCGAGTTTACCCAGCTCTGCCGACATATCGCGTGCAGTGCCAATCATTTCGGCAACCAAATCGTCGGCATCAACAACGGTACCCTCGCGCGATTTCATCTTACCCTCGGGAAGCTCGACCATACCATACGACAAGTGGTAGATGTTGTCACTCCAATCGTAGCCGAGTTTTTTGAGAACGAGTTTAAGCACCTCGAAGTGGTAGTTTTGCTCGTTACCCACAACATAAATCATCTCGTCGAGTTTGTTATCCTCCCAACGGCGGAAAGCGGTACCCAAGTCTTGAGTCATATAAACCGAAGTGCCGTCGCCACGCAACAGAAGTTTTTGGTCCAGGCCATCGGCGGTCAGGTCAATCCAAACCGAGTTGTCCTCCTTGCGGAAGAATACACCCTTCTCAAGACCCTCGTCCACGATGCTCTTACCAAGCAGGTAGGTTTGCGACTCGTAGTACACTTTGTCGAAATCAACACCCAGAGCCTTGTAAGTTACGTCGAAGCCTTCGTAAACCCAGCCGTCCATCTTCTCCCACAGAGCGATTACCTCGGGGTCTTTGGCCTCCCATTTACGCAACATCTCTTGTGCGCCTTTCATAATGGGAGCTTGTTTTTTGGCGTCGTCCTCGCTTACGCCCTCAGCGATGAGTTGTTTGATTTGCTCCTTGTAGTGTTTGTCAAACTCCACATAGTATTTACCAACCAAGTGGTCGCCCTTCATACCGCTCGATGCAGGAGTCTCGCCCTCGCCGTATTGTTGCCAAGCTATCATACTTTTGCAGATGTGGATACCACGGTCGTTAACCAAGTTCACTTTGATTACGTTGTGGCCAGCTGCTTTGAGGATTTGAGCCACCGAATATCCGAGCAGGTTGTTACGAATATGGCCAAGGTGCAGGGGTTTGTTGGTGTTGGGCGACGAGTACTCAATCATCACGGTCTTGCCGCTGTCGGGGGCAACACCAAACGAAGCGTCGGCGCAAATCTCGCCAAAACGCTCGGTCCAGAACGACGCAGCCAACGAAATATTCAAGAAACCTTTGATGACGTTGTAATCCGCCACCATAGGACAGTCGGCTTTCAGAGCCTCACCAATTTCGACAGCCGTTGCATCGGGAGCCTTGCGGCTTGTTTTGAGCAGGGGGAACACCACGAGGGTGAAGTCGCCCGAAAACTCCTTACGAGTTTTTTGAATCTGCACAAGCGAAGGGTTTACCTCGCCATAGAGTTTGGTCACGGCTTGCAGGGCTGCCGTCTGAATCATTTGTTCGATATTCATAGTTGGTGTGTATTATCGTTGTATCAAGCCACAAAGGTACAAAATTTTCGGCAAAGTGCTACATTTTCGTCGTTTTTCCGCTATCGCAGTAGCACCTGCCAGCGAGAGCCGCCTATTTCGGTAAAGGCGATGCGTCGTGAGCCGCCCTCGCTGACGCCCAACGAACGGGCTAACTCGGCACTCGGCATACGGAAATCGCGTTTGAGAATATCCACTCTCCGCACCTTCTCGGCTTTGAGTCGGCGTTTGAGAGTTTTGGGGTCGAACGGCTCGATGGTCTCAATCTCAAGGCAACGCAACAGCGGGTCATCGACCTTCTCGGCGGCAAAGGCATAGCCCGTAGGCGTGGTTACGAAATCGACCTTGTCCGTCATATAGTCGGCTGCCAATCCCGTCTTGCGCAGCGCCACGTCGCTGGCCACAAGATAGCGATACTCCTCGGGGCGAAATTCTGCATAAGTGCGCACAACTTCGCAAGGTTCAATCAATGTCGAGCAGACACCCGCGATGGTTGCGCGACGGCTGTTTTGGCTCACCTCGCGACCGAACTCCACAACCAACTCCTTGCACTCGCCACCATCCGACACAGCCTCGATTTCGCAGGGCGAGAACAATCGTTCGGCCTCGGTGGTGTCGAACATCGGCGAGAGTTTGAGCACAATCCTCGGGGCAATCTCCTCCAAGCGGCTACGCAGTGCAAGCACATTGGGCGAACACTCCTCCAACAGCACAAGTTTGCGTCCGTCGCAGCTACGGCGGTCGGGATCAGCATACACCAAGTCGGCAGTGCCCTCAAAACCCATCACAAACTCCTCGGACGAAGCACACACAACCTCAATATTGTCGGCTCCCAAGCGGCGAAAATTCTCCTCGGCAAGGCGTGCCAATACGGGGTTACGCTCGATGGCTATCACGCGTTTGAAGTGTTTCGAAAGGTAGTATGAGTCCACACCCAATCCGCAGGTCAGGTCCAGTGCCAACTCACCCGAGTGGCGTTTGGTTGCCGCAGCGGCCTCGCTACTCGATTGCTCAAAGGCGAGGTCGGGAAGGATGCAACGCGCAGTGTAGTAGCTCGGAAGTTTTGTGCGAGCGCGCGACAGGTATTTGATTTGCGATGCAATCAGCGCACGATGCGGCGAGGTAAGGCGCAGAGCCACCTCGGTTGCGGGGCGGTCGATATTGTCATCCACTAACCCTCGCACTTGGTCGTCAAGCAGTATGTCGAGTTCCTCGTTTGTCATTCGAAAGTTATTTTTTGAGTTTTGCGACCACGTGCCACGCGCCAAAGGACGGCCGTTGCAGCAAGCATCGCCAAATAGATTATTACTACGGTAAGGGTCGAGGGTTTCCACTCAACCGCACATAAAGGCAGGCGCGCCACCGCACCCACAATATCGTTTTGCCACCCAACGCTTGCGCCAAGCACCCATCGGAACACTCCGCCCAACACCTCAATGGGCGCCACACACCACAACAAACCTGCAACAATGGTCAGTTGGGCCAACACAACCAGCAGAGGGCTCATCACTACACCTACAAGCGACACGCGACCAAACACATAGGCCACAAGCGGAAGGACTGCTACCGTGGCGCACACGCCAACCAGAACAAGGCTCCACACACGATTAAGCAATTGGCTTTCGCTCATCACGCGACCATACAACATCGGAAACCACAACGCAATTCCCACGACAGCCACAAACGACAACTGGAAACTCACATCAAACAAATAGAGCGGACTTGCCGCCAACATCAGCAGAGCCGCACCGCAAATGGTATTGAGTGAGTTATGCTCCACCGACACAGCCAAGCCTATCTGCATCATACTGAACATTAAGGCGGCGCGGACGGCCGAGGGCGAAAGTCCACTGACAAAGGCAAACGCCCATATCAAAATCACGGCGGCGATATTCTTGACTATATGACCATATCTCAGAGTTGGCAGAAACAGCAGAAGCACGTTTATCAGCACAAAGACCAATCCGATGTGCAATCCCGACACCGCAAGCAGATGGGAGTTACCCGTATCGGCATAGCGGTCGCGCAGCTCGCCCTTCAAACCTCGACGGCAACCAAGCACCATAGCCTCGGCCACTGTTTGGTCGTCGGCATCCAGGCCCAAGCGTTCGAGTCGGCTCACGGCTACACTCTGCACGCGGGCGGCAATACTTCTAGGCGAGGTGCGGTGACCAACTACGCGGCACTCCTCCAAGTGGCTACCTCCCGCAAAACCTCGGGCACTCATCAATCGGGCATAGCTACCTTGCGAGAAGGGACGCACACTAATGTGGCACTTCAAGCGCGTGCCAACTTGCAGCAGCGTATCGGCCGAGTATGTTATTTTAAGAAGTTTATTGGAGCGATAGGTTTGACTCTGCGCTGTCCCCCACTCCACCACGCGCACATCGGCGCTCCCTGCGGTTTGGGAATTGGACACCACCTCAACGACTGCACCTATAGGAGTGTTGAGTGGTATGGGTTGGTCGAGATTTCGCAAAGATGTATTCAATCCTCCAACAACAAAGACACCCACTAGGACTGCGGCAACTCTGGCGCGGGACATCACAACGCCCGCAAGCAGGCTCACACCCACCAGCACCGACCACACAAAAAGCGTCAGCGTCGGGCACAAGTGGGCCGTTATGATGCCCATCGCAAACACAGGCACAACAACAGCCAAGGGTGCTACTATGGATTCTCTTTTGCGCAGTTCCATTTTGGGCGTGCGTTTAGCGTCCCCACGAATCGCGGTCAAGTGAGCGATAGTTGATTGCCTCGGCGATGTGCGAGGTTTCGATATTCTCCTTGCCCTCCAAGTCTGCAATGGTGCGCGCAACCTTGATTATGCGGTCGTAGGCGCGGGTCGAAAGATTGATGCGTTCGATAGCGCGGTTGAGCAGTGCGGCAACCTCGTTCGACAGCGGACAGAACTTGCGAATCATAGCCGAATTCATCATGGCATTGGTATGCACACCGGGGCAATCGGCAAAACGACGGCTCTGAATCTCACGCGCAGCCATCACTCGCTTGCGAATTTCGGCACTACTCTCGCCCGTACGTTTGGTATTGAGCTCCTCGATAGGCACAGGCACGACTTCAATGTGCAGGTCAATGCGGTCCAAAAGTGGACCAGAGATGCGGTTGAGATAGTTGTGCACGGCATAGCGGTTACAAGTACACTCGCGCGTGGGGTGATTGTAGTAGCCGCACGGGCAGGGGTTCATCGACGCAATCAACATAAAGTTGGCGGGGTATTCGATGGAGTATTTTGCGCGGCTGATGGTGATTTTCTTGTCCTCCATAGGTTGGCGCATAACCTCCAATGCCGAGCGACCGAATTCGGGCAACTCATCGGCAAACAGAATTCCGTTATGCGACAGCGACACCTCGCCCGGACGGGGATTCGACCCTCCGCCGATAAGTGCCACTTGCGAGGCTGTATGGTGGGGTGTGCGGAACGGGCGGCAGGTCATCAAACCCTGATGTGCGCCAAGTTTTCCCGCCACCGAGTGAATCTTGGTTGTTTCGAGTGCCTCCTCGCGAGTCATCGGAGGCATAATAGTCGGCATACGGCGGGCAAGCATAGTTTTGCCCGAGCCGGGTGCACCAATCATAATCACATTATGGCCTCCCGCTGCTGCGATTTCGAGTGCGCGTTTGACATTCTCCTGACCCTTCACATCACTGAAATCCTCGGCATATGGCGACGTGGGAGCACTCTCCTCGACAACCTCGGTAGGCACTGCCACGATAGGAGCATTGCCATTAAGCATATCGGCAACGTGTCGCAGCGAGTCGGCAGCAACGACCTCCAAGCCCTCGACAACAGCCGCCTCGGAGGCGTTATCTGCGGGGACAATCACTCCTCGGAAGCCCTGCTCCTTGGCTGCAACAGCAATGGGAAGAACACCCCTCACGGGGCGAAGAGTTCCGTCGAGCGACAACTCGCCCGTAATGATATAGTCGCCTATACGCTCGCTTGACACTTGTTCGGTAGCGGCCAGAATTCCAATCGCAATCGGAAGGTCGAACGACGAGCCCTCCTTGCGAACATCGGCAGGTGCGAGGTTGACCACAAGGCGTTTGCCTGGCATCTTGAAGTTGCTGTTCTCGAATGCCGAGCGGATGCGATCCTGACTCTCCTTGACCGAACTGTCGGGAAGTCCCACCAGAAACATACCCAAACCACGGCTCAAATTGACTTCGACGCTGATGGTGATGGCGCTCACGCCCACAAGGCTTGCAGAATAGGCTTTGACAAACATAATGTTTCAGAATGTTTGGTTGTGATTAGAACGGCGAGTAGTCGTCGTTATATTTCTCGTCGTAGCCGGCGGGAGCGACACCATTGATGGACGAGCTATCCATCTCGTAGGGGGTGTCGTCGTCATAGTCTGTAAACTTGGCCTGCTCTTTACGGAAGCGCAGTTTGACAGTCTCAACCGAACCGTTACGGTGCTTGGCGATGATAAACTCCGTAAGACCAGGAGTGATGGGGGTATTGTTCTCGTCAACGGCCATACCGAAGTACTCGGGACGGTGGATGAATGCTACGATGTCGGCATCCTGCTCAATCGCACCCGACTCACGAAGGTTCGACAGTTGGGGACGTTTGTTACCACCCGCCACCTCGGCAGCACGGTTCAGCTGCGACAGCGCGATGATGGGAATATTGGTCTCCTTGGCAATGGCTTTCAGCGTACGCGAGATGGTCGAAACCTCCTGCTCACGGTTACCCTTCAACTCCTTGGGACCTGTCATAAGTTGGAGGTAGTCGATGATGATAAGCTTAATATCGTTGTGTGCTTTGAGTTTACGCACCTTCGAGCGCAACTCATAGACCGACATTGCGGGGGTATCGTCGATAAACAGCGGCGCGGCAGCCAGCGGTTTGATAGACTCTTCGAGGTGTTTCCACTCTTTGGGCGTCAGTTTACCGCTACGAATTTTTTGCGACTCCAAGCCACTCTCGGCAACAATCAGACGCATCATCAGCTGCACCGAACTCATCTCCAACGAAAAGAATGCTACGGGAACATTCAACTCAACGGCCATATTACGCGCCATAGTCAGCGTAAATGCGGTTTTACCCATCGAAGGACGTGCCGCGATGATAATCATATCCGAGGGTTGCCATCCGAGGGTCACGCGGTCGATACCCGTAAAGCCCGAAGGCACGCCGTTGAAGTTACCCTCATTCTTGGCAGCCTCCTCGATTTGGAGCATAGCGCGGCGAACAATATCGTCGGCTGATTGAATCGAGCGTTTGATATGTCCGTCCGACACCTTGAAGATTTCACCCTCGGCAAAATCAATAAGGTCGGTAACGTCGCGGCTCTCGTCATAGGATTGGCGTTGAATCTCTGTCGAAACACGGATAAGCTCGCGTTGGATATACTTCTGCGCGATGATTCGGGCGTGGAATTCGACGTGAGCCGCCGAACCCACCTTTTGGGTCAGCGAAGCAAGGAACGCCGCGCCACCCACCTTCGAGAGGTTCTGTTGGTGTTTGAGTCGCTCGGTTACGGTGTACAAATCGACAGGTTGCAGGTCGTGCGACAATCCGAGGATAGCCTCATAGATGATTCGGTGGGTGTCCTTGTAGAACGCCTCGGCCGACAGAATATCCTGAATCTCGATAACACTGTCCTTTTCGAGCATCAGCGCTCCGAGCACAGCCTCTTCGAGCTCCACCGCTTGAGGCGGCAGATTGCCCGCAGGGTCAACCATAGAGTCATATTTTTCGCGATTGCGAGTGTATGGAGTGGAAGATTTTGCCATATCCGTTGAAAATAAAGGTGAAAAACAGGGTAAAATTACTGATTTTTTTCGAGAGTAGCGCTCTGTTTGCGCACCTTTTTATTGCATCACTTTTTGACACTCACTGTTAGTGAATGTTCAAAACTATCGTTTTCGGCCGCGCAAGGGTCGGTCACCTCGTGCTGTCGAGCGGTTTGACGAGTAAGTACCCGAACGATTGGAGCCTTGATTCGAGGGGCGGTTTGCGGCTTGATGCGCGCCACGTTTTTGAGGTACAGGCGACTTCGACGGGCCATCAAAGAAGTAACTCTTCTGGCGGCGTTTATCATCCTGATTGCGTGCAACATATAGCTTTTCGCCCGTATAAGGATTCTCGCCCGTATGGAACATCACCGACGACAGAGTCATAGGTGTGGGTGTGAGGTCTTGCACCTGCTCCAAATGCATACCCAGCGAACGGGTTTTAGCGGCAAGGGCTGCCATATCGCGCTCGGTACAACCCGGGTGGCTCGAAATGAAATAGGGAATAACCTGATACTTCAATCCTGCATCGGCACAGATACGCTCGAAGTCGCGTTTGAGTTTAACAAAGCCATCGAACGAGGGCTTACGCATAAGTTTGAGGATGTGATCCTCGGTGTGTTCGGGCGCAACTTTCAAGCGTCCAGAAGTGTGATTCACCACCACCTCGCGCAGGTAGTCGAGCGAGCCGTCGAACAGGTCGTAGCGGATACCACTTCCGATATAGGCGTGGCGTACACCCGGCACAGCCGTAATCTTGCGATAGAGTTCGATGATGTGGCTATGGTCGCGCATAAGGTTGGGGCACGGCTTGGGATGCAGACACGACGGGCGGCGGCACTTGGCACACAACGAAGTGTCGCGGCCACCCATTCGGTACATATTTGCCGAAGGGCCTCCGATATCCGAAATATTGCCACGGAAATAGGGCATCTCGGTAAGACGTCGCACTTCGCGCAGGATAGACTCCTCGCTACGCGACGATATGAATTTGCCCTGATGGGCCGAAATTGTACAGAAACTGCAACCACCAAAGCATCCGCGATGGATGTTGATGGAGTTTTTAATCATCTCCCACGCAGGAATGTCACCTTTGCCGTTGTAACGGGGGTGCGGAGCGCGCATATAGGGAAGATCGAAACTGCGGTCGAGCTCCTCTTGCGTGAGGGTTGTGTAGGGCGGAGTCACAACTACATACCTCTCGCCAACAGCCTCGACAATAGTACGAGTCTGCTCGCGCAGGTTGGACTCAACCTCTATCTGTTTAAAATTCTCGCCAAAGGCACGGCCGCTTGCCACACACTCCTCGAACGAGTTGAGGCGCAGGGTTTGCTCCTCGGGCAGTCGTTCGACATAGCTTTGGTCTGCAACAAAAGCCACCTGACGCAGGCGTCGCAATAGTTTGGCATTAAATCCATTATGCAGAGCCTTGGCAACCTCGGTGATGGACTTGTCGCCCATACCATACATAAGCAGGTCGGCACCACTATCAATCAACACCGAAGGTTTGAGCGAGTTGCTCCAATAGTCATAGTGAGTCAATCGACGCAGCGAGGCCTCGATACCACCAATCACCACAGGCACATTGGGATATAGCTCTTTGAGAATCTTGGAATAGACCGTAACGGCATAGTCGGGACGGAAGCCAGCTTTACCACCAGGGGTATAGGCATCATCACTACGCAGGCGGATGTTGGCCGTGTAGTGGTTGACCATCGAGTCCATACTACCCGCCGACACACCAAAGAACAGACGTGGTGCGCCGAGTTTTTTGAAGTCGCGCAAATCGTCGCGCCAGTTGGGTTGGGGAATCACAGCAACGCGATAGCCCGCTGCCTCCAACGTACGGCCGATGACCGCCACGCCAAACGACGGGTGGTCGATATATGCATCGCCCGAGATAAGGATTACGTCGATGTAATCCCAGCCCAGAGCCTTAACCTCTTTTGCGGTAGTCGGAAGCCATCCCATAGGCAATTACTCTTTGTGTGATTTGATATGCTCTTCGGCCGCTTCGAGTGCAGCATAGAACTCCTCGCCAAAGGCGCGGGTGATAGCCTCTTTGAGCATTTTGTAGGCAGGAACACCCATCTTGCGTCCACACTCAAAGGCGCTTGCACACACATTCCAACGGTGGAAGTTCAAGCCATAGGTTCCGTTGCTGAACTTGGCCACGCGGATAGGATAGAGGTGGCACGAAATAGGTTTGCGCCACGAGCACTCGCCCGCAAGGTATGCTTTCTCAATAGCACACAACGTCACCCCACCCTCGTTGTAGGAGTAGGCGCACTCGGCATCATTCACAAGCGGAGTGGTCAAATCGCCATCAATATCCACCACAGCAAAGCCGTCGCGCTCGATAGCCTCCCTACCCTCGGGGGTCATATACTTCTCGTAGATGGGATAAAGTTCCTCCAACACATCCATCTCGTCCATTTCGAGCGGAGCACCGGCATTACCCTCAACGCAACAGATACCCTTACAACGGGCTACGTCACACAAAAAATCGGTTGTCAGAATATCAACACTGACAATCTTATCATCAATTTCTATCATTGTCTTAATCTTGTTTTTTCCACAGGCCGTTGTCGGCGATATATTTTGCCACTGCGGCGGGTACCATATCGTCGATACTCTCGCCCTTTTTTAGTCGCTCGCGCACATCGGTTGACGAGAACGGCAACTCGGGAGCGCCCTCCAACATTGTGATTTCGGGATAGGGAATCGAAGTCACACCCTCACGCGGATACATATATATCGGATAGCGTTGGAGCAGAGTCTCCCACTCCTTCCAGCGGGGAAGTTGCTCGGCCAAGTCGCCACCCATAACCACCGAAAACTCCATATCGTCACCACGCTCCTGCTCCAACGCCCTGAGGGTGTCGATAGTGTAGGAAGGCCTGGGTAACACGAATTCGATAGCCGAGGGGACAATCCTCACGGGGTGTTTCGATGACGCACACGCAGCCTCAACCATCTCGAAGCGTGCAAGGTCGGGCGCAAGATCGGCGGCTTGTTTGAGCGGATTCTGCGGCGAGACAATCATCACCAGCATATCGCACAACCCCTGCTCCACAACGTGCTCGGCAATGGCTATGTGGCCGTTGTGAATCGGATTGAACGACCCGAAGTAGAGTGCGACTCGTTGTTTGCCCATACTCTAACCTTTGATGAAGTTACGCACGATGTCGGCCGCTTGGTTGATTGCGGTTTGCAGGTCGTCGTTCACCACAATGTGGTCGAATGCAGGTGCCTTCTCAATCTCGCTTGCAGCCTTTGCCACACGTTTGGCAATAACCTCGGGAGCATCGGTTGCGCGTCCAATCAGTCGGCGCTCCAACTCCTCAACCGAAGGGGGCATAACAAACACCGAACAGGCTTGCTCGCCAAACAACTCTTTGAGACGAATACCGCCCATAACATCCACATCAAAAGCAACGACATTGTCCTTTGCCCAGATGCGATCCATCTCGCTACGCAAGGTACCATAGTAGCTGCCTGCATAGACCTCCTCCCACTCGACAAAGCTGTCGCTGGCAATCTTGGCGCGGAACTCATCGGCAGTCAAGAAGTAATACTCCTTGCCGTGTTGCTCCGTACCGCGAGGGGCACGCGAGGTGGCCGAAATTGAGAACTCCAATTCGGGGAATTGTTTGAGCAATGCGCCCACGATGGTGCTTTTGCCCGCACCGCTGGGAGCCGAAAATATGACAAGTTTACCCATACGTTACAAAATATTAAGTACCTGTTCTTTGATTTTCTCCAACTCGTCTTTCATCTTAACGACCAAAATCTGAATTTCGGCATTATTGGCCTTCGAACCCATAGTGTTGATTTCGCGGCCCATCTCCTGTGCGATGAATCCGAGTTTACGACCCACTTGTTCCTCCTCGCCGGCGGTAGCACGGAAGTAGTCGCAGTGGTTTTTGAGGCGCACCTTCTCCTCGGTAATATCGAGTTTTTCGAGATAGTAGATAAGTTCTTGCTCGAAACGATTATTGTCGGGAGTTGCAGCCAACTTTGCAAGGTTGTCGTTGATGCGGGTGCGGATGGTCTCGATGCGGCTCTTCTCGTAGGGCTCGACACTTACCTTGTAGTTCTCAATCAAATCGACACGCGCAAGCAGGTCGGCAATAAGCACAGCACCCTCTTGTTGGCGGAAATTATCGAACTCGGCAATGGCATCAGCCACGCATCCGAGGATTGCAGCACACTCATCCTCCGACACTGTGGCAGCCTCTTGGCTTACAACATCGGGCATACGCATCACAACCGAGGTAATGTCGGCAGTGTCGGCCACGCCTGCTGCTTGTTGCGCCTCACGGATTTGGCGATAGTAGGCCGCAAACATCTCCTTATTGACAGTTGCGGTACTTTCGACCGCGGTAGTCTCGACGTTGATGGCGATTTCGGCCTTTCCGCGCACGATTCCTTTGGCGGCAAGAGTGCGGACATCATACTCCAACGAGCGATACTTGCCCGGCATTTTAATTGCAAGGTCGAGTTGTTTGCTATTAAGCGAGCGCACCTCGACGGTTATTTTCTTGTTTTCAAGGGTTCGGGTTGCTTTACCGAAGCCCGTCATAGATTTAATCATTGGGATAAGCAAATTTATGCAAAGATACATTTTTTCGGCGAGATTACACGCATTAATAGGCAAAATAAACAAATCGAGAAAAAAATTGTCAACAGCAGAACAATCACACAAAAAATCATTATATTTGTATTTGATAGAAAACACAAATCCTAAAAACTTCTAAACACACAATAGTTATGAAAAAACACAATTTCAACGCCGGACCGTCGATTCTTCCCGACGTGGTACTCGAAAACGCAGCAAAGGCAATTCTGAACCTTGACGGCAGCGGATTGTCGTTACTCAGCATCTCGCACCGAACTCCCGAATTCGAGGCTGTATTGGCAAGCGCCAACGCCCTGTTCCGCGAGCTGCTCAACATCCCTGACAACTACAAAATTTTCTTTGTCGGTGGTGGCGCAAGCACACAATTCTTCCACATCCCCGCCAACTTCCTCGGCAAGAAAGCGGGTTATGTAAACACTGGTGTTTGGACCAAAAAAGCCATCAAAGAGGCTAAACTCTATGGCGAGGTTGAGGTTGTAGCATCGTCCGAGGACAAAAAATTCTCGTACATCCCCAAAGGCTACGAGATTCCTACCGACATCGACTACCTATATATATGTACCAACAACACAATCTGCGGTACCGAGTACCATACCGACATCGACTCGCCCGTACCTCTGATTGCCGATATGAGTAGCGACATTATGAGCCGCCCCGTTGACGTAAGCAAATATGCTCTGATTTATGGTGGCGCTCAAAAGAACCTCGCACCCGCAGGTGTGTCGTTCGTAATCATTCGCGACGATATGTTGGAGAAGGTGGTTCGCGAACTGCCCACAATGATGAACGTAAACACTCACGTCGAGAACAACTCAATGTTCAACACACCTCCCGTATTCCCCATCTATGTAATGAACGAAACCCTGAAATGGTTGAAGAGCATCGGTGGTATCGATGAGATTTATCGTCGCAACGTCGAGAAGGCAGGCCTGCTCTACGACGCAATCGACCGCAGCAAAATCTTCCGCGGCACAGTAGCCAAAGAGGACCGCTCGCTGATGAACATCTGTTTCGTTATGGAGGAGGGTTACGAGGAGCTGGCAGAGCCGTTCTTTGCATTTGCCAAATCGAAAGGTATGGTCGGAATCAAAGGCCACCGCTTGGTGGGTGGCTTCCGCGCATCGTGCTACAATGCACTGCCCATCGAGAGTGTAAAGGCTCTGGTGGCTTGCATGGAGGAATTCGAGGCTGCTAACGTAAAATAGTGAGTAGTTATGAAAATTCTGGTAGCAACCGAGAAACCCTTTGCTCGCAAGGCGATTGAGGGTATCACACAAATAGTTGCAGAGGCAGGTTACGAACTTGCGCTGCTCGAAAAATACACCGACAAAACACAACTCTTGGAGGCTGTGGCCGACGCCGACGGACTTATCATCCGCAGTGACAAGGTTACCCCCGAGGTGGTTGATGCAGCCAAGAATCTCAAAATCGTGGTTCGCGCAGGTGCAGGTTACGACAACGTGGATTTGGCAGCTTGCACAGCTCGCGGGATCGTGGTAATGAATACACCCGGCCAAAACTCAAACGCCGTGGCCGAGCTGGCTATCGGTATGATGATTATGATGGCTCGCAATCAATACACCCCCGGCACAGGAACCGAGCTGAAAGGCAAACGTTTGGGCATTCACGCCTATGGCAACGTAGGTCGTCTGGTAGGCGCTTGCGGCAAGGCTCTGGGTATGGAGGTTTCGGCCTTTGACCCCTTCATCACCGACGCGGCTTACTTCGAGGCCGAGGGCGTGCGCAAGGTTGATAGTGTTGAGGAGTTGTACTCGACTGCCGACTATGTGTCGATTCACATCCCCGCAACACCCCAAACCAAGGGTAGCATCGGCTATGAGTTGCTGAGCAAAATGCCCAAAGGCGCAACCATCATCAACACCGCACGCAAAGAGGTGATTGACGAGGCTGGTCTGATGCAGATTCTCACCGAGCGCGAGGATTTGAAATACGCAACCGACGTGGCTGCCGATTCGCAAGCCGAACTGGGCGAAAAGTTTGGCAAACGCGTATTCGGAACTCCCAAGAAGATGGGTGCCGAGACTGCCGAGGCCAACATCAATGCAGGTCTGGCTGCCGCACGTCAAGCTGTGGGTTATCTGCGCGACGGCATTACAAAATTCCAAGTTAACAAATAGTCTGCGATATGGTTAAAATTAAAGCATTCAAGGGTATTCGCCCTCCCAAGGAGTATGCAGCCGAGGTGGCTTCGCGCCCCTACGACGTACTGAACTCGGCAGAGGCAAAAGCAGAGGCGACCGAGCGTTCGCTGCTGCACATCATCAAACCCGAAATTGATTTCGACCCCATCGCCGACGAACACTCCGAAGAGGTGTACGCCAAAGCGGTTGAGAACTTTGCTGCGTGGCGCAACAAGGGCTGGCTGGTGCAAGACGACAGCGAGTGCTACTACATCTATGCACAAACAATGGATGGTCGCACTCAATATGGTCTGGTGGCTTGCTGCCACTTTGAGGACTACCTGGAAGGTCGCATCAAAAAGCACGAGCTGACCCGCAAGGACAAGGAAGAGGATCGTATGATTCACGTTCGCAACCAAAAGGCCAACATCGAGCCCGTATTCTTTGCCTACCCCGCGCGTGAGGATATGGACGCACTTGTAGCCGAGGTTATTAGCGGCGAGCCCGAATATGACTTTGTAGCAGCCGATGGTTTCGGACACACATTCTGGAAAATTGAGGACGCAGCAACCATCGAGCGCATCACCGCAATATTCGAGTCAATTCCCGCACTGTATGTGGCTGACGGTCACCATCGCACAGCCGCCGCAGCATTGGTTGGCGAAGAGTGCAAACGCAACAACCCCAACCACACAGGCGAGGAGGAGTACTGCTACTTCTTGTCGGTTATCTTCCCCGACAACCAGCTCAAAATCATCGACTACAACCGCGTGGTTAAAGACCTGAACGGTCTGACCGAGCAAGAGTTGATTGAGACACTGAAAGCCGACTTTGAGGTTACGGAAATGGGCACTGAAATTTACACCCCCGCGGCATTGCACAACTTTGCGATGTATTTGAGAGGTAAGTGGTACAGCCTGACCGCAAAGCCCGGAACTTACAACGACAGCGACCCCATTGGCGTGCTGGACGTGACCGTGCTGTCGAACCTAGTATTGGACAAGATTCTGGGAATCAAAGACCTTCGTACCGACAAACGAATCGACTTTGTGGGCGGTATTCGTGGCCTTGGCGAGTTGTCGCGCAGGGTTGATAGCGGCGAAATGGCTGTGGCTTTTGCACTCTACCCCGTGTCGATGCAACAACTCATCGACATCGCCGACACAGGCAACATTATGCCACCCAAAACTACTTGGTTTGAGCCAAAACTCCGTTCGGGCGTAGTTATCCACTCTTTCGAAGAGGCATAGCCCACCGAAAAGAAATTCACAGAGCGCCCCTACTTGCCGAGATAGCAAGTAGGGGTTTCTATTTTTGCGGAGCGAGAATTATTCGTGCGGTTTTATTTTGTGGCGTCGTTTTTTTTGCTTAATTTTGGGATAACCTTTTACAACAAACCTAAAACACAACTCAATATGGACAGACGAGAATTTCTGAAAGCTTTTGCGGCCACAACCGCATTCTCGGTACTAAACCCTCTGGAAGCCGTTTCGGCCGAGCCCAAAAACCGACCCCTGCGCGTAGGTTTCATCGGCACAGGCTCACGAGGCACCGCCGTAATCACAGCAATGAGCCGCAACAACAATGTCGAAATATATGCACTTGCCGACATCTTCCGCGACCGCATTGACAAGGTGCTCCCCCACCTCAATAGCCTCAACAAGGCCAAAGGTCTGGACCCCGTAGCCGAAGAGAACATCTACACCGGCGGCAAAGCCTACAAAAAACTGCTCAAAAACGACAATGTCGATTTGGTAATCATCTCGACACCCGCATACGCCCACCCCGAAATCTTCGAGGCGGCTGTCAAGGCACGCAAACACGTCTATTGCGAGAAACCCTCGGCTCCCGACGTTTATGGCACACTCAAAATGAGAGATTGCGCTCGCAAAGCCAAAGGCCTATCGCTGGTTATGGGATTCCAAGTGCGAGCAGCATCGGCCTACGACGAGATGATTCGCCGCATCCACGCGGGCGACATTGGCGAGGTTGTGACCGCACAACTCTACTACAACAGCAGCGGCGGCGCAGGAGCAAAACCCACCGTAGAGAATGATGAGTTCCGCATCCGCAACCACTTCCAATACCTGGCTATGTCGGGCGGTATTCTCAACGACCAAGGCATTCACATTTTGGACATCTGCAACTCCGTACTTAAAGCAACTCCCGAATACGCCATCGCATTGGGTAACGACAAGGGCAAACGCTATGAGTATGGCGACACACTGACCAACTACCACTGTGTGTATGGTTATCCCAACAATGTGAACGTGTCGATTCAGTCGTTGCAGATTGGCAACAAGTTTGGCGACGTGTGCGCACGTTTCTTCGGAACAAAAGGTATGGCCGAGGCTCACTACACGGGAGGTGTGTTCATCACAGGCCCCAACAAGTGGGATTCGAACAACAATAACGCACTGTCGGACGCAAGCAAAAACAAGACCGTAAACTTCATCGAAAGCATCACCAGCGGCAACTACATCAACGAGATTGAGGATGCCTGCAACTCGACACTCACAGCTATGCTCGGACGCGAGGCTGCACTCAAAAATCGCCGTCTGACTTGGGAGGAGATGATTGACGAGAACCAACGTTACGGCGACCAACCCGACCTCAGCCAATTTTAAGTAACACCCTAATTTGCAACAATATGAAAAAGTTTATTCGATTTATACTTTGCGCTCTGGCGGTGATGACTATTTCGGGCGCATCGGCACAAGATGTTCAGGTCGGACTGCTCGGCGGCGTAGGCAAAGACCCCGAGGCGATGTTCAAAAAGCTGCATGACGCAGGATTCAAATATTGCCAAATCGGTTTCGGCACAACGTGGGGCGAAGAGATGGCCTCTACGCTCAAAAATCTGTCGAAAAAGTATGATGTAAAAATCAGCACAATGATGTACTGCACACCCGGAGGCCGCTGGAACTTCTTGGAGGGTCCCACAACCATCGGACTAGTACCTCCCGTAAACCGCATCAAGTACATCGAGACCTACAAAAAGGCGATTGATTTCTGTGCGATGGCCGACATTCCCGCAATGCACTCACACTTCGGATTCATCCCCGAGGAGCCCAACTGCGAGCTATATGCGTCGTTCATCGAGTGTATGCGCGAGTTGTGCCAATACGCCAAGGATAAGGGCGTTATGGTATTCTGCGAGACTGGTCAGGAGACTGCAACCACTCTGATTCGCGCCATTCACGACATCGGCACAGGCAACATCTTTGTAAACTGCGACGTGGCAAATATGATACTCTACGGCAAGGGTAATCCCGTTGATGCTGTGCGTCAATTTGGCCCGCTGCTCAAAGAGCTTCACGCCAAAGACGGCAAGTACCCCACCAATCCCTACTATCTGGGACGCGAGACCAAAATCCCCGAGGGTGACGTAAACTTCCCCGAATTGGTTAAGGCACTCAAAGAGATTGGTTTCAAGGGTGTTATGACCATCGAATGCGAGCTTCGCGGCGACAACTCGGCCTACGTCAATGAGACCAAAAAGTATCTCGAAGGCCTCATCGAGCAGTCGTACGGCAAGTAGCCCACAGGCTCAATCAAACACACCAAGCAGTCGAACACACGAGTTCGGCTGCTTTTTTTTGCGATAATATGTATGTGTTTTCAAAAAAAATTGTAATTTTGGGGTTTGATACCTTTAAGAAAAACACTATGTGTAGCAAAATACGAATCGGCATAACCCAAGGTGACACCGCAGGCATTGGCCTCGAATGTGCGCTCAAAGCACTTGCCGACCCCAGAATACTTGAAATACTAACCCCCGTTCTCTATGCCTCTGAGAGTGCTGTGGAGTACTACCGCAAACTTGTGGAGGATGGCGAGAGCATGAACATACGCAAGGTTGCCGACGCCGACAAGGCACAAGACGGACAAATCAACCTTGTAGCCGTAGGTAACCCCTCGGCAATCACTCCCGGACAAGGCTCGGCTGAATCGGGCAAGGCTGCAATCGACGCACTTCGCAAGGCTGTCGAGGATGCCAAAAACGACCTGATTGACGGACTTGTAACAATGCCCATCTGCAAAGAGAACACCAAAAGCGAATCGTTCCCCTACGCAGGACACACAGGCTACCTTGGTGATGAATTTGAGGGAGTACCCACAATGATGATGATTAGCGAGGCGATGAGAGTGGCGCTGCAAACAACCCACATTCCGCTGGGCGAGGTGCGACAACACATCTCTATCGAGAGCATTTCTGCAAAGCTGGCCGAGTTGCGCGAGTCGCTAATCAGTGATTTCGGAATCGTAGAGCCGCGCATCGCAGTGCTGTCGCTCAACCCCCACTCGGGCGAGGGCGGAGTACTCGGCAGCGAGGAGATCCAAATCATAGCACCTGCTATTCAGGCAGCAGCCGAGAACAAGATTTATGCCTTTGGCCCGTTTGCAGCCGATGGTCTGTTCTTGTCGGGTGCGTTTACCAAATATGACGCACTGCTGGCAATGTATCACGACCAAGGATTGACCCCATTCAAGGCTCTGACCCCCGACGGAGTGAATTACACCGCAGGTTTGAGTGTAGTGCGCACAAGCCCCGACCACGGAACCGCCTACGACATCGCAGGCAAAGGTGTGGCCGATGCACAAGCAACACGCAACGCACTCTACGCCGCAGTGGACATTTTCCGTAACAGAGAGCTCCGAGCCGAGATGACCGCCAACCCTCTGCCTCACTACGAGCGCGAGAAGGGACGCGACATCTCTATCAGCGAGCTCAAACTGCCCGAACAACACGACTAAACAGAAGTTTTGGCAACAGTTTTGACTTTTAATCGTCCGAGGAGTTCCTCGTTGTAGCAAGGGACACTCGGGCAAGAACCCAAATAATTAACTAACAAAACACAAAAATGATTAATGTAACTTTTCCTGACGGCAGCGCTCGTAAGTTTGCAAAAGGAACCACCGCAATGCAAATTGCGGAGAGTATCAGTCCCCGCCTGGCAGCCGAAGTGCTAACTGCAACCGTCAATGGTGAGATCACCGATCTGATCACCCCCCTGAACGAGGACTGCCAACTCAAACTCCACAAATGGGAAGACCCCGAAGCCAAGAAAACTTTCTGGCACACCTCGTCGCACTTGTTGGCCGAGGCATTGGAGGCTCTCTATCCCGGCATTAAATTCGGTATCGGTCCGGCTATCGACAACGGTTTCTACTACGACGTTGACTCTCCCACCCCCATTACCGAAAGTGACCTGCCCGCAATCGAGGCTAAAATGGCTGAACTCGCACGCAACAAAGAACCTATGGTTCGCCGCGAAATCAGCAAAGACGAAGCAATGAAAACGTTCACCGAGAAAGGTGACCAATATAAAACCGAGCTTATCAGCGCTCTGGAGGATGGTACCATCACATTCTACACCAATGGTGCATTCACCGACCTCTGCCGCGGCCCGCACTTGCCCAACACAGGCCTTATCAAGGCTGTAAAACTGACTTCGGTTGCAGGTGCTTACTGGCGTGGCGACGAGCACAACAAGATGCTGACCCGTATCTATGGTGTGTCGTTCCCCAAGAAGAGCATGCTTGACGAGCACCTCGCACTGTTGGAGGAGGCTAAAAAACGCGACCACCGTAAACTCGGTAAAGAGCTGGAGCTGTTCGCATTCTCGCAACGCGTAGGTCAAGGTCTGCCCTTGTGGCTGCCCAAAGGTACCGCTCTGCGCGACCGCTTGGAGCAATTCCTGCGCGCCGTACAAAAGAAACACGGCTATGAGCAAGTTATTACCCCTCACATCGGCAACAAAGACCTGTATGTGACTTCGGGCCACTACGCAAAATATGGTAAGGACTCGTTCCAACCCATCCACACCCCCTATGAGGGCGAGGAGTACCTGCTCAAACCTATGAACTGCCCCCACCACTGCGAAATCTATCGCACCAAACCTCGTTCGTACAAAGACCTGCCTTTGCGTTTCGCAGAGTTCGGTACTGTGTATCGTTATGAGCAAAGTGGTGAGTTGCACGGTTTGACTCGTGTACGTGGATTCACCCAAGACGACGCTCACTTGTTTGTACGTCCCGACCAATTGTTGGATGAGTTCATGAAGGTTATTGACATTGTGCTCTACATCTTCAAAACTCTGAAATTCGACGACTTTACCGCACAAGTTTCGTTGCGCGACCCCAACAACAAGACCAAATACATCGGTTCGGACGAGAACTGGGAGAAAGCTGAGTCGGCTATCATCGAGGCTGCTGCTGCCAAAGGACTCAAAACCATTGTTGAGTATGGCGAGGCTGCGTTCTATGGTCCCAAACTCGACTTTATGGTTAAGGATGCTATCGGCCGTAAATGGCAACTCGGAACCATTCAGGTGGACTACAACCTGCCCGAGCGTTTCGATTTGACCTATACCGGTGCTGACGACAAACCCCACCGCCCCATTATGATTCACCGCGCACCCTTCGGTTCGATGGAGCGTTTCGTGGCTGTGTTGTTGGAGCACACCGGCGGTAAGTTCCCCTTGTGGCTGACCCCCGACCAAGTTGTTGTGTTGCCCATCAGCGAGAAGTACAACGAGTATGCTCACCAAGTAGCTGATTACTTGTGCGCAGGCGATGTACGCGCAAGCGTGGACGACCGTAACGAAAAAATCGGCCGTAAGATTCGTGACAACGAGCTCAAACGTATCCCCTACCTTGTTATCGTAGGTGAGAAAGAGGAGGCAAGCCAAACCATCTCGTATCGTGTACAAGGCGAAGGCGACAAAGGTTCGCTCACAGCCGAGGAGTTCAAGAATGTAGTTCTCAACAAGGTTAAAGAGGAGATTGAGGCATAACAAAAACGAGTACGCTCCCTGCGGGTGGGATTCACCCGCAGGAGGCGGCTCGACAAAATAGATACATTAATTTAATTTAGGAGGACAAAGTTATAGAACCTAAACCTTTTACCGGCGCACCCAACCGCCCGGCAAACGGCCCGCGCGGTCGTGTAGTCAAAGAACAACCCAATCGCATCAACAATCAGATTACCGCTCCGATGGTTCGCGTCGTAGGCGATAACATTGAGGGTGCTGCGGTTATGTCAATCAAGGAGGCTATCAAACTGGCTGACGAGATGGAGTTGGACCTCATCGAGATTTCGCCCAACGCCGAGCCCCCTGTATGCCGAATCGCCGACTACCAAAAGTATCTGTACCAACAGAAAAAGAAAGCCAAGGAGATTAAAGCCAAGGCAGTGAAGATGGTGGTTAAAGAGATTCGTTTCGGCCCCCAAACCGACGACCACGACTACAACTTCAAGTTGCGCCACGCCGAAAACTTCATCAAGGAGGGAGCCAAAGTTAAGGCTTATGTGTTCTTCCGCGGCCGTAGCATCACCTTCAAGGAGCAGGGCGAAATCCTGTTGCTGCGTTTTGCTACCGACCTCGAGGAGATTGCAAAAGTCGAGATGATGCCCAAATTGGAAGGCAAAAAGATGAATATGATTCTCGCGCCCAAGTCGAAAAAATAGGACTGCGAGAGTATATACCGTAATGTTGCTCGACACTGCGGCGCATTAAAATCCATTTGACAGGTCTGCTCCGGCGGGCCTGTCGGGTGGGTCTTTGTTTATTATATCCGCACCCCAAGCAACAAACGCACGCAACAAAACCGAAAGAGATGCAAAAGATTAATATCGAGGATTTCAACTACGAACTGCCCGACCACCGAATAGCAAAATATCCCGCAGAACAACGCTCGGCATCGAAACTGCTGGTCCGCAGAGCTGACGGCAATATCAGCCACACGGTGTTCAACCGCATTGGCGAGGTACTGCCCAAGGACACGATGTTGGTGTTCAACAACACTCGCGTTGTGAGGGCTCGTGTGATTATGCACAAACCTACGGGCGCAAGGGTCGAGGTGTTGTGCTTGGAGCCGTGCGAACCTGCCGACTATGAGCGCGCCTTTGCCGTAACGGGAAGTTGCAAGTGGCACTGCATCGTAGGCGGACTCAAAAAGTGGAAAGAGGGCCCCGTAGTGATTCCCTTCACCGAGAACGGCACGGAGTACACCTTGCAGGCTTGGCGAGAGGAGCAAACCAAAGGCAACGAGAACATCGTGCGCTTTGAGTGGGACGCTCCGATGACCTTCGGACAGGTATTGGAGTTGCTCGGACGTATGCCTATCCCACCCTATCTGAACCGCGACACCCAAGAGGTGGACTACACACGTTATCAGACGGTGTACTCAAAGTTCGAGGGTTCGGTGGCGGCACCTACTGCGGGTCTGCACTTCACAAACGAGGTTATCGAACAGCTGAACGCCCAAGGTATCGAAACGCGCGAGGTTACACTTCACGTAGGCGCAGGAACGTTCCTTCCCGTCAAGGAGGAGGATGCAACACGCCACCCGATGCACACCGAGCACTTCGAAATTAATGCAGAGGCGCTTGCTGACCTGATTCGCAAAAGTGGCAATATCACCGCTGTTGGAACAACCTCGGTGCGAACTTTGGAGTCGCTATCGGCGCTGGGTTACAGAGTTATGACCGAGGGCGAGCCTCACACCGAGAGGGTTATCGGTCAGTTCGAACTGTACGACATTCCGCAAGAGATTGAGGGTATGGAGTTGTTGAAGGCCTTGGCAGAGTATATGAACAGCAAAGGTATGACCACCCTGAAAGCGGCCACACAAATTATGATTGTGCCGTCGTTCAAGTTCCGCGTGGTAAACCAGATTGTAACCAACTTCCACCAACCCAAGAGCACCTTGTTGCTGCTCATCAGCGCCTTTATCGGCGAGGATTGGCACAATGTCTATCGCTATGCTATGAACAACGATTTCAGATTTTTGAGCTACGGCGACAGCAGTCTGCTTTTCCCCACCCGATAAACGGGGCGCGGATTTTGGAAGTAACCGAAAAAAAAGTTATCTTTGCCTTAGAGATACAAAACCTGTAACTACTACGGCTATGGTTCTACGATTCAGCAAATACGAGGGAGCCGGAAATGATTTCATCCTAATGGATGCGCGAGAGAGCGAGATTAATCCCCCGGCAGAGTTTATCAGAGCCTTCTGTGACCGACACAAAGGTGTGGGTGCCGACGGTTTGATGATTTTGGATATGGCCACACAACCTGACGTAGATTTCAAAATGAGATTCTACAACGCGGATGGTGGCGAGGGTACGATGTGCGGAAATGGTGGACGATGCATCACTCTATTTGCCCACTACCTCGGAGTGGGCGGCAAACTCAAAACTTTTGAGGGTATCGACGGCCTGCACAGCGCCAAAGTATTGAGCGCCGACAACAATCGCGGCGTCGTGGAACTCGGAATGATTGACGTGGAGGGTGTGAGCCGAACCAACGAGGGCGACTACCTGCTCTACAACGGCTCGAATCACGTTGTGCGAATTGTAGATAACGTCGAGCAGTATGATGTGATTGGCCAAGGACGCGCGTTACGTTACAGCCCGCAGTTTGACCATCTGCAAGGCGTGAATGTGAACTTTGTGGAGATTGTCGGCGACGGCAAATTCAAGATACGCACCTATGAGCGCGGCGTCGAGGATGAAACCTTGGCTTGCGGCACGGGAGCAGTGGCTGGTTCCATTGTGACGCGTCTGCACACTTCGAGCAACGCTACGGAGTGGAAGGCACTGGCTCGCGGCGGAGAACTCGCGGTACGTTTCGAGGCCGAGGGTGACAAGTTCCGCAACGTTGTACTCACAGGCCCCGCCCGCAGGGTATTTACGGGCAAATTGGAAACAACAAATTTCAGATAGAAAAGAAATATGGAGAAATTTACCATAGCCAACGAGTGTGTGACCTTGGTGTGCGACACACAGAAAGGTGACAAAACCGTTGTATTGCTGCACGGCTACTTGGAGTCGCTCAATGTGTGGGACGAACTTACCGACCTCATCAAACGCGAGGTTAGGGTCATCGCACTGGACCTCCCCGGACATGGTGTATCGGAGGTTGTGGGCGAAGTTCACTCGATGGAGTTTCTGGCCGATGTGGTGGCCGATGTTATGCGCGGACAAGAGGTTGAACGCGCAACCATCGTGGGTCACTCGATGGGCGGATATGTGGCAATGGCAATGCTCGAACGCCATCCCGAGATGGTTGAGGGTATTGTTATGTTGCACTCAACACCCTATGCCGACTCGGATGAGAAGAAGGCTAACCGCGAGCGCGAAATCAAACTCATCAAAAGCGGCAAGAAGGACACTCTGGCTGCACTCACCCCCGCACAAGGCTTTGCGGCGGACAACGTGAAGTATTTCCGTAGCGACATCGAAGGACTCGCCGAGCAGATTTACCTGACCGACGACGACGGAATCTGCGCCTTGTTGCGCGGTATGATGGAGCGCCCCGACCGCAGCAAACTGTTGCAGGAGTGCAAACTTCCCAAACTGCTGATTTATGGTTGCAAGGACAACTACATCAGCCGCGAGGTTGCCGAGCGCGTTATTGCCGAGAACCCCGATGCCCAAGTTCTGTGGCTCGAAAATTCGGGACATATGGGTTTCATCGAGCAAGAGGAAGAGACCGCACAAGCACTGATTGACTTTATTAAAAATACAAAATAACAAATCATAAAAATGGAAAAGAAAATCGGATTGGCTTGCGACCACGCAGGCTACGAAATGAAAGAGTTTATTGCAGGTTATCTGGACGCCAAAGGTTATGATGTTCACGACTTCGGTTGCGACTCGCCCGAAAGCTGCGACTACCCCGATATGGCACACGCATTGGCCGAGAGTATCGAGAAAGGCGAAGTTCCTATGGGTATCGCTCTGTGCGGCTCGGGTAACGGCATCAGCATGAGCCTCAACAAACACGCTGCTGTACGTGCCGCTCTCTGCTGGAACGTAGAGTTGGCTGAACTGGCTCGTCAACACAACAACGCAAACGTGCTGTCGTTGCCCGCGCGCTTTATCGACAACAGCGAGGCTATTGCAATGGTTGACAAATTCCTTGCAACCAATTTCGACCCCACTGCCGAGCGTCACGTTCGCCGCGTAAACAAAATCGCTATCAGCAAATAGGTTCGAGTATAGACTCAAAGAAAAAATTCCCTGTTCGAGATTTCGAGCAGGGAATTTTATTATAATGTCGAAAGCCACGACATTGTGTCGATGCCGTCGGGGTAGTCCGTTAGCGAGGGGTGTTGGGCCATTCCGAAGGGCACACAGCGGGGGTGTTCAAAGGAGTTTGCAACGATACACTGAATCTCGGAATCACGCTCGGCAATCCATTCGTAGGCCTGGGAGGGGTCGGAATACTCGGTGTAGTGCAGGGTTGCAATGTTCATCGGAACCTCGTCGCTCGGGTGCAACAAAGCCACTCCCGCATCAACAACCTCGACTCCACTCATAAGCGCCAATGCTCGGTTGTGGGTATAGACTGCGCGCCATTTGGCCGAAACCTCCACTTGGGAAAGTGCGTTTTTCAGGCGCGTAAAATCATAGCCCGAAGGGACAAGCAGGCGCGACACACTGCGGCAACCGCGTCCGTCATAGCGGCAGATGTCATCGCAAAGCGCCGCAAGTTGGTCGTCACTCTCCTCTCCCATCAGCAGCGCAACCGAAGTACGCGATGCGCGGATAAGGCGCGGAATCGAGCCAAACTGCTGTTGCAACATTGCAGCCGTTGAGTCGCTACCCATAGCCAGCAGGGCATCGGGCGAGTCGGTGGCTGGGTCATAGACCTTGATATCGAACTCCTCGGACAGCAGCGACACGACATACTCCATCAGTGCGGTGTCGCGGCTCGAATACTTCACAATGGCACGATGGCCTGCTGCAAGCACACACAGCAGATCGGCAAATCCCACGGCAGGGATATTGCCCGCCATAAAGACCAACACACTGCGTGGCGAGGCTACGGGAAGTTGGGGATAACGTGCCAGCCACTGCTCCAAGGCGCGGGGCGAAAGCATATCCGCAGCAATGGCACGCAGTGATGATGTAACGTCACGGGGCGTAAACCAGCTGTTATCCGCAACAGCACGCTCAACCACCGCACGCGAAGTATCGTCGTTACCAAAATCGGATAGGGCTTTTTGCAGTTGTATGAATTTTTCGAGCATTTGCATATCACAAATGTACAATTTTTATTTAAATTTGTAGCCATAATAAACTGCGAATGACTATGAATTTTCTTTCGATTATCCCCGCACGATATGCTTCGACCCGTTTTCCGGGCAAACCTCTGGTTCAGATTCAAGGCAAACCGATGATTCAATGGGTATATGAGCGCACCTCGGCACACTTCCCCGACACATGGGTAGCAACCGACGACCAGCGCATTTTTGACGCGGTTGAGGCCTTTGGCGGACGTGTGGTGATGACCTCCGACAGCCATCGAAGCGGCACCGACCGAATTGCCGAAGCGTTGGAAACCATCGAAAAGAGTACGGGCCAACACTACGACGTGGTTGTTAATGTACAAGGAGATGAGCCCCTGATTGCGGGCGACCACCTGCAAACCATCGCCGCACTGTTTGACAACCCATCGACCCAAATCGGAACATTAGTAAAACCCTTTGCGGCGGACGAGGACATCTTCAATCCCAACACCCCCAAAGTGGTGCTCTCGACCGACAACCGAGCACTCTATTTCAGCCGTTCGGTGATTCCCCACATTCGCGGCAAGGAGCAGGCAGAGTGGCAAGCAAACCACACCTATTACAAGCACATCGGAATGTATGCTTATAAGGCCGAAGTGTTGCGCGAAATAACCCGTCTGCCCCAAAGTTCGCTCGAATTGGCAGAGTCTTTGGAACAACTCCGCTGGTTGGAGAACGGCTACACAGTGCGAGTGGGTGTGACATCGGTCGAAACCATCTCGGTGGACACTCCCGAAGACCTCGACAAATTGTGCTCCACGCTAAAATAACGAGGCCGAAATTTGTTTTTTAACAAGTTTACATTACCTTTGTGACATAATCCGACACAAAGGCGCTCGTTCGATGCGCTTTCCTTTAATCCGAAAACACATATTTAAAACTAAATGCAAAACGATTTAGATATACTGAATAGTAAGTCGAAAGAGGAACTTGCGGCTATTGCTCAGGCAATGAATATCACCGGCAACCACACCAAGGCCAAACTGATTGAACTCATCAGCAAGGCTGCAAGTGGCGAAGCTACCGACACTGCCGAAGAACCTGCAAGCGAGACCCCTGCCCCCAAACGCCGAGGACGACGTCCCAAAGGCGAGGCGACTAAAATTCAGAGCGAACAATCGGCTGCTGCCGGCGAGAGCCAAGTCCAAGCAACCGAAGAGGTCCAAGCTGCCGAGCCCGCCGAAGTAAGTGAGCCGAGTGGGCAAGCTACCGAAGCCTCTCCCGCACAACCCAAGAAAAGAGGTCGCAAGCCCAAGAACAAAAACACAGAGGTTACACCCACCGCAGAGCAAGCGAACGGAGCGACCGAAGGCGAAACTGCCGATACACCCGAAACATTCGACACCACCTATGGTGATGAGGATAATTACACCTCTTCGCGCGCGCATAGCGAGAACAAGGAGGATTTTATGGGTATCATCGACTGCGAAGGTGTGCTCGAAATCATTCCCGACGGATATGGTTTCCTGCGTTCGGCCGACTACAACTACCTCAACTCGCCCGACGACATCTATGTATCGCCGTCGCAAATCAAAAACTACGGCCTCAAACCGGGTGATACTGTGAGCGGCGCTATCCGTATGCCCAAGGAGGGTGAGAAGTACTTCCCTCTGTTGAAAATCAATATGATTAACGGACTGACTCCCGAGCAGGTTCGCGACCGAGTTCAGTTTGAGTATATGACCCCGTTGTTCCCCAACAAGAAGTTCTGTCTGACGGGCAATGGCCACAACAACCTTTCGACCCGCGTAGTAGATTTGTTCTCGCCCATCGGCAAGGGACAACGTGCGCTTATCGTGGCACAACCCAAGACGGGTAAAACTATGCTGCTGCAAAACATTGCCAACGCCATTGCCGACAACCACCCCGAGGTGTATATGATTGTACTGCTCATCGACGAGCGTCCCGAGGAGGTTACCGAGATGGCTCGCAACGTTAAGGCCGAGGTTATTGCCTCAACCTTCGACGAGCAAGCCAGCCGTCACGTTAAGGTTGCCGAAATGGTGCTTGAAAAAGCAAAACGAATGGTTGAGTGTGGTCACGACGTTGTGATTTTCCTCGACTCGATTACACGCTTGGCACGCGCCTACAACACCGTACAACCCGCATCGGGCAAGGTGCTGTCGGGAGGTGTGGATGCCAACGCACTGCACAAACCCAAAAGATTCTTTGGTGCGGCTCGTGACACCGAGGAGCGCGGCTCACTGACCATCATCGCAACGGCTCTTATTGATACCGGCTCGAAGATGGATGAGGTTATTTTCGAGGAGTTCAAGGGTACGGGTAATATGGAGTTGCAACTCGATCGCAAGCTTGCCAACAAACGTATCTACCCTGCTGTGGATATTGTTGCGTCGGGCACTCGCCGCGAGGATCTGCTGCTTGACAAGGCAACACTTCAAAAGACTTGGATTCTGCGCCACTACTTTGCCGATATGACTTCGGTAGAGGCGATGGAGGAGCTGAAAAAACATATGGAAAACACCCTCGACAACGAGGAACTGCTCGCCACAATGAGCAACTAACCTTCCCCACCCTGCGGGAAGCCGACATACAAACTAATAAAAATATCGTGGTTACCTTTCGGGCAGCCACGATATTTTATTTTATCCTTGCGTCTAAATAAGGATATTTCAAAGTTCAGTATATTAGCATAAAACAAAAAAGAGAGGCGTTAACCTCTCTTTCTGTGGTGCCACCAGGAATCGAACCGGGGACACAAGGATTTTCAGTCCTTTAGCTGCTACGCCAATCAGAAGCAAGCTTCTGATTGCAACCAACTGAGCTATTGCACCTTACAAGCAGCTCTGCTTCTCTATTTCTGTTTAATTTCGCCTTGGTTTAACTCTTGGTTTACTTGTGGGTTTACACAGGATAAACTGAGATTTTAATTTATTATTATCACTACAAA
>JAZLBP010000004.1:0-70645 GCA_045613745.1 Rikenellaceae bacterium | reverse complement strand
GATGTCGGCTCGTCACATCCTGGGGCTGGAGAAGGTCCCAAGGGTTCGGCTGTTCGCCGATTAAAGTGGCACGCGAGCTGGGTTCAGAACGTCGTGAGACAGTTCGGTCTCTATCTGTTGTGGGCGTAGGAAATTTGAGGGGTCCTGACTTTAGTACGAGAGGACCGAGTTGGACGAACCTCTAGTGTATCGGTTATGCCGCCAGGTGTACCGCCGAGTAGCTATGTTCGGACTGGATAAGCGCTGAAAGCATCTAAGCGCGAAGCCAACCCCAAGATAAGATTTCCCTTGAGGGTCGTAGGAGACTACTACGTTGATAGGTTGCAGGTGTAAAGGCAGTAATGTCATAGCCGAGCAATACTAATTACCCGAACGGCTTTCTTAAGAGGGCCTTTATCTCATCCGGAATTAATGTCAGACGTGTTGAGCCGCGTCAACTGAAACATAGCGGCGAACGATATTTTGGTGACTATAGCAGTGGGGTCCCACCTCTTCCCATTCCGAACAGAGAAGTTAAGCCCACCCGCACCGATGATACTGCAGTTTTTGTGGGAAAGTAGGGGTCGCCTCTTTAAGGAGAGTTACAGAAATGTGCCTCTCCTTTTTTATTTGCTATTTTGGCGGGCGATTTCATTGTTGTTGCTCGCTGGTAAATTACTCACATACGCGAGTATGCTGCGCATTTACCATCTCGCACGCCTCGAAATCCCCTCGCTAAAATAACAAATAGGTGTGAAAGTCTTGTCTTTTGCTGTGGGACTCACCAAGGCAGCGTGGCTGTACGCAAGTGCTATCCCTGTTGCCTTGTTTTACGAGGCAAGAGTGGCGGAGAGATTTCTTCGTCTGGGATATGTTTTTTTTTTCTTTGTGGGATATACCTATATATAATATATACTTGGAAACATTGTCTATAATGGTTGTTCTGCAAGTTTCTTTGGCGCGGATTGGGTGCGGTTTTGCGAAAGTTTTTGTACATTTGTGAAGTCTTGCATATTTGCAGGCGACACAAATTATGACTGACAAGATACTTTACAGCGCAATCGACGGCGAGCCGTTGGATTTTAAGCAAACTCTGGATATATACAACAATGTTCCGCTGCCTGAATTGGCGGATGCGGCTAATCAGCTGCGAATCAAGTCGGTGACAGACCCCGAGGTGGTCACTTGGCAGATTGACCGCAATGTGAATATCACTAACGTATGTATCTCGGGTTGCAAGTTCTGTAACTTCCACTGCAAGCCCCATCAACGCGACCGCCATTTTGTGACTACCATCGACGAGTATTGCCAAAAAATAGATACAATGTTGGCTCTTGGCGGTGATCAACTGCTGTTGCAAGGAGGTTTGCACCCGGCATTAGATATAAAATTCTATGAGGAACTGTTTGGCGAGCTCAAACGACTCTATCCCGAGGTGCGACTTCACGCGTTGGGTGCGCCCGAGGTTGCTCACATTGCGCGCATCAGTGGTTTGGACTATCGCACTACGCTTGAACGACTTGTGGCTGCGGGTTTGGATTCGCTACCGGGTGCGGGTGCCGAGATTCTGACCGACAGGGTGCGACGTGCAATTTCGCCCGCTAAGCCGAGTGTGGATGCGTGGGTGGAGGTGATGCACGAGGCTCACTTGATGAATCTGCCTACCTCGGCGACAATGATGTATGGACATATTGAGACTATAGAGGAGCGTGTTGAGCACTTGTTGCGTATCCGCGAGTTGCAGAGCCGCGTTCCCGAGGGAAATTGGGGCTTTGTGGCCTTTATTCCTTGGATTTTCCGCAGCACAGGTACGCAGCTCGAAGCCGAGGGTGTGAATACTCTCTTCTCGGCAAACGAGTATCTGCGAATCATTGCCGTAAGTCGTCTGGTGCTGAATAATATACGCAACATTCAGGCATCGTGGCTCACCGTAGGCAAGCAGACCGCACAGGTGGCACTTCATAGTGGAGCCAATGATATGGGCTCGATTATGATTGAGGAGAATGTGGTGTCGAGTGCGGGTGCGCATAATAGTTTCGACGCCGAGGGTATTCAAGCGGCTATTCGCGAGGCGGGATTCCGACCCCAACTGCGCGACCAGCTGTATCGCCCGCGTATCTACCAAACACGATAGACCAATGAATATTAAAATATAGGAAACTTATGAAGACCTTAAAACTTTTGATTTTTGCAACTCTGCTGTTGGGCGCATTTTCGCTTTCGGCGGCAGAATCACCCAAGATTCCGTCGCGTGTTACGATGAGCCGCGAGGTGTTGTTGGATAAAATTAAAGGTGGATGGGCTGGTCAGGTGCTGGGATGTACCTATGGCGGACCCACCGAGTTCAAATGGCGTAGCGAGATGATTCCTGCCGACCACCATATTCCGTGGAGTGGAGTCGAGCAGGTGACAGGTATGATGAAAAGCTGGCCTACGCTCTATGATGACATCTATATGGATTTGACCTTTGTCGGAGTGTTCGACCGTTTGGGCTTGGATGCTCCGCAGGATTCGTTGGCCGCGGCCTTTGCCTATGAGGGCTACCACTTGTGGCACGCAAATCAGGCGGCTCGTTACAATATCCTAAATGGTATTCCTGCCCCTGCGTCGGGCCATTGGCGCAATAATCCCCACGCCGACGATATTGACTATCAGATTGAGGCCGACTTTGCGGGTCTTATGTCGCCGGGTATGCCCAATGCGGCGTCGAAGATTTCGGACCGCGTGGGACACATTATGAACTATGGCGACGGCTGGTACGGAGGTGTCTATATGGGTGCGATGTATGCACTGGCATTTGTGTCGGATGATATGGAGTTTGTTGTTACCGAGGCGTTGAAGGCTATTCCGCGCCGCAGCAAGTTCTATGCTTGTATGGCCGACGTTATCGACATCTATCACACCTATCCCGACGATTGGCGCAAGGGCTGGCAGGTGTGTCAAGATAAGTGGGGACATAGCGATGTTGGTTGTAGCGAGGGTGCTCTTGCTCCGCTCAATATCGATGCTATAATCAACAGCGCGTATGTGATTTTCGGTCTGCTTTATGGCGAGGGCGATTGGGTGCAAACCATCGATATCTCGACTCGCTGTGGTCAGGACTCGGATTGTAACCCCGCATCGGCAGCAGGTATTTTGGCTACCGCTATTGGCTACAATCGAATCCCCGCTGATTGGCTCGAACCTGTGAAACGAGCCGAAGATATGGACTTCGCATACTTGCCCTATTCGCTTAACGATACCTATGAAATGAGCTTCCGTCACGCGCTGGCGATGATTGAACGCGAGGGTGGCGAGGTGACCGACAGCGACGTTACTATCAAATGCCAACGTCCTCGCCCCGTGCAGTTTGAGCAAAGTTTCCCCGGTATTGCGCCGTCGGTACGAAATCCGATAAATGTCAAACTCGGAGCCGAGGAGTATAGTTATACCGCAGAGTGTGCGGGTATCATTTTCAATGGTTATGTGAGTGGCCCGAAGGAGTATGTTGCCGAGTTGGAGGTGAGTGTCGATGGTGGAAAGGCAGAGCGTTTTACAATGCCTGTGTTGTATCGCGTTCGCCGCTTGGATGTATATTGGAACTTCGAGCTCAAACCTGGCAACCATACCATAACTCTGCGTTGGCTGAATCCCACCGAAGGTACATCGGTAAAAGTTGTTGACGCGGTTTTGTTCGAGTCGCGAAAATAAAATCGGAGATGATATAAACAAATGGCGATCCCTTGTGGGACCGCCATTTGTTGTTTTTGGGAGAGTTGTTATACTCTTCCGGGATATGCTTCGAGTGCTTTGCCAAGTATTTGGATGGCCTTTTTGAGTTCGGCTTTTTCCAATACATAGGCGATTCGCACCTCGTCGTGTCCGAGGTTGGGCTCCGAGTAGAATCCCGATGCGGGGGCCAACATTACGGTTGCACCCTCGTAGGAAAACTCTTTAAGACACCATTCGCAGAAACGGTCGCTGTCATCGATGGGCAGGCGTGCCACGGTGTAGAATGCACCCATCGGAATGGGCGAATAGACTCCCGGCAGTTTGTTCAGCTCGTCAATCAGACAGTTGCGACGCTCGATATACTCCTCGTAGGTGTGAATCGAGTAGTCGCGCGGTGCGTCCAACGAAGCCTCGGCCACAATCTGTCCGAGCAGGGGAGGACTCAACCTCGCTTGGCAGAACTTCATCACCGCATTGCGCAGAGTCTGGTTCTTGGTGATAAGCGCACCGATGCGGATACCGCACTCCGAGTAACGTTTCGACACCGAGTCAATCAGCACCACATTCTGCTCGATACCCTCCAAGTGGCAGGCCGAAATGTAGGGCGAGCCTGTGTAGATGAACTCGCGATATACCTCGTCCGAGAAGAGGAACAGGTCGTGTTTTTTGACCAAATCGCGAATGTTGTTCATCTCCTTGCGAGTGTAGAGATAACCCGTAGGGTTGTTGGGGTTGCAAATCAGAATACCGCGTGTGCGCTCGTTGATAAGTTCCTCGAAACGTTCGATTGAGGGCAGCGCAAAGCCGTCGTCAATGGTCGATGTGATGGGGCGGATAACGGCACCTGCCGAGATTGCAAAGGCCATATAGTTGGCATAGGCGGGCTCGGGAACGATGATCTCGTCACCAGGGTTCAGGCACGACATAAAGGCAAATAACACCGCCTCGGAGCCACCCGAAGTGACGATAATATCCTCGGGCGAGAGTTTGATTTGGTATTGGTCGTAGTAGCCCACCAACTTCTCGCGCAACGACAGAAAACCATCGCTGGGGCTATATTCCAAAATCTCGCGGTCAATCTGTTTGAGTGCATCAAGACCCACTTTAGGACTTTTCAGGTCGGGTTGACCGATGTTCAGGTGATAGACTTTGGTGCCACGCTTTTTAGCCTCCTCGGCCAGTGGGGCGAGTCGTCGTATAGGTGATGCGGGCATCAATACTGCCCGTTCGGAAATTTGCGGCATAATATTGTTAGTTTGAGTTTTTTCGATTCGTAAATTTACAAACTTTTTCCAAAAATCACAAAACAAAGTGTCCAATAATTTAGTTTTTAGGCTTGGATGCAGTTTGTGTGGTGCTTAAAATGTTCATTTATACAGGTGATTGGCTACTGCTTCGGCAAGATCCCTAACTGGAAGCTTGGTGCCTCGTCGCACCGCCTTCTTGCATAGCGGACACGCCGTTATAATCTCGTCGGCGCCTGTAGCTTCGAGCGCTCTCCCCAGTGAAGTTGCAATTTTGAGCTGTGCTTGGTCGCTGATTGCAGTGTTGGCAATGCTGCTTCCGCAACATAGTGAGTTGGCTTCGGTTTCGGTGGGTTCGACCAACTCTCCAAGGCTTTTTATCACACTTCGCGGAGGGGCATAGACTCCGCATCCGCGCCCAAGTTCACAAGGGTCGTGATATGCGAAAGTCTTGTCAGTCAATTTGATTAGTAGCTTGCCTTGCTCCGTTAGCCGATGGATGTACTCCGAGTGATGTAGTACTTCGATGTTTTGCAGGTTGTACTCCTCGCGGAATACTTTCAGGCAAATCGGGCACGAGGTGACAAGGGTTTTGATTTGGTGTTTGACAAAAAGAGCGGTGTTGTGTCGCATCATTTCGCGTGAGGCATCCACTTCGCCAGCGAGTTTGAGCGGTCGGCCACAGCAGACACCTCCATTGGGGTCGGCCAACCAAACCTTCTCGCCTGCGACTTCGAAGATTCTATTCATTGCCATCAAGATGTGTGGCGACAGGTGGGTCATACATCCTGCAAAATATCCGATATTTCCACTTCCTGTGGAACTGTCCACACCTCGCAGATAATCATAACGACGGAATGCGGGGGAGTTGTGGCGAGAGTATCTCGAATTTTGGCGCAAGGCATTGATGTCAAGACCTACGGGACACCTTTGGGAACACCTACCGCACATCAGGCAGTTGTCTGCGGGCTCGGCCGCGAGTGCCCCATATCTGCGGTCGCGTAGGAAATAGACTCCCTGCACATTGTTAATTTGTGCGTCGCGCCCCAGTTGGCACACATCGATGCAGAGTCCGCATCGCGAGCAGGCCTCAATCTGAAAATGGTCGAACGACTTTGGGCGGTCGTCGCTCTGCACGCCCCACCGACGCAGAAAAATCAGTGGAATCTCCGTAAAGATGTGTATATACCGCGAAAAGGGCATCGCGCAGAAGAATATCCCCAGCGCCAGCGCATAAAAAAGCCACATCAAACCTTCCAATCGTAGGAGTGCGCCCAGCGGCACAACACTTGCCAGCACCTTACCCACAGCTTCGGTCAGAAAACCTCCGTTGTGCCACAGTGCGGCTGTCACACTCTCGGCCAACAGCCTTGCGGGGAAGACGCACCACAGAGCAGCCAGTGCCACGCGGTCGCCCACAATGTGGCGTGTCGTGCGTCGCATACCCATCATCCGCGAGTAGGCCCTCTTACACCACGCGAGCACCACTCCCGACAGCACAACCGCCAGCAGCGCATCCATCACATTGGCAAAGACCACCTGCCACAGCTCGGTGTGCGGAATCTCTCGCGCGTAATACCTGAAAAAGACGTGCCCGCGCAGAGGTGTGAACTTCCAACTTAAATAGTAAATCACCTCGATGGCGCCTGCCACAATCAGCAGAAACCACCCCACAGCCAAACTCGCGTGCATATATCCGAGCAGGGGATTGACTCTGAAAATACGTCGGTGTAGCAACGCTTCGGTTATACATTCGCCCACCGCCTGCCAACTGCGTCGCGAGAGAATATTTCGGCAAATCAACCGCTTGTCGCTGTCGGGCAGGATGTATATCCACCGCACGAATTTGTATCCAATCACCGCAAACATCACCGCGCAACCAATGCTGAACGGCAACGCAAAAGCACCATCGAAACTCATCAGTAATCTCCCAATTTATGTTTAATCATCATCACCACTCCGCGCGTGTTTATACCTCTCGGGCACACCAGCCGACACTTGCCGCACAACATACATTTGCTCATCTCGGCATAGGCCTCGCCATACTCGCCGCGACGCACGAGGGTGTGCACCTTGCGGAAATTGAACGATGTGATAGCCCCTGCGGTACAGGTCGCGGTGCAACTGCCGCACGCAATGCACGCTTGCAGATCGGGCAGTCGGTCGAAAATTTCGCGCGCGGTGTCGAGGTCGTTCCTGTCCATATCCACACCCCGAGGAGTGTTTATCCCAAATCCGAAATCTATCATAGCACACCAAGATATTCAGCTACGCGCACAGCTGCTGCATCGGCGTCGTTGAGCGACTCGCCGATGGTTTTGGGGGCTGTGACGGCGCCTGCATAGAATACACCTTGTCGCTCCGAGCAGACATTACCGCTAAACAGGTCGTGCGGCTGCATAAAACGACTATCGCTCTGACACAAACCTCGACACCGCGCCCAACGGGAGTTGCTCGCTCCTGCGGTCATACCCACCAGCAACACCAACATATCAACCGTCATTTTGAGCGGCCGCCCGATGAGTGTATCCTCCGCCTTGATTTGCACCTTGCCTCCGAGTATGGGTGCCGCCTCCGAGATTCGACCTCGGATGAATTGTATGCCGCACTCCTGTTGCGCCGAGCGATACATCTCCTCGTAGCCCGCGCCAAACATTCGGATGTCCATATAGAAGTTATATATCTCGCACTGCGGAAAGAAGCGTCGCATCTCGATGGCCTGCTTGACACCCGTCACACAACACACCTTCGAGCAGTGGCGCTGTTGTACCTTCTCGTCGCGCGAGCCTACGCAGTGCAAAAAGGCTATGCGTTGCGGAGCAGTGCCCTCGGCCGTTGCCACACAGCCGTCGGCCATCATCCGTTCGAGGTCGGCCGAGGTAATCACATTGTCGTAGAGGCCGTAGCCGTACTCCTCTTTGAGCGTTGCGTCAAATAGGTCAAACCCCGAACAAACCACCGTAGCGCGGCACTTAACCCATCCGCGCGAGGTATGTACTCCACCATCGCCAATGGCGAAAACCTCGGTCGATGTCATAATTTCGACACCAAGGGCGCTCAACTCTTGGAGTAGTGGGGTGAGTATTTCGTGTGTGGGAGTCATTGTCGGAAACAGACAGTGCCACCCACGCAGTTTCCCGCCGAGGGTGGCTTCCTTTTCAATCAATATAGGGCTGAGTCCCAGCCGTTCCAGCGCGAGTGCAGTCCGAATTCCTGCCACTCCGCCTCCTATGACTGCTACTTTCATCGTTTGCTTCTGTAATACTTATTGGCCGCTTGGCTGTTGACGGCAGCCTTGCTTGGCGCACCAATAAACCGCCCTTTGCGACCCAGATATTTGCCCGAGGGGTCGTAGTTTACGCCCATCTTGTCAAGCAGCGGCTCGACATCCACCTGATGCATCTGCATACCCAACTCCCACGGGTCGTAACCCAATACCAAACCTGCCATCTCCTCGTAGGTCAGCACGGGAATCCCGCGGTTGTAGGGCCCGTAGGTCGCACCCTCCATCTCGGCCAACGTGTATTGCCACCTATCCAAAAACATAGTGCACCCCGGGCAGTTGCACACAATGAAGTCGGGCTTGTAGGGTGCCATACTCTCGAACTTTTTGCGCGAGTTTGCCACTGAGTAGCCGCGATTAGCCTGCACCAGATAATTGCGGAAACCGAAGCCACAGCAGTGCCTGCGCTCGGGATAGTCCACAACCTCGCCGCCCCACGACTCAATCATCCCCGCCAAGACATACGGAAACTCCGAGCCACCGATACCCTTGCTCGGGAAAATCTTGGCATAGTGACACCCGATGTGCTCCACCACGCGCAGAGGCTCGCCTGTCAGTACATTTACAAGCCGCAACTTGGCTCCTGCGGCAATCCGCTCGCGGTTGTGGAAGATGACGTCCGAGTTGTGCGACACATTGCGCGGCAGAGTGAATGTCCGTCCTGTGGCTTTGTAGAGCAACTCGCGCGTCTGCTCCAAAGTTTCGGGAAACTCCCTCCACGTTTCGAGTATCTCGGTATAGAGCCCAAACGATGTGATACACGACGAGGTGAGGTTCTCGTAACCCGCCTCACTCATTAGCGCAAACTGCCGTGCCACCACCGTCATAATGGTTTCGAGCGGCACAATGTCGGAGTGGTAGCCAATGCCCGTACACGAGGTGTGGCGCGCATCCTCAAAAACATCACGCCCCAAGTCTCGGCGCATAATGTTGAGAAACGCCTGCTCGCTGCCGGGGAAAAAATTCTGGCGGATGCAACTGCGCACATAAAAGTAGTGGTCGTCCGCTATCTCTTTCTGGAACTCCTTCCAAGACTCTCTTTTCTGCATTGCTGTTAGTTGTGATTGTTGGAGTTGTGGCGATACACCTCGCGGAAGTAGGCCTCGTCGGCACACGCAAAACCCATCTCACGCGCCTTGCGCTCGGAGTGACGCTCAATAGCCTCGAACATAGCTGTGCCTCCCGTAACCTCGAAAATGCGATGAATTTCGCTCATCGTCCGGCTGTCAATCAGCCGCAACGGCCCCTCGCCTTCCAATCCGTAGGAGGGGGTAAATCGACCATATATCTCGGTGTCGTTGTCGCGCACCCAATGCCATACGGGACCCTGCTCGGGGTGCATTGCGGGTGCTACGAGCAGTGGGCTTACGCAATATCCGGTGTCTAGTATGTGCTGGCCAATAGTGCGTTTTAGGGCGAGTTGCTGACGCCCCTTTTCGCTCTCCACAAAAAGGCCCAAGCGTTGCGACAGAGTGCGCAGAGCCTGAATAACATAGCCGGGGGTGTTGCCGCGCGGACACCTCGGACGGCACGACATACACTCGCCGCAATACCAGATGATGTCGCTTCGCATCAGAGCCTCGATAGCTTGATCATCCTTCGACTGTACGGTGGCTACAATCTGCCGTGGATCGTAGTTGTAGAACTCGGCGGCGGGACACACACCCGTACAGATTCCGCAGTTCATACAAGCCTTCAATCCCTCGCGCAAACGCACATCGCGTGATAGTATGTCGTAGTATCTCCCCATAAAAAGTTGTCAGAAGCAAAGAGGGTGCAAAACGAGTGGTCGAAAGATGGGTATAAATACCGATTTTAGCCTTGTACTGTGTTGCGGTTGCAGAACGGACTCTCGGCATAGCGCTTTACATCGGCAAGGGTGATGGTGTCGGTGCTCAATATTATAAGACGTTCCATCACGTTGCGAAGTTCGCGAATGTTGCCCGTCCACGGCATACGTTCCAAGTGGTGCAGCGCCTCGGGTTCGACCCTCTTGATGGGGATTCCGTACTCCTCGCAAATCTTGTCGGCAAAGTAGGCCACAAGTTGAGGTATGTCGTCGGTGCGCTCAACCAGCGGAGGCACAGCTATCACAATGACACTCAGGCGATGGTACAAGTCCTCGCGGAAGTTACCTTTGGCTATCTCGTCGCGCAGATTCTTGTTGGTTGCGGCCACCACACGCACATTGACATCGAAGTCCTTGTCGCTACCCACGCGGCTGATTTTGTTCTCCTGCAAGGCGCGCAAAACTTTGGCCTGGGCCGACAGACTCATATCGCCAATCTCATCCATAAACAGAGTGCCGCCGTTGGCCTGCTCGAACTTTCCGCGACGCTGTTTGATGGCCGAGGTGAATGCCCCCTTCTCGTGTCCGAACAACTCACTCTCGATAAGTTCCGAGGGGATGGCGGCGCAGTTTACCTCTACAAAAGGACCGCTGCGGCGATTGCTTTTCTCGTGCAACCATCGAGCCACCAACTCCTTGCCCGTACCATTAGGGCCGACAATCAACACCCGAGCCTCGGAGGGCGCAACTTTGTCGATAAGATGCTTGACGTGGCGGATAGGCGAGGAGTCACCCACGATTGGCACAATGTTGGAGTTTTGTGCTTTGCGAACGATGGGACGCGTTGGCTCCGATGGGTGCTCTTCCGCTTGACGCGCAAAACGTTTCAGAATATCCAGCACCTCGTTCATATCTATGGGCGTGGTCAGTACATCGTACGCTCCCGCGCGCATAGCCGCCAAAGCACCCTCCACCGACGCCTCATGCATAATGACAACAAACGGAACTCCCGCGCTCACTCCAGCCTCGGGGCTGTCGCACAATGTGATGTCGAATTTGTTTTCGGCATTAAGTTTGGAACATTCGGTGTGACTCTCGGCAGCCGCTGTTCGGTATCCTTCGAAACTTAATCTTTCGCCAAGTTGATTGCGTACGGCTCGCAGGCGGTCGATGATTAAAACATTGAGCATATACTTGATAATTACAAAATTTGCATTAATTTTGTCCCAAAGTTAGTGAAAACATAATCTTAAATTAAAAAGCCTCGGAGTCGGGTTTCTGTCCTTTTTTTATGACTCCGCAAACCATCTCAAGTCGCTGAAAAACACACCGAACGGCCCTTAAAGAAATCTTCCGACAACCGTTCGTGCGACTGCCAAAACCTTTTAGACAATACTCAATTATGTTGAAGAATTATAATGTCGATCGAAAGAAGGTGCGCCTGCCCGAATATGGCCGCCACATACAGGATATGGTGGAGTATCTGATGACCATCGAAGACCGCGAGGTGCGCAACCGTCAGGCACGCGTTGTAGTGGGTGTGATGGGAAACGTAAACCCTGCGTTGAGGGACTCGGTGGACTTCAACCGCAAGTTGTGGGACCACCTGTTCATTATGTCTGATTTTCAGCTCGATGTGGACGCGCCTTACCCCAAGCCTTCGCCCGATTCGCTCAATCCCACACCGCACAAACCCGAGTATCCTCGCAAGAATATCCGCCTGAAACACTACGGCAAGTATATCGAGATAATCATCCGTAAGGTCGAGCAGTTTGACGACCGCGCGGCAACGGCCGAGGCTCTTGGCAGTGTGGCTCGATATATGCGCGCCCGAGGCTATGAGTTTAATCAGGAGCACCCCAACAACGAAACCATCATTCGCGACATAAAGCGTATGTCCGAAAATGGTATGGAAGTGGACGAATCTGTTATCACAAATTCTAAAAACGACTATAAACAGCGCTCCACAGGTTATGCTCGCCGCAACAATACCAAGAAATTCAACAACAAATTCAAAAAACAAGGCCAGCGTAATCAGGGCCGCCAATAATAACGCGCGCTTCTGTTGATGCTATTTTAACTAAAAGGGTTGTCCGACCACAAGGTTGCGACAACCCTTTTTTTGCACCGAATCTCGTGGCAAAATTTGGAATCTGTCGAATAATTTGTATTTTTGTACTCTTATAGAGTACGAATAATATTTAAAATCCAAACTTATATGGCAGACAAACTTTATATCTTTGACACTACTCTCCGAGATGGAGAGCAAGTGCCGGGTTGTCAACTCAACACAACCGAAAAAATCGAAGTGGCCAAACTGCTCGAAGCTCTCGGTGTAGATATCATCGAGGCTGGTTTCCCTATTTCAAGCCCTGGTGACTTCAACTCGGTGCGCGAAATCTCGAAAGCGGTGTCGCGTCCCACCATCTGTGCACTGACTCGTGCCGTTCAAAAAGACATTGACGTTGCAGCCGACGCTTTGGCTCTCGCAAAATACAAACGTATCCATACCGGTATCGGTGTTTCGCCCCAACACATCTACGACAAACTGCGCTCGACTCCCGAAGAGATTATCGAGAGAGCCGTTGCTGCCGTTAAATATGCCAAGAAATATGTTGAGGACGTAGAGTTCTACGCCGAGGACGCTGGTCGTGCCGACAACGAGTACTTGGCTCGCGTGGTTGAGGCTGTTATCAAAGCGGGTGCTACCGTTGTTAATATCCCCGACACCACCGGTTACTGTTTCCCCGGTGAGTATGGCGCCAAAATCAAATACCTGATGGACCACGTGTCGAATGTCGATAAAGCTATCCTCTCGACCCACTGCCACAACGACTTGGGTATGGCTACTGCCAACACCCTTGCAGGTGTGCTCAATGGTGCGCGTCAAGCCGAGGTTACCATCAACGGTATCGGCGAGCGTGCAGGTAACACCTCGCTCGAAGAGGTTGTTATGGCTCTGCGTTGCCACAAAGATGTTAACATCGACACCGGCATCGACTCGACACTTATCACCAAGGCTTCGCACACTGTGTCGAGCCTGATGAATATGCCCGTTCAACCCAACAAGGCTATCGTAGGTAGCAATGCGTTTGCTCACTCGTCGGGTATCCACCAAGACGGCGTGCTCAAACAACGCGAGACTTACGAAATCATCGACCCCAAAGACGTTGGTATCAACGAGTCGGTTATCGCACTGACTGCACGTAGTGGTCGCGCCGCTCTGGCTCACCGCTTGGAGCTCTTGGGCTACGACTTGACCAAAGAGGAAGTGGATGATATCTACAAAAAATTCCTCGAACTGGCCGACAAGAAGAAAGAGATTCACGACTACGACCTGCTCTATCTGGTGGGTGATGTTGACCGCCTCAAACAACAAAGCATTGCGCTCAAATTCTTGCAAGTTACCACAGGTACCCTCGTGCCTACCGCAACCGTTGTGCTGAAATTTGGCGACCACGAGCGTCTGGCTACCGCAACAGGTAACGGTCCTGTGGATGCAGTTGTTACCGCCATCAAGAGCCTTATCAACGAGAATGTGACTATCACCGAGTTCTTGACTCAAGCTATGACTCGCGGTTGTAACGACGTTGGTCGTGTTCACATCCACGTTCAATGTGACAACAAAATCGTTCACGGTTTTGCTGCTCACACCGACACCACCCGCGCTGCTGCCGAGGCCTTCCTCGATGCACTGCGCATCCTGAATGTAACCGAAAAAGTTGAAGAAGAGAAATAAAAAAAATACACAAATATGGAACTGAAAATTGCTTTGCTCCCCGGTGATGGTATCGGTCCGGAGATTATCGAACAAGCTGTCGGCGTGCTGGGCGCCGTTGAGGCTAAATATGGTCACAAATTTTCGTACACCAAAGCGCTGGTAGGTGCTTGCGCGATTGACGCAACCGGCAACCCCTATCCCGACGAGACTCACGAAATCTGCTTGGCAAGTGACGTAGTGCTGTTTGGTGCTATCGGCGACCCCAAATACGACAACAACCCCACCTCGAAGGTGCGCCCCGAGCAAGGTCTGTTGGCTATGCGTAAAAAGTTGGGTCTGTTTGCAAACCTGCGCCCCATCCAGCTGTTCGCATCGTTGGCTGACCGCTCGCCCCTCAAAAAAGAGGTTGTTGACGGTGCCGACTTCCTGTGCGTTCGTGAGCTGACTAGCGGTATGTACTTTGGCCAACCCCAAGGCCGCGACGAGGCTAACACCTACGCTGTGGATACCTGCAAATACACTCGCGAGGAGATTGAGCGTATCGTTCGTCTGGCCTTCGACTTGGCAGGCAAACGTCGTGGTCACCTGACTGTTGTGGATAAAGCTAACGTGCTTGAGACTTCGCGTCTGTGGCGTGAGGTTGCACAAGGCATCGCTCCCGAGTACCCCGAAATCCAACTCGACTATATGTTTGTGGATAACGCGGCTATGCAAATCATCCGCCAACCGACCTACTTCGACGTTGTTGTTACCGAGAATATGTTCGGCGACATCCTGACCGACGAGGCAAGTGTAATCAGCGGCTCGCTGGGTATGCTCCCCTCGGCAAGTGTTGGTTCGAAGGTTGCTCTGTTTGAGCCTATCCACGGTTCGTACCCCCAAGCTGCCGGCAAGAACATCGCCAACCCTATGGCTACCATTCTGTCGGCTGCTATGCTGCTCGAGCACGTTGGTTTGACCGAAGAGGGTGCTGCTGTTCGCAAGGCTGTTGACGCTGCTCTGACCGCAGGCGTTGTAACCGAGGACCTTGCACAAAAAGGCGAGAAGTGCTACTCGACCTCGGAGGTTGGTGAGTACATCGCAAGCCAAATCTAATTCCTGACAAAAAGTTTCCGTTATGGAACCTATCCTGAGAGTTGACAGGGTCTGCAAGCAGTTTGGCGACTATGTTGCGCTGGACGATGTGTCGTTGGAGGTGCCTCGTGGCGAGGTGTATGGCCTTCTGGGTCCCAATGGTGCAGGCAAGACAACTCTTATAAGAATCATCAACCGCATCACGGCTCCCGATAGTGGAGCCGTGTGGTTTGATGGACACCCCCTTGCTCCCGAGGATGTTCTTCGTATCGGCTATCTACCCGAGGAGAGAGGACTCTATAAGGGTATGAAGGTGGGTGAGCAGGCGATATACTTTGCTCGCTTGAAGGGTATGTCGCGCCACGATGCTGTGACGGGATTGAAGGAGTGGTTCCAAAAGTTCGGAATCGAGGAGTGGTGGGGCCGCCGCGTGTCGGAGTTGAGCAAGGGTATGGCACAGAAAATTCAGTTTATTGTGACTGTGCTGCATCGCCCCGAACTGTTGATTTTCGACGAGCCGTTTAGTGGCTTCGACCCCGTTAATGCCAATCTCCTCAAACAAGAGATGCTTGCACTTCGTGATCGAGGTGCTACCATAATCTTCTCGACCCACAATATGTCTTCTGTCGAGGAGGTCTGCAATCATATAACGCTTATTAATCGCTCGCGCAACATTCTGTCGGGTCGCTTGGAGGATATCCGTCGCACATACGGCAGCAATGTCTATGAACTGCGATTCTCGGGCGATGACTCGGCTTTGCCGCAACTGCTGAGTAGTGCTGCCACAATGCTTGATGTGGAGCAGGGTAGGGCAGATGGCCCTATACGCTTCCGCTTGAACGAGGGTGTGGGAATCCGCTCGGTGGTTGAGGTTATCAACTCGCAGGTGGACATCCGCTCGCTGACGGAGGTTGTGCCGAGTATGAACGAAATCTTTATCAATACCGTAGGCCGCAAGGGCTGATTAGCGTTATGGATAAAATCGGATTGATAGTTGCTCGTGAGTGGAACGAGAAGGTACGCAAAAAGAGTTTTGTCGTAACCACCCTGCTGACCCCGCTGTTGATGGTGGGTATGATTGCTTTGATTAGTTGGCTCAGTAGCCGCGGAATAGGTGGTGTGAAACATATTGAGGTGGTTGACCATAGCGGCTTTGTTGCCCAAAAGTTGGAGAACCACCCCAAGATTGTCTATCACATCGCCGATGCAGATGCCTCGCCCGAAGAGTTGAAAAGCAGTCGCGAAGATGGCAAATGGGGACTGCTTATAATAGGAGACGATGTTATGACGGATGGCGCCGAGGTCGAACTCTATTCGTTTGGACCCTCGACTATGGAGGTGGAGCACACCATTAAGACGGATGTCGAACGAGTGGTTGAGGATCAGAAACTCCAAGCCTACGATATGGTGGGTGTGCGTCGCATCCTGGAAGAGGTTCACACCTGCATCAATATCCGCGCCTTCACACTCGATGAATATGGTGCCGAGAGTCGTGCGTCGAGTATGCTCTCCTATGCTGTGTCCTATGTGTTCGGCTTTCTGATGTATATGTTCGTGCTGATTTATGCTTCTCAGGTTATGACGGGCGTTATCGAGGAGAAGAGCAACAAGGTGTTGGAGGTTATGGTGTCGAGTGTGCGACCTATGGAGTTGATGATGGGCAAGATTCTGGGCGTTGCAGCGGTTGCTGTCACCCAATTTACGCTGTGGGTTATCATCGTTGTGGGATTGGGTAGTCTGACTCTCAATCTTATTCTTCCCGAGGATATAATGGCCGCAGCCCAAATGGGAATTGCTCCGAGTGTGGGCGCAGGACAGAACGTTGCCGAATTGAGTCAGGCGCTGAGTATTATTGCGCGACCTGATTATGTGGCGGTGCTGTTGGGTGGCTTTTTGTTGTACTTTATCGGTGGCTATCTGTTGTATGCTGCTATGTTTGCTGCCGTTGGTAGCGCGATTGACAACGCTGGCGACAGTGGCCAATTCCAAAGCCTTATCACTATGCCTATCGTTATGGCGCTGGTCATTATGTTTGGCGTGATGAACGACCCCGATGGCTCGCTTGCGGTGTGGTTTAGTATGATACCCTTCACCTCGTCCATCGTTATGATGGCGCGTCTGCCTTATGGCGTTCCTGTATGGGAGATTGCTGTGTCGCTGACCCTGCTCTATGGTACGTTTGTGGTAGTGCTCTGGCTCGCAGGCAAGGTCTATCGCGTCGGTATCCTGATGTATGGCAAGAAGGTTACCTTCAAGGAACTCTACCGCTGGATGAGCTACAAATATTAGTCTTATACCCCCGCAAACACTTCGGGCTGTCAAACCGTTTGGTCTGACAGCCCGAAGTATATATTATAGGTATATTAGTACTGCTCCTTCTCGTTGGGGAAGTCGCCGCTCTTGACATCGTCGATGTAGTTGCGGAAAGCGCCGTCCATAATCTCGCCAATAGTAGCATAACGGCGAAGGAAACGGGGTGAAAACTCCTGATTGATACCCAGCATATCGTGAGCCACCAATACTTGACCATCGACGCCACCACCCGCACCAATACCGATTACGGGAATAGTAAGCTCGCTGGCTACGCGTGCCGCAAGCGCTGCGGGAATCTTCTCCAACACCAGCGCAAAGCAACCTGCATCCTGCAGGGCGTGGGCATCCGAGATAAGTTTTGCAGCCTCGGCCTCCTCTTTGGCGCGCACGGTGTAGGTGCCAAACTTGTGAATCGATTGGGGTGTGAGTCCCAAGTGACCCATCACGGGGATACCTGCGCACAGAATACGCTCCACCGATTCTATGATTTCAACACCACCCTCCAACTTTACGGAGTCGGCCTCTGTCTCTTTCATAATGCGGATAGCCGACATCAGCGCCTGTTTGGAGTCGCCCTGATAAGTACCGAAGGGCAGGTCCACAACAACCAGTGCACGTTGCACAGCACGAGCAACAGCCTTGCCGTGATATATCATATTGTCGAGGGTCATAGGAACGGTGGTCTCGTAGCCGGCCATAACGTTGGCTGCCGAGTCGCCCACCAAAATAATATCTATACCTGCGGCATCAAGGATGCGAGCCATCGAGTAGTCGTAGGATGTGAGCATCGCAATTTTCTCGCCGCGTTGTTTCATTTCGAGCAGTCGGTGTGTGGTGACAGCTCTTACAGTACCTCCGGTTGACATTGTAAGTTACGTTTGTTTATTGCTACAAATTTACAAGAGTTTTTGATATTCGCAAAACAGACTCCACAACACAACGCCGCCGCTTACCGACACGTTGATGGAGTGTTTGGTTCCGCGTTGAGGGATTTCGACCGCGCCGCAGCACTTGTCAACCACCGCTTGGTCAACACCTGCAACCTCGTTGCCGAATACCATCGCATATTTGCATCCCTGCTCCATACGGAAATCCTGCAACATCACGCTACCTTCGACCTGCTCCACAGCCCACACTTGATATCCCTGCTCGGTGAGCGCTTCAACCGCAGCAAGGGTTGTAGGCTCGTAGCTCCACTCGACGGTTTGCTCGGCACCGAGAGCCGTTTTGTGGATTTCGCGGTTGGGGGGAGTTGCGGTGATGCCGCACAGTATGATTTTCTCGATGGCAAAGGCGTCGGCCGTGCGGAAGAAAGCACCGATATTACTCATACTTCGCACATTGTCCAACACTACCACCACAGGTATTTTGTCGGCTTGTTTGAACTCTTCGGGAGTGAGTCGGCCGAGTTCCTGATTAGTAATTTTTCTCATCACTTAAAACATTTCCGCAAAGGTAACTCTTTTGACCGAAATACCGACCTTTTGTCACAAAAAACAGACACCCGCCGCTTAAAAGGGGCGAGTGTCTGTGTGTAGGTTGAATAGCCGACGTTTGTTATTTGATTTTAACAACCTTTTTGAGGGTCTTCATAACCTCGGCCTCCATCAGAGTGTAGGCGTCAGCAACGGGGTGAACACCGTCGGGAGCGTGCTCCTTCGACAGACCACCTTGGCCATTGTCGAGCAGAGTGTGGTAGTCCACATAGGGAATCTTGTTCTCCTCGGCATAGGCTTTGATAAGTTTGTTAATCTCGATAACGTCTTGTGCGGGTTTCATATCGGGACGCCAGCTGAAACGGTCGGCGGGCAGAATTGCGCACAGAACGACTTTAATCTTGTTGGCTTGAGCCAGCTCTACCATCGAGATGATGTTATCCAGAGTTTGTTGGTAGGTCATCGGGCCTTTGTTTTGAGCTACGTCGTTGGTACCTGCCAGAATCACAACAGCTTTGGGTGCGAGGTTGATAACGTCGGCGCGGAAACGCAACAGCATCTCCCACGAGGTTTGACCGCTGATACCGCGACCTGCAAAGTTGTTGTCGGTAAAGAACTCGGGGTGTTTTGAAGCCCAACCCTCGGTGATAGAGTCACCCATAAATACTACAACGGGAGCTTGGGTAATCTCGGTGTTGGCTTTCGCATAGCGATAGCATTTTGCAAAATCCTTTACGGGTTGTTGAGCCGATGCACTAAACAATACAACTGCATTCAACAGAGTTAAGATAAGTTTTTTCATATTGTCGGTAAGTTTTTTAGGTATTTCTTTTTAGTAATTAGCCACCACTGCTAGCAATGGTGGCTAATCGTTTTTATCGCACAAATTGTGAATTGTGCATTGTGAATTCTGAATTTAGATTATTCCCACTCGATGGTTGCGCTGGGCTTGGGCGACATATCGTAGCATACGCGGTTAACGGTCTTAACCTCTGCCAAGATACGGTCGGTAATCTTCATCAGGATGGGCCAGTCGATAGGCTCGATGGTTGCGGTCATAGCGTCAACGGTGTTGACAGCGCGGATGATCACAGGCCAATCGTACGAACGAGCGTTGTCGCGTACACCCACCGATTTGAAGTCGGGCACAACGGTGAAGTATTGCCATACCTTTTTGTCCAGACCTGCTTTCTTGAACTCGTCGCGAAGGATAGCGTCCGACTCACGAACAGCCTCCAAACGATCGCGGGTGATAGCACCCAAGCAACGAACACCCAGACCGGGACCGGGGAAGGGTTGACGGTAAACCATATCGTAGGGCAGACCCAACTCAACACCGCACTCGCGAACCTCGTCTTTGAAGAGTTGTTTCAGAGGCTCAACCAACTCGAATTGCAGGTCTTCGGGCAGACCACCTACGTTGTGGTGCGATTTAACCATTTTAGCGGTTTTGGTACCACTCTCAACGATGTCGGGGTAGATAGTACCTTGACCGAGGAAGTCGATGCCGTCCAATTTGCGTGCCTCCTCCTCGAATACGCGGATGAACTCACCACCGATAATCTTACGTTTTTGCTCGGGATCCTCAACGTTCTCCAATTTGGTTAGGAAGCGCTCGGTAGCGTCGATGTAAACAAGGTTTGCTTTCAGCTGGTTGCCAAACATCTCTATAACATCCTCCGACTCACCTTTGCGCATCAGACCGTGGTTAACGTGAACACATACCAAGTTGTCGCCAATGGCTTTGAGCAACAGAGCAGCAACAACCGACGAGTCAACACCACCCGAAAGTGCCAACAGCACCTTCTTGTCGCCTACTTGTTGGCGAATCAACTCTACTTGGTCAGCTACAAAGTTGGTCATATTCCAGTTAGCCTCAGCTTTGCAGGTCTCGAAAACAAAATCCTTAACAGCTGCTTTAATAGCCTCGATGTCATCAGTGAATTGGGGAAGTTTAACCTCGCAGAGAGCTTTGTCGTGGCCGGCAGCCATAACGGGAACGCCTGCGTTGTAGATAGCTGCATCAACATCGATAGCCACACCGTCAATAACGTTGTTGGGACCGCCGTTGATGATAATACCTTTAACATTGGGCAGAGCTTTGAGTTCCTCTACTGTAATGTCGTGAGGGTAGATCTCACTGTAAACACCAAGTGCGCGGATTGCGCGTGCCAAAACTGTGTTCTCGTGGCTACCCAAATCAAGGATAACAATCATGTCTTGTTTCATATTCGACTACTGTATTAAAATAAAATATTGTATAAAATCCTTATGTATTATGCGCGGATAGTTGCGCCTGCTTGCTTCTCGAAAGCAGCTACAAGGCGACTCATCACGCTGTCGATGGTCTTGTCGTTCATCGTTTGAGTTTTGTCCTCCAAGATGAAACTCAACGCATACGACTTTTTGCCCTCGGGCATTTTGTCACCCTCGTAAACGTCAAACAGCGATACGCGTTTGAGCAGTTTGCGCTCGGCGGCAAAGGCAATCGAGCGAAGTTTCTCGAACGACACGCTCTTATCAACTACCAGCGCGAGGTCACGTTTAACCTCGGGGAATTTCGACAACTCCTCGGCTGTGATTTTGTGTTTCTTGGTCGAGCGAACGATTGCGTCGAAGTCAATCTCGGCGAAGAATACCTCACCCTTAACGTCGCACGAAGCGGCCAGCTTGCCCGAAACAACACCCATCTCGATGAACTTCTTGCCGTTCAGCGAGTAGGCAACCGCTTGGTCAAACAGATCGGAGTTGCACTCCTCGGCGCGCATCGCATAGGGGTCGATACCGAACTTGCGGAGCAGTTTCTCAACGATTGCTTTCAGTGTAAAGTATGTTGTAGGCTCGGCTTTGCCGTTCCACAGAGTTTGTTTGTCCAAACCAGTTACGGTGATACCCAGACGGAAGGTCTCCGAGTAGGGCGCCAGGCTGTTCTCGCCTTGCTCGGCGCGTTTGCTCTCGTCGTAGAAGTAGCAGTTACCCAGCTCAAAGAGTTTCAGGTTGCCGTTTTTGCGGTTGGCGTTCAGTGCTACAGCTTCGAGTGCGTTGAACAGCAGGGTTTGACGCATCACGTTCAAATCCACACTCAGCGGGTTGAGGATACGCACGCAGTTAGCTGCGGGGTAGCTCGAAAGACCCTCGTAGTATGCAGCCTTGGTGAGCGAGTTGCTCATAATCTCGCTGTAACCGTTGTCTGCAAGGAAGTCTGCCGCTTTGTTGGTCAGAGCCGCTTTGTCGGGACGGGGTGCGTATGCCAGAGTCGAGTTCACGTGCTCGGGAATCTCAATGTTGTTGTAGCCATAGATACGGAGGATGTCCTCAATCAGGTCGGCCTCGCGTTGTACGTCCACGCGGTAGCGGGGAACAGCCACGCTCAGCACATCGTCATTCTCGGCCTCGACGGTAACGTCCAGTGCTGCGATAATGCCTTTGATGGTTGCATCGTCAATATCTTTGCCAATGAGTCTGCGAGTGCGGTTGAGTGAAATGTCAAAGCGGAAGGGTTCGAACTCGGCGTTTTGGATGTCAATAATCTCGCTCGAAATCTCGCCACCAGCCAGCTCCTTGAACAGCATAGCCGCACGTTTCAGAGCATAAACAGTGATGTTGGGGTCAATACCGCGCTCAAAACGGAACGATGCGTCGGTGTTCAGACCGTGACGTTTTGCAGTTTTGCGGATGCGCACGGGGTTGAAGTATGCGCTCTCGATAAACAGATTGGTGGTAGTGTCGCTCACGCCGCTGAATTCGCCACCGAATACACCTGCGATACACATAGGTTTCTCGGCGTCGCAAATCATCAAATCGTCGGCCGATAGTTTGCGCTCCACGCCGTCAAGGGTTTTGAACGAAGTACCCTCGGGGCAGGTGCGAACTACGATTTTGCCGCCTGCGATTTTGTCTGCATCAAATGCGTGCAGGGGTTGACCCATTTCGTGCAGGATGAAGTTGGTGATATCGACCAGATTGTTGTGGGGGTTCAGACCGATTGCGCGCAGGTAGTTTTGCATCCACTCGGGCGAGGGAGCAACCTTTGCACCTGTGATGGTTACGCCCGCATAACGGGGAGCACCCTCGGTGTCAACTACCTCAACAGGAATATTCAGATTGTTGTTATCTACTGCAAACGTCTCAACCGAAGGTTTGCTCAACTCGCACTCAACGCCATTTGCCGACAGATAGGCTGCCAAGTCGCGAGCCACACCATAGTGCGACATTGCGTCTGCGCGGTTGGGGGTAAGACCGATACCGATGCGGTAGTCCTCCTTGATGTTGAGGTACTCTTTGGCGGGAGTTCCAGGAACAGCCTCGGCGGGCAGAACCATAATGCCGTCGTGACCTTTGCCGATACCGAGTTCATCCTCGGCACACAGCATACCGAACGACTCTACGCCACGGATTTTGCTCTTTTTGATTTTGAAACCTTCGGTCTCGCCGATGGGGTAGAGAACGGCACCGATGGTTGCGCACATCACCTTTTGGCCGGCTGCCACGTTGGGCGCGCCGCATACGATTTGCAGGGGCTCCTCGGCGCCTACATTTACGGTTGTGATGTGAAGGTGGTCCGAATCGGGGTGGTCGATGCAGGTCAGAACCTCGCCGATAACCACGCCTGCCAAACCGCCTTTGATGGTTTCGATTTTCTCGAAGTCTTCGACTTCAAGACCTATATCTGTAAGTATTTCAGCCATTTTCTCGGCTGTGACGTCACACGCCAGATACTCTTTAAGCCACTTGTATGATACGTTCATTGTTTTTATGGTTTATAAAAATCGCTCAAAGATACTCTTTTTTCTCTAATTTTGTGCATCTCGGAGCCCTCAAATCGGTATAATTTTTGATTTTTTTTGCGTGATACCAAAAATCTCATCGGTTATGAATACTTCCACAAAACAGAAAACGCAGTTTACGCTGCCTCCGTTGCCCTATTCCGACGACGCGCTGGCACCGCAAATCAGCGCCGAAACGCTCCACTATCATCACGGCCATCACCATCAGACTTATGTGAATAATCTCAACCTTCTGATAGCCGACACACCCTATGCTCACTACTCGTTGGAGGAGATTGTGATGCGCTCCGAGGGTGCGATTTTCAACAATGCCGCACAGGTGTGGAATCACACTTTTTATTTCGATGCACTGGTGGCCGTTCCGCAACCTCCGTCGGGTGAGTTTGCCGAGGCTGTTGAACGCGATTTTGGCTCGCTCGAAAACCTCAAAAGCGAGATGCTCCGTGCGGCCGTTGCGCTGTTCGGTTCGGGATGGGTTTGGCTAACCGCCGACAAGCACTCCAAACTCTCGATTTTGTCGCTGCAAAACGCTGGTAATCCGCTTACTCACGGTCTTGTGCCTCTGCTGGCAATAGACGTTTGGGAGCACGCCTACTATATCGATTATCGCAACCGCCGAGCCGACTACGTGGCGGCTCTTTGGGATAAGGTAAATTGGGCTGTGGTGTCGGCTCGTTTTAGTGACCGTAAGGTAAAGTAAAATGTCGGGGGCGAAGCTGTTTTTGCCCCTTTTTTGTGATGTTTTCGACCCCGTTCCCAACCGAAAATAGTTGGTTTTTAAATAAAGTGTCGAAAAATTTTGTTCCCTCACTAAAAGAGCATACATTTGCAGCCGTTTTTAAATGATTTCTAATTATGGAATGGCTGAGTAGCTTGTTTTTTGGCGACGGTATCGCTCACTCGGTGATGATACTTGCACTTGTCATTGCGTCGGGTATCTTCTTGGGTCGTGCCGTCAAGCTTAAAGGCATTACGCTGGGTATCACTTGGATTCTGTTTATGGGTATCGTGGCCTCTCACTTCGGGATGCGCATCAACCCTACGCTGCTTGCGTTTGTCAAGGAGTTCGGTCTGATTCTGTTTGTCTATTCGATTGGCTTGCAGGTGGGCCCCGGTTTCTTCTCGTCGTTCAAGAGTGGCGGTATGCGACTTGTGGGCTTGGGTGCGCTCAATGTTCTGCTTGCGGCGCTGGTGACCATTGCTCTTTATTATATCGTCAATGAGCCGATGTCCACACTTGTGGGTGTGATGTCGGGTGCGGTGACCAATACTCCCGGACTTGGTGCGGCGCAAACCGTCTATACCGACACCTTCGGAGCTAACGACCCTACCATCGCAAGCGGCTATGCAGTGGCCTATCCCTTGGGTGTTGCGGGTGTTATTATTGCGTTTTTGATTCTGCGCGGTGTGTTCCGCGTCAAACTCGATAAGGAGAACGAGAATACCAACGCCTCGGCCGAGAAAGAGCACGCAACCCGCTGCTCTATTGAGTTTACCAACGTGAGCCTTGACGGTCATTCGGTGTCGGAAATCAGCCATCTTGTCAATCGCCCGTTTGTGATTTCGCGTATCCGTCACGCCGACAATACCATCGAGATTGCGTCGGGTAACTCGCGTCTCAATATTGGCGACAAGCTGCTTGTAATCTCCAACGATACCGACCAGGAGGCTATCATCGCATTTTTGGGTAAGCCCACCGATGATATGAAGGCGGGTGACTGGGTGCGCCTCGACAGCCAGCTTGTGTCGCGCAAGATTATAGTTACACGCAGCAAATTCAACGGCCATACCATCGGCTCGCTGCACCTTCGCAATAACTTTGGAGTGAACGTAACCCGCGTGACCCGTTCGGGCGTGGATTTGGTTGCAACCCCCAATCTTGAGCTGCAAATTGGCGATAAACTGCTTGTGGTGGGTACCGAGGCGGCTTGTGCTTCAATCGCAAATACTCTAGGTAACTCGACCAAACAACTGCGTGAGCCCAATCTGATAGCCTTCTTCGTAGGTATTCTGATGGGTGTGATTTTGGGCTCGATTCCTATTGCAATGCCTGGTTTGAGCCAACCCGTCAAACTTGGTTTGGCAGGAGGTCCGCTTGTGGTGGCAATCATTATGAGTCGATTTGGCCCCCACTTCAAGATTGTTACCTACACCACCGTGAGTGCCAACCTCATGTTGCGCGAAATCGGTATCTCGCTGTTCCTTGCCGCCGTTGGTTTGGGTGCGGGCGAAACCTTTGTTCCGAGCATTGTGGCGGGTGGTTATTGGTGGATTCTCTACGGATTTATCATTACGGTTGTGCCTGTGCTGATTGTGGGCGTCATCGCCCGTGTGGTTTGGAAGATGAACTTCTTTACGATTATGGGTATGCTTGCGGGTAGCCAGACCAACCCCATTGCTTTGGCCTATGCCAACTCGCTTGGAAACAACGATACCGCATCAGTAAGCTACTCGACGGTCTATCCGTTTGTGATGTTCCTTCGAGTGCTGGTGGCGCAGATCCTGGTGTTGATGTAAAACCCAACAAAAGACATATATATCCCGAAAGAGGTTTTTTGGCAAGTGCCGAAAGCCTCTTTTTTCTTGTTTTCTACTTATATTATATATATCTTTGTTGGGATTAAACAGACCAAACTATGAGAAGATTCGGATTGGTGGGGCACCCGCTCGGACACTCCTTTTCGCAAGGCTACTTTACCGACAAGTTTGCAGCGATGGGACTTAGTGAGCAGTGTGAATATTTGAACTTTGACCTCGACGCAATCGACCTTCTGCCGAGTGTGCTTGCAGAGCACCCCGACTTGGAGGGTTTTAATGTGACAATCCCCTATAAAGAACAAATCATACCTCTGCTTGACGCCATTTCGGAGGGCGCGGCGCGAATCGGTGCTGTCAACTGCGTGCGCGTGCAGAACGGCCGCCTTACGGGTCACAATACCGATGTGTTTGGCGCGGGTCTTACCATCGACCGTCTGACCGAAGGCAAACCCTGTAAAGCATTGGTTTTGGGTAGTGGTGGCGCTTCGAAAGCAGTGCGCGAGGCGCTTCGCCAGCGTGAGATTCCCTACCTGTTGGTGTCGCGCAAAAGAGGCGACGGCGCAGTGGCCTATGAGGACCTCACCGAGGAGATTATGCAGAGCCACACGCTTATCATCAATACCACGCCGCTGGGTATGCACCCCAAAGTGGATGCGGCGCCCGCAATCCCCTATGAGTGGGTGGGGGAGAATCATATGCTTTTCGACCTTATTTACAACCCTGCCGAGACGCTATTCCTGCGCCGAGGAGCCGAGAGGGGTGCTCGCACCGCAAGTGGTGGCGAAATGCTTGTGGAACAAGCTGAAAAATCGTGGGAGATTTGGAACATTTAGGCGAGTTTCGTACCTTTGCGGAGTTGAATCGTTGAGTATATATTCACAATAATCATAATGACTATGAAAAAAACTGTAAAATTCCTGATGATGGGTGCTCTGGTTGCTATGGTAGCAAGCTGCTGCCCTAAACACAACACCCTTACCGAGCAAGAGATTGCTGACGGTTGGCAACTGCTGTTCGACGGCGAGACCCTCGACTGCTGGAAAGACTACAACGGCACCGAACTCCACAACTGGACTGTGGTTGACGGCTGCATTCAAGCTGCCGGTTCGGGTAGCGACGAGAGCGGTTATATGGTAACACGCCAACAATTTGACAACTTCATCCTGTCGTGGGATTGGAAACTGTCGAAAGGTGGCAACAGCGGTATGCTCTACCACGTAGTTGAGCGTCCTACCTTCGCTGTTCCCTACGTTACCGGCCCCGAGTACCAACTTATCGACGACAAAGGTTGGGAAGAGGCTAATGACCCCACCAAACTCGAGGATTGGCAACGCTGCGGTGTAGATTACGCTATGTATCTGCCCGACTTCGATGTTCGTGACTCGATTATGAACCCCCAAGGCGAGTGGAACAACTCGGTTATCGTTTTCGACAACGGCCACGTTGAGTACTATATGAACGGCACTCTGATGGTTGAGTTCGAGGCTTGGACCGACGACTGGTTTGAGCGCAAAAACAGCGGTAAATGGACAATGGCTCCCGAGTACGGTCTGGCTCAAAAAGGTGTAATCTGTCTGCAAGACCACGGCTACCCCGCATCGTTCCGCAATATCAAAATCAAAGAGCTGCCCCGCAAAGCAGGTAAAGAGGTTGAGCTGTTCAACGGCAAAGACACTCACGGCTGGGAGGCTTATGGCGATATCAAGGCTTCGGTTGACAAAGACGGCAACCTGGTTATCGAGAGCGGCAAAAACAAAAAATACGGTTACCTTGCAACTCGCGAGTACTACGACGATTTCGATCTGACTGCAGAGTTCAAACAAGGTGCAAACGGCAACTCGGGTCTGTTCTTCCGTTCGATTATCGAGGGCGAGGCTAAAGTTAGCGGCTGGCAAGTTGAGGTGGCTCCCAAAGGCCAAGACACTGCCGGTATCTTCGAGTCGTATGGTCGTGGCTGGTTGGCTCAAATCGACGACGAGAAAGAGAACGTTCTCAAACCCCGCGATTGGAACACCCTGCGTGTTCGCGTTCAAGGCGACAAGGTTCAAACTTGGTTGAACGGCGTTGAGATGGTTGACCTGACCGACGAGATTATCGGCAAAGGTAAAGGTCGTATCGCTCTGCAAGTACACGAGGATGGTGACATCAAGGTTACTTGGAGAAACTTGAAACTTACCACTCTGTAGTGTCGAAGCTGTCTAACAAGTCTTGAATATGCGCTTGTTATACAACTTCTAAAATAAATGTGTGTGCCTGGCCGAACGGTCGGGCACACTTTTTTTGTAATTATAGGGTAAAAGAATATAAGAAAATCTACAAAATGTTTGTTTTTTAACATTTGAAGATATATATTTGCCATCTGAAATTACAAAACCATAATACTAAACTAAACTTATGTTAAGCAGACAACTCGGCGCAAAGCTGAAAAAATACGAGACACCGTTCTATCTTTACGACATCGCGCTGTTGCGTCAAACCCTCGAAATCGTTTCGACCGCAGCACGCCAACACGGCTACAAGGTGCACTACGCCATCAAGGCTAACTACGACTCCAAAATCCTGAGCATCATTCGCGAATATGGCCTCGGCATCGACTGCGCAAGCGGTAATGAGGTGCGCAAAGCCATCGAGATGGGTTTCGATCCCAAGACCATCGTGTACGCGGGTGTTGGTAAACGCGACAAGGAGATTCGCTACGCCATCGAGCAAGGCATTATGGCTATCAACTGCGAGTCGGTTGAGGAGCTGGAGGTTGTGAACGCAATCTCGGGCGAAATGGGCAAGAAAACCGACGTGGCTCTGCGTGTGAACCCCGATATTGACCCCAAAACCAACCGTTGTATTGACACAGGTCAGGCCGACAGTAAGTTCGGTATCTCGTACGAAGAGGTTATTGCCGAGACTCCCCGCATCCAAGCGCTGAGCAATCTGAATATCATTGGTATTCACCTTCACATTGGTTCGCAAATCCGCGAGTTGCACGTCTTCGAGAATATGTGTAACAAGGTGAATGTGATTGTCGATAAGCTCGAAAATATGGGCTACCAATTCCAATTTGTTGACGTTGGTGGTGGCCTGGGTATCAACTACGACGTGCCCGAGAACGAGCCTATTCCCAACTTTGCATCGGTGTTCTCGATTGTTCACAACCACCTGAAAGTGGGAGGCAAAGAGGTACACTTCGAGTTCGGTCGTTCGATTGTTGGCGAGTGTGGCGAGCTGATTTCGACTGTGATGTTCAATAAGACCACCGCAACAGGTCGTAAACTGCTCATTATCGACGCAAGTATGACCGAGTTGATTCGTCCTATGCTCTATGGCTCGTATCACAATATCGAGAACATTACTGCCGATACCGAAACTACCGAGAAATATACCATCGTGGGTACTGCGTGCGAATCGACCGACGTGTTCGACAGCAACGTGACTATGCCTACCAGCCGTCGTGGCGACCTTCTGACCATCAAATCGGCAGGTGCTTACGGTATGTCGATGGCTTCGAACTACAACCTGCACGACCTTCCCGGCGCAGTTTATTCGGACGAGATTGAGTAAACGAGACCGTGTTTTAATATGAAAAGGGTTGCCCCGATTTGGGCAGCTCTTTTTTTTGTGAGAGGACAGATGGAGCTGCGAGTGTCTATATTATAAGGTATATGGCCGAAAAGCAACTTTTTTTGAATTTTTTTGCCAAAAGTTTTGGAGAATTAAAAAAAGTCCTTACCTTTGCATCGCTTTTGAAACGAAAAGCACAACGCGGAGATTCTGTAGCTCAGTCGGTAGAGCACATCCCTTTTAAGGATGGGGTCCTGGGTTCGAGCCCCAGCAGGATCACGGAAAGAGGAGTTGAGAAATCAGCTCCTTTTTTTTATTCATATTCAAGTGTAAAAAAAAGCGCGTCCCTCAGTGAGTTGGATGCGCTTTTTGTGTTTAGAACTGGAAGTCGGCGCCGACCACGATTACGTCGCGATAGCCAAGGCCGAGTTCGATGTAGCCGCCCCATTTGCGGCCGAAGCGGAATCCGAGAGGCGCCGAGTGTTTGAGCAACATAAAGCGCGTGCGGCGGCTGGCGGTTGCAGGATACTCTGCGGGTTGAAAGCGGGTGTGTGGCTGGCGGCCGTCTATCAGTTCGCCGCGCATATTCTGATGGCGCACTCCAAAGCCAAGCTCCCAAACACCATACATCGTGAATATTCCGCGACGCAGATAGGTCAGCTCCAACTGGAACATCGCACTTACCAGATGGGTGTTGGTGTGCTGACAATATATGCCATCGGTGTGTTCGTAGTCGTACCACGATGTCATACGCGAATAGCCGACCGAAGTACCAATGCTTACCACGGGGTTGAGCATCTTGCGATAATCAACGCTGAGACCTGGCATTGTGGTAAACTTGTGGCTGTCGAAAATATCGCCACCAATCCAACTACCCCCTAAGAATTCTAAGATGCCGGGTGTGAGTGCGCGATAGGAGGGGCCGTATAGCGATACCGACACCGTGTGCGGAGTACGATTCTGCTCAATGTACGCAGGGTTCATAAAACGTCGTTGAGCGGTCGCGTTGGACGTCATAAGAAGTACTGCCAACACGATAAGCGGGGTGAGTATTCGTGCTTTCATAGTGTAGTATTTTTGTTGGTTTTTGCAAATTTACACAATCTTTTTGTCTTTTGCAATATGTATTTAGGTGTGTATAATGGCTGTTGCGATTTTTTTTCGTTGCAAATGGTTTTGAATCCGAATAAAATTTGTAACTTTCGGGCTGATTGGAATAAACATAAATTTACCAAACTATAACTTATGAATCAGAATGTAAAGGAACTCAGTGATGTGGTAATCCGTTTCTCGGGCGACTCGGGCGACGGTATGCAACTCACCGGTACACTGTTTTCCGATGCCTCGGCACTGGCCGGTAACGGCATCTCCACCTTTCCCGACTACCCCTCGGAAATCCGCGCTCCGCAAGGAACCGTAGCAGGTGTCTCGGGTTTCCAGGTACACTTCGGAAATCGTAAAATGATTACTCCGGGCGACTACTGCGACGCGCTGGTAGCTATGAACCCGGCTGCACTCAAAGCCAATGTCAAATGGCTCAAACCCGACTCGACAATCATCCTCGATGCCGACGCCTTCAACGAGAAAAACATCGAGAAGGCAGGTTTCAAGACCGATGACCCCATCGCCGAGTTGAAACTTTCGGACTACAACATCGTGATGCCCGACATTACGGGTATGACTCGTCAAACTCTGGAAGGTTTCGAGATGGATGCCAAGAGCGTTGCCAAATGTAAAAATATGTTTGCGCTGGGTGTCTGCTTCTACCTCTACAACCGCCCCTTGGAGTACACCTTCGACTATCTGAACAGCAAATTTGCTAAAAAGAACCCCAAAATCGCCGAGGCTAACATCGCGGTGGTTAAGGGCGGATATAACTATGCAGCAAACAACCACCTGTTTGCAAACACCTTCGATGTGAAGAGTTCGGCGCAAGAGCCCGGTATCTATCGCAACATCAACGGTAACCAAGCAACCGCTTGGGGCTTCATTGCCGCTTCGGAGAAGAGTGGCCGTCCGTTGTTCTGCGGTTCGTACCCCATCACTCCCGCAACCGTAATCCTCGAAGAGCTTGCAAAACGCAAAGACTTGGGCGTGAAAACCGTTCAAGCCGAGGATGAGATTGCAGGTATATGTACCGCTATCGGTGCATCGTTTGCTGGTAGCTTTGCTGTGACCACCACTTCGGGTCCCGGTCTGTCGTTGAAGAGCGAGGCACTGGGTCTGGCCGTTATGACCGAGCTTCCGCTGGTTGTTGTTGACGTACAACGTGGCGGTCCCTCGACTGGTCTTCCCACCAAAACCGAGCAAAGCGACCTTGCCCAAGCACTCTATGGCCGTAACGGCGAGTGCCCCGTGGTTGTGATGGCATCGAGTAGCCCCTCGGATTGCTTCGACTACGCTTTCCAAGCTGGTAAAATCGCAATGGAACATATGACTCCCGTTATCCTTCTGACCGACGGATTTATCGCCAATGGTAGCCAACCTTGGCGTATCCCCTCGATGAAGGATTATCCCACCATCACTCCTCCCGTGGTAACTTCTATCCCCGAGGGTGAGCAGTTCCGTCCCTATGTGCGCAACGAGGAGTTGGCACGCGGCTGGGCTATGCCCGGAACCAAGGGCTTGGAGCACCGCATCGGTGGTTTGGAGAAAGATAGCCGCACAGGCTCGGTGTCGCATGACCCCGACAACCACGCCGAGATGACTCGTCTGCGTGCAGCCAAAGTTGCCAAAGTTGCCGACTCGATTCCCGCACAAGATGTGTTTGGCGAGCGCGAGGGCGACCTGCTGGTAATCGGCTGGGGTGGTACTCGCGGTCACTTGCAATCGGCTGTCGAGGAGTTGCAAAACGAAGGCAAGAAGGTGTCGCTGTGCCACTTCAACTACATCAACCCTCTGCCCAAAGGTGTCGAAGAGATTCTGGGCTGTTTTAAGAAAATCGTGGTGTGTGAGTTGAACAGCGGTCAGTTTGCCGACTACCTGCGTCAAAACTTCCAACAATTCTCGTTTGAGCAATACAACAAAGTGATGGGTCTGCCCTTCACCGTACGCGAGCTCAAAGAGGCATTTGTTTCACTTCTTAAATAATTCGGAGCGATGGAACAGAAAAAATATACAGCAGCAGATTTCAAAAGCGACCAAGAGGTAAAATGGTGTCCCGGTTGTGGTGACCACGCCATTCTCAACTCGGTGTTGCGTGCTATGGCACAAGTTGCCGAGGAACAACAAATCGACCACGAGAAATTTACCGTAGTGTCGGGTATCGGTTGTTCGTCGCGCTTCCCGTATTATGTTCGCACCTATGGTTTCCACAGTATCCACGGCCGCGCGGCAGCTATCTCGACAGGTATCAAAACCGCTAACCCCGAGTTGTCGGTATGGATGGCTTCGGGCGACGGCGACTCGCTGGCTATCGGTGGTAACCACTTTATCCACGCAGTTCGACGCAATGTCAACCTGAATATGGTGTTGTTCAACAACGAGATTTATGGTCTGACCAAAGGTCAATATTCGCCTTGTACCAAATTGGGCAAGATTACCAAAACCTCGCCCTATGGTACTATCGAGCAACCTTTCAAACCCGGTGAACTTGTTATCGGTGCTCGCGGTACATTCTTTGCGCGTAGTGTTGACGCCGAGATTCCTTTGACTCAAAAGTGTCTGGTGGCTGCCGCAAACCACAAGGGTATGGCTGTGACCGAGGTGCTGCAAAACTGCGTTATCTTCAACGACAAAACCCACGCACCATACGCTGGCGACAAAGCTACTCGTGCCGAGCATACCATCACCTTGGAGCACGGCGAGAAGATGTTGTTTGGCGCTAACAAGGACAAGGGTTTGAAGTTCAATGGCGTTGACTTGGAGGTTGTGAAGGTTGGCGAAGGCGGCGTAAGCATCGACGAGGTGCTGACCCACGACGCTCACACTGCAAACCCCGTAATCCACTTCCTGTTGGCAGGTATGAAATACCCCGACTACCCCGTAGCATTGGGTGTTATCCGCGACGTTGAGGCTCCCAACTACGACTCGGAGGTTGAGCGCCAAATCACCGAGGCCAAAGGTACTACCGGCATTTCGTGCGTTGACGATTTGTTGCGTAGTGGCTCGACTTGGGAGGTGAAATAAAAAAAAACTGTCTAACAAGGCTGCTTCTGCATTACGCTCGTTTGCCAAATCCTCACATACCCCGAGTATGCTGCGGTTTGTCAAACTTCGCAAGCCTTGAATCAGCTCTTGTTATACAATTTTTTAGAAATAAAAAAAGAATGAGGTTGTCCATTTCGGGCAACCTCATTTGTTGTATATAGTTGTGTTTAGTCGCAGAGGGTGATTAGTTCGCTGGGGTGGGAGATGATGTGGTCGGCGTTGTTTTCGACAAGTTCCTCGCGGCTACGGAAGCCCCACGCGCAACCAATGGCGGTGGCGCCTGCTGCGTGTGCGGTTTGCATATCCACGCCCGAATCTCCGATGAAAAGGGTGTCGGCGGCGTCAATACCCGTGTGGCGCAGGATTTCGAGTGCAATGTCGGGTGCAGGCTTTGCGGGCACTCCATCGCGACCGCCCAAGGTCATCTCGAAACGCACCTCGGGGAAGAAACGCGCCACAAGGCGCTCCACGCCCGCCTGAAACTTGTTGGAGGCTACGGCAAGGCGAATACCGCGGCTTTGCAACTCGGCCAGCAGTTCGGGAATGCCATTGTAGGGTACTGTGTGGGTGTCGATATTCTCGTAGTAGAACTCCACAAAGCGGCTTCGAGTTTGCTCGATAAATTCGGGCGTGCGCAGTTCTTCGGGGAGTGCGCGCTCCACAAGACGTTTCACTCCGTTACCCACCATCATACAATATTGTTCGTAGGTGTGGGTGGGCAGACCCTCGGCTTCGAGGACGTGGTTGCAACCGACGGCCAAATCACCAATAGTGTTGAGTAGTGTGCCGTCGAGGTCAAAAATTGCGAGTTTGTACTGTTTCATAGTGACGCAAAGGTACGAAAAAAGCTCAAAAAGTCGTTAATAAAGTGGGTGGAGTGGTGGTAAATTCGCCGAAGTTTTTGTAATTTTGTAATCTAACCCATAAAATGCAATGAGTATGGAACAGGTATTCGAACGATATGCCCATCTGCGCGAGTTGAGCAGAACGAATTTCAGCCCGGGTAGTGCCGAAATGATTGACCGTGCATTGGTGTGTGCGGCCGAGATGTTGGGCGAGCGAACACGCTACGACGGAACTCCATTGTTGGACCACTCGGTGCGTACGGCCGAAATCGTGGTTTCGGATATCGGACTCGGTCGTAACTCGGCAATCTCGACAATTATGCACGACGTGGTGCGTTTGGGTTTGATGTCGGCCGAGGAGGTCGGTGCGCAATTTGGTGAGGCGTGTACCGCCATCACCCGAGGTTTGTGTAATATCTCGGACATTCACCCCAAGGTGTCGGACGAGCAGGCCGAGAATACCCGCGAACTTATCATTAGCTATTCGACCGACCCGCGAATCATCCTCATTAAGCTTGCCGATCGATTGGAGGTTATGCGCTCGCTGGCTATCTTCCCCGAGGGAAAACGCGCCAAGAAGAGCTGGGAGAGCCTGAACCTTTATGCCAAAATCGCCCATAAGCTCGGTCTGTATTCGCTCAAAAGCGAGCTCGAAGATTTGTCGTTGCGCTATTTGGAGGCCGACGACTACAAGTATATTTCGAGCCGTCTGACCGAAACCAAGGAGGAGCGCGACGCATTCATTGCAAAATTCATCGTGCCCATCGAGGCGAAATTGAAGGCTGCGGGTGTGAAATACCACATCAAGGCGCGCACCAAGAGTATCTTCTCCATCTGGAATAAGATGCACAAACGCCACGTAACCTTCGACGAGGTGTACGACCTCTATGCTATCCGTATCATCATCGAGGGATGCGCTCCCGAACAGGAAAAAGCCGCTTGTTGGAGTGTCTATTCGATGGTGACAGACCTCTATATGCCCAACCCCGAGAGGTTGAGGGACTGGGTGTCTATTCCCAAGAGCAACGGCTACGAGTCGTTGCAGACTACGGTGGCCGCTGGTGGTGGCAACTGGGTGGAGATTCAGATTCGCACCGAACGTATGGACGAGGTGGCCGAGCGTGGTATCGCCGCACACTGGCGTTATAAGGGTGTGCAGCAGGGCGAGTCGAGTTCGGAGCAGTGGTTGGCGCGTCTGCGTGAACTGCTCGAAAATACCGATGCCCACACCGTGCAACGTCGTTTCGATTCGACACTATCGTCGGGTGAGATATTCTTGTTTACTCCCAACGGCGATCTGCGCCGTATGTCGGAGGGAGCAACAGTGTTGGACTTTGCTTTCTCGATTCATACCAATCTGGGTGCAACCTGTATTGGAGCCAAGGTCAATGGCCGCAATGTGCCTATCAAGCACGTTCTGTCGAATGGCGACATCGTGGAGGTGCTGACAAGCAAAACCCAAAAGCCCAAACCCGACTGGCTCAATATCGCAACCTCGACTCGTGCCAAGAACAAAATCCGCACTTGTCTGCGTGAGGAGCAGGCCAAGGTAGCTAACTTGGGACGCGAAGAGCTGGAACGCAAGTTGAAGAACTGGAAACTGCCCGTATCGTTTGACGAGGCCGTTACCTTCCTTAGCAAATACTACAAGCAGAAGGCTATCACCTTTATGTATATGATGATAGCCAACGAGAAACTTGATATGGCCGACATCAAGGATGTGCTTACGCGCTATACCAAGGGCGAGTTTGACGAGGAGCATAAGACAACCACTGCAACTGCTCCCAAAGCGCTGAAATCGGCCGATGCGGGTGGCGGCGATGTGCTCACTATCGACGACTCGATTCGTAACTTGGACTACAAGTTTGCCAAGTGCTGTAACCCTGTTATGGGCGACGAGATTTTTGGTTTTGTGACCGTCAATGCGGGTATTACCATCCACCGCGTGGATTGCCCCAATGGTATGCATATGCAGGAGCGCCACCCCTATCGTGTGATTCCCGCACGTTGGCGTACCAATGCTGCGTCGCGTGGTTTCCGAGCAACAATCCGCATCTCGGTGGATGATGTTACGGGTATTGTCAACAAGATTACCGATATCATCACCCAGGAGATGAAACTCAATATCCGCCTGGTGAATATGCGTCCCGACCGCAAGGAGAACAAACTTATCGGTACCATCGACTTGGAGGTGCCGCACACCGGCGCACTCGACGCAGTGGTCTATAAACTGCTGTCGGTGAAGGGTGTCGATAAGGCCTATCGTGTTAAATAAAACTGCGCCAAAGAAGATGACAATCGTTGTTATGTTTCCCACCTGTATGGAGTCTGCGCCGTTTGAGGCCCGCGTGGCCGAGGGTGCGTGTGGCTCGCAGGTGAGCGTACGAATCTGTGGTGTGGGTATGGCCGAGAGTGGTGCTGCTGTGGCGCAAGCGGTGGCGGAACTGCACCCCGATCTGCTGATTCTTGCAGGCGTTGCGGGAAGCTATACCGAGGCGCTGGCCTTTGGCGATACGGTTGCTGTGAGTAGCGAATGTGTAGCCGATATGGGACGCGTGGAGAGTTGGACCGAGCTGTCGGGCGAGCGATTTACTCCGCTGTTTCAGAAGGTCTATCCGCTGACAGCCCTGCCCGAGGGACTTACGGCTGTGCGTAGTAATACGGTCAATGGTTGTGGCATACCCTATGTCAATACCACCGACGCCGAGATTGAGAATATGGAGGGCGCATCCTTTGCCTGCACCGCAAATGCTCTTGGTGTGAGGTGTATGGAGGTGCGTACCATATCCAACCGCGTGGGCGAAAGGTTTGGTCGTGCCGAGGTCGAGCAGTGTGCCGAGTTGTTGGCCGACCGTCTGTGCGAGATTCTAAACTCTCAAAAGTAAAACTGACTAAAAATGCGATTGACTCTTAATATTTCTCCCTGTCCGAACGACACCTTTATGTTCGATGCGATTGTGAATCGCCGCATAGATATTGCGCCCTTTGAGTTTGAGGTGCGCTACTTGGACATCGAACAACTCAATGCCGCAGTGTTGGAGGGTGGCCCTGCCATCTCCAAAATCAGTTATGCTGTACTGCCTGCTATCACCGACCGCTATCGTGTGTTGGATAGTGGTAGCGCGCTTGGACGTGGCAATGGCCCTCTGCTCGTGTCGCGTGGCGAGGTTGATCCCCATAAGGCGGGACTGCGCGTAGCTGTGCCGGGTATGCACACTACGGCCAACGCGCTGATGCGAAAACTCTTTCCGCAGGTTGCCGACAAGGAGCCTATGCTCTTCTCGGATATTGCCGAGGCGGTGGAGTGTGGCGCGGTTGACGCAGGTGTGCTGATTCACGAAGGTCGCTTTACCTATGCTGCGCGTGGCTTGCAGTTGGTGGCCGACTTGGGCGTGGAGTGGGAGAGAGCCACGGGGCTTCCCCTGCCGCTTGGCGCGATAGTTGCCGACCGTAGCCTGTCTGCCGAGGTGTTCGAGGCATTCGAGGAACTGCTGCGACGTAGCATTGAGTACGCTTTTGCCAATCCTATGACCTCGCGTGAGTATGTCAAGGAGCACGCCCGCGAACTTGCCGACGATGTCATCGATAGTCATATAAATCTGTTTGTAAACCAATTTTCGCTCTCATTGGGCTCCGAAGGCCGTCGCGCAGTCACGGAACTTACGGGTCTTGCGGAGTTTTAAGTAGCTGTAAATGAGTGGTGTTGTGTGCGCGCAGGAAGCAATATGAAACTATTGCTGAAATTAAATTGGCGAAATGTGCGGTGTTTCCGAAAAAAGTGTTATCTTTGCGCTCCGTATAAACAAAATTATACCAATTTACAACTATGAGAATTTGCGAAATTACAGGTAAAATCGCTCAAGTGGGTAACAATGTTTCTCACTCGAACCGCCGCACCAAACGTCGCTTCAATCCTAACTTGAAGAACAAACGTTTCTGGTCGGAAAGCGAGGGCCGCTGGATCACCGTTAAAGTTTCGGCAGCCGGTATCAAAACCATTAACAAAAAGGGTATCGACGCAGCTCTGAAAGAGGCTGTTGCTCCCCGTAAAGTGTACTAATCATCTAAACAATTAACAAAATGGCAAAAAAAGATGTTCGCGTTCAGGTGATTTTGGAGTGCACCGAACAAAAAGAGAGTGGCGTTCCCGGAATGTCGCGTTACGTTACCACCAAAAACAAAAAAAATACTCCCGAGCGTTTGGAGCGTAAAAAATACAATCCCTACCTCAAAAGAGTAACCCTCCACCGTGAAATTAAATAATTTTAGCGCACTATGGCAAAGAAAGTAGTAGCAACACTGAAAACAGGTTCGGGTAAGAACTTTACCAAGTGTATCAAAATGGTTAAATCGGAGAAAACCGGTGCTTACTCGTTCAAAGAGGAGATTGTACCCAACGACCAAATCCAAGATTTCTGGAAGAAGTAATCTCCGCATCGTTAGTTTAGCGTTCTCGTGACGCTGACACAAACACGCAAGTCCTCATAGGCTTGCGTGTTTGTGTTTTAAATGTGTTCGTAGTAGAGCAGGGGAGAGGCTGTGAGTGTAAATGTGATTGTAAGCGCGAAAGAGGCTGTGTGTAATGCGGCCGCAGATGTTGGTAGAGTAGTGCAGGCGCAGCTTGTTGTAGTGTCGAATAACGGGCGTTGAGGAGCCTTCTGTGTGATCTTCGATTGTATCGCTGTTCTTGTGTTGTTTTGCGGGCTTTGCTGGTGCTGGGGGCGAAGGTGTTGCTGGATAGGTGGAGTTGAGAGGGTGTTTCTGCGGTTTTACCTATGGCCATAAAAAAAACATAACTGCCCACACATTGTGCAGACAGTTATGTTTTTGTTTAATGCCCGAAGGCCTCAAACCAAAAACCTCTCTAACTTTTACTCGTTAGTTATTGCGATTAGAGGTATTTGATAGTAGTTTCGTCCGAAACGGTCAGTTTCTTACGGCCTTTTGCACGACGTGCAGCCAAAACCTTGCGGCCGTTAGCGGTCGACATTCTCTCACGGAAACCGTGTTTGTTAATCCTCTTCTTGCGCGAGGGTTGGAAAGTTCTTTTCATTGCCATATCTTACGAGTATTTATAATTTCACTTAAAACGGAGTGCAAAGATATAACTTTTTTGGGTTTCGCAAAAACTTTTTGGAAAGAATTTATTCTTTCGGTATAAAAACGACCTTTTTTGTCTCGAAAAAGGGCTCTTCGAACCATTCGGGGATGTCGAAAACCTGATTTTTGCGTCCTGCTGTTGTTAGCTCTTCGTCGAGGTCGCCGCCTTTGAGCAGCAACATTCCTGCGGGTTGAGTTCCGCAGCCGCCGCGTGCAATCTTGTTCCAACTCCAATCCATCAGTACCGAAGTTTGGGCCACAGCGCGGCTGACTACATAGTCAAACGAGTCGGGCAGGCTCTCAACGCGTGCGTGAATTGCGCGCACATTCTTGATGCCCACACCCTCGGCCACAGCCTCCACAACCTTGATTTTCTTGCCGATGGAGTCCACTGCGGTGAACTTGGCCTCGGGGAACAGAATAGCCAGCGGAATAGTCGGGAAACCGCCTCCGCAGCCAATGTCGAGAATCCTTGCTCCGGGTGCAAAAGTGCAAACCTTGGCAATGGCCAGCGAGTGCAGGATGTGGTTGATATACAGCGAGTCGATGTCCTTGCGCGAGATTACGTTGATGCGTGCGTTCCACTCGCGGTAGAGTGCGTCCAGCGCGCGGAATTGCTCGATTTGGCGCTCGGTCAAATCGAAGTATTTGGTTATAACGTCTATCATTATAAGACTCCTCCTTCTATTATGTATTCGCAAATTCGAGTTCGTGCGCGGTGGATTTGGGTTTTGACCGTTCCCAGCGGGATTTGCAACTCCTCGGCAATCTCCTCGTAGGAGAGCTCCTTGATGAATCGCAACTCAATGAGTCGGCTGTATTTGGGGTCCATACGTTGCAGGTATTGCTCGATTTGCACCTTCTGTTGTGATGATATGATTCGCTCCTCGGGGGTAGGCGAGGAGGTTGCTTTTGTGGCTAATGCGCCCTCGCAGTCGAGTGCTGTGTCGTCGCGGCGTTTGCGTACAAAGTCTATGAAGTTGTTGCGCGCAATGGTTACAATCCACTGGCCGAACGAGTACTCTGCATTGAAGAGCTTGAGTTTGAGGAATGCTTTGATGAAAGTCTCCTGTGTGAGGTCGTCGGCATCCTCGACGGGCAGTCCGTAGCGCTTGGTATAGAGTGTGTGGATGGCATCGCGATAGCGTCCCACCAATACCTCGAAGGCGGCTTTGTCACCCTCCAAAGCCCACACGACAATCTGCTTGTCGTCGGCTGCTATGTAGCTCTCAAAATCCATTTTTTATGGGTTATTTTTTGCTGTTTTTGGGTCGTGCAGCCACGAAGTGAGCTACGGGCGACAGCATATCATAGATGAAGTACCACGTCATTAATCCTTTCTCGCCCAAGCGACGCGAAATGCCATACATTGTGTGCCATACAACGGCATAGCGCACTACCATCAGCACCGCTACGGCAATGCGAATCTCATCGGGCATAACCACCAGTGCGGCGATTGCCGAGATGAAGAATAGCAGACGGCTCAGCGGCTCCCACATCATATGGCGCAGTGCTGCCGAGGGGTATAACTTATGAGTGAAGGCTTGTTCGCGCAGGGTGCGAATCCACCACGCAATGCCGCCCCATCTTTTGCGACGAACGGTTGTGCTTGGACTGATTACCACGCAGGTATTGTCGTGACGTGCAATTTGTTGAATGAAAAGGTCTTCCTCGCCTCGCGCACCCATATTTAGAAAGCCGAAACCTTTGTTTGCAAAGTACATCTCCTTGGTAAAACCATAGAGTTGGCGCGACGCTTTGTAGGGAGCTCCTGCGATGGCTGACGACAACTCGGCTGTGGCGTGCATCATCTGCGAGGTGCGGATAATGCGGTCGCCGAATTTGTCCTGCGCCTCCACGCCGCAATAGGTCAGTACCACATTCCCGCGCGAAAATCCCGCAGCCACCTTGGCGAGCCACCCGCGCGACGAGGCGGGCAGAATCATATCGGTTGTGGTGAGCAGAATATTTTCGTGTGCGGCGGCTTTGATACCGACGTTGTGTGCGGTTTTGGCGGTGATGGGGAAACGCAGTTGGCGAATCTGGGTGCAGGTCATACGGCACTTGTCGGATGACACGCTTGCTGACAGGTCTTGCAGCATCTCGGCAAACTCGCCGTCGTTGCCAACGTACACAATCACAATCTCATAGCAAGGATACTCCTGCGCGAGCAGCAGGGGTAGAGTGTTTTCTAACCAAAGGTAGTCTTCGCCCATAGTAAGCACAATCGACACGGGGGCTGCGGCGGGTGCTATGGCCTCGCGTTGGCTTGTGCGGTGCTTGGGTAGTCGGGCGTATCGTTTGGCGTAGTAGTATAGTTGTATGCCGAGGGTCAGTATCACTACTGCTACCAGAGCCAGTCCCCACGCGCCGTAGGCGTCTAGCAGGGTATTGCAAAAAAGAATTATCGGGTCCACTTCAAAAAAAAGTCTTATTTAAGACAACAAAAATACGATTTTTTTCGGAGTTTCAGCCACCTGTTGCAAATAAACCTTTGAAAAATTGTATAACCAGTGAAAAATGCATATTTTTGCATACTATGAAATTTACTTTGGAACATACTGCCTCCGATTGTAAGGCGCGTGCGGGTAGAATCACCACCGATCACGGTGAGATTCAAACCCCTATTTTTATGCCCGTCGGTACGGCCGCAACCGTTAAAGGAATCTTCCACCGCGACCTGTTGGCCGAGGCGAAGGCTCAAATCATACTTGGCAATACCTATCACCTCTATCTGCGTCCCGGAATGGAGATTATGGAGCAGGCGGGAGGTATCCACGGCTTCTCGTCGTGGCAGGGCCCCGTGCTGACCGATAGTGGTGGTTTCCAGGTTTTTTCGCTTGCCGAGTGTCGTAAGATTACCGAGGAGGGTGTGACCTTCCGTTCGCATATCGATGGCTCGAAACACCTATTCACTCCCGAAAAGGTGATGGACATAGAGCGTACCATCGGCGCCGACATTATGATGGCTTTTGACGAGTGTCCTCCCGGAACTGCCGAGAAGGCTTACGCCGCAAAGTCGCTGGCACTGACCAATCGCTGGTTGGAGAGATGTTTCAATCGCTACCACCAAACCACACCCAAATACGGACACTACCAATCGCTGTTCCCCATTGTGCAGGGCTGTACCTATCCCGATCTGCGCGAGGAGTCGGCGCGTTTTGTTCAGCAGTTCGATGCCGACGGCTATGCTATCGGTGGCCTGGCTGTGGGTGAACCTGCCGAGGTTATGTACTCGATGATTGAGGTGGTGAATGCTGTGCTGCCCACCGACCGCCCCCGTTACCTTATGGGTGTGGGTACGCCTATCAACATCTTGGAGGCTATCGAGCGAGGTGTCGATATGTTCGATTGCGTGATGCCCACGCGTAACGGCCGCAACGGTATGCTGTTTACCACCGAGGGTATCATCAATATCCGCAACAAGAAGTGGGAGAACGACTTTTCGCCCATCGACCCTGCGGGCTTGTGCTTTGCCGATACAACCTACACCAAAGCCTACTTGCGCCATTTGGCGGCTTCGGGCGAGATGTTGGCGGCTCAAATTGCGTCGTTGCACAACATCGCCTTCTACTTGTGGCTGGTGGGACAAGCGCGCGAGCATATCCTTGCGGGCGACTACACCAAGTGGAAATCCGAAATCATTCCCATCATCGGTCGCCGTCTGTAAGAAGCAATGCCTGCCGATGGCACTCAAACGTCGCGGTGGCGTGCTAATTGTGAATTGAAATTTGTGAATTGTGAAGTTAATAAAGATACTTGATAGATACATAATGCGAAAGTTCTTGGGAACCTTCGTGTTTATCATTGCGCTGTTTGTGGTGATTATCGTCATCTTCGATTATGCCGAGAATGTCGATGACTTCATCACGCTCAAAGCGCCGTTCAAGTCGATTATGCTCGACTACTATGCCAACTTTGCTCCGTCGATGATTAATATGTTCTGCGGACTATTTACCTTCGTGACGGTGATTTGGTTTACGTCGAAGCTGGCCTCCCAAACCGAGATTGTGGCTATCTTGTCGAGTGGTGTGAGTTTCCGCCGACTGATGTGGCCTTATCTGCTGTCGGCGCTCATCATCACGGGCGCGAGTCTGTCGCTCAGTCTGTGGGTTATCCCCAATTCGTCGGCTAAGGTGGTGGAGTTCCAGAGCAAATACATCCAGCGTAAAAAGCGCGAGGCACAACGCTACGAGCCCAATATCTATCGCCAAATCGACAATAATGTCTATGTTTATATCCGTAATTTCTCGGGCGAAACAAACCGCGCAAAGTTCTTGGCAATAGAGCGTTACGATGGTACTTCGCTTGTGGAGGTGTTGGATGCTTCGGATGTGCGTTTTGTGCCCGATACCAAGCGCTGGTCGGCGCCGAAATATACCATCCGCCGCTATGGCGAGCAGGGTGAGGAGTACGAACTTTGCCAGAAACTAGACACCCTTATCAACCTCAATTCGCAAGAACTTGGCAAGGTTGAAGAGTTGATTAAGACAATGCCCATTGCGGAACTCAACGACTTTATTGCCCAACAGAAAGATAAAGGCTCTGACCAAATAAACCTATTTGAGGTGGAGCGCCAGCAGCGTTTCTCGTATCCCTTCTCGATTCTGATTCTGACACTTATGGGCGTGTCGCTGTCGAGCCAGAAGAAACGTGGCGGTACGGGTGTGAACCTTGGTGTGGGTATTGTTTTGTGCTTTGCCTACATTATGGTGGCCAAGTTTGCCGAGGAGTTTGCCAAGGGCGGAGTGCTGCCCGCGCAGATTTCGGTGTGGCTGCCCAATATGCTGTTTGCCGTTATTGCCGTTTATCTTTATAAAAAGGCGCCTAAATAGTGGCGCAATTTGGGCGAAACTTTGTATATTTGCAACCTGATTGGAAAAAATAATATATATAATATAGTATGAGCATTATTGAATTGAGCGAACAGGAGCAGTTGCGACGCGGCTCGTTGGCCGAGTTGCGCAAGTTGGGTATCAATCCCTATCCTGCCGAGAAATATGACGTTACAGCTACCGCTGGCGAGATTGCCGCAGAGTTTGACGCCAATCCCGAGAAATTTGCCGAGGTGAGCATCGCGGGACGTATTATGAGCCGCCGTATTATGGGTAGCGCATCGTTCTTCGAGCTGCAAGACCATAGCGGTCGTATCCAAGTGTACATCCGCCGCGACGACGTGTGTCCCGAGGGCGACACCACTCTCTACAACACCGTGTTCAAAAAACTGTTGGATATCGGCGACTTTGTAGGTGTCGAGGGTTTTGCTTTCCGCACACAAACAGGCGAGTTGAGCGTACACTGCAAAAAGTTCACCGTGTTGAGCAAATCTATCCGTCCCCTGCCTATCGTTAAGGAGAAGGATGGCAAGATGTTCGACGCGCTGACCGACCCCGAGGTGCGCTATCGCCAACGCTATGTTGACTTGGTGGTTAACCCCCAAGTGCGCGACGTGTTTGTAAAACGCGCCAAGATTATCGCAACTATGCGCGAGTACTTCAATTCGAAGGGCTGCTTGGAGGTTGAGACCCCCATTCTGCAACCCATTCCCGGTGGTGCTTCGGCTCGCCCCTTCATCACCCACCACAACGCGCTGGACATCGACTTCTATATGCGTATCGCTACCGAGCTCTACCTGAAACGCCTTATCGTGGGTGGTTTCAATGGTGTGTATGAGTTCGGCAAAAACTTCCGCAACGAGGGTATGGACCGCACCCACAACCCCGAGTTCACCTGTATGGAGATTTATATCGCCTACAAGGACTACAAGTGGATGATGGAGTTCACCGAGCAAATGTTGGAGAAAATCGCATTGGAGGTTAACGGCACTACCGATGTGGAGATTGACGGCAAGATGGTTTCGTTCAAGGCTCCCTTCCGCCGCCTGACTATGACTGATGCTATCCGCGAGAAAACAGGCTACGATATTACCGGCCAAACCGAGGAGCAACTGCGCGAAGCTTGCGCACGCCTGAATGTCGAAATTGACGACACTATGGGTAAAGGTAAACTCATCGACGCAATCTTCGGAACTTACTGCGAGGCTGACCTGACTCAACCCACCTTCATCTGCGACTATCCCATCGAGATGTCGCCCTTGTGCAAACGCCACCGCGACAACGAGGAACTCACCGAGCGTTTCGAGCTGTTCGTAGCAGGTAAGGAGCTTTGCAACGCCTACTCGGAGTTGAACGACCCCATCGACCAGTTGGAGCGTTTCCAAGAGCAAATGCGTCTTTCGGAGCGTGGCGACGACGAGGCTATGTTTATCGATATGGACTTCGTTCGCGCGTTGGAGTACGGTATGCCCAACTGTTCGGGTATGGGTATGGGTATCGACCGTCTGACTATGTTTATGACCGGTCAAACCTCGATTCAAGACGTGCTGTTCTTCCCCACAATGCGTCCCGAGAAGAAACCTACCATTGACGCTCCCGAGAAATATATCGAAATCGGTGTGCCTGAGGAGTGGGTCGAGGTAATCCAAAAGATGGGTTACATCACCGTTGAGTCGCTCAAAAAGCTGGCTCCCGGCAAGTTCTTCAACGACCTTTGCGGTTTCAACAAGAAGAACAAACTCGGTCTGAAAGCCCCCTCGATTGATGAGGTTAAAGGATGGTGCGCTTCGGAGGAGTAATCCCCCCACGATGACCACCAATTAAAGAAGCAAAAACATTTAGAACTTTATAAAACATTCAAGAAAATGAGAAAGAAAATTGTTGCAGGTAACTGGAAAATGAACACCCTGCCCGCAGAGGGCGTTGAATTGGCAAAAGGCGTAGTTGCAGGTCGCGGCGAGGTTTGCTCGTGCGTTAACTTCATCGTTTGCCCTCCCTTCACTCACATTTCGGAGGTTGTTAAAGCTCTCGAAGGCAGCGATATCGCTGTTGGTGCACAAGATTGCGCTACCGAGGCTAAGGGTGCTTACACCGGTGAGGTTGCAGCTTCGATGATTGCAGCTCTGGGTTGCAAATACGTTATTTTGGGTCACTCGGAGCGTCGTCAATACTACGGCGAGACTTCGGAGACTCTCAACAAAAAAATGGCTCAAGCTTATGCTAACGGCCTGACCCCCATCTACTGCGTAGGTGAGAACCTCGAGGAGCGTGAGGCTGACAAACACTTCGACGTAGTTAAAGCTCAAATCGAGGAGGTTGTTTACAACCTGACCGAGGAGCAATTTGCTAACCTGGTAATCGCTTACGAGCCCGTTTGGGCTATCGGTACCGGCAAAACTGCTACCGCTGACCAAGCTCAAGAGATTCACGCTTACATCCGCAAGGTGTTGGCTGACAAATTCGGCGCTGCTGCTGACGAGTGCGCTATCCTCTACGGTGGTTCGTGCAAACCTTCGAACGCTGCCGAGATCTTCGCAAAAGAGGACGTTGACGGTGGTCTGATCGGTGGTGCAGCTCTGAAAGCTGAGGACTTCCTGGGTATCGGTAAAGGTTTCTAATCTGCGAAACCACACAATCCCAACGGACGGTAGTGCCGTCAAACAAAACATCACAAGTGCTTTTAGCGCTTGTGATGTTTTTTGTTTTAATATATATAAGGTGTGTAAAAATAGAGTGAGAAGCTTTTTTTGATAATAATTTTTTATCTTTGTAAATAAACATCTAAAAAAAAACTAGCTTATGAAGCACTTGTCAAAACTCTTTGTTCTCTGCGTATTGGTTGCAATTATGAGTTCGTGTGCAACAATTTTTACTGCAACAAAGTATCGCGTTGAATTGTCTACGAATCCTAGCGGTGCTAATATAACCATTGAGAACCGAGCCGGAGAAATTGTCTTTGAGGGGCAAACTCCCACTGCGGTCAAATTGAAATCGTCGGCAGGTTATATGCAGAAGGAAGAATATCAAATTACTTTCTTCAAAGAAGGATATGCTAAGAAGGTTGTTAATATATCTGCCGAACTTGATGGTTGGTATATTGGAAACCTTTTGTTGGGTGGAATCCCAGGAATGCTTCTGATAGATCCTCTTTCGGGTGCAATGTTTAAGATTGCAAAAGAGGATAGGGATATTTACGAAACTCTCAATCCTAAATCTGGTGAATATGCTTTGCAGATTTATGATATTAATAGTTTGCCAAATATCAATATGGATGATTTAGTTCGCATTAACTAAACCGATTTTACACACGAAAAAGGAGAAGGTATCTTCTCCTTTTTCGTGTGTGTTGTAGTTTGCGTGTGGCGCAGCGTGTGGACTACTCCTCTATTGTGAGCAGACGCGAGGTTTCGCTTGTGGCGGTGATGCGTACAACGAGCGTGTCGTCGGGCAGGAGCGACTCAATTTTCTCGGGCCACTCGACAAGGCATAAACCGCCGCTGTAAAAATACTCCTCGTAGCCAATGTCGAAAGCCTCCTCGGGGCGATTCAGACGATAGAAGTCGAAGTGGTGGATGACATCACCATCGGCTGTGTCGTAGCTGTTGACAATCGAGAAGGTTGGGCTTGTCACGGGGTCTTCCGAGCCGAGGTAGCGCGCAATGGCACTCACAAGAGTGGTCTTGCCTGCACCCATACCTCCGTAGAGGGCCACGATGCGGTGGTCGTCGAGGTTGCTGCACAGAAATTCGGCTGCGCGGTCGAGTTCGTCAAGCGAACGTATTTCAAACTGTTTCATTATTTCTTGGGTTTAAGCACAATGTAAGGCACCATCATCTCCTCCATTGAGATTCCTCCGTGCTGGAAGGTGTGACGATAGTAGCGGGTGTATTGGTTTGCGTTGTTGGTGTACACGAAGAAGTCGCGCGAGGTGGCAAACACATATGACGACGAGAGCGTGCCACGCGGCAACTGAATCTCCTCGGGGCGTGTAACCTCATACACCGCCTTGGGGTTGTAGCCATTCAGACTGCGGCCCGTTTTGTAGCGGAGGTTGGCCGAGGTGTCGCGGTCGCCCACGATTTTGATGGGGTCGTCCACGCGGATAGTTCCGTGGTCGGAGGTTATGATTACGGTGTGACCGCGTTGTGCGAGCAGTTTGAGCAGTTGGAAAAGCTCGCTGTGTTCGAACCACGACGCAGTCAGCGAACGGAACGACGCCTCGGAGTCGGTCAACTCGCGTATGATTTCGGTCTCGGTACGGGCGTGCGACAAGATGTCGAGGAAGTTGTACACGATGACCGAGAAGTCGGCATTGTAAACGTGTTGCAGGTTGTCGATAAGCTTGCGTCCCGCCTCGGGTTTAACCAGCTTGTCGAACGAGGTGCGCAGGTTGCTGCGACCTGTGCTTTGGAGCAGTCGTTTGAGGAAATCCTCCTCGTATTGGTTTTTGCCGCCCTCCTCGTTGTCGTTTAGCCACAGATTGGGCATCAGCTTGTCGATGGCAAGGGGCATCAGACCTGCAAAAATCGCGTTGCGCGCATATTGCGTTGCGGTGGGCAGAATGGAGCAATATAGTTCCTCGGAAGCAACGTCAAACCACTCGCCGAGCATTCCAGCCACACTGCGCCATTGGTCATAGCGGAAGTTGTCGATAAGCAGCAGGGTAGTCTTGGCGCCACTATCGGCGATGGGCAGAATCTTGCTGCGCATCAGTGTATGCGACATTGTGGGAGCGTCGGCATCGCGCGAGTTAATCCAATCGGCATAGTTGCGCTTGACAAACTTGCCGAATTCGAGGTTGGCTTCGTTCATTTGATACTCCAATACCTCTTTGATGCTCGCATCGTCAGAGTCGTTCAGCTCGATTTCCCAATTCACGAGTTTGCGATAGATGCGACACCACTCTTCGAAGGTGCGTGCGTCACCCAGCGACGAGGCTATGCGTCCAAACTCGGCGCGGTAATCGGCTGTGCTTTGACGATTCACCAACTCGCGGCTGTGGATGTTCTTCTTGATGGAGAGCAACACCTGATTAGGGTTGACGGGCTTGATGATGTAGTCGGCTATTTTGGAGCCAATGGCCTTGTCCATAAGGTGCTCCTCCTCGCTTTTGGTCACCATCACTACGGGCAGGTTGGGGCGCGCGGTCTTGATGTGGGGCAGGGTTTCGAGTCCTGTCATACCGGGCATCATCTCGTCGAGAATCACCAAATCGAACACTTCGGCGGCGACCATCTCGGCGGCGTCATAACCGTTGTTGCAGGTTGTGACCTCGTAGCCTTTGCTTTTTAGAAAGAGTATGTGTGGTTTGAGCAGTTCGATTTCATCGTCCACCCACAGTATTTTTCCGTTGCTCATAATTTACAAAGTTATACAAAAAAACATAGTTCCTTGTACCTTAACGCAAAAATAGTGAATTTTGTTATATAATATATAAAGGTACATCGGCTTTGGGGTGATTTTTGCAGGAGTATAGGGGTGCCGACCTCCCTTGTGCTGCTTTCGAGTCAATAAAAAAAACGGAAAAAGTCAAAAAAAATAGGGCTGTTGTGGTAAATTGTTGAAATAAAAGCGTATATTTGCGTCGCATTTCGCGCAATTTTTTCGAAAACTTAATATAAAACTGAATATGACTAAAGCTGATATCGTAAACGAGATCGCCAAAAGCACCGGCGTTGAGAAAGTGCTCGTTCAGGAAATCATCGAGGCTTTTATGGAGAGCGTAAAAGGTTCGTTGATCAAACAAGAGAATGTTTACTTGCGTGGTTTCGGTAGTTTCATCATCAAGAAACGCGCCGAGAAAGTAGCACGTGATATTCTCAAAAATACCACCATCACCATCCCCGCGCACAACATCCCTGCGTTCAAACCCGCAAAGAGCTTTGTTGCAAAGGTAAAGTAGTCTTAACCAATTAAAATTTATACAGCTATGCCAAACGGAAAGAAAAGAAAAGGGCATAAAATGGCTACCCACAAACGTAAAAAACGTCTTCGCAAGAACCGTCACAAAAAGAATAAGTAGTGGTGTCCATTATGTCAATGCATAGATAAAGCCGAGGTGTGGTAAAGTACGACACTCTCGGCTTTTCTATTTCTAATTTGATGTACAACTTGGGCGTTGCCTGTCCCGAAGCGGAGGGCGCGCCAATTTAACAAAAAAGATGAGTAAGGAACTGATAATTAACGTATCTCCGACCGAAGTGACCATTGCTCTTGCCGAGGACAAAGTGCTTGTCGAGCTGAGCAAGGAGAAGAGTCAGGGTGGATTCGCCGTGGGTGACATCTACTTGGGAAGAGTTCGTAAGATTATGCCGGGACTCAATGCGGCCTTCGTCAATGTCGGCCACGAGAAGGATGCCTTCATCCACTTCCTCGACCTTGGTCCCCAGTTCGACACATTGCACAAGTATGTGGGTGCGCTCTGCTCCGGCAAGCGTTCGCCCCGATTCGAGAACCTCAAACTGGAACCCTCTATCGACAAGGTGGGTAAGCTGGCCGAGCATATTCAGGTTGGTGACCCCATTATGGTGCAGGTTGCAAAGGAGGCTATTTCGACCAAAGGTCCCCGTCTGACTTCGGATATCTCATTGGCAGGACGCAACGTAGTGTTGGTTCCATTGAGCACCAAGGTATCCATATCACAGAAAATCCGCCAAAACAGCGAGCGTAAAAGGCTGAAAAGAATTGTGGATGAGGTGTTGCCGCCCAACTATGGCGTTATCATCCGCACGGCGGCAGTCGGCAAAGGCGAGGACGAACTGGAACAAGACATAACCGAGTTGGTAAAAAAATGGGAGTCGGCCCTGCAAAAGTTGCGTACCGAGGAGCCGCCCACGCTGTTGCGCGAGGAGATGAACCGCGCCAGCACAATGATTCGTGACCAACTAAACGGAGAATTCAGTGCAATACACGTCGATGACAAAGGCACTTACGAGCAGATAAAGGAGTATATAAAACTGATTGCTCCCGAGAAGAGCAAGATAGTTAAGCACTATAAGGGTACGGTACCCATTTTCGATAATTTCGACATCTCGCGCCAGATTAAGAGTCTGTTTGCAAAGTATGTGTCGCTCAAAAAAGGAGCATACCTTATTATCGAACACACCGAGGCGATGCACGTTATTGACGTCAATAGCGGCCACCGCACAAAAGCCGAGAACGACCAAGAACACACCGCAATGGAGGTCAATATGGCTGCCGCCGCCGAGGTTGCGCGCCAATTGCGACTCCGCGATATGGGCGGTATTGTGATAATCGACTTTATCGACCTGCACCGCGCCGAGAACCGCCAGAAACTGCTGGAACATATGCAGACACTGATGGCCACCGACCGCGCGAAACACACCATATTGCCGATTACCAAGTTCGGTTTGATGCAGATTACTCGCCAAAGGGTGCGCCCCGAGGCGATTGCCGAGGCCACCGAGGTGTGTCCCTATTGCAATGGCAAGGGAGTGATTGCTCCGACGGTGACGCTCGACGAGCAAATCGAGAACAAGGTGGCGTACTATGCGCAAGACAAGAGTTTGAGGTATGTCGAACTGCGCACCAGCCCCTATGTGGCGAGTTTCCTGACCAAAGGATTCTGGTCTGTTCGCCGCCGCTGGTCGTGGCGCTACAAATGCCGCATCAAGGTGTGTGCCGACCAAAGCATCGGATTTGCCGAGACCAAGTACTTTGACCGCCGAGGCGTCGAGTTGACCTAATCGGAATCAGAAACAAACAGCGACGGGAGAGGAAAAATGAGCCCGCAAGAACAGATACTGACAAATATCGAGGGTGGGCGAATGTTTGCCGCCCTGCGCAAAGCAATCAAAAGCAGAACCACAGTCGAGGTAACTCGATTGGCAGGCTCTGCTTTTGCCGTATACGGCGCTGCGGTGGTGCGCCAACGTGCGGGAGTGCATATCTATGTGCTGCCCGATAGAGATACTGCTGCCTATGTCTATAACGACCTTGCTGCATTGTTGCCCAATGAGCAGGTGTTGTTCTTCCCGACGGGATATAAGCGCTCAATCCGCTTTGGTAAACCCGACGACTCGGGTATTGTACAACGAACTGCGGCGCTGAATGCTATTACTGCAATGTCGCGCAAGGGCAGGGTGGTGCTTTGTACCTACCCCGATGCGCTGGGCGAGAAGGTTGCTGCCCGTCAGGGTTTGGAGAGCCGCACTTTGGAGGTGCGCTGCGGACAACGCATCAAGATGGTCGATTTGGAGGATTCGCTGATGGCGCTGGGCTTTGAGCGCGTTCCCTTTGTCTATGAACCGGGTCAATACTCCATCCGCGGAGGTATTGTGGATATATTCTCGTTTTCGGAGAACCGCCCCTATCGTTTGGACTTCTTTGATGACGATGTGGATTCGGTGCGTTTCTTCGATATCTCGTCACAACTCACCACCGAACGATGTGACCGCGCAGTGGTTGTGGCCAACACCTTGGAGGATGCGGGCCGAGTTTCGCTTGCTGAGTTCGTGGGTGGGGATGCGCTGTGGTGTGTCGATGACCTGGATGGCCTGTGCGCGCAGTTGGATGATGTGCGTGTCAAGATGTTGGGCGAGATGGATAACCCCACGCAAATTGACGAGATGGTCACAAGTGCCAAGGCCTTCTTGGAGCAGACCGCCGAGAACGTTATGATTATGCGTGGCGACTCCAAACGTCGCGTGGCCGAGGAGCGTGTGGATATGATGACAGCACCCCAGCCGCAATTCAACAAGCAGTTTGATTTGCTGGCAGCCGACATCGAGGGTGCCGAGGCTGAGGGCTTTACCACCTACATTATGTCGGAGAACAAGGCGCAAATCGAACGCCTGCACAATGTACTGTGGCAACAACACCGCTGTACTACCGATTTCAAATCGCTCTACATCACCCTGCACGAAGGCTGGGTGGATGTTGCGGGCAAGAAGAGATATTTTACCGACCACCAGATTTTCGAGCGCTACCACCGCTACAAACTTCGCGGCGAGATTAGCCACGACCAAGCGATGACCGTGGCCGAACTCAACGAACTTAAACTCGGCGACTATGTGGTACACGTTGACCACGGAGTGGGAGTGTTTGGCGGTATGGTCCAAAGTTGTGAGACGGGTCGCCCGATTGATTACATCAAGTTGGTGTACAAGGACAATGACGTACTGTTTGTCAATGTCCACAACCTGCACCGAATCTCCAAATACAAGAGTGCCGATGTTACTCCGCCCAAGATTTATAAACTTGGCTCGGGTGCTTGGCAGAAACTCAAAACCGCTACCAAAACTGCGGTCAAGAACATAGCCCGCGAGCTTATCGCCCTGTATGCCAAACGCAAGGCCGAGGGTGGTTATGCCTTTGCGGCCGACAACTACCTGATGCACGAATTGGAGGCCTCGTTCCGATATGAGGAGACCCCCGACCAATACAAGGCTATGGAGGCGGTCAAACGCGATATGGAGTCTGCGGAGCCTATGGACCGTCTGGTGTGTGGCGACGTGGGTTTTGGTAAGACGGAGGTTGCTGTGCGCGCTGCATTCAAGGCTGTTTGCGACTCCAAACAGGTGGCAGTGCTTGTGCCGACAACTATTCTGTCGTTGCAACACTACCGCACATTCAGCGACCGACTCAAAGGTCTGCCCGTCAGAATCGAACACTTGAGCCGTACCAAGAGCGCAGCCGAAACACGTCAGGTGTTGGCCGATGTTGCTGCGGGCAAGATTGATATATTGATTGGCACTCACAAGATTTTGGGCAAGAGTGTCAAGTTCAAAGATTTGGGTCTGCTTATTATCGACGAGGAGCAGAAGTTTGGCGTGTCGAGCAAGGAGAAACTGCGCCAACTCAAAAGCAATGTCGATACACTGACCCTCACTGCGACCCCCATTCCGCGAACACTGCAATTCTCGCTTATGGGCTCGCGTGACTTGTCGATTATCAGCACTCCGCCGCCCAATCGCCAACCTATTGTCACCGAGTCACACGTTTGGAGCGACGAGATTGTCACCGAGGCCATCGCGGGAGAGCTTTCGCGCGGAGGTCAGGTCTATTTCATCCACAACCGAGTGGAGGACATCGAGTCGGTTGCCGCCAAGGTGCGCGAATTGAGCGATGGCGCCCGCGTGTGTGTGGCGCACGGACAGATGCCTGCCGACAAGGTTGAGAGCGTGATTATGGACTTCATATATGGCGAGTACGATATTCTGGTGGCTACAAGCATTGTCGAGAACGGTATCGACATTCCCAATGCCAATACCATTATCATCGATGGCGCTCACCGATTCGGACTCAGCGACCTGCACCAACTTCGCGGCCGTGTGGGACGCTCCAACAAGAAGGCCTACTGTTATCTGCTCTCGCCCCCCGACGAATTGCTCAAAGGCGACAGCAAGCGACGACTGCGCGCTATCGAGGAGTTCTCGGACTTGGGCTCGGGATTCAATATCGCGATGCAGGACTTGGATATTCGTGGTGCGGGCAACCTGTTTGGTGCCGAGCAGAGCGGATTTATCGCCAATATTGGTTTTGAAACCTACCAGAAGATTCTGGCCGAGGCTGTGGCCGAACTTCGCAGCGAGGGCTACGAGGGTGCCGAAAGACTGACAGTTGCGGCGGGTGGCGACACCGAACGCTGGGTGGATGACTGTTCGATTGACACCGACCGCCCCGCAGGTCTTCCCGATACCTATATCGGTCAGAGTGCCGAGAAACTCAGCCTCTATCGACGCTTGGACGGACTTACCACGGACGCACAACTGGATGAGTTTGCAATGGAGTTGGAGGACCGCTTTGGCCGTATGCCTGACGAGGTTGTCGAACTGCTGGATGTGGTGCGTGTGCGCAAGGCGTGCATCGCGTTGGGAGTGGAGCGAGCCAAAATCAAAAACGGTCTGATGATTCTCTATTTTGTGGGCGACAAGGACTCGCCTTACTTCAAAAGTGCTACTTTCAGCGCGCTGTTGAGGTATGTCGCCACCAAAAATGAGAAATTTGTGTTGCGTCAGAACAATAATAAACTGAATTTATTAGTTAGAAATATAAGAGACATCGGCGAGGCTTATCGTGTGCTGTCGGAGATTCGCGCTTTTGCAGCCGACGAGGCAGGTGACTTGTAGATGTCTTACCCAACGTTTTTGAGATTATGAATCTTGCCATAGATATCGGAAATAGTTCGGCAAAATTGGCCTTGATTGATGGCGGCCGCGTGGTGGAGAGTTTTCGTACGGAACACCTGTCGGCGCAATACGTAGCCGAGTTGCTCGACCGCACTCCCGTCAGTCGTGCGGTGCTTGCTACGGTGGCCGGTGTCGATAGCGAGGTGGAGAGGTTGCTCGCCGAGCGTACCGACTACTATCTGCGTGTGGATCATACCACCCCAATGCCTATTCGTAATCTCTATGCCACACCCCACACTCTGGGTATCGACCGCTTGGCGGCGGCTGTTGGCGCAATGGAGGTGTTTCCTGGGTGTAACATCCTTGTTGCCGACTTGGGCACTGCCGTTACGATTGATGTGGTGTCGGCTGCGGGCGAGTTTGTGGGAGGCAATATTACGCTTGGCGCCGCAGGACGTTTCCGCGCGCTGAACGACTATACGGCTGGCCTTCCTCTTGTTGCTCTTGACGATGAGGTGGAGTCGATTGGCCGCGATACCGTAAGCGCTATTCGAAGCGGAGTTGTGAGTGGAATGACCTACGAATTGGAGGGTTATATCGCGCGCGCCGAGGCCGAATTCGACGATTTGAGAATAATTTTTACGGGTGGCGACGCCAATTATTTTGCCAAACGATTGAAAAATGCGATATTTGCAACCGCAGACCTTGTGATTTTGGGTCTGAATAAGATTTTGGAGTATAATGCAAAAAGTTAAAAGTATATTGCTGGCGGTGGTTATCTTTTTGATGGCCAGCGCAGTACACGCGCAGGAGGGTAGCTTGAATGCCTTCTCGCCCTACACTTTCTATGGCGTGGGCAACTTGTCGATGTCCAACGGAGCATCATTCGATGGTATGGCAGGTGCGAACATCGGTTTTCGCAGTTATATGAAAACCAATATGTCGAACCCTGCGGCATTCAGTGCCGTTGGCCGTAACACAATGTTGTTCGATGTGGGTATCGTGGGCACGAATGTGTACAGCCGACAATATAATGCACAGGGCAGCCTGATGCGCAGCTCGGCCAACTCGTTCAATTTTAGCAATGTTGCGATGTTGGTGCCCCTGACCGCCAAACTAGGACTCGGATTCAGTGTCAAACCTTATAGCTCGGTTGGTTACAAGACCCAACGTTACGAAACCTCCGAGGATGTGATTGCCGACCTTGGTGCGGTGCTCTACAACTACTCGGGCGAGGGTAATATCTCGCAGTTTAAGCTGGGTTTGGGTTGGGAGCCCTTCAAGAGATTCTCGATTGGTGCCGAGGCAGTGTTCTATCACGGTGCGATTAATCGCTTTTATAGCGCGACAATCGAAAAATTTACGGGTAATGGCGAGTACAACAGCATTTCAGCTTCGACCACCGAACGCATCAACCGTTTCAGCGGAAATTTCGGTATGCAGTGGAATGTGCTCTCGTCCGACAACCACACCCTGACCCTCGGTGCAACTTATATGCTGGATTGCAAATTGAAATCCAAAACCGTGGACTACATCCCTTCGGGCAACGTGTTTGGCGACTCGGTGCGCTACGAAACACCTTCGTCGAATCTGCACCTTCCCCAAAGTGTTGGCGCAGGTTTGTACTACCACCGCCAAACTTGGAGCATCGGTTTTGATTATCAATGGTCTAACTGGGGCGTGAATGGCTATGACGCAGCCAATGACGTGGGCTACCGCGACACTCACACCTACCGCTTGGGTGCACAATATACCCCCTCGCGTTTTGATGTCCGCAACCCGATGAAACGCCTGACCTACAAGGCCGGCGTACGCTACGGCGACTACTATTTGGTCAAAAATGGTGTCAATATGACCGAAAAAGCGGTGTCAATCGGTGTCGAAATTCCGTTCAAGACAATGAAAATTTCGAACCTCAATGTGGCCGTCGAATATGTCAATAGAGGCACTCTCGACCACAATTTGATTAGCGAAAACTACATTCAAGTGTCGCTTGGTGTTCTTTTCTTTGGAGCCGATTTTGATTATTGGTTTGTTAAAAAGAAATTTAAATAGTATTTTTGCGGTCACGAACCTTATTATATAATAGCAAAACGAATAATAATAGAATATGAAAAAGAACTTGCTTAAAATCTTTGTTGCGGCTTGCGCAGTGTTCGCAGTGTCGTCGGCCTCGGCCCAAACCTATCTTGAAGATCCTCGCTACGGTAACTCGCCCGAGGAGCGTAAAGAGAACGTAATGACTCTGAACAGCTTCAATGACTATGTAACTACCAAGGACTACGACAACGCTCTCAAACAACTGAACGTTTTGTTGGAGAAAGCCCCCAAGGCTACCGTAAACCTGTACATCCGTGGTGCAATGATTTACAAAAACAAAATCCAACGTGCAACTTCGGTTGACACCAAAAATGCATACATCGACTCGCTGATGCATCTGTACGATCTGCGTTGCCAACACTTTGCTGACTACTCGAACAAGGGTCGCGATATGGGTGCAGGTTACACCACCCAAATTATGGCTCGTGAGTTCTCGCAATTCCGTCCCGCAGATCGCGAGAACGTTCGCAAATACTACCTGCTGGCAATGTCGACCAACAACTACGAGGTTCCTTCGGATTTCGCTCTGAACTTCTTCAATGAGTTGGTTGAGGACTACAAGAACGACGAGATTGAGGCTGATATGCTGCTCGACGAGTACGGCAAATTGGAGAATATCATTGCTGCTGCTGCCGCCGAGGAGAAAGACAAATTCGAGGCTCTGTTCGCAAGCAGCGGTGCTGCTAACTGCGACAACTTGGAGGCTATGTACAAAGACAAATTTGCTGCAAACCCCGATGACGCAGATCTTATCGCAAAAGCATTTGCACTGATGTCGCGTGCAGGTTGCACCGGAGAGTTGTTTATCCAAATCGCCGAGAAACAATACGTGAACTCGCCTTCGGCTGAGACCGCTATCCGTCTGGCTTCGATTTTCGAGAACCGCAAAGAGTTTGAGCGCGCTCTGAAATATCTGAACGAGTCGCTGGCTACCGAGGAGGATCCCGCAGCTAAAGCAAACCTGTATGTTCGTATCGCAGCTTCGGAGCTCGGCTCGAACAAACCTTCGGCTGCAGGTGCTGCTGCTCGTCAAGCAATCACTCTGAACCCTGCTAACGGTTACGCTTACCTGATGCTGGCTCAAGCTTACGCATCGAGCGCATCGGCTTGCGAGGGTATCTCGGCTCAAGCAGTGTATTGGTTGGTAACCGACGTTTTGGCAAAGGCTCGTGGCGTATTCGCTGACGACCCCGCACAAGTTTCGTCGATTGACTCGCAAATCGCTACCTACCGTGCTTACTTCCCCAACAACGAGGAGTGTTTCTTCAACGGTTTGAGCGAGGGTCAAAACTACACTGTTAAATGCGGTTGGATTAACGCTTCGACCGTTGTTAGACCTCGTAAATAGTTAACTCGGCGTTTTGCAAGAGTTGAAACAATATCTGAAACAATCAGCGGTAGCACTCCTCATTGTGGGGAGTGCTATCTTGCTGTATTCGTGTGCGGAGCAACGCGATAAAAATGATGAGGATGAAAGTATGCTCACCCAACAGAGCGACTCGCTGACCATCATACAATCGTCGGAGGGACACCGCGAGTTTGTGTTCAAAACGCCGCTTATGGAGCGCTACGAACTTGCCCGAGAACCATATATGGAGTTCCGTCGAGGTGTTGAAATCACAACCTATGATGACTCTACCGGTTTGGAGGAGTCGAATCTTGTGGCCGACTACGCAATCTTTTTCGAGAAACGCGAGTTGTGGGAGGCCAAAGGTAACGTTGTGGCACGCAATGCCGAGGGACAAACACTCTACACACAACAACTGTTTTGGAATCAATCTACCCACCGCGTCTATTCGAATGTCGATTCGAAGGTGGTGCAGGGCCAAGATGTGTTTATTGGCGAGGGCTTTGAGTCGGACGACAAGTTCGAGAAGTGGTCGTTCCGTAAATTTACGGGCAAACTGACCGTTGATCCGAGCGTGACTGAACTGCCTGATTCTGTCGCAACGACAGATGCCAAATCGAATGCGTATAGGCCCGAATAGAGTGGGGAACAGAGAGTTATGATAGTTAGTTATGTCATAGTCATCGTGTCGATGTTGATGCTGTCAGCCTTCTTTTCGGGTATGGAGAGCGCCTTTGTTAGCGCCAACCGTCTTAAACTCGAAATCGACCGCAAACAATCATCGGCATTTGATTTTATTGCGGGTATCTTCACTCGCAATAGCAGCCAATATATCACAACAATGCTGGTGGGCAACAATATTACGCTTGTTGTCTATTCGCTGTTTGTGTCGAAACTCTACTTCTCGCTGACTTCGTCGGAGTCGCTGCTTGTCGAGACCCTGCTTGCAACGGTGGTTGTGATTTTCCTTGCGGAGTTTATCCCCAAAGCCATAGTGTTGAAGAACCCCAACTTCTATCTGCGTAACTTCGGATGGCTGGTGCTGGTGTTCTATGTGGTACTCTATCCCGTTGCACGAATCACTACCTGGGTGTCAATAGGCATTATGCGTCTGTTTGGTAAGAAGACTGTTACGTCGCCCAACCAAGTCTTTGCGCGTCAGGAACTTGCACATCTTGTGGAGGATAATACGGCAGATGACTCGCCCGAGGAGAATGAGATTAAACTGTTCCAAAATGTGCTCGATTTCCCCGATTTGAGTGTGCGCGACTGTATGGTGCCGAGGGTCGAGATTGAAGCTGTGTCGATTGATGACAGCATTGATGAACTCAAAGACAGATTCGAGGAGAGTAAATTCTCGCGCATCTTTGTGTGGGAGGGCTCCATCGACAATATCGTTGGCTATGTCCACCTGAAGAGCCTGTTTGGCGAGCCGACCACTATCGCGTCGGTTATGATGCCCGCGGCTTATGTGCCCGAGTCTATGCCCGCACAAGAACTTATGACCCAATTCATCAAACGCCGCAGCTCGGTTGCCGTTGTGCTTGATGAGTTTGGCGTGACTGCGGGTATTATCTCCATCGAGGATTTGTTGGAGGAGATTTTTGGCGAAATCGAGGATGAACACGACTCGCAAGACCTTATGGAAAAGCAACTTCCGTCGGGCGAATACCTGTTGTCGTGCCGCCTCGAAGTGGACTACCTGAACGAAAAATATGACCTTGGAATTCCCGAGAGCGACGAGTATGACACACTGGCGGGTTATGCCATCTTTTTGAATGGCGGAATCCCCCGTTCGGGTCAGGTTGTCGAGGGCGACGGATTGAGTATTAAGGTGGCAAAAAGCAGTTCTTCGCGCGTGTTGCTGGCCAGAGTTCGCCGAATCGGCTGAAAATAGTAGGCGCTAATGCCAAAATATTCGACTTGGACGAGATAATATTACGGAAAATTACTATATTTGCTGTCTGTTTTTGAGGAATTGCCGCATCGAAGATGCACAAGACCGAAAATAAAACGGGAAATTAAAAAACAAAAATCAAAATAAATAATACGAAAATGGCAACATTAAACACTTTGAGAACACGAGGAGGAGTACTCCTTACCGTTGTTATCGCCGTGGCTTTGGTCGCATTCTTGTTGGGTGACCTGTCGTCGCTTGGCGGTGGTTACAACTCGAAAAAAATGCGTGTCGGTACCATCAACGGCACTAACGTAAGCTACATTGAGTTCTTGACCGAGACCGAGAACACCACCAATGTGCTGCAAACCCTCTACGGCCAATCGGCTCTGCAAGCTGACCAAGTAGATCAAGTACGTCAAAGCGTATGGGAGAGCATGATCATCAAAAACGCTTACCAACCCGGTTTCGCAAAACTCGGTATCAGCGTTGGTGATGCAGAGATGCTTGATATGACCAGCGGTCAATATATCTCGCCCATCGTTCAAAACGTATTCTCGAACCCCCAAACCGGTGTGTTCGAGCCTGTTATACTCCAAAACTTCGTTGCAAGCTTGGAGTACAACGCTGCTTACCAACCCGTTTGGAACTACCTGACCGACCAAATGGCAAGCGAGCGCGCTATGTCGAAATATGTAAACCTTGTTAACGCTGGTGTTTATGTAAACTCGTTGGAGGTTGCTGCTAATATGAAACTCAATGGCGCAACTTACAATGCTGAGTACGCTTCGAAATCGATTGGTTCGATTGCAGACTCGTTGGTTAGCGTAAGCAAGAGCGAGGTTAAAAAATACTACGAGGAGCACAAAGAGAACTACAAACAAGGCGCTGCACGCGATATCGAGTTCGTTGTTTTCAACCTGATGCCTTCGGAGGAGGATTATGCTGATGCTGCTACTCGTGCAACTGAGATTGCTGCCGAGTTCGCTGCTGCCGAGGATGCAATGCAATACGCATCGCTCAACTCGCAAAGCAAAACCGACGCTCGCTACTACAGCGAGGAGAACATCCCCGCAAACTTCGCAACTTTGGCATTTGGCAAAGACGCTCAACCTATGTATGGCCCCGTGTTGAACGGCGACGTTTATACTATGGCTCGCGTTGCTGACTACAAAATGTTGCCCGATACTCTGGGTGCAAAACACATCCTTCTGGCTGCTGGTCAAGCAACCGTTGCTGACAGCATTGTTAAAGCTCTGAAAGGTGGCGCATCGTTCGAGACTCTGGCTGCTAAATATTCGATGGATCCCACCGTTAACTTGGGTCGTTTCGCTCCCGAGCAAATGGTTTCGGAGTTCTCGGATGCTTGTGTAGCTGCAAAAGTAGGTGAGATCTTCACTGTAAACAGCCAATTCGGTACTCACGTTGTGAACCTGACCTACAAAACCAAACCCGTTCGTAAAGCTCAAATCGCTACCGTATTTTACAATGTAGAGCCCAGCTCTGCTACTCAACAAGCTGTTTATGGCGATGCTCGCGCTTTCTTGGAGAAAGCAGGCAAAAACTACGAGTCGTTCAGCGCAGCTGTTGCTGAGACCGGTGCTGCTTGTCGTATCGCAACCATCAACAGCACTGACCGCGGTGTTAATGGTTTGAACGAGGCTAACACTGTTACTCGTTGGGCTTTCAACGGCAAGAAAGGCGAGGTTTCGGCTATCTTGGACGTTGATGGTGGCGACTACTTCGTAGGCGTTATCAAAGAGGCTCGCGAGGAGGGTTATGCTCCCCTTGAGACTGTTGCAGAGCGCATCGCAGGTCAATTGCGCAACCAAAAGAAAGGCGAGATGATCGCTGCTGAGTTCGCAGGTAAAGAGACCGTTGCTTCGGCTGCTTCGGTTGAGGGTGCAAAAGACGGCGTGGTTGATGATGTAAACTTCGGCTCGTTCTACATTCCTTCGTTGGGTATCGAGCCCAAATTCGTTGGTGCAATGTGCGTTAGCGCACCCGGCTTGATGTCGAAACCCGTTATCGGAGGTGCTGCTGTGTATGTGTTCAACGTTAACTCGAAAGAGGGTCGCACTCTGTCGGAGGCTGATGAGAAAGTTCGCTTGGAGGCTCAAGCTACTTCTTACATCACCGAGCGTCTGTCGCAAGCTCTGAACGACGAGACCGAGATGGTTGATAACCGTATCAAATTCTTCTAATCGAAGAGCGATATAACACTGAATCGTGGTCGTCCGAAGCTTCGGACGACCACGATTTCGTTAAAAGAGGGTGGGCCGATGAGTTGAATGTGTGTTTTTGGCTAAAAGTTATTGTTATTCAACAAAAAAGTATTATATTTGCGGCATAGGAATGAGAAAGAGGTTTAGGGGACGCGAGTCCCCTAAACCATTAAATATAGGTAAACCACTTATACATAGTCAAGAATGAAGTTGCAAATTTCCGAAATCCGCGCACTTGCCGAAGAAATTATTACCAACCCCGAAACATTTGTGGTAGATGTAACAATCTCGCCCGCCAGCGATATCTGCGTTACGCTTGATAGCGATAGCTCGGTGTCGGTGGACGACTGCGTGGCTATCAGTCGAGCAATGTCGGCTCGCATTGACGAAATCACCGACGACTACTCGCTGGTTGTAACTTCGGCGGGAATCGGCCAACCCCTCAAACTGCTGCGCCAATACCACAAACTCATTGGTCGCTCGGTAGAGGTCGTACTTGCTGATGGCGCGAAGATTCTGGCGGTGTTGGACGCTGCCGACGAGAACGGTATCACCGTAAGCTATCAGGAGAAGGTTGCTGTCGAGGGCAAGAAACGCAAACAACTCGTGGATGTGGTTAAAACCTATGCCTACGACGAAATTCGCACCACAGCCGAGTGGTTGGACTACAAATAGTGAAACAAACAAATCATAAATATATAAACAACAATGAAGAACTTGAATTTAATCAGCAACTTTGCTGAATTCAAAGAACTTAAAAACATCGACAAGTCGACAATGATTGAGGTGTTGGAGGAGGTTTTTCGCCACATGTTGCAAAAACACTACGAGACCGACGAGAACTTCGACATTATCATCAACCCCGACAAAGGTGACTTGGAGATCTGGCGTAACCGTGTGGTTGTAGCTGATGACGAGTTGGAGAGCGTAAACCGCGAGATTTCGCTCACCGAGGCTCGTAAACTCGACGAGACCTATGACGTAGGCGAGGAGGTTGCCGAGCGCATCACCTTGGAGTCGTTTGGTCGTCGTGCTGTGTTGTCGCTGCGCCAAAATCTGGCTTCGCGTATCCTTGACCTCGAAAAAGCCAACCTGTTCGAGAAGTACAAAGACAAAGTTGGCGAGGTTGTTTCGGGTGAGGTTTATCAAGTTTGGAAAAAAGAGGTGCTCATTCTGGATGACGAGGAGAACGAACTGCTGTTGCCCAAGAGCGAGCAAATCCCTGGTGACTTCTTCCGTAAGGGCGATACCGTGAAGGCTATCGTTTCGCGCGTGGAGATGATCAACAACACTCCCAAAATCATTTTGTCGCGTACCGCTGACGAGTTCTTGGAGCGTCTGTTTGAGCAAGAGGTTCCCGAAATTTACGATGGTCTTATCACCATCAAACGTATTGCCCGTATCCCCGGCGAGCGTGCCAAAGTGGCTGTTGAGTCGTATGACGACCGTATTGATCCTGTAGGTGCTTGCGTGGGTATGAAGGGTTCGCGTATCTACTCGGTAGTTAAAGAGCTGCGCAACGAGAATATCGACGTTGTTAACTACACTTCGAACACTTCGCTGATGATTCAACGTGCTCTTAACCCCGCCAAAATCTCGAACATCGTGTTGGATAACGAGAAAAACACCGCAGCTGTATATCTCAAACCTGCCGAGGTTTCGCAAGCAATTGGTAAGGGTGGTTTGAACATCCGTCTGGCAAGCCTGTTGACCGGCTACGACATCGACGTTTACCGCGAGATTGAGGAGGAGGACGTTAACCTCGAAGAGTTCAGCGACGAGATTGAGCCGTGGATTATCGACGTACTCAAAAATGTGGGTTGCGACACCGCGAAGAGCGTACTCGAGATTGACCCGCAAGACCTTGCTCAACGCACGGACCTCGAAGATGAGACCATCGCCGAGATTCGCAATATCCTGAAAGCCGAGTTCGAGTAGTGGCAGGGCAGACCAAGGGTCTGTCGCGCCGGAGTCCCGCCAAAGCAGAGAGGACTCAATAATTTGAACCAACGGTAGTGTTAATGATTAAAAACAAGAACAAGAAATGAGTGAGCGAAAAATAAGACTCTCGCAGGTGATGAAGGAGTTCAACGTAGGTCTGACTACGGTTGTGGAATTCCTGCAAAAGCGAGGCGTTGAGATTGACAGTGCCCCCAATGCATTGGTACTTCCCGAAGTTTATGCAATTTTGGAGAAGGAGTATGGTGCAGGTCGCACTACCGACGCACGCCAACCTATCCGCGAGAGAATCAATACAAAACCCGAGAGTGTATCTCTCAAGAAAAAACGCGAATCCGACGACGAGGAGAAAGAGGTGTTTATCAAAACTTCGGTTGAGGAGAAGATTTCAGGCCCCAAAGTGCTGGGTAAAATTGACCTCAATGCTCCCGCTAAGAAACCCGTCGAGGCAAAACCCGCAGCGGCTCCCGCTGTAGAGAGCAAACCCGTTGTGGAGAGTCCCAAACCCCAACCCAAAGTTGAGGTTAAGGTCGAGGAGAAGAAACTCGTTGCTCCCGTAGCAGATGCTCCCAAAGCCGAGCCCCAAAAGGAGAACGCGGTTCAAACCAAAACCTATGACGAGCGTATGGCCGAGCGTACCGACAACGTTTTCCGTGCTTCGGATGACAATCGTCTGTCGGGTCCCAAGGTGCTTGGTAAGATTGACGTCAGCGCAATGAGTAGCGACGGCGGCTATGGTCGCAAACGCGAGAAACGTAAACGCATCACCAAAGACAAGGTTGATGTGTCGCGTCCTCAACAACCCGCTGCAGCCCCCAAACCCCAACAAGCAGGTGGTGCTAACCAACAAGGCGGTGGCGCAAACCAAAACCCCTACGCAAAGAAGGATAAGAAGAATAAAAAGGCGGCTCCTGCTCCCAAACCCGTGGTGCGTCCCGAAGTATCGGACGAGGAGGTACAACGCCAAGTTAAGGATACTCTGGCTCGCCTGACCTCGAAGGGTGCAAAGACCAAAGGTGCCAAGTATCGTAAGGAGAAACGCGAGGAGGCTGCTATGCGTATGAACGAGGCTATGGAGCGCGAGCAAGCCGAGAGCAAAATCCTTAAAGTTACGGAGTTTGTAACCGTAAGCGACCTTGCAACTATGATGAGCGTTCCTGTTACGGGCGTCATCACCGCTTGTATGAACCTGGGTCTGATGGTGTCTATCAACCAACGTTTGGATGCCGAGGCTCTGGTTGTGGTTGCCGAGGAGTTTGGTTTCAAGGTTGAGTTCGTGTCGGCCGAGGTTCAAGAGACCATTGGCGACGAGGAGGCTGACAAACCCGAGGATCTGCTGCCCCGTCCTCCCATCGTAACTGTGATGGGTCACGTTGACCACGGTAAAACTTCGTTGCTTGACAACATTCGTAAAACCAACGTTACCGAGGGTGAGGCTGGTGGTATTACCCAGCACATCGGTGCTTATAGCGTTGAGTTGAACGGTCAGAAGATTGCCTTCCTTGATACCCCTGGTCACGAGGCGTTTACCGCAATGCGTGCTCGTGGTGCCAAGATGACCGACGTAGCAATCATTATCATCGCTGCTGACGACGACGTGATGCCCCAAACCAAGGAGGCTATCCACCACGCACAAGCGGCAGGCGTACCTATGGTGTTTGCTATCAACAAGATTGATAAACCCGGTGCTAACCCCGAACACATCAAAGAGCAGTTGGCTCAAATGAATCTGCTGGTCGAGGAGTGGGGTGGTAAGTACCAATCGCAAGATATTTCGGCCAAGAAAGGTCTGAACCTTGACAAACTTTTGGAGAAGGTTCTGTTGGAGGCCGAGATGCTCGAGCTGAAAGCTAATCCCAACCGACGTGCGTCGGGTACCGTTGTGGAGTCGTCGCTGGACAAAGGCCGTGGTTATGTTGCAACTGTAATGGTTCAAAACGGTACTCTGCGAGTGGGTGATGTTATCCTATCGGGTATCCACTCGGGTAAGGTTAAAGCGATGTTCAACGAGCGTGGCCAAAAGGTTACCGTTGCTCCTCCCTCGACACCTGTATTGGTGCTGGGCCTGGATGGCGCACCTCAAGCGGGCGACACCTTCAACGTAATGGAGGACGAGCGTAGCGCACGTAATGTGGCTAACAAACGCGAACAGCTGCAACGTATGCAAGGTATCCGTACCCAAAAACACGTTACTCTGGATGAGATTGGTCGTCGTATCGCAATCGGTAACTTCAAGGAGCTTAACATCATCGTTAAGGGTGACGTGGACGGCTCGATTGAGGCTATGACCGACTCGCTGCAACGTCTGTCGAAAGAGGAGGTTCAAGTGAACGTGATTCACAAGGCTGTGGGTCAAATCTCGGAGTCGGACGTACTGCTGGCGGCTGCATCGAACGCCGTTATCGTAGGTTTCCAAGTGCGTCCTTCGCAAGGTGCGCGTAAGCTGGCCGAGAAGGAGGAGATCGAGATTCGTATGTACTCGATTATCTACGACGCAATCAACGATATCCAAGACGCTATCGAGGGTATGTTGGAGCCCGTTACCAAAGAGGAGATTGTCTGCTCGATCGAGGTTCTCGAAACCTTCAAGATTTCGAAGGTTGGTACCATCGCTGGTGGTATTGTTCGTGAGGGTAAACTGCAACGCAACACAGCAGTGCGTGTTATCCGCGACGGTATCGTGGTTTACACCGGTAAGCTCGGTTCGCTCAAACGCTTCAAAGACGATGTTAAGGAGGTTACCAATGGTCAAGACTGCGGTCTGAACATTGATGGCTACAATGACATCAAAGTTGGCGACGTTATCGAGGGATACGAGATTGTCCAAGTTAAACGATAGAACGCGGGCGCATAGGCGCTTTGCTTTCCATACAAGACGAGGTTGTTCACAAAAAGGTGGACAACCTCGTTTGTTTTTGAGGCTAAATGTTGTATCTTTGTTGAGTACCTTAAACTACTATGATATGAAAAGAGTCTTTACCATTGCCGCCTGTGTGGCCTTTGCGCTGCTGTCGGTGGCTTGCCAATCGAAATTCGATATCTCTGTTATCTCGTATAATGTGCGCGTGGATACCTCGGTGGATGGCGACAACCGCTGGGAGTGCCGCCGCCACGCCAGCCTGAATATGATTCGTGCCGAGCAGCCTACGATTTTCGGTGTTCAGGAGGCTATGCCGCACCAATATCAATACCTCAAAGACAGCCTTTCGCAATATGGCTCCTATGGCATTGGCCGCGAGGACGGTCAGTCGTGGGGCGAACATATGGCAATTTTCTACCATAAAGATTTCGTCGAACTGCTCGATTGCGGTACCTTCTGGCTCTCCGAAACACCCGACGTGCCCTCGCACGGATGGGATGCAATGTGTAAGCGAACCTGTACTTGGGTGCGCTTGAAACTCAAAACAGATGGCCGCGAGTTTGTATATATGAACACCCACCTTGACCACGTTGGAGAGCAGGCCCGCCGCGAAAGCCTGCGTATGATAACCCAACGTATCACTGAACTTGCCCCCAATGGCGAACCCGTTATTCTGACCGCCGATTTCAATAGTACCGTCGATAATCCTATCTACGATACGCTCCGAACAATTATGTTGGATACTCGCGCGATTGCACCCGAAAGCGACTCGCGTGCAACCCTGAATTGCTGGCGTACCGACAAAACTGACGATCCAACGTGGGTCATCGACCACGTCTTTGTACGTGGTGTCGAGGCGCAGTCGTTCCGCGTTTTGGATGGCGACTATGGCGCTCCGTTCATCTCGGATCACTATCCCGTTCTAATGCGCGGCCGTATGTAGCGGCTGGGCGTAGAGTGTGCGAGTGCCTTTTTGTGAGCCGATGGTGAGTTTTTTTTGCCGAAATGTTGTGCGAAATGAATTTTTGTTATACATTTGCACCGCATTTTTGGGGGATTAGCTCAGTTGGCTAGAGCGCTTGCATGGCATGCAAGAGGTCACGAGTTCGACTCTCGTATTCTCCACAAAACAAAACGACAATCCGAATTATCGGGTTGTCGTTTTGTTTTGTGAATAGCAGAGCCGCTGCGAGTAACCTCTTTTGAAACAAAAAGCTTGTACGCAGCACGGGCTGGACTCTTGTATTTTCAATCTATACCTTCAAATAAACCTTCTTGCGGTCGAGGAAGTAGAGTAACAGCCAGCAGAGTGTAATGTAGCCTACCGACAAAATTATTGCTTCCCACGCTTCGGGCAACTTGGAGGCTACTCCTCCGAAGATGTTGCGCGCGATGTCGCTAAAACTGATGAAACGTTGTGCAAGATAGATGGTGATGGAATTGACTCCCACAACGCGGAAGAAACCTGTCCACTTTTGCCATCCGCGTACATCTATAATATAATAGAACAGAGCAAACATCGCAAGCGAGTAGGCCGCTGCGGTCAGCACAAAGGCGCTTGTCCACAGAGTTTTGTTGATGGGTTGCAGTGCGCCCCACGCTACGCCGCCAATAAGCATCACCGCCGCCGCGCCAAACATAATGGCGCTTTTGCGTGTGCCCGAAACGTCACTTCGCCTTACAAATTCGCCAGTGAAGACACCCAGCATCGCGGTTACAATCGCAGGCAGAGTGCTCAACAAACCCTCGGGGTCCATTGTTCCGCGCCACAAAATGTGGTTGGGTATTACGATGCGGTCGATGTATCCCGCAAGGTTGCCCTGACGGCTCCACACCTCCACGCCCTCGGCAATGTCGGGCGCGGGAATAGTCAAAAGCAGCGAGTAACCAATAAGCAATATAGCCGAGATGGCGGCTCGCACTTTGGCGGGCAACCAAACCGTCATCAGCGCGGCAAACATCCACGCCATACCGATGCGCCCCAGAACACTCGGAATTCGCAGCGTGTCGAGTTGCAGTCGCAGCAGACCATTGTACACCATACCCAGCAAAACCAATATCACACCGCGCTTGACAATCCGTCCGCAGATGCGCGCGGTCGAAACTCCGCCATCTCTCTGCTTGGCAAGCGAAAACGGAAACGAAATGCCCGCAATGAAAAGGAATAGCGGGAAAATAGTGTCGTGGTGGGTGAATCCGTCCCACGCAACGTGGTGCATCTGCGCTCCCAACCATTGCATCAACCCACATTCGGGTGTGAGCTTACTCAGATTTAGGATGAGTCCCGACAGACCCATAATAAACAGCATATCGAAACCCCTTAAAGCATCTAGGGATAGCAGTCGTTGGCTTTTGTCGCTTGCCTTGTTCATAGTTTTGGAGGTTGGTTTACCGCAAAGATAACTAAATTCTCTACTTTAAGTTCATCTTCGGGTGCTATTTTCGGCGTGCTGTCGGTCTTGAATGTCGAAAAAATGCCCGAAAAAGTAAAAAACTCTTCAAAAATTTGGATATGTGAAATAAAAGTTACTATATTTGCACTCCGAATCCGAAAGGGTTCTAATGATGGCTCGGTTTTACCTTGCAATCGCCCGGATGGCGGAATTGGTAGACGCGTTGGTCTCAAACACCAATGGAGCGATCCGTGCCGGTTCGATCCCGGCTCCGGGTACTGAAGCGGAGTTTTAGAGAAATCTAAGACTCCGCTTTTATTTTCATCATCGCAAATACTTGATTTTCCCATCATTAGCGAGACAACAGGATTGAATTCTGCGGTTCGACAATTTCCATTCTCAAAAACCATTCTT
>JAZLBP010000003.1:0-67114 GCA_045613745.1 Rikenellaceae bacterium | reverse complement strand
GGTTTTGTCGGGTCGTAGACCTTCTCTTTGAGGTTTGTGATAAGGTGCTTTGCTCCATCGAAACGGTTGTAGATAGCCATATCATTTGCCTCCACAAAGTCCCAGTTACCATAGAGCAGACGCTCCTTTGTTGCCTGGTCTCGAATCTTATTCAAGGCAGCCTCATAGACCTGACGAAAAGCAATATTCGGGTTATCAAACACAGAGAACGGAACATACGCCTCTCCCTCACGACAAACCACCTTATCGCCATTCTCATCCTGCACGAAGCGGCTACGCACCCAGTTGATAGTTGGGTTGGTTGTAAGCAACATTCGTGGAGTCTTGAAGGTCTCGTGAGTGCGCCAACGAAGACGCGAGAAGAGCACCTCGACAGCCTTTTCGGAAATTTCCGACACCTCATCGACCATTGCGATTGTGTACTCCGAAGAACCGAATCGCTCAAAGTTGGGGTCAGAGGGAATGTCGGCCATCTCCTTCATAATGATCACCGAGTCGTTCCAGAATGTGAGCGTACCTTCGAGGTTGTTAATCTTGTAGTTCACATCCTCCTTCAAACCCCAGTCCTTCAAGATGGTTTTAATGGTATTCCAAGTGGACTCCTTGAGCGATTTGAGAGTCTTACGGGCCACAACCGCACGGATATTCTCGAAGCGCATACACGACGAGACGAGCCATACGCTACCAACATACGACTTACCACCTCCGGCGGCGCCACCTCCTAAGATTAGCTGGGGAAGATTCTGCGACTTACAATGCTTACACTGCGGCTTGTATTGAGGATTTCTCTGCTGGTCGTAGCTAACAAGAACCTGCTCGATCTCGGCCCCACAATGTGGGCAGTAGTTGGGTTGCAGGAGCTTCCACAACTCATACTGCCGAGGTGAGGGGCTGAAGTCGATATGGATATTGCGCGGTGCTTTGAGTTTATTGACCGCCATCGCTTAGTAGATTTCGATGGTGATGTCTTTCTCCTTATCAAGAAGAGCATAGAGTTTCTTGAAGGTCGCACGAGAGTTGATGACCTTGCCCTTGACAGAGTTTTCTCCAACGATAATGCAACCACCCGAATCATCCTCAGTGTTGCCCCAATGAATCAGGATGCCCAAGAAGTGAGGGACACCATGCAAATACGGCATCTTGCGCTTGAACTTCGGACTATACTCCAAAGTTACTTTGTATGTGCCAGTTGGAATTGCAGTGCGAGCATAGATCTTCTCCTTGCACTTGCACGGAATCCAGCGCGAGGTATTAGGACAACTATCGGGCAGTTCACGAATGACATCCTCGATAGTGTTACAGAAAAATGTGCCGTCTATACTGAGGTCGCCGATAGTATATTTCGACCCCTTGAATTTGCGTCTTAACGATAGCTTCATACTCTAATCTTTTTATTGAAAGAGTAGAGAAAAGACGCATAATAGGTTTATTTTAGTTGCGATATGCGATTTATTATCAGTTCTCAGCCTTTATATTGCGTATTTTTATTAACTTTGCAAAAGTTAATTGACTGCAATCTATCTTCGTTCTTTTAGTGAGTTTTAATCTACTGCCACCTTGGGCGACATTTATAGCAATATCAATGTCGATTAAAGATGTTTTCATAAACATGGGTAACTTATTTATTAACTCTAAAAACAGTAAGCGTATGAAAAATAAATCATATAAATTAAAACAACTAAATGGGGTGTGGAACACGGTGGAGGCTCTGTGGAGTAAAACAGACACACTTTATGAATGAGGAGAACCTAATATAAGGAGCAGATGTGTTCCACATCCCCACCGCCAGAATATAATCACAACGTAACGATATTTATAGTCTGTCTTGATTTTATAGACAGACTATTTTTATAGGTAAGGATAACACAAAATCAGAAAATAGATTCCATTTCGCGCTTGATTTCCTCTCTTCGGGTATTCTTATAGTAGTGTTTGTAGATAGTAAGAGGACTATTACCTGCCATTTCGGCAACCACATAGGGGTTATTGCCCGCATCCACCATCTTCGAGATAAACGAGCCACGAGCAGAGTACCAGGTAACATTCTCTTTAATTCTAAGCATCTTACAAGCCTTGGTTAGGGTGTTTGACAATCTGGTAGAGAGTTGCTTGACTCGACAAGTCTTCTTGGTCGTGGTTGTGTGCTTATGAGTAAAGACCGGGAACACATAGTTCTCATATCCTTTACCTTTATATTTATTAAGAATCTCTCTTGCTTTTTGAAGTAGAATAGGCTTCGCTGTCTTAGGGAACTTAATACGCTCATAAATGATGCAATCTTCCTGGATTAGGTCCCAGGTTAAATTGCATACATCAACATTTGCCATACCTCCCGTATAGTAACTGAATAGGAACAAATCAAGATGTAGATTCTCTTTTGCGGTAAACAGAGTTCGATCCACATTTGCAATTTTCTCAATCACTTTTCCAGATACGGCTTTAGATGTTGTCTCCGGCCATCTGATGTCATCGCCAAGACACGCAAATGCTTCAACATCCACACCATACATTTCTTGCTTGCGAGCATAATTGCATACAGCACGGAGTAGGCGAAGTTTATGTGTCAGTCCGCCTTTGTTGCCATTTCTAATACCTTGCTCTTTAATCCAGAAAGAGAAATCGAGTAAAAACTGCTCATTGATATCTGAGAAAAAGTAGGTAGAGAAAGCTTTGTTGTATTTCTCCTTTGTGAACTGCTGCAAAACTCGGAGTAAATATTTGTAGCGTTTGGCGTTTGTGGTACTGTCAACAATCTGCCCGTTTTTAACTTTTTTCTTCTCACGAAATTTTGCCTCAAGGAATTCTATCATCTGCTGAACAGACTTGACCTTGACCTCGGACTTTATTGTCTTGACCTCATCCAGAGCGTGTGCTAATTGAACAGGAGACCAATTGCGTTCTTCAGCCTCCCATTTATCAGCGATGTGCAGATACTGTGTGCGTAAATCGAAAAGAATTTTGTTCTTGGTGGTTGCTTCAAAACTACCGACTCGGAAACTTTGTGACTTTGCATCCCAATCTTTAAGAAGCCCCGTAACCTCCAGCACCTTTGGAACACGGGCGTATCCAGACTTGAAGAATATCATCTCCAACTTGACCATTTTGCGGTCTTTGGGGTTGGATTTCCCTTTGATGTTAATCGTATACATAAAATTGATAACGAGTTAGTTAATGACTACTATTAATTTGCTTATGTTGGCCTTAGTTGCTACAAATTAGCCTACATAGAAGCCTACATAGAAAGAGTAGGTTGCCCAGCAAATTAATGTTTATACGGCTTTTGACCGTACGGGTCATTATCTATAACTCGTTATCAATCAGTTTAATGTACTATATCAAGTACATAAGGTTCGAAAAAAGGGTGTGCCCCGACGGAGCAGCCTTTTCATTTATGGTACTATTGAGAACTATCGTTTCATCACAGCCTCAACCTCCTCAACGGTGATGGGCAGACGTGTACCGAGCATACGGTTACCCTCGGGGGTAATCAGCATATCGTCCTCCAAGCGGATGCCGCCAAAGTCTTTGTAGCCATCCAGCACATCGAAGTTGATAAACTCCTTGCAGATACCCTCGGCGCGCCATTTGTCAATCAGCGCGGGGATGAAATAGATGCCGGGCTCAACGCTGACAACCATTCCGGGTTGCAGGCGACGTGCCATACGACAAGCCTTGCACGAGGGGTGCTCGCTGCGTTGAATCTCCTCGTCGTAACCAACATATTTTTCGCCCAACTCGTCCATATCGTGGTCGTCGAGACCCATCATATGACCGAGGCCGTGGGGCATAAACAGATAGGCTGCACCTGCTTGCAGAGCGTCGTCCACATTACCACGAACGGCACCAAGTTGTTTCATTCCGTCCAGAATGATGCGGGTTGCTGCCAGGTGAGCATCGCGATAGGGCAGACCCGGTTTCGAGATGTCGAATACGTGGTTGTTGGCCGCCAATACGATATTATATACATCCTTTTGTTTTTGGGTAAACTTGCCGCTTACGGGCATAGTACGGGTGAAATCACTGGTGTAGTTCGACAGAGCCTCGGCACCTGCATCCACCAACAGCAGACGACCATTTTGCAGAATACCGTCGCAGTTGCGATTGTGCAGAGTTTCACCGTGTTGTGATACAATCGACAGGAACGATACGCCCCATCCCTCTTGCAGTGCGATACCCTCGACGGCACCTACGATGCGACGCTCGTTTTCGCCCTCGCGACACATCTCAAAAGCCTTCATATGCATCTTGTAGCCGATGTCGCAAGCCAGCTCCATCTCGGCAATCTCCTCGGCGCTCTTGATGCTACGCATAGCCACCGACGCGCGTACCAACTCCTCCGAGGGGATACCTTCGGTTACGTTCAGTGCAATCAGTGTTGCTGCGGTTTCGGCGCGATAGGGTTGTGTTGCGTGAATCTTGCGACCTTGTGCTTGTGCGCGAGCAATGTACTCGGGAAGTTCCGACAGAGGCTTGGTGATGGTCACACCCACACGCGCAGCTAGCTCGGCAATGGTAGGTTGAGGGCCTGTCCAAATGAGGTCCGAGATTGTGAGATCGTTGCCGAAGATGATGTCCTCGCCCGAGTCCACATCAACCACAGCTACCAAGTCGGGCATATCCAATCCGAAGTAGTAGAGGAAGTTGCTGTTTTGGCGGTAACGATATGTGTTTGACAATGCATTTGCGGGCGCATCCACGCTTCCGACAAAGAGTGCAACGCCACCCGAGAGCATACCTCGCAGGGTGTCGCGTCGTTGTTTGTAGGTTTGACTGCTGAACATAGTTTTATATTGTTTTGCGTTTGTTTTTATTTTCGGATTTTTCAAAGTTAGCAACTTTGTTCGGAAAATCCAAATTTCGAGCCCCAAGCAGGTGGTTTTATATATTTTGCGAGGCGTGGCCGACGGAAGAGGGCGAAAACTTTTTTTTGCTGTGAAATAATAATAACTTTGCAGCCTCAAAAACAATCAAACTATGAAAAAGACCTATTTGTACCGACCCGTTGGCGTGTGTGCCCAACAATTCGAGATAACAACCGAGGATGGAGTAATCCGCAATGTAGTGGTTTATGGCGGCTGCCAAGGCAACTCGCAAGGCGTAGCTTCGCTGCTTGTGGGAATGAGTGTCGAGGAGGCCATTCGCCGTTTGCGCGGTATCGACTGCCACGGCAAGGGAACTTCGTGCCCCGACCAACTTTCGTATGCATTGGAGCAAGCGCTCTAAAAAACGCGTCGAAAATAAACAAAATTGTATAGGACTGTCCGCACGGGCAGTCTTTTTTTTGTGTGTGACTAAAATAAAATTAAAGCAAACTTGTATTTTATTAAATGTTTGTTTAATTTTGTGGTGAAAATCTTTAATGATATGACGGCTAAACGTAAAATTCCGATTACTTGCCCCTCGTGTGGAGGCGACCTCAGTGTGAAGAGTCTGCATTGCAGTGAGTGCGACACCACCATTACGGGCGACTATCCTATGCCTGCGCTGTTGCAGCTCTCGGCCGACGAACAAGAGTTTGTGCTCGCGTTTGTCAAATGCAGCGGCTCGCTCAAAGAGATGGCCTCGCAACTTAAACTCAGTTATCCTACGGTGCGCAACCTGTTGGATGACATCATCGACAAACTTAATAAACAACATCCAGATGAGTAAGCTTTTGAATCCGTTCCGCGTGATTGCGGGAACACGCGCCCTGCTGTTGGGCTTGATATTTATTGTGGCCACTGCACTGCTCGAATGGAGTGGGGGTGTGCTGCAAGATGGCTACCTACACTATACTCTGTTGCAGAAACCGCTGTGGCAAGTGCTGCTTGTTGATGTGATTTCGTGGCTGCTGCCTGCACTGCTGTTGTATGTGTGTGGCGTTGCGATGTCGCGTTCCAAGGTGCGACTCATCGATATGCTCGGAACGACCGCCTTTGCGCGAATTTTGGCATTGCCGATGGTGCTGCCTTTGTTGATTCCCGCGATGCAGGAACTAATGATGGAGCTTATTACCAATCCGATGGGCGTTATCACTATGCCCGAGTCGCAACTATTGATGCTTGGTGCTATGAGCTTGGTGACTACTCTGTTTTTGGTGCTTTTCTTCATTTGGAACTACAACGCGTTCTCGGTTTCGTGCAATGTGCGTGGCGCCAAGGCTGTGGTTGCCTACATCGTAATCCAGTTCTTCTGCACCATCCTCGGTGTGCTATTGTTCCGCCTGTGTATGTAATTTGTTATACAACTATCCCCTCCCCAAAAAAAAGAGCTTGTCCCAACTATGGGGCAAGCTCTTTTTGTCTTATCGTGTGCTCAGATATTTTTCCAACTTTTCGATGTTGCCGTCCCAGACGTTGAGGTCGGCAATGGGTTTGATTCCACCCACACGACCGCTGTCGGTAAACTGCCACACAATCCAATCATCGGGACGCTTGGGGCGTCGGTCGCCGTGGCGAACGTAGCGCGCAATCCAGAAGTCATACTTCTTAAAGCGCTTGTCCATCAGGAACTCGCGACGATATAGCGTGTAGGTATAGACAATCGGACGCACACCATAGTAGGCCTCGATAGCCTCCAACCACTCCAAACACATCTCTTTGAGTCGCTCCACACCAATCTCGTTTCTAACCTTTTCGGGGTCGATTTCGACATCCAGCACAGGCGGAAAATCTCCTGGTTCCCACACCGTATTGCGAATGTAGTTGTTCACCTGATCGGGGATGGTCGAGGTTGTGCGCATATAGTGGTACGAGCCTTTGATGAGTCCGTAGGTTTGTGCCATCTTGACATTGCGACGATATTGCGGGTCTTGGTAGGTTGCACCCTCGGTCGATTTCATAAATACAAACCATACAGGTTGCAGATAGGTTGTGTCCTCGGCTCCTGTGCCAAATACCTCGCCCTTGCGGTCGCAGTAGAGTGTCAAGTCGCCCCAGGTGATGTGCTTTTGGTGGTGCGACACGTCGATACCAAACACCTTGTCGCCATACTTGTATTTCATACCCTCGGGTTTGCACAGCGAGTCGGTATTCCAATATCCGAACTCAAAACTGCGGGTCGAGTCGTTTTGCAGTCGTCCCACGCCGTGACGTTTGCCGTGGTGCCAGCGACCTGCATACACCTCGTGGTTGCTGTGACGTATGATTCCCACGCCGTGGGGGATGTAATTACGCAATGCTCCCTCGTAGCGCGAAGAGTCGGTTGTCCACGAGCCGTAAATCAGCGAGTCGGCCTGCCATTGTCCGTCAAAGACAGATGCGCTGTCGGGATGACACAGCGAGCCGTTGCCGTGACGCAAACCCTTCTGCCAGTCGCCGCGATAGATACTTCCGTCGGCATAGATGAATCGTCCTCGGCCGTGAATGGTGTCGCACACAAATTCGCCGCGGAAACTACTTCCGTCTGCCATTCTCCACTCACCCCAGCCATGTTTCATTCCGCGCCACCACTCGCCTGTGTAGGTCGAGCCGTCGCGCCACTCTTTTTCGACATTGCGCACCGAGGTGTATATCAACGCCCACACGCCGACACCGATAGCCACAGTGAGTGTTATGATTAAGTATAGTTTAAGTTTTTTCATAACAAGTTTTACCACTCAATTTTGTTGAGAATTCCCATCAGCGCAGCAATGGCCACTCCGTAGTTTGTGATGGGTACATTTGCGCCCTTGGCTCGTGCCACGCGACTCATAACGTGTCGGCGGTTGAACATACACGCACCACAGTGGATGATAAGGTCATAGGGACTCAAATCTTCGGGGAAGTCGGCGCCACCCACAATGTCAATCGCGAGTCCTTCGCCCACACGTTTGCGCAACATTCGTGGCAGCTTGACACGACCAATATCTTCGTTTTGTGGGGCGTGGGTGCAAGCCTCAGCTATCAATACGCGCGACTGCTCGGTCAGTGTTGCGAGTACCTTTGCACCCTCTATAAATGCGTTTATATCTCCCTTGTAACGTGCCATCAACACCGAGAACGATGTCAGCAGCGACTCCTCGGGTTTTAGCTTCCACACCGCGTCAAACACCTGTGAGTCGGTGATAATTAACTTGGGAGGGCTGCTCAAAGCCTTCAATGCTTCGGGCATATCTTCGGTTGTGCAGCACATAGCTCTGCATCCGCGGTCCAACAACTCGCGCAAGGTCTGCACCTGCGGCTGAATAAGACGGCCTTTGGGGGCTTGCTTGTCTTGCGGCATAACGAGCAACACAGTGTCGCCCTCATCGCACAAACCTTGTGTCAGCAGACGCTCCTCATCGCCGCGACACTCGGCAAGTTTCGCGCGCAGAGTATCCAACCCCTCGGCCCTTGTGGCGCTTGTGCAGATGGGTTCGATTCCGATTACCTCGCCTATGCGTGCGGCAATACTTTTAGGCTCGGAGGTTCGGTCACACGCGGCCAGCACTCCGACCATCGGAATCTCACGACGTTTCAACTCCTCGCACAGAGCCTTCTCGATGCTCAAATCCTCGCCCTCGCCAAACAGCACAACGGCAATATCGGTACGGTCCAATACCTTGCGGGTAGCGGCAATTCGTTGCTCGCCAAGTGTTGTGTTGTCGTCCAGTCCCGGGGTGTCGATAATAACCACTGCACCCAGCCCGGGCAACTCCATTGGCTTGTTTACGGGGTCGGTGGTTGTTCCCGCCTGACTCGAAACAAGTGCTACTTGCTGTCCCGTAAGTGCATTTATGAGTGATGATTTTCCGCTGTTGCAACGGCCAAAGAAACCGATGTGCAGGCGCTCCGATGATGGTGTCTTTTGCATAGGGTAGTGGGTTAGAATCTGAAATCGCGTTTACCCAAAGCAATCTCGCCGAGGCGCTCTTCGGTGATGCGTTTAACCTTGTCCGAGGGAATCAGCTTCAATTCGCGTGCAATGACATCCATACCGAGACGGCGAGTGCCCTCCGAGGCATAGTCCTCCAAATATTCGCGCAGAGTCATCAGTGCGTTCGGGCCACAGCAGTTTCCAATCTTGCCGCTCTTGGCAAGCATCATAAAGCGGTCGCCAGTGCGTCCCTCGCGGTAGCAGGCGGTGCAGAAACTCGGCACATAGTTCAACTCCAACAGCCACGCAACAATCTCGTCCAAAGTACGGGTGTCCGAGATGTCGAATTGAGCCGACCTCTCGGCATCCTCAATTCCTTCGGCATAGCCACCCACGCTGGTGCGCGAGCCGCCACTGATTTGCGACACACCCACATCCAGCACCAGCTCTCTCGAACGAGCCGATTCGCGGGTCGAGATAATCATACCTGTGTAGGGAACGGCCAGACGCAGAATCGCTACTATTCGGCGGAATACGTCGTCCGTAACGGCATTGGGGAAATCCTCGGGATTGATGTCGTCGGCGGGACGTATGCGTGGCACACTTATGGTGTGAGGACCCACTCCGAAGCGAGCCTCCAAGTGCTCTGCGTGCATCAGCAGGCCCACCAAGTCGTAACGATAGTTGGTAAGACCAAACAGCGCACCGATACCCACATCATCAATTCCGCCCTCCATTGCGCGGTCCATAGCCTCGGTGTGGTATGCCCAGTCGCTTTTGGGGCCTGTGGGGTGCAGTTGCTCGTATGTAGCGCGGTCGTAGGTCTCCTCAAACAGAATATATGTTCCAATACCCGCATCGCGCAACAGACGGTAGTTTTCGACTGTGGTTGCTGCAATATTCACATTCACGCGGCGGATTGCTCCGTTGCGGTGGTGAATCGAGTAGATGGTGTCAATCGACTCCAATACATACTCAATAGGGCTCTGAATAGGGTGTTCGCCCGTCTCCAATGCCAGACGTTTGTGGCCCATATCCTGCAAGGCTATAACCTCGCGACGAATCTCCTCTTGGGAGAGTTTGCGACGCGGAATTGTGCGGTTTTTGGCGTGATAGGGGCAATAGACACAACCGTTGATGCAGTAGTTCGACAGATAGAGCGGTGCGAACATCACAATGCGGTTGCCATAGATGCGTTGTTTGAGGCTGCGTGCCAAATCAAACAATCGCTCAACCAGCTCGGGTCGGTCGCACTCCATAAGCACCGCGGCTTCGCGGTGGGTCAGTCCGTGACCCTCGGCGGCTTTGCTCAGAATCTCCTCCACCAAAGCCACATCACCTCGGTGTGCGGCGGCATACTCCAACGTCGCACGCACCTCGCCGTCGTGGATAAACTCGGCGGCGTGTTCCGACTTTACATTATATTCGACCATAGTAAAAAGTTCGTTATCTGTAATCGCCTCTCGAATAGTCCACTCGATAGCCGATTTCGTTAAGTTCTTGTTCCAATAGTGCCAAACCTTCGGCTGCTTCGCTTCCGCGGTTGGCTTTGCCGTCATAGATGGCATATTTGTTTCGCACCTCCGAGGGCGACAGGTTGGGCATAACCACATTGGCTCCCGAAAGTATTCCCTCGCGTCGGCCGTCAGCCGAAAGTGTCGCCAGCGCTGTGGTTGTAGGGATAAGCGCCTTGGGGTGCATAATCCTCACAATGGCCAGCAACAGATAGGTCAGGCGCAGACTTCCTGCGGGGTGCGCACTGAATGGTGTGGCGCAGTGCGGAATAAACGGCCCGATACCAATCATCTCGGGCTCGATGCGCTGGATAAACATCAAGTCGTCGGCAAGGTCGCTCACACTCTGATAAGGGGCACCAACCATCATACCTACACCCGTTTGAAATCCTACGCGTTTCAGCACTTCGATACACCTCATTCGGTTCTCCCACGACATACTCTGTGGATGCAGTTTCTCGTAAAGCGTCTTGCTTGCAGCCTCGTGGCGCAGCAGATAGCGGTCGGCTCCTGCATCGCGCAGTCGGCGGTAGGACTCCTCGCTACGTTCACCCAGCGATAGTGTGATGGCCGCATCCGTAAACTCGGCGCGAATACGTCCAATCAGCCCCTCCAGGCGGTTGTCGGTGAAGGCCATATCCTCGCCACCCTGCAAAACGAAAGTGCGGAAACCCGCAGCGTAACCTTCGCGACAGCACTCCAAAATCTGCTCGTCGCTGAGGCGGTATCTCTCGGCCGAGGTGTTGCTACACCTCAGTCCGCAGTAGAGGCAATCGTTGCGACAGCTGCTGCTGACCTCGATAAGGCCCCTTACATAAACGCCGCGTCCGAACTGCTCGCGGGCAGTTCGGACAGCGTCTTGACGTAGATAAGCAAGAGTTGCCTCGTCCCACCCGCTCAACAGCGTGCGGTATTCCTCGGCGTCAAGTCGGCGCCTTGAAATCAGACGGTCGGCCAACTCTCTTATCATATTCTGATTTAGTTTATCGTTTGAGCAACTCTTTGTTGTAGGTTTGGCGTCCGGCCTCAAAAGTGGTGTGTGTGCTCGGACCCGAGATACAACCACCCTCGCAAGCCATAACCTCGATGAATTGAGCAGGCACCTTGGCGGGAACCTTGCCGTAAACCTTCATCAAACCTACGTTCTTCTTGGTAAGAGGCGACACCAGAGCGTTGGTGAACTCGAATGCACCACCAACGTGAGCCTTCACAGCAGCGGTCACACCGCCGGTTTGTGCAAAGCCGTGAGCTGTGCGAATCGAAGTGAAGGGAATCTCATAAACCTTCTCCTCGTTCATTTCGATACCCATACCGCTGAAAATTGCGTGCAACTCCTCAAAGGTCATTACATAGTTTACCAAGTCGTCTTTGCGAGCCTCTTTACGTTTTGCGATACAGGGACCTACGAATACGGTTTTGGCGTTAGGATATTTCTCGCGTACGATTTCGGCGGTGTAGTACATCGGCGAGCGGGTAGTCGAGATATATTTCTTCAATTCGGGAGCGTGTTTCTCTGCCATCTCGATGTATGCGGGGCAGCACGAAGTGGTCATAAAGGGAGCACCCTCCTCCATACGCTCTTTGAACTCTGCGGTCTCCTTTTCGGTGGTGATCATCGCACCTTGGGCAACCTCAATTACGTCGGTAAAGCCGATAGCCTTGATAGCGCCATACACTTGCTCGGTGGGCAGGTTGTATTGCGACAACACTGCGGGGGCAACCATAGCCACAACCTCCTCGCCACGACGGATGCTTTGCAGAATGTCGAATACTTGCGAAATCTCGAAGATTGCACCGAACGGGCAACTGTTCAAACATTTACCGCAGTAGATACATTTGCTCTCGTCGATGTGCTCTACGCCATACTCGTCTTTGGTGATAGCACCAACGGGGCACGACTCCTCGCAAGGAACGGGGATGTAAACGATTGCGTGATAGGGACAGTTCTCGAAACATTTACCGCAACTGATACAGATGCTGTGGTTGATTTTACCTTGGCTGGTCTCGGGGTCAAACTCGATAGCGTTTTTGGGACATGCACTTGCACAAGCACGAGCCACGCAACCACGACACAGGTTGGTGATGTTGTAGTTGGTACGCACGCACGACGAACAAGCCTCATCAATCACACACATAATGTTGTCTTTGAGTTCGGTGCGTTCCAACGCCTTGCTTGCATAAGCCGACAGGGGAGTCAGCTCGTCGGTCTCGTCGGTCATATCGTAACCCAGCAGAGGCAACGATTTGTACTTCCACACGGCTCTTTCCTTGTGGATGCAACAACGTCCGAGCACCCTCGATCTTTTGGGACTGAGCTCGATGGGCAGGCGGTCAATTTCTTCTACAAGTTTGTTTTCGTTCCAGAGTTTGATGAGTCTTGTCAACAGCTTCTGTCGAACAATCATCACGTTGTTTTTAATAGCCATATAGTGGATTATCGTTTAGTCTGCCGCGAAGATACCATTTTTTGTTCAAATTCCGCACAGCGCGACCATATTTTCGTGCATTTTTTGTCTTATAAATAATTAGTATGCGCCAAATCCGATAAAAAACCTCCGCTTGCCTTCCAAATTGAATGTTTTTTCGGATTATGTTGTAGGGTATTACTCTTGGTCGGGAGTTTCGACCTCGATTTCGCCCTCAATTTCGGTCTCTTCGGAGATGTTTGCCTTTTGTAACATCGCCTTGAGTTGTGCGGGGCGGTCTTTCTTTGACACTTTGTTGGGTTTGACGCCAAGCTTGGTGAGCTGGTGTACGGCAACTTCGATTGACTTGCCGCGACTGCCCGAAAGAGTACGCATGGCTTCGGTGGCCTTTACGGCGTCGGCAAGCGCTTCCTCCACATTGCAGAACTCACTCATAAAGTCAACTACGCGGTCAAGCACTGCCTCGGCACGTTTGATGATGTCTTCGTGGTTGTCGATGGTGACTTGTCGTTGCCACATATAGCGCACCATTTCGATAAGAACAAGCAGGTTGCGCTCGCTGGCAAGGCATACGCCGTATTCGTTGAACATACGTTGCCACAGGGTGGGGTCAAAACTTGTGACTGCGGCAAGTGCGGTCTCGCTCGGAACAAACATAATGACGTAGGGCAGAGGTATGTAACCCTCGTTGTTGCTGCGGTCGTAGTTGCGGTCCGAGAGTTTGCGTGCTTGTTCGGTAATCTTATCGGCAAAGATTTTAAGCGCTGCACGTTGGCTTTCGGCTTGAAGGTTGTCGAAATCCAATTCGTTGGGAAGTTGGAACTTCGAGTCGATGTAGAGAATGCTGTTGGTCTCGGGATAGATGAGCGCTGCGTCGGGACGCATCTTCTTACCGTCGCTGTTTTTGAGGGTTGTGCCGTCCTCGTTGCGCAGGGTGTGTTGCAGTTTGTATTGCACGCCTTCCTTGAGTCCCGAACCTGCGAGAATGTCGCGGAGCAGTTTCTCACCCAGATTACCCTGAATGGTTACACTGCCGCTCAATGCTGTGACAAGACGGTCTGCCTCGCGAGTCAAACGACCACCGGTCTCAACAAATTGCTTGATTTCGCCTTGCAGAGTAGCGCGGTCCTTGATGTTTTGCTCCTTGATTTGGTCGAGTTGCTCTTTGTAAGGACGCATAATCTCGGTTATGCTTTCACGATTGCTTTGCTCGGTTTGTTTTTGGAGCTGCGACTTGACGAGTTCGAGTTGTTGCTCGAGTTGCAGTCTGAAATCGGCACGGCGAACAGCATCAGCCTCCTTGAAACGTTGTTCTTGCTCCGCTTGCAATGCGTGATACTCCTCTTTTTGACGGTTGAGTTCGGTTTCGGCGCGTTGTTGCTCTACCTCGAGTTGATCTCTTAACATTTCGACCTCCTTTGTGAGTGAAGATTTTTGGCCCGACAACTCAATGATTTGCTCCGAAGCACGTTGCTCGGTGAGAGTCGCTCCACGTTTGCCAAAGAGATAACCGGCCACAAAGCCGATGGTGATGCCAACTATCAGGGCTGCTATTGTAAACAAAATATCCATATGTCTGAAATTCTTATATTATCTTACCGCGAATATAACAAAAAAAATGTATTGTGACAAAAACTTCTTTCTCCCCTTGCTTTTGGGTGGTTGGGTATTTTGCTGTTGTGGAGAATTTTTCGGTGGGTTTGCAAAATAATAGTGCCTTTTTGTGAGTTATTAATGCAACCAACACAGATTTTGCCTATAGACTGACTCGACTTTTGCGTATTAAAACAAAAACACTCAAAAGAGGAAAGTATGAAAAATGGATTTTTATCAACCGTAGCGGTTGTCGTTCTGTCGGCTGCTGTCGGAGGCGGTGTGGGATATGTTGCATCGCAAAACAACAATCAGATAACAAAATGGTATGACGCCATAGGTGAGAGTTCATCTGCGGAGGTGACTTCGGACGCCCCTACGGGTGGCGCGAAGACGCGTTTTGCGAGCTTTACGGAGGAGCGAGCTCTTGCAATGCCCGATCTTACGGCTGCTGCCGAACGTGGTGTGAGGGCTGTTGTGAGTGTGGTTAAAACCGAGCAGGTTGCAGTGACGCAGGGATGGAATCCCTTCTTTGACTTTTTCGGTGCACCGCAATATGGCGAGCCGTCGTCGCGCAGTCAAACCTCATCGGGCTCGGGTGTGATTCTGTCGCCCGACGGCTACATCGTAACCAACAATCACGTTGTGGAGAATGCCTCGACACTCAAAGTTCGATTGAACGATGGTCGTAACTTCGATGCCCGTATCATCGGCACCGATCCCACAACCGACATTGCGCTTATCAAAATCGACGCCGAGGGACTCCCGACTTTGCCTTTTGGTAGCTCGGATAATCTGCGTTTGGGCGAGTGGGTGCTTGCTATTGGTAGCCCCTACGACCTGCAATCGACCGTTACAGCAGGTATCGTGAGTGCCAAGGCGCGAACACTGAGGGTTATCCCCAACGCGTTTAGTATCGAGTCGTTTATCCAAACCGACGCGGCTATCAACCCTGGCAACTCGGGTGGCGCGCTGGTAAATGCTCGTGGCGAGCTGGTGGGTATCAACACCGTTATCAAATCGCCTACGGGAAGCTATGCGGGATATTCGTTTGCTGTGCCCGAAACCATTGTACAGAAGGTTGTTGCCGACCTCAAAGAGTTTGGCGTGGTGCAACGCGCGCTGTTGGGTATTTCGTATCGCGTAATAGACCAACAATTCATCGACGAGATGGGTGAGAAATTGGGCATTAGCGAGGTTGGCGGAGTGTATGTAGCCGAGGTTGACCCCAATGGTGCTGCCAAGAGCGCGGGCATTGAGTCGGGCGATATAGTTACCGAAATTGACGGTACTGCCATCAACTCGCAAGCCTCGCTGTCGGAGATTGTAGGTCGCCGCCGTCCGGGTGATAAAATCAGCGTTGTTGTAAAAAGAGATAAAAAAGTGAAACTTTTTGAAGTTGTTTTGCGTAATAAGACAGGAAAGACCGAATTGACATCGCAAACCGATGCCGAAACAGCTCTCGGAGGTGCGTTTATCGAACTCGATAGCAAGGGCCTCAAAGAGTATGGTGTGAAGGGCGGAGTGCGTGTTACGGAGGTTAAGTCCGGAGGTGTTTTGAGCAATGCGGGCATTCGCAAAGGCTATGTGATTACCCACATCAACGAGAAACCTATCCGCTCGGTGCGCGACATTCAGCAAATCGAGGGCAAGATTACCCTTATCGAGGGTTTCTATCCGGGAGGCCGCAGCATCGGCTATGTGATAGTCGATAAATAGACCACGACAACAGAAAAAGGAACAAGAATAGATGAGACAACTAAAAATCACCAAGTCAATCACGAACCGCGAAAGCGCTTCGCTTGACAAGTATCTGCAAGAAATCGGTAAAGAGGACCTTATCTCGGTGGAGGAGGAGGTAGAACTCGCCCAACGAATCAAAAAAGGAGACCAAGAGGCACTTGAGAAACTGACCAAAGCAAACCTGCGTTTTGTGGTGTCGGTTGCCAAGCAATACCAAAACCAAGGTCTGAGCCTTCCCGACCTTATCAACGAGGGTAACCTCGGTTTGATTAAAGCGGCCGAGAAGTTCGACGAGACCCGTGGTTTCAAATTCATCTCGTATGCCGTATGGTGGATTCGTCAATCTATTCTGCAAGCTCTGGCTGAGCAGTCGCGTATCGTGCGTCTGCCGCTCAATCAAGTAGGCTCGCTCAACAAAATCAACAAGGCGTTTGCACGCTTTGAGCAAGAGAACGAGCGTACTCCTTCGCCCGAGGAGTTGGCACAAGCGCTGGATCTGCCCAAAGAGAAGGTTACCGACACTATGAGGGTTGCCGGTCGCCACGTTTCGGTGGATGCTCCCTTTGCCGATGGCGAGGATAACAACCTGCTCGACGTGTTGGTGAATGCCGACTCGCCCAATGCCGACCGTGGCCTGATTAATGAGTCGCTTTCGACCGAGGTTGAGCGTGCACTGGCTACACTGACCGACCGCGAGCGCGACATCGTGAAATATTTCTTCGGTATTGGTTGTCAAGAGATGACCTTGGAGGAGATTGGCGATAAGTTTGGTTTGACTCGCGAGCGTGTTCGCCAAATCAAGGAGAAGGCTATCCGTCGTTTGCGTCAAAACTCGCGTAGCAAACTCTTGAAATCGTATCTCGGTTAATATTGACCTACAATACAAAAAAAGCTGTCCGAATATCGAACAGCTTTTTTTGTGTGTATCTGCCTGCTTGGATTAATTGAATAAACCGAGCTCGTTTATAAATATCAATGTTACGAGAATCGGTACGATGTATTTCAGTACAATCACGAATGCTTTAATCATACTCCAACGCAGGGTGTGACGGTTGGTAACCTCGCTGATAAGGGTTGCTTTTTCGAGTCGCCAGCCCATAAACACGCACAGCAGCAGGCTACCCAGCGGCATCATAATCTTGGCGGTTACATAGTCCAACAGGTCGAACAGACACAAACCACCGATGCGGAAGTCGTTAGTCACACCGAGGCTCAATGATGCAAACACAGCCAGCACAGCAGCCAGACAGGTAACAACCAGTGCTGCCTTGCGGTTCGACATCTTAAACTCCTCTTCGATGTAGGCGGTCACCACTTGGTGCAGCGAGATAAGCGAGGTAATCGACGCAAGCGCCAACAGCAAGAAGAAGATGAACGACCACACGCTGCCGAGGGGCAGTTGCGCAAAGATGTTGGGCAGGGTTACAAACACGAGGTTGGGACCTTGTGTGGGCTCAATGCCGAAGGTGAATACTGCGGGGAAAATCATTACTCCAGCCAGTAGAGCCACCGATGTGTCGAGCAGAGCCACTGTTGTTGCGGTGCGGGGCATATTAATATCATCCTCGAAATACGATGCGTAGGTAATCATCACACCTGCGCCAAGGCTCAGCGAGAAGAATGCCTGGCCCATTGCGCTGAGAATCACACTCGAATCAATAGCCGAGAAGTTGGGCTTAAAAAGGAAGGTCAAACCCTCGCGTGCGCCGTCAAGCATAAGCGAGTTTACGCACAGCACAACCAGCAGAATGAAAAGCAGCGGCATCATCAGTTTCGATGCGCGTTCAATGCCTTTCTGTACGCCGCCTATAATAATAAGGTGTGTGATGACCAGCATAAGTATGGTCCAGAAGATGGGCTGGAACGGCGAGGTCGAGAATTCGACAAACGATTGGGTGAACTGTTCGCTGTTGAGTCCCATAATACCTCCCGACACCGACTCCCACATATATTGGAATGTCCATCCCGCCACTACGGTGTAGAAGCCGAGAATCAGCAAACACGACAGCACGCCAAGATAGCCGATGCGTCCGAATACGGGGTGTTTGGTCACTCGTCTGAAAGCTCTCACCGAGTTGGTTTTTGCCAAACGTCCGAGCGTCATTTCGGCAAGCAGGGTAGGGATGCCGAGTACAAATACACATATTAAATACACCATAAGGAAGGCTCCACCGCCGTTTTGTCCGGTCTCGTAGGGGAATCTCCAGATGTTTCCAAGTCCGACAGCGCTGCCTACCGCAGCCAAAATAATGCCGATTTTACTCTTGAATGTTGCGCGTGAATCACTGTTCATAGGTTCTTTTTTTAGGGTTACGGCACAAAAATATAAAAAAAAATGCAAAATTGTTTGGAAGTAATAAAAAAAGCCGTATCTTTGCATCGCTTTTCCAAAGTAATTGAGCTATGGTGTAATGGTAACACTGCAGATTTTGGTTCTGTCATTCTTGGTTCGAATCCAGGTAGCTCAACTCAAAAGACACCCGGTGGCCGTTTAGGTTTGGGTGTCTTTTTTGTTTTGGAACGTGTGCCAAGTGCAAGGCGCAGATGTGAGGTGAGGATGCTGTCGGGTGGGATTGTGCGCCCGAGTGGCAGTTCTTCTCGCCCCAAGGGTTCCCTTGCCGTACTTAATTAACCAACTACCTATGACTATTCAAAAACGAACCAAACGTCGCCGCCATCTGAATCCCAAGTTGCGCCCCTATCTGTATGGCCTTCTGGCGATTTTGGCGGTGTATATCACTCGCGGTGTTCTTCGCCGACAAGCTGCCGAGGCCGACCTCGAAATGTTGCAGCGTGCCAAAACCGCAACCATCCATTATCAATACAAATACTCGCAAATGTTTCGCGATATGAACGACGTGCAACTCGAATCGGCGCGCAAAATCGGATTCGAGCCGTTGGCTACTCGCGACCAAAAGCCCTCGAAAAGGGTGAAAACCCTCGAAAGTTGCGAGTTCTACAAACTTGACCCGCTGACCCACTCGGCACCCTTCCTTGTGCCCGAGGCTGCCAAATTGTTGGAGGATATTGGCCGCGATTTTGCCGATTCGCTCAAACGACGCTTCGAAATCGAGGGTGTGTGTCCAATTGTGACAAGCGTTACGCGCACCGAGGAGGATGTTCGCAAGTTGCGCAGGTCGGGTAATGTCAATGCGTCGAAAAACTCATGCCACTTCTATGGCACTACCTTCGATATGGCCTACAACCGCTTCTATAAGCATACGGGTGTGACTGCAACCATCCAGTCGGCAATGATGAAACAGATGCTGGCCGAGGTGCTCAAAAACCTGCGCGATCAGGGTCGTTGCCATGTCAAGTACGAGTATAAGCAGGCTTGTTTTCATATCACCGTCGCCGATGGCAAGTAGGCACATAGGGTATTGCCCTTTCTCGTCTGAGAAAAGGTATGGGTGTGCTGAAATCTGAAAAAGTAAGAAGAATCTATTTTACAATCAATTCGCGAACTATGGGCAATCGCGATGCGGCGTTAATCTTCTGACAGAGGTCGCTGCGTCGCATAAATAGCTCGTGTCGCAGCGCAGCGGAGGTGATGCGTACGGTCATAATGCCACGCAGAAACGTCACCTCGGAGGTGTAGCGCGCTGTGACCTCGCCTGCAACTTTGCTCCATACCTCGGGTAACTCCGCCTCGGTAATCTTAGCTACAATCACAGGGTCTTTGAACAGATGCGGCAACAACTCGCCTATTCGTTTGGGTTTAGTGTACTGCATAGTCGTGATTATAACTCTTCGGATGTGGTTTTGGTGACGCATCCATCTTCGATGTGGTAGGCCGAGTACTCGCGTCCGGTGCGGTCGAGGATGTCCACCAAGCGGCGACGGTTGCAGTCCGAAACAAAAATCTGTCCGAATCCCTCACCATTTACAATATCCATAAGACGTGCCACACGTCCCGAATCCAATTTATCGAACACATCATCGAGCAGCAGTATGGGTTTTTCGCCCGTGATGCGGCTAACAATGTCGTATTGTGCGAGTTTGAGCGCCACAAGGAACGACTTCTGCTGTCCTTGCGAGCCATATTTTTTGAGCGGAAGGCCTCCGATGCGCATAACCATATCGTCGCGATGTACACCCGTTGTGGTGAATTGACACACTGCATCGCGTCGGCGAGAGTTCGCCAACAGCTCCTCAAACGAGTGATCGTTGAGTTCCGACGAGTAGGTCAGCGACACCTCTTCGCGGTCGTCACACAGCGTGCGATAGTACTTTTCGAGCGACGGCACAAGCATCTCGATATATTCGCGTCGTTTGGCGTGTACAACCTCGCCGTGGGCAATAAGTTGCATATCGTAGGTGTCGAGCAACTCGTCGATGATTCGCGGGTCGCTGTTTTTGAGCAGTTTGTTGCGCTCGGCCAACACTGCATTGTAGCGGATGATGGCGGTGAGATATTGTGCGTCGAGCTGCGAGATGAAGGCATTCAGATAGCGGCGACGTTCGTCTGCTGCGTCACTCACCAGAAAAGCATCGGCCGGCGACACAATCACAATCGGAATGCGACCGACGTGCTCCGAAAGTTTCTCACACTCCTTGCCGTTGAATTTCAGTACCTTGCGACTGCCTTTGGCAGTGTAGGTACAGGTGACCGAACTATGGCGGCTGCGAGTGTCGGTGTATTCGCCTTCGAGCACAAAGAAATCAGAGTCGTGACGTACACTTCCGCGGTCGCTCAGGCCCATCGACGACTTGCACATCGACAGATAGTACACCGCCTCGATGATGTTGGTTTTGCCTGCGCCGTTGAGTCCCACTAAGGCGTTGATTGAACTCGAAAATTCGATGCTCGCCTCGGGGATGTTTTTGAAATTAAGTATGTTCAGTCGGTCAAGATTCATACTGTGTGTGAGTTTCTTCAACTTCAAAGGTATGGATTTTTGTCGAGTCTTGCAAATTCGCCTACCGATTGTTTGTGAATCTCGCCGCAAATCGTTATATTTGTGGAAAATAAATCAACGCCTATGAAAACGAAAATAAGAGCGACACTACAACGTACTTTGCGTCGTGTACTTCAATTGTTTAGCCTCGGATCGGTTATGTTTATTATGGAGGCGTGCTATGGTGCATACGTTGATTACGATCCACTCAGTGCTACGGTGGATGTGCGAGTTGTGAATTTGCAGGGCGACCCAATTGTCGGTATCGGTGTCTATCTCTATTCCGATGTCGCAGCCGACAACATTGGACGTTGTGTTGGTCGTACAAACGACAAAGGTGTGCTCTCTGTTGATTCGGCCGAACTTATGGCTCCCGACGAAACCAAATGTACTCTTTGGTTGGTGGATGAAGATGGTGCTAAAAATGGTGGCGAATTCAATTCGACCCAGATCAAAGTCAATCGCAATGACGGAGTTGCAACCGTTGCTATGACTCCTCTAAACTAAAATCTAACCAACGTCGGGGAGGATGAGTTGGATAAGTCAGAAATTCCATAATGTGTTTCGTGCGGGCGAGACTGCTCTGCACGAACTGAATTACCTTTTCTGGGAGTGTACCCTGCGCTGTAATCTGCATTGCGGACATTGTGGCTCGGATTGCCGCGCCGAGGCCTCGGTGGCGGATATGCCCGTCGAGGATTTTCTGCGTGCTACGAAGGCCTATCATCATAGCGAAAAACCTGTTTTTGTGGCTGTCACGGGTGGCGAGCCGCTGGTGCGACGCGACTTGGCCGAGTGTGGTGCCAAACTGCGCGAGGCGGGATTTCGTTGGGGTATTGTCACCAACGGTATGGCCTATGACGAGCGAGTGCACAATCAACTCATTGTGGCTGGCATCGAGAGCGTTACGTTGAGTATAGATGGCATCGAGGATGAACACAACCGCCTGCGTGGCAATGCGTTGAGCTATGCGCGAGTTATGCGCGCGCTGGATATTTTGGTTGAGGATGGCCGCGTTGTGCACGATGTGGTAACGTGCGTTAATCCCGACAATCTCGACTCCTTGGAGCAGGTTTACGAAAATCTTTTGGCGCACGGCTGCCGTAACTGGCGATTCTTTACCATTGCGCCCATTGGACGCGCCGCCGACGAGGATGCGGGTCTGCTCTTGTCGGGCGAGCAGTTGCGCCGTCTGATGAGTTTTATTGAGCGCGTGAGGGCCGAGGGTCGCATAAATGCGCGTTTTAGTTGCGAGGCCTTTGTAGGTCCACACGAACGCACCGTTAGGGATTGGCACTTCTTCTGTCGCGCGGGAATAAACATCGCATCCATACTTATCGATGGTTCTATCTCGGCGTGTCCAAATATCGACCGCCGATTTGTTCAGGGTAATATCTATAAGGATGATTTTCAACAGGTTTGGGAGGAACGCTTTGGCGTTATGCGCAACCGCGACTGGATGCGCTGTGGAGTGTGTGCCGAGTGCCGCCGATGGGCCGATTGCCTTGGTGGAGCAATGCACCTTCGTACCCCCGAAAGTGCCATCAAAAAGTGCCTTTATCACGATATGTACGGAACTAAATAATCCGGATGCGTTATTTTTAGGGTAAACTTTTCGTTTTTTGGCGAAAAAAAACTATCTTTGCCAATCATTTTGAAAATTATTAAAGAAAACAGTTTATAAAACTATGGCTAACAAAGCAAACACACAAGAAGCTCCCGAGCAAATCATCGAGAACGCTCTGGAAGAAACCCAATCGTTCATTGAGAAAAATTGGAAAACTATTGTAGTAGCTGTTGCTGCAATCGTTGTGATTGTAGGCGGCTGGTTCCTCTACACCAACGTTTATGTTCAAGGTCAAAGCCAAAAGGCAGCTGCCGATATGTTCGCAGCCGAGCAAATGTTCGCAGCCGAGCAATGGGATGTTGCTCTGAATGGTGATGGTACTACCGTTGGTTTCCTCGAGGTAATCAACAACTACGGCGTTACTGCCGAGGCTAACTTGGCAAACTACTACGCAGGTATCTGCTATCTGAACCTGGGTGACACCGAGAATGCCAAAAAATATCTGGCTGCTTACGACGCAACCGCTGGTATTCCCAACGCTGTTATCAACGCTCAATGCTACGGTCTGCAAGGCGACATTATGTGCGACGAGCAAAACTACGAGGGTGCAGTTGATATGTACAAAAAAGCAGTTGCTCAAAGCGACAACAGCCTGACCGCACCTATGTACCTCAAAAAGATGGGTCTGGCTTACGAGGCTCTCGGCAACTATGCAGAGGCTATCGCTGCTTACAAAACCATCGAGGAGCAATACCCCGCAAGCATGGAGGGTCGCGACATTGCAAAATTCATCGGTGCAGCAGAGCAACTCCAATAATTCCAAAAGTACAGAGTCTGTAACCTTATAATCAGCGCACAATCACAATGGCAACAGGGTTGTTTAATTTCTCGCAGATGAATAGCGAAGTTCCTTCGGCGGCCGGTATGCGATTTGGTATCGTGGTAGCCACTTGGAACAGCAATGTCACCGAACGACTGCTCGAAGGAGCAATCGCAGGTCTGGTTAAGGCCGGATGCCTCGAAAGTAATATTTCGGTTAAGTATGTTCCCGGAACTGTCGAGTTGACCCTCGGAGCGCAATTCTTTGCAGAATATACCGACGTTGATGCCGTTATCGTGCTTGGTTGTGTGATTCAAGGCGACACCCGCCACTTCGACTTCGTGTGCCAAAGCGTGACACAAGGCGTAACCCAACTGATGATTTCGTGGAATATGCCTATCGCATTCGGTGTTCTTACAACCGACAACCTCGAACAAGCAATGGATCGCGCAGGTGGCAAACTTGGTAATAAAGGCGAGGAGGCTGCCGCAACCGCAATCCAAATGGTCGCTCTCCAAAACGAGATGGACTTGGCTTCGGAGGCAAACGGTGGTACCATCCACCGCGAGAGCACTCCCACAACCACCCCTCCCACACGCGAAGGCGGCAATGGTAATAATAAGGTTAACTAATCGGACCTCAATTATGAATAAAACCCCTCTGACTTTCGGTCGGAGGGGTTTTGTTGTTTTAGGCGTGGTTGGGCTCTGCGAGGGTTGAGTGAGTGTGTCTTGATGTGAAATGGTCAAAACTGTTTCGGTTTTTAATTTATAATTCCTATCTTTACGGAAGTGTAAAACCGCCTAAAAGATTATAGAGTATGGAAAATAGCAAGATTACAAAGATACTATTCGTGTGCCTGGGAAATATCTGCCGTTCTCCGGCTGCGCAGACCGTAATGGAACAACTTGTCGAGAGCAAGGGTTTGCAAAGTGTCATTGAGTGTGACTCGGCAGGAACCTATTCGGGACATACGGGCGAGAAGGCTGACCCGCGAATGAGAAGTGCGGCGAGCCGACGCGGTATCAATATCACCCACCGCGCACGTCAGGTGCGTAGCGACGATTTCGACCACTTCGATATGATTGTGGCTATGGACGACAGCAACTACGATAAACTCTTCCGCCTTGCACCTACGGCCGAGGCTACTGATAAGATTTACCGTATGTGTGAGTTCTTTGGCGAAAGTTATAGCCGCGATTGGAGTTATGTTCCCGACCCCTATTACGAGGGTGTGGAAGGTTTCGAGCTGGTGCTCAATCTCTTGGAGGATGGTTGTGCCAACCTGCTGTCGCGCTTAGAGTTGCCCCTCGAAAACGAATAAATCCTCGCTCTGGATGTTGAGGGTGGGGCGCTCGGTAAACAGACCGAACATCGCAGAGCCCGAACCCGACATCGAGGCATAAACCGCCCCTGCGTCATAGAGTTGCTCTTTGATTTGTGCCAATGAAGGGTGTAGTGCAAAAACTGTGCGCTCGAAGTCGTTGGTTATCACCTTGCGCCAAGTCGAAATGTCTTGGCTGAGTCGCTCGGCGAGAGGCGTTGCGGGCATTTGCGGACGTACACCTGCATAGGCTTGCGGTGTCGAAACACCGAACGACGGCTTGATGATGGCAATCCACATTCCGCTGATGATGTCAAGGTTGAAGGGCGTCATAACCTCACCGCGCGAGGTGCAGAGTTGAGGTGTTCCGAGTACAAAAAACGAGGTGTCGCTGCCCAGCTCGGCTGCCAAAGAGCACATCTGCTGGTCGGTCAAACCCAACTCAAAAAGCAGATTGGTGGCAACGATTACTGCCGCCGCATCCGAAGATCCGCCGCCAAGTCCCGCGCCGAAGGGTACCTTTTTGTCGAGTGTAATGGAGATGTTTCCCGCCCCATAGCGTTGTTGCATCAGCTTGGCTGCGCGCACGCACAAGTTGTCCTCGGAGGCGCAGTCTATTGTGATTCCGCCTGCTTGAAACTGCGTGGTGTCAGCAGGCTCGATTGTGAGCGTGTCGGCCAATCCTTTGACGGCACACATAACCGTTTCGATGTCGTGGAAACCGTCGTCGCGACGACGCAGAATGTCCAATCCGAGATTTATTTTACAGGGGGCAGAAATTTTCATTTTGATGGTCGTTTTTTGTTTTAGGCCAACTACAAAAGTAGTGTTTTTCGTATTAACTTCATATCTTTGTCCTTAAAAAAAAGAGCATTTATGCAGTTTCGTACTCCGCTGAGTGTGCCACCATCGTCGTGGCGCATCTCACATCAAAGTTTTGGCTTTGCCCTTGGCTCGTGCTTCTCGGAGGCTATGGCCGACCGCTTGTCGCAACTCAAATACTCCATCGTAAGCAATCCCTTTGGCCCTCTGTACAATCCGTGCTCGCTTGTGTCGTTCATCAGCCGAGTGAACTCGGGCCGTTGTTTCGAGATGAGTGACTTGTGCGAGTGGCGCGGTATGTGGTTTTCGACCGATGCGCATACGCTTTTGTCGTCCGCCTCGCCCGAGCAAACTTTGCAACAACTCAACTTGGCATTTGAGACTGCCCGCAAGGCTCTCGCTTGTGCCGACTATGTTATTCTGACGCTTGGTACCAACCGCGTGTATGAGCGCGAGGGTAGGGTGGTTGCCAATTGCCACCGACTGCCTGCCGAGCAGTTTGAGTGTCGCTCTCTTGGCGTGAGTGAGATTGTCGAGGAGCTTGTGAGTGTCTGTCAAAACGAGCTTGCGGGTAAAAAGGTGATTTTGACGGTGAGCCCTATCCGCCACCTCAAAGATGGCCTTGCGGAGAGCTCGCTCAGTAAGGCTGTTCTGCGTGTAGCTGCTGCCGAGGTTGCCGATAAATTGCAGCAGGTGCACTATTTTCCTGCTTATGAGGCTCTTGTGGATGACCTTCGTGACTATCGTTTCTATGCCGCGGATATGGTCCATCCCTCGGAGCAAGCTGTGGAGTATGTTTGGAAGTTGTTTGCGGAGAGCTACCTTTCGCCTGCCGATGAGCCACTCAATCAAACTATCTTTCGCTTGATGCGTTCGTGCCAACACCGCCCACTGAATCCGTCGAGTCCCGACTATCGCGAGTTTTTGATGCGTACCATCGGCGAGTGTCAAACAGTGATGAAAGAGTCGCCCAATGTGCATTTCGAAGCGGAAATAGCTACTTTAACCCAACGGCTGGAATCGTTGTAGAATATAAAACAAAGGTCGTTTGAGGAGTGCTTTAAGCGACCTTTGTTTTGTGTAGTACCTATTATATAATGTAGTGACGGCAATTTTAATTGGTATTTGGGCGGAATCTTAACAAAAAAGTCGTACTTTTGTACGTTTTATTAAAAACTTTGATTGAGACCAATGAAGAAACTGCTTGTAGTTATCGGAATGTTGTGCGCGGTGGGCTTTGCTGCAGCACAAACCGCCAAACCCCGACTTGTTGTAAATGTGGTGCTGTCGGGACTTGGTGCCGATGATTTGACAAAATATGCTCACAATATGAGTGACGGAGGTTTTGCAACCCTTGCGGCGCGCGGAACAAGCTACTCCGAAGCACGTTACGACTATCTGCAAACCTCGCCTATTGCAGGTGCGGCAACCCTTACAACGGGTACTAATCCCTCGATGCACGGACTTATCTCGCGCTATTGGATTGACTACACAACCTCCGATGAGGTGCAAATGCTGACCGACCGCGAGGTGCGCGGTTTGGGATGCGATGCGGGTCAAAGTTGTTTCTCGAATCGCCACGTTGTGTTGCCTACGCTGGGTGACGAACTCAAAATGCAGTCGCCCGACTCAAAGGTGGTAACCATTGCTACCAATCCCCACACAGCGGTTGCTATGGGTGGCCGTAGTGATACCTACTGGTTTAACCCCGCGATTGGTGCGTGGAATAGTTCGACTGCCTATATGACCGAACTGCCCAAGTGGCTGTCGGAGCACAACCGCTCGGGTATCAACTCCGAGTTTAAACGTCTGCGCTGGTCGCTGCTGTTTGCCCCTGCCAAGTATCGCGCGAAGGTTTATAGCAACAGTTCGTTCCGCATTATCTCGAACAACTTCGAAAAGATTCCTCAACCCCAAAAGGCTGCTGTCAGCAGTGACTACTCGTCGTTGCTCTACACTCCGTTTGTAGCAGACATCACCTTTGAGTTGGCAAAGAAGGCGCTGCCGGGCTATGGCTTGGGCGCGGATGAGAGTATCGATATGCTGAATGTCGGTATCGATATGTTGGCTAATGTGGGTCGAGTGTATGGTACCGAGAGCGTGGAGTGGGAAGATGCTCTGTATCGCTTGGATGCGCAATTGGCCGACTTTGTGAGCTTTGTTGAGGCGCAGTTCGAGGATAACCAAGTGCTGTGGGTTGTGACCTCGTCCGATGGTATGGGCGCGTCGAATAGGGATGAAAACCGCAAGTTCAATCCCTCGCAGTTCAAGGTTATTATCAACGGTTTCTTGTCGGCGCAACTCGGTCGTAATAACTGGGTTGTGGACTGCATCGACCACCAGGTCTATTTGAATCGCGTGGCAATCTATGGCGCAGGTCTGAATCTTGCGGATGTGCAAAATCGCGTTGCGGCATTTGCAATGCAGTTCCGCGGTGTGTCGCACGTACTGAGCGCGACAGCAATGCAGAATGGCTACTTCGGCGAGTCGTATGGCCGCCTGATGCAAAATAGTTTCTATCCCCGACGCTCGGGCGACCTTGTGCTGAACCTTATGCCGGGTTGGATTGAGGCTGTCGAGGGCGAGGTGGCACAATCGGGCTCGATGTACGACTACGACACCCACGTTCCGTTGATTATAGCAGGCCCCGGAATAGGAGTGCGTACGATTGGCGACGACGTGGATATGTGTTCGGTTGCCCCCACGCTTGGCCGACTCATCGGTGTGGGACGGCCCACAGCATCTGTAGCTCCCGTGTTGAGCGGAATTTTTAGTGAGTAAACAAAAAGAAAAAAAGCATACGAAAATGGATGTTATTCAAGAAGAAATCATCGAGGAGTTCTCGGTGTTTGACGATTGGTTGGATAAATACGACTACCTTATCGAGTTGAGCGATTCGCTGCCCGCCATTGCGCCCGAACATCGTACCGACGACTTTCTGATTCGTGGTTGTCAGTCGAGAGTGTGGGTTGATGCGCGCTTGGAGGGTGGTCTTGTGTGGTTTGCTGCCGACAGCGATGCCATCATCACCAAGGGTATTATCGCACTGCTCATTCGCGTGCTGGGTGGTCGCACCCCCGAGGATATTCTTTCGACCGAACTCTACTTTGTGGAGCGCATCGGATTGGGCGAAAACCTGTCGCCCACACGCGCCAACGGATTGGTCGAGATGATCAAACAGATGAAACGTTATGCGCTGGCTTTCCAGCAGACTGAAAATTGTTAATTCGAAATGACTGCCGACGAAATTGTAAAGGTTGAACGACAAATTGTCGATACCTTGCGAAATATCTATGACCCCGAGATTCCGCTGAATATCTACGACTTGGGTCTGATTTACGAGATTGATTACACTCCCGACGGAGTGGCTACCATCCGTATGACTCTCACTGCGCCCAACTGCCCTATGGCCGATGTGCTGCTCGAAGATGTCAATACACAGGTTGCCAAAATCGAGGGTGTAAGCGAGGTTAATGTTATATTGACCTTCGAGCCCGCTTGGGACAAGAGTATGATTTCGGAGTCGGGATTGCTCGACTTAGGATTGCTATAAACCACCTTGCCAACGTAGCAAGATGACACGCTCGGACCATAGTCTTTTGCTGTCTGCGTTATGGCGGATGGGACTCTTTGTCGGAGAACCTTTTGTGGGTGCCGATGGCGAGAGCATCGTCGTGTTGTCGCAGGGCGAAGCTACGGAGAGACCCGAACGCTTTGCTGGCGCTCGTGTGGTGATTGATGACGTGGTTCATTGCGGCGATGTGGCGGTTGGATGCGATGCTCCGACCGAAGAGGCTGTTGCGCTGAAGGTTGTGGAGTGCGATACTCCGCGCTCGCTCGATATGGCAGGAGTGTTGATTCCCCAGCTTAGGGTGACTGTTCCCGAGAGTGCTCTGAATCGTTACGACCAGTTGGTAGAGGGAGTGGGCGAGTGCCGATGTGGCGAGGTTGTGGCACAGATGGATGCGTTGCGACGTACCGACCTCTTCTCGCGCCTTGTGGTCGAGCGACTGCAACGCAAATGCGGTGTGGTGGAGGATGTGTTCAAGACCTGTGACGAGGATTGGAATCAGACTATGTACACAATGCTCTTCCGCGCTATGGGCGATCACCGCAATCAAGTGGCATTTCAGCAACTTGCACGCGCCGTTCCCTACTATGTGCTCTCGCGCGAGAGAGGCTCTATCGATAACGTCGAAACTCTGCTACTTGGTAGCTCTGGATTGCTGCGCCGATACTTTGGCGACGAGCACACACGCCATATTCAGCAGGACTTCGAATACCTGGCTCGCAAACACTCAATCACACCTTTGAGAGGTGGCGAGTGGACTCTTGTGGGAATTAATCCCAACAACTCACCCATAATGCGAATTGTTCAACTTGCAGGATATGTAAGTCGCACGGATTTTATTTTCAGCAAACTTATGGCTTGCCGCACAGTGGAGGATATTCATCGGGTGTTGGGCAATGGCGAGGGTCGCGCTTCGGAGTATTGGGAGCACCATTTTGCTCCCGGCAAAAACACTTCGCGCCGCACAAAACGACTCGGTGATACCAAAATTAACCTGTTGGGTATAAACTTCGTAGTGCCCTTGATGTTTGCCTATGGACGCAGTCTCGAACGCGAGGATTTGAAGGAGCGCGCCCTCGATTTGTTGGAGTCGCTCAAAGCCGAAAGTAACTATATCACACGCCATTGGAGCAGTCGTGGTGTGTCCCTGAATAATGCTTTTGATACGCAGGCAGTTATCCAGTTGGAGAACGAATATTGCGTCGGTCGCGGGTGCTGGAAATGCCACATCGGCCGAGGTGAAATAAAAAAATCGCTCGAAGCATTGTAAATCAAGCGAAAATGCCTATCTTTACCGATTGTTAGTCAATAATTTTTTTAAGAAACTATGGATATTTTATCGTCAATAATCAAATTCTTCTTCGGCTCGAAAGCAGATAAAGACCGCAAGGAGATTGAACCTTATGTCGAGAAAATCAAAGCCATCTATCCTACAATTCAAGCATTGGATAACGATGGCCTGCGCGCACGCAGTGCCGCTTTGAGAGCCGACATCGCAGCCTTCATCCAACCCGAGGAGGAGCGTATCGTAGCCCTGAAGGTGGAGCTCGAAAAAGAGGGCGTGTCGCTGAACGACAAGGAGCGCCTCTCGAAGGAGGTTGACTCGTTGGTTGAGGAAATCGACAAGAAAATCGAGATTAAACTGGATGAAATCCTGCCCGAGGCATTTGCCATTATGAAAGATACGGCCCGTCGTTTTGCCGAGGCCGAGACCGTTGAGGTTACTGCCAATGCATTCGACCGCAGTCTGGCTACCTCGAAGGATTTTGTAAATATCGACGGCGACAAGGCTATCTACAACACAAGTTGGGTGGCTGCGGGTAACACCGTACGCTGGGATATGGTACACTACGACTGCCAGCTGTTTGGTGGCGTGGTGCTGCACAAAGGCAAAATCGCCGAGATGGCAACAGGTGAGGGTAAAACTCTGGTGGCAACTCTGCCCGTGTTCCTCAATGCGCTTGCAGGCAAGGGTGTGCATATGGTGACCGTCAACGACTACCTTGCACGTCGTGACGCCGAGTGGATGGGCCCGATGTATCAATTCCACGGCTTGTCGGTGGATTGTATCGACAACCACAAACCCAACTCGGAGGCTCGCCGCAACGCCTATTTGGCCGACATCACCTTCGGTACCAACAACGAGTATGGTTTCGACTACCTGCGCGACAATATGTCGATTTCGCCCTCGGATATGGTACAACGCAAACACCACTTCGCAATTGTCGATGAGGTGGACTCTGTGTTGATTGACGATGCTCGTACTCCTTTGATTATCTCGGGTCCCGTGCCCAAGGGCGAGGATCAAATGTTTGAGCAATATCGTGGTCCTGTCGAGAAGATTTACAGCGCACAACAAGCTTTGGTTACTTCGCTTGTGTCGGAGTCGCGCAAACTTATCGCTTCGGGCGATATGGAGCAAGGTGGTGTGCTGCTGTATCGTGCTTACAAAGGTCTGCCCAAGTACAAACCGCTCATCAAGTTCCTGAGCGAGACCGGTGTCAAGACTCTGATGCAAAAGACCGAAAACCTCTATATCCAAGATAACAACCGCCGTCTGCCCGAGATTATCGATGACCTCTACTTTGTCATCGACGAGAAACTCAACTCGGTGGAGCTGACCGATAAGGGTCACGACTTCTTGTCGAATATCTTTGGCGAGGATGGATTCTTCGTGCTGCCCGACATCGGTTCGACCGTTGCCGACCTCGAAAAGAGCGATATGAGCGCCGAGGAGAAGGCTGCCAAGAAGGATGAGGTTATCGGCGAATACGCAGTTAAGAGCGAGCGCGTTCACACCGTAAACCAACTTCTCAAAGCATTCAGTATGTTCGAGAAGGATATCGAGTATGTGGTAATGGACAACAAAGTGAAGATTGTTGATGAGCAAACAGGCCGTATCTTGGAGGGCCGCCGCTACTCGGATGGTCTGCACCAAGCTATCGAGGCCAAGGAGCGAGTTAAGGTTGAGGCTGCAACTCAAACCTTTGCAACCATCACTCTGCAAAACTACTTCCGTATGTACCACAAATTGGGTGGTATGACCGGTACTGCCGAGACCGAGGCAAGCGAGTTCTGGAATATCTACAAACTTGACGTGGTGAGCATCCCCACAAACCGCCCCATTGCTCGTGACGACCGCGATGATTTGATTTACAAGACCAAACGCGAGAAATATAACGCCGTAATCGAGGAGATTGGCCGCCTTGTGGGGCAAGGTCGCCCCGTGCTGGTTGGTACTACTTCGGTTGAGGTGTCGGAGCTGTTGAGTCGTATGCTTAAACTGCGCGGTATCAAACACAACGTGCTGAATGCTAAACAACACCAACAAGAGGCGCAAGTTGTTGCCGAGGCTGGTCGCGCAGGTCAGGTTACTATTGCTACCAACATGGCGGGTCGTGGTACCGACATCAAGCTCAGCGACGAGGTTAAGGCTTCGGGTGGTCTGGCAATTCTGGGTACCGAGCGCCATGAGTCGCGTCGTGTTGACCGCCAGTTGCGTGGTCGTGCAGGACGTCAGGGTGACCCCGGTTCGTCGCAATTCTTTGTGTCGATGGAGGATGACTTGATGCGTCTGTTTGGCTCGGAGCGTATCGCTGCTATGATGGACCGTATGGGTCTGCAAGAGGGCGAGGTTATCCAGGCAAGTATGATGTCGAAGGCTATTGAGCGTGCTCAAAAGAAGGTTGAGGAGAACAACTATGGTATCCGTAAACGTCTGTTGGAGTACGACGACGTGATGAACTCGCAACGTACTGTGATTTATACCCAACGTAAACACGCACTCTATGGCGAGCGCATTGATATCGACCTCAATAATATTATGTATGACTTTGCCGAGGACTTTGTGAATAACGTTCACGGCGTAGATTACGAGGATTTCAGCTTCGAGATGATTCGTCAGGTTGGTGTCCAACCCTCGATTGATGCGGGTGCGTATGCCAAAATTTCGAAAGATGATTTGATTGAGCGTCTGGTTGAGGATATTCGCACTGCTATTGATCGCCGTGCACAAAATGTCGCTACCACTGCAATGCCTATCATCGAGAAGGTCTATAAGGAGCAAGGCTCGATGTACGAGAATATCCGTATCCCCGTAACTAACGGCAAGCTGGGCTACAACGTGTCGTGCGACTTGAAGAAGTGCTATGAGAGCGGTTGCGCCGAGATTTACAAGATGTTCAGCAAAATCGTTATGCTGACCACCATCGACGACAACTGGCGTGAGCACTTGCGCGAGATGGACGAGTTGCGTCACAGCGTTCAAAATGCTTCGTATGAGCAAAAAGACCCTCTGTTGATCTATAAATTTGAGTCGTTCAACTTGTTCAGTAAAATGCTGTTGAAGGTTAACCGCGAGGTGTTGGCTATCCTTACAAAAGGCTACCTGCCCGTGCGTAACAACACCGAGGGAAATGAGGCCTCGATGCAACAACAACGCGAGCGCAAGCAAGTGGATGTCAACAAACTTCACGCATCGCGTATGCAGGCGGCAGCCCAAGCGGGACAAGGCGAGAAATCGAAACCTATGCCCGTCAAAGTTGAGAAAAAAGTGGGCCGTAATGATCCTTGTCCTTGCGGTTCGGGCAAGAAGTACAAACAATGCCACGGCAAGGGCGTTGCCGAGTAGTGTACTTCGCTATAATAAAATCTTTGTGAGGTCGTTTGGTATATGTGCCAAGCGACCTCGTTGTTTGTAGCGGTGTGTGGCAGTGGTGCGCGAAGAAAAAGTGTTGAAAATTTGGTATTTATAGTAAAATGTTGTACTTTTGATACCAAACTAACTATGCCTTGTTGAAAATTTTAGCATATCCGGCGTCGTGGCTGTTTCGGTTGTATCTGAACATCCGACACAAGTTGTTTGATAGCGGACAAATCAAATCCGTCCGTTTCGACAATGTTGTGACCATCTGTGTGGGCAACCTTACCGTGGGTGGAACAGGCAAAACTCCATTTACCGAAATGCTGGTGGAGAGCCTGAGCCAAACTCATAGGGTGGCTGTGTTGTCGCGTGGCTATGGCCGCCGTTCCAGCGGTTTTATCGAGGTGACTACGCGTTCGTCGTACAAGCAGGTTGGTGACGAGCCCAAGCAGATTAAACTCAAATTCCCCGACGTGCTGGTCGTGGTGTGTGAGAAGAGGGTAGAGGGTGTGCAACGCATTATGGAACTCTATCCCGACACCGAGATCATCATTATGGATGACGCATTCCAACATCGCTATATTGAACCTACAATCAACATCGTTTTGGTGGACTACAATCGTCCTATCTACGAGGATGAATTGTTGCCCGTGGGTAATCTTCGCGACTTGCCGTCGCAGTTGCCTCGTGCGCACTTTGTGTGTGTTACCAAGTGTTCCGACACAATGACCCCGATGGATATGAGGGTGATGATTAACGGACTCAAATTGTTCCCCTACCAGAACCAGTTCTTTACCCGTATGATCAACGGCACACCGCAACCGGTTTTTGCCGACGAGGCTATTATGCCCAATATCGTGTCGGGTAGCAATGTGCTGGCTTTGGCTGCTATTGGTAATCCGCAACCTTTTGTGAATAGCTTGGAGATGCGCTATAATGTGGTTGAGCAGATGTTGTTCCGCGACCACCACCCCTACAATGTCAACGATATGGCCAAACTCGAAGAACGCTTGGCCGAGCTGCCCGAAGATACGATGATTATCACCACCGAGAAGGATGCGGTGAAACTTACGGGTCGCAAACGTATTCCGCATAATATTCGCAAACGCTTGTTCTTCGTGTCGGTACAGATTTCGTTTGTATCCGAAACGCGCGAAAAATTCATCAATCAACTCGAAAAATATGTTAGAAAGAATCAAACGGACAGCCTCCTTTATACAAAGTAAGGTTGGGTTTGAGCCGGAGATTGGAATTATTCTCGGTACTGGACTTGGTGGACTTGTCGATAGTATCGAGATTCACGCTGCATTGAACTATGCCGATATTCCCGATTTCCCGGTTTCGACCGTTAAGGGACATCACGGACGATTGATTTTCGGTATGTTGGGTGGTCACCGCGTAGTTGCTATGCAGGGACGCTTCCACCACTACGAGGGATACCCCACACAAGAGGTAGTCTTCCCTGTTAGGGTGATGGGTATGCTTGGCATCAAACGACTCTTTGTGTCGAATGCCAGCGGAGGTCTCAACACTTCGTTCCGCGTGGGTGATTTGATGGTTATCACCGACCATATCAACCTGATTCCGAATCCGCTGATTGGCCCCAATATCGAAGAACTCGGCACACGCTTCCCCGATATGCACAACTGCTACGACCGCGATATGATTGCCCTTGCAACCAAAACGGCCGATGCGATGGGAATCAAGTTGCAGTATGGTGTCTATGTCGGTGGTACGGGTCCCACTTTCGAAACACAAGCGGAGTATCGCTACTTCAAGATTATCGGCGGTGACGCTGCAGGTATGAGCACCACTCCCGAGGTTATTGCGGCACGACATATGGGTCTTCCCGTTTTTGCTGTGTCGGTCATTACCAACTGCGGCCTGTCGGACGAGGTGGGCGACCACGAGGATGTGCAACTCCAAGGAGCAAAGGCGGGTGTGTTGATGACACAACTTTTTGAACAAATGATTAAACAACTATAAACGAGAATTTACAATGGTAAACAAAGCAATACTTATCGGAAATGTGGGTGCCGACCCCGAGGTGCGTAGCCTCGAAAGCGGCGTGAAAGTTTGTCGTATCCGTGTGGCTACCACCGAGCGCGTGCGCAAAGATGACGGTTGGGGCGACCACACCGAGTGGCACAACGTTGTGCTGTGGCGCGGTCTTGCTGACGTGGCCGATAAATATGTTCGCAAAGGTTCGCGCATCTATGTCGAGGGCCCTCTGCGTAGCAACGAGTGGACCGACAAGGATGGCAATCGTCGTGTGACCGTCGAGATTATCGCCAGCGATATGAAACTCCTCGACCGTCGTGCCGAGGGTGACTCTGCTCCCCGTCCCGCTGCTCCTGCCGCTCCCGCAGCAGCTCCTGCACCCAAACCTGTGGTACCGCCTACTGTTAATGATGAGGACGACCTGCCGTTTTAGTGCGTCTTGTCGGTAAATTTTGCACCGTTGGTGCGGATAGCAAAATCCTCACATACCTTTAGTATGCTGCGGTTTCGCTCCCTTCCACGGCACAAAATTTCCTCGACAATCCACACTAAAATAAGGAAGGAGATGTGTCAATTGTACGAAAAATAAAATCCTCACATATAGACCGACTAATACCAATATTAGAGGCATAATAGTGAAGCGGAATTCCAAACGCAGATAACACACCTGTATGCAGAATTACACAACCACGGGAGTGGTGCTACATACGTTGAAGTACGGCGACAACTCTTTGATAGCCTTTGTGCTGACCGAGAAGTTGGGTCGCCGTTCTTTTATGATTCGAGGTGTCAAAGGACGCCACGGAGGTAATCGTATGGCGCTGCTGCAACCGATGTTTGTGGTTGAGTTGGAGGCCTCGCACTCCACCAAATCCGATATGGACCTTGTGCGCGATGTTCGTTGCGCTGTGCCGTTGGTGTCGATGCCGTTTGATATTGTCAAGAGTACGGTCGCGATGTTTATGGCCGAGGTGTTGTATCGCCTTGTGCGTGATATCGAGCCCGAGTCTTCGCTGTTTGAGTTTGTGTGCGAAGCTGTTCAAAGACTTGACGAAACCTCGTCGGGGGTCGCTAATTATCACTTAAAATTCCTTGTCGAATTGAGTCGTCACTTGGGATTCTACCCTTCGGGCGAGTACCGCGAGGGCGACTACTTGGACATCCGCGAAGGGTGCTTTGTAGGCTCAATGCCTCTGTCGGGCGACGCGATGAGTCTCGAAAATTCGCGTATCTTGGCACAGATTATGGCTGTCGATTTCGACTCGCTGGCCTCCGTGCCGCTGAATCGCACCTCACGCGACGGATTCCTTACGGCAATGCTCGACTACTTTGATTTCCACCTCGACTCGGTGCATACCATCCGCTCGGTAGAGATTCTCCGCGCAGTGTTTGATTAAATAAAAAAAAAGTTGCTCACCAGAGCAACCTTTTTATGTTGTTAATCTATTGCTATTCAATCTTCTTGTAGTACGCTCCGATGGCAACGTAGAATAGAGTCCACACTACGTAGTATTGTGCAAGGATGAGGGTATAGGCATAGGGTGGAACGGTTACTATGCCTGCCAGGAATGTCCACAACACAAGGCTGAACAGAGTCTCGTAGGCGGCGACAAATGACATTACCATAATGACCTTGTTGCGTCGGAAACAGAATCCCAACACGATGAGCCAAATCACAGCCCAAATGCTGATGATGGGCGAAAGAACTCCAATAAAGTCACTGCCCGATTTCCACCACTCGGCAAAGCAGGCACATTGTCCCGAGGTGTAGTTGCCGATGCGGATGAGTGCCGAGATTGCGGGCACAATCAGAACCATAATTGCAGGTAGTTTGAGGCATTTCGAACTCTCTTTGCTGCGTGCCATATAGGCGAAGAAAATCACCTCACTCAAACAAATTACAATTCCGACAAAGGCGATAACGGTTCTCCACGCGGGAGTACTGCTGATGATGTGAGCCTTTGTGAGAATGTTGTAGGGTAGATGGATGAGCGCACACGCACCGAAAATTGCGGCTACGGCAAATGCCGCTTGTCGTAGTTTGTTCATAATGTGAGATTTTGGTTTATGCAAATGTACTAAAATTTTCTTATTGTACCTCAAATCGCGGCGAATTCATATTGACTCGAACAATGGATGTAGGCCATAGCTCGTAGTGGCCTTGGCGGTGGTATAGGATGCCGTCGATGCTTCCCGAACCGGTTGGGAGTCGGGTGTCGCGCCACGTTGCGTATGCCGAAGTGGCTATGCGCATAGTGCTGCCAGTGCGGGATATTACGTGACGACGTGTGGTTGAGTCGGCGCATCCCCACGATTGTCCAAGCTCTTGGTCAATGAATTGTACCGAGTCGATAAGAATCCATCGTTGGTTGTCTTTGAGTGTGAGGTTGTCGATAGTGCGTACTTTGGGTCGGTAGAGCGAATCGGAGTGGTCGATCACTTGCAGCCGCGATTCAAAATCTTGGGCATTGAGGTCATCAACGGGGAAAGTACCCGTAGGTTTTGCTCCTGCTACACGGCTACGTCCGTAAGAGCCAATCCACATACCATCGACATATATCTTGACGATGCTGCCCCACGGGGCGATTTTGTATAGCTGTCGGTCGCTTACGTTAATCTCGATGGCATTTGTGGTATCCTCCAAAACAATCGTTTTGTAGAAGTTGCCCTCTCTGTCGCAGCTTGTCACTCGACCTACTATATACCACGGTTGGGTGACACGTACGGGGTAGTATCTGTAATGCTGTCGAAAACGGGCAATGCTGATGTATTCCGAGACGGGTGTGTCCTCATATTCGCATCCGCACAACAAGAGCACAAAGCAGATGGTGGAAAGCACTCTTGTGATGTAGTTCATAGCGGTCCGAAGTTGAGGTTTTTGTGCCAAAATGGCGATTGTAATGCAAATATGGTGATTCTTTTTGGGATTATCAATCGTAGTGTGCCATAAAAAGGGGCGCAGATTTTAGAATTTCGTAGAAATGTAGTAATTTTGACCCCAAAGAAGATGATATGATTAGTCGAGAGATAAAAAAACTGCTCCAAACGGAGAAACGTGTGACTGTACCCTCGCTGGGCTCGTTTATGAAACGCAGCGATGGTGTGTTGCTCTTTACGGATATGTTCAAGGATAACGACGGTGTACTGTCGCGTGCGCTGATGAACAGTTTGTCGCTCACCGAGCAACAAGCCACCGAGCAAATTGCACGTTTCGTAGCGGATGTTGAACGAGGCCTTACCGAGGGCGGTGAGGTTCGCTTGACCGATTTTGGTGTGTTGAGCCGAAGTGCCGATGGCAGAGTGGTGTTTGTTGCTCATGTCGAGAGCGCGGTTGCTGAACCTGTGACTCCCCAACCTGCGCCTGCACCTGCACCTGCACCGGCACCGGCACCCACTCCTGTAGCAACTCCTGCTTCTGAGCCCCAAAGTGTAGTGGCTGCTCCGAGTGTGAAAGAAGAGGCAAAACCAGTCGTTCAACCCAAACCAGTCGAGCAACCGAAGGCAGAACAACCCAAAGTTGAGCAACCCAAACCGGATCAACCAAGACCTACACAACCTCGCCCCGCACAACCCCGTCCTCGTAGAGTGGCCGACCAACCCCAAAAGAAAACCGACTGGGTGTTGATTGCCGCAATTGCCGCAGCCGTTGTTGCGCTGGCGATTATGGCATATGGTGTGATTAATAGCGATATGACCTCGACTATAATACTGGAATAGATGGAAACATTGGCGATAAAACAACGATTCGGCATTATTGGCAATAGCCGTGGAATGGAGCGCGCATTGGAGATTGCATTGCGTGTTGCATCCACCGACTTGTCGGTGCTGATTACGGGCGAAAGCGGTGTGGGTAAAGAGTTCTTTCCGCAGATTATCCATACCAACAGCTCGCGCAAACACCATAAATACATAGCTGTCAACTGTGGCGCAATTCCCGAGGGTACTATCGACTCCGAGCTTTTCGGACACGAGAAGGGTGCTTTTACGGGTGCCGTTGAGGCGCGCAAAGGTTACTTCGAGGAGGCCGACGGAGGAACCATCTTCCTTGATGAGGTTGCCGAACTTCCGCACTCTACACAGGTGCGTCTGTTGCGTGTGTTGCAGACTGGTGAGTTTATGCGCGTCGGCTCGGCCAAAGTGCAAAAAACCAATGTGAGGGTCGTTGCTGCTACCAATGTCAATTTGCAGGAGGCCATCAGTTCGGGACGTTTCCGCGATGACCTCTACTACCGACTCAATACCGTACCTATCGAGGTGCCTCCCTTGCGCGAGCGAGTGGGGGATATCTATTTGTTGTTCCGTAAGTTTGCTGCCGACATAGCCAACCAATACCATATGCCCGCCATCTCGCTTGATGAGTCGGCACGTATGGCGATTGAACAATACGCTTGGCCGGGTAACGTCCGCCAGCTCAAAAACGTAGCCGAACAGATTTCGGCCATCGAGGAGCAACGTGTCATTACCGCCGACGTTATGCGTCGTTACCTTCCCGTGGTACACACCTCGCCCGTTATTTCGGCCGCAGGTGACCGCCAGTCGGGTGGCGCGTCGTTCGGTGACGAGAGAGAGATTCTCTATCGTATTCTGTTTGATATGCGCAACGATATTGCCGAACTCAAACGAATGGTTGCCGAGTTGGGTGGAGCTGCACCCGCAATGTCGCACTCGCATCCCACACGCGAGATTTTTGGTCTGCTGCCCGGTAGTATCGACCACACCTCGCAGTCGCATACCGTGACCGATACCGAGTCGGAGGATGTGACCGATATGACTATGCCTCCCCAAACCAAGGATGAGATGATGCGCGAAGCAATAGTTTCGGCTCTGCGTCGTTCTAATGGCAAACGCAAGGAGGCCGCCAAATTGCTGTTTATGTCGGAGCGCACGCTGTATCGACGTATCAAGGAGTTCGGTATCGACGAAACCGAGTTGTAGAACACAAGAGTATGAAAAAGATGTCAAAGAAAATATTGTTTGCACTGCCGCTTGTCCTTGTGATGCTGTTGCTGGGTGGATGCACCCTGCGCATCGGCAAGGCAACCTTCGGTTATACATTTACGGGTGCTTCGATTTCGGATAATGCGCGAACTTTCAGTGTTGCGTATTTCCCTAACAACGCCTCGATGGTTGCGCCTATTTTGAGTTCGACACTCACAGACGCGCTGCGTGAGCGTTTTTCGCGCCAGACACGTCTGTCGCAAATTCAAGAGGGTGGCGACCTTGCCGTTGAGGGCGAAATCACCAACTATGTGAGTGCGCCTTCGTCGTATTCGAGTGCCGAAGGTGGTGTGGCCGAGATGAACCGTCTTACCGTCACTGTGCAAGTGCGCTTTACCAATGCTATCGAGCCGCAATGGAACTACAATAAGTCATTCTCGGCCTATCGAGATTACAGCGCAAGCCAACTGCTGCAAGAGGTTGAGGGCTCGCTGATTCAAGAGATGGTTAGCGACTTGGTGGATGATATCTTCAATGCTTGCGTATCTAACTGGTAGTATATGGGTGCGTTTAGGGAGTATGTTATGGCTCGCGGAGCAGAGGAGGGGAAACTGCCTAAGGTGGGACGCTTTGAGTTGTTCCGCATCGTGCACAAATATCCCTGGTTTACTACTGCGCGTATAGTCCGCACAGCATTGTACGATAGTGAGGACGAGCGCGTCTATCTGTCGCGTTTGTTCCCCGCGCCCGAAAAAGCCGACCGCAATCAAGGCGACTTGCGCGAGGCTATCGAGGCCAAAGTTGTGGATAATTTCCTTGCCCTCGGTAAGTATGCCATCAGTCGCACCGAAGAGGACGGAAAGGCCGAATCGCTGGTTTTGGAGGTGCAAAATGACGAAGATGATGACGAATTTTACACCGAAGATTTGGCCCAAATCTATGAAAATCAAGGCCTTTATAAGGAAGCTCGCGATATATATGTGAAATTAAGTTTGCGAGAAACAAAAAAAAGTGTTTATTTTGCCGAAATTATAGCCCGATTGGACGAAAAATTATAAACAATTAAATATTAACCAAGATGTATATTCTCTGTATTGTACTGATTATCATTGCGAGCATTTTGCTCATTTTGGCCGTTTTGGCACAAAACCCCAAAAGCGGTATGGCTGCCAACTTCGGTGCGTCGAACCAAGTAATGGGTGTTCGTCAAACCGCTGATTTCCTCGAGAAAACCACTTGGGGCCTTGCAATCGCTATTTTGGCGTTGAGCTTGGTTGCTACTTTGGTTATGCCTTCGAAGAATGTAGCTGCTCCCACTTCGGATCTGGACAAAGCTATCATCGAGCAAGCAACTGCTGAGCAAGAGGCTGTGCCCAACCAAGTTGAGCTTCCCGCTGCCGAGGAGACTGTAGCTGAGTAATTTGCTGCAATAGGCATTTGACGCCGACCGCCGACACTGAATGTCGAGCGGTCGGCGTTTTGTTGTGCCATAATTTGTGGGTGAGTATTGTAGTGTTGCGGCGGAATTATTATATTTGCATAATATAATTTGTGGAGTGATGATTAAGAACGTTAACTGGACCAAAATAGGCGATGTGTTGCGACAACTTTTGTTGTCGGTCAAATCCCCCGTATTCATTACAATGCTTGCGTTGGCTTTTATGCTGTGGTATGCACAAAAGCTGGGTTATGTCTATACGACAGACTTGTCGGTGCCCGTGCGTATCGATGGCGAGCCTTATCGTGTCAAATGTATTGTTGAGGCGCGAGGTACGGAGATTTGGGCGCAACGATTCTCTATTGGTGGCAAGATTAACCTCTCGTTGGCCGAGCTCTCGCCGCGTATCGAGTCGGCCGATGACGAGTACTATACAATCTCTCCCTCAACTATCGGTAACGCCATTATGCAACGTGCTGGCTCGTTGAAGGTTATCGAGGTGCTCGAAACTCCCCAAATCAATATAGACTCCGCACGATGAAACGCTTGGGAGTGACCGGAGGTATTGGAAGCGGCAAGAGTACGATTTGCGAACTGCTTGCCCGCTGTGGCGTGCCTGTCTATGATTCGGATTCGAGGGCGAAAATGCTGATGAATTCCGAACTGCAACAACCCATACGCGCGCTGTTTGGCGAACAAGCCTACACCGAAAGCGGCCTTAATCGAACTTATATAGCGTCGCGCGTCTTTGGAAATCCCGAACTGCTTGCGCGCCTGAATGCAATTGTGCACCCCGCTGTGGCCGATGATTTCGAGCGCTGGGCGGAGGGTTTCGAGGGGCAAATCCCGTTTGTGGCATTGGAGAGTGCAATTCTCTATGAAAGTGGCTTCGATAGCCGGGTGGATGCGGTGCTGTGTGTGGATGCTCCGCTTGAATTGCGTATTGAGCGCACCATCAAGCGCGATGGCAGCAGCCGCGAGGAGGTTGAGAAGCGCGTGGCACGACAACAAACCGATGTGGCGCGCCAGAAGGCTGATTTTGTGATTGTGACCGACGGTACGCGAGCGCTGGACGACCTTGTGGATGAACTTTTTGAAAATCTCGAAAAACTATGGAACTAAACCTCGACAGACGATTGGTGATGAGTATTGTGAACGTCACACCCGACTCGTTCTACGATGGGTGTCGTTCTATGGATGTGGCCGAGGTTGAACGTCGTATTCAAACCGTTGTGGACGAAGGCGCGGATATTGTGGATATTGGCGGTTATTCGTCGCGTCCGGGTGCTGATGTAGTGTCGGTGGAGGAGGAGATACGCCGTGTGGCTTTGGGCGTGGAGGTGGCTCGCCGTGTGAATCCAGCACTGCCCGTTTCGATAGATACCTTTCGTGCCGAGGTGGTCGAGAGTATCGTGCGTAACTTTGGCGATGTGATGGTCAATGATATTTCGGCTGGCGAACTGGACGAGAGGATGATTGCTACGGTTGCCAAATATGACCTGCCTTATGTTGCGATGCATATGCGTGGTAGACCCGAAACAATGCAGGGTTGCACCGACTATGATGACGTAACGCGCGATGTAGTGGATTATCTTTCGGCGCGTGCCGAACAACTCAAAAGCAGGGGTGTTCGACGCGTTGTTTTAGACCCCGGTTTCGGCTTTGCCAAAACCCTTTCGCAGAACTATGCCTTGCTGCACGGACTCACTGATTTGGTGGCTGTCGGCTGCCCAGTGTTGGTGGGTATTTCGCGGAAATCAATGATATATAAAGCGCTCGACATCAGCCAACAAGAGGCGCTTATAGGAACTATTGCTTTACATTGGGAATGTCTTCGTGTGGGTGCGCGTATTTTGCGTGTTCACGACACGCGCGAGGCTGTCCAAACCATAAAACTTTTTGAGACCTATGAATCCAATCGTTAAGACCATTGATGTGTGCAAGAGTTTCGGCTCGTTGCAGGTTTTGCGTGGTGTGTCGCTCGATGTTTATCCCTCCGAGATTGTTGCGGTTGTGGGCGCGAGTGGCGCGGGTAAAACCACGTTGTTGCAAATTCTCGGCACTTTGTCGAAGGCGGATTCGGGTTCGCTGTCCTTGGACGGCGTGGAGTTGCAGTCGCTGGGCGAGAAGCGCCTTGCGGAGCTGCGCAATCGCAAAATTGGCTTTGTCTTTCAGTTTCACCACCTGCTTGCTGAGTTTGATGCTGTTGAGAATGTAGCACTGCCGGGGTATATTGCAGGCCGCGATAGGGTCGAGGTTAATGCTCGCGCGGTGGAACTTCTGAATGCCGTTGGTATGGGTCACCGACTTGGTCACAAGCCTGCGGAGCTGTCGGGTGGCGAACAACAGAGAGTTGCCATTGCCCGTGCGCTTATTAATTCGCCTGCGGTTGTGTTGGCGGATGAGCCGTCGGGTAACCTCGATAGCGTAACCAAGGCCGAAATTCATAAGTTGTTTTTTGATTTGCGCGACAAATTCGGGCAAACCTTTATAATTGTCACCCACGATGAGGGTCTGGCAGCTTTGGCCGACCGCAAAATCGTGATGAAGGATGGACAAATCATAAGTGAGTAATGACCCAGCAGCTCAAAGATACACTCGAATATCTGCATGATAAGTATAATTGTGCGGCGTTTGTGGAGGATGATCCAATTTCGATTCCACATTCGTTTGCGCGTCGTGAGGATATCGAGATAAGCGGCTTTCTGGCTTCTACCATTGCGTGGGGCAATCGCAAGGCTATTGTGCGTAGTGCAAGACGTATGATGGAGTTTCTGGATGGTGCGCCTGCCGATTTTGTTGCGGGTGCTTCCGACCGCGAGTTGAATCACCTGCGCGGTTATGTGCACCGCACTTTCAATGGTGAGGATTTGATGTCGTTTGTGCTCTGCTTGCGCGGAATAGTGGCTAAATATGGCTCGCTTGGTGGCTTCTTCGAAGGACGTTATCAGCAGAGTGGCGATATGAGAGTGGTGCTGTCGGAGTTTCGACGCGAGTTTTTTGCGGGCGAGCACACGCCGCACAGCCTGAAACACCTGTCGAGTATCGACAAAGGTGCTGCTTGCAAGCGATTGAATATGTTTCTTCGATGGATGGTGCGAAGTGATGCGCGAGGAGTGGATTTCGGTTTGTGGAGCTCAATCCCTGCGTCGGCTTTGTATCTGCCGCTGGATGTGCATAGTGGAAATATGGCTCGCGCACTTGGATTGCTTGCGCGTCGTTCGTCGGATTGGAAGGCGGTGGAGGAGGTCACCTCCTCGCTCCGAGCCTTTGATGAGGCCGACCCCGTAAGGTATGATTTTGCTCTGTTTGGGGCTGGAATTGATGGTTGTTTGAAAGGCGTGAGCAATGAGTAACGACTATTTCCGATTTAAGAGATTTTGCGTTTGTCAGGGTCGTAGCGCAATGAAAGTTGGCACTGACGGAGTGTTGATTGGCGCGTGGTGTAGCGTCCAGCAAAGTGATAAACGAATACTCGATGTGGGGTGTGGTAGTGGCTTGATAGCCTTGATATTAGCACAGCGTACCGAAAGCAAAGAATTAGATATTAACGCAATCGATATTGACTCCGAAAGTGTAGCGCAGGCAACCGAGAATTTCGAGGCTTCGGAGTGGGCAGAGCGATTGTCGGCGGAGTGTGTTTCGTTGCAAGATTATAGCAGGCGAGGGGAGTGTAAGTTTGACCTTGTGGTGTCGAATCCTCCGTTCTTTGTGGACTCGCTCAAAGCCCCCGATTTGGCTCGCAATAATAGCCGCCATTGCGATACTCTCACTCACGAAGAGTTGCTTAAATATTCGTCCGAAATGCTTGTGAATGGAGGTAGGTTGGCGGTGGTGCTGCCATCGGCCGAGGCCAAACGAATGACCGACATCTCGGCGGTTTACGGAATGGTGCCAAGTCGATTGTGTGTCGTTAAATCTACCGAGCGCAAGGGCGAAATACGACGACTTGTGGAGTTTGTCAAGACCTCGGAGTGGATTAAGTGTCAGACCGAGGAGCTGTGTATTCATTCGGATGGCGACTACTCCGACGAATACAAGGCGCTGACCAAGGATTTTTATCTTAAATTTTGAGAATCGCATAAATATGCGTAATTTTGCTTAAAATGGATTTGATATGAAGCGAATTTTATTGATAATTGCTATGTGTGTCTGCGCGTTGCAGTCGTGGGCTCAACAAAATCAAGGCATCGAGTCGTCGGGCGTTGTGAAAATGACCGATGATGTGCGTTTCTGTGTGCCTGCTACGGCTGTGTGGGTCGATGTTCAGGTAGTCGAGACGCGTACCATTGTGGGTCCTTATGCTCGCTATGCGCAAAACCTTTTGGGTCTTACCGTACCCGTTGTGGGTAAGAGCCAGTGGCAGATTGCAGATGTGAAACTGAATTATAAGTTGAGCGAGTTTGTGACCGATGTCGAGCCGCTTGCCGCCGAACCCGTTGTGGGTGCCGAGTCTTCTTTGTTGAGTGAAGATGGCTTTGCAAAATTGAGTGTCGATCGTATGTCGTCTGCGGCCTCTTCTACAAAGGATATGGCTCGCGAGGCAGCTGAACGTATTTTCGAGATTCGTAAGTTCCGCTATGGCCTGATTACGGGCGAACTTGGCGAGAATGTCTTTGGCGCGGGTCTTGAATCGGCGCTCGAAGAGTTGCGAACAATGGAGGAGCAACTGCTCGAAATGTTTGTGGGTAAACGAGTTGTGAATACCAAGACAGTCCGATATGTGGTGGATGCATCACGCAAAAGCAGTATCGCGTGCCGTTTTAGCGAGGGAGCAGGTCTGCTCTCTGACGGTAATTTGAGCGGCACTCCCGTAGTGGTGAAATTCACGCCTATTGAGAGTGATTCTGTGGCACAGAGCGCACCTATTAAGGGCGCAGTTGATCGCTATGCAGTTGCTCCCAAGATGAATGTTACCGTGTCGTTGAATCAAACTGTCTATGCCGAGCGTATAATGCCCGTATTCCAGCAAGGTTATACCGTTATTGAAGTTCCTAAAGCCAAGAAATGAGCACCTCGCAGATGATTGAAATCCTCGGCCGACTGCGCAAGCAGATGAATGGCGAGGTGACGGAACGAATGGCTGCTCACGGCGTGGAGTATGCCCTTAATTATGGCGTGGCAATCCATAGTATCCGCGAGATTGCACGCGATTATGCCCCTGATACCAAACTTGCCAGATTGCTTTATAGTCAGCAGGTGCGCGATTTGCAGATTGCGGCGTGCTGTATTGCCGACCCGTCGGATGTAGTGTGGGCGGACGAGGCCTTTTGGCGTGGCGGTGTTGTTACGGGCGAGATGGCCGAACAGTTGTCGGGTCTGCTTGCAAAAAGTGCCGATGCCGAATCTTTTGTCGATGGATGGCTCTCTTCGGATGATTCCAATATCAGGTATTGCGCCCTGCTTACGGCTGCCAAAAGCCGCAATGAGAGCAATGCCCGTCGCGTGGCCGAATGGGTTGTGGTGATGAGTGAGGGGGCTGTGAACGAGGCCGAAATCAGGGTTGTGGCAACCGTTCTTTCGAATTACTACCAAGAGCCTCGCGTAGGTGAAGTGATACGTTATATGAAAGATTCGGAATTACTGATACATAATCGAATAAGTGAAGAGTTGTATGTGTTTGATGACTAAGAAACGAGTATTCCTGACTGGCGGTACCGGCACGATGGGCTGGGCAACTGTTCAGGAATTTTTGAATAATGGCGCCGACCGATTTGAACTGACTCTGCTGGTACGTCCCTCGCGCAAGAATCGCAAAAAGCTTGCGCCAATTGCGGATAAGGTTAATATTGTCTGGGGTGATCTTTGCAATTACGAGGATGTACTGCGTGGTGTTGTGGGTAGCGACTATGTGCTGCACATTGGCGGTATGGTGTCGCCCCAGGCAGATTACTATCCCGCCAAGACCCGCAAGGTGAATGTCACTGCTGCCAAGAATGTTGTGCGTGCAGTGAAAGCGCAACCCAATGCCGACGAAATCAAAGTTGTATATATTGGCTCGGTGGCTCAAACGGGCGACCGCAATCCACCTACCCACTGGGCGCGTACGGGTGACCCTATCTATGTGAGTGTTTATGACCACTACGCAATCTCGAAGGTGGAGGCCGAGAGGGTCTTTGCCGAGTCGGGTCTGCGCTATTGGGTGAGCCTGCGTCAGAGTGGAATTCTCTATCCCGGAATATTGAAGAACTACGATCCCATTATGTTCCACGTTCCGATTCGCGGAGTGTTGGAGTGGGCTACTGTCGAGGATTCGGGTCGCTTGATGTTGCGCGTGTGCGAACAGGGCGTGCCCGAGGATTTCTGGCGTCGATTCTATAATATTAGTAGTGGTGAGTCTTATCGTTTGACCAACTATGAGTTCGAGTGTCTGTTGTTGGATGCGATTTCGTGTCCTGCGCCCGAGAAGATTTTCAATGCTAATTGGTTTACGCTTAAAAACTTCCACGGACAATGGTATACCGATGCCGACCGCTTGGAGGAGATTTTGCACTTCCGCTCTAATGTGCCCTGTGAGGAGTATTTTGCAGGTATGAAACGCCAACTGCCTTGGTATTTTAGTTTGGCGAAGATTGTGCCTGCGTGCATCCTCAAATTGGCGATGCGCTTTATGGCCTATCGCAAGCGAATGGGTACGATGGATTGGATTCGTACTGGCAATAAGGCGCGAATCGAGGCCTATTATGGCTCGGTGGAGGAGTGGAAAGCAATTCCCGATTGGAAATCGGTTGATAAGAGCCGACCTTCGGAGGTTCCGACGCTGCTCAACCACGGATATGACGAAACTAAGCCCGAAGAGCAACTTACAATTGATGATATGAAGGCTGTGGCAGCGTTCCGCGGTGGCGAGTGTCTGTCAACCGAGATGACCCCTGGCGACCTTACGACACCTTTGGAGTGGAGGTGTCATTTTGGCCACACATTTAATGCCTCGCCGAGGTTGATTTTGTCGGGTGGCCACTGGTGTCCCGATTGCGAGCCTTCGCCGTGGAATTATAGCGAGATTGCTCGTGTCAATCCCTTCTTTGCGCAGGTGTGGTATGTCAACCATCGCGAGGATGAGAACCTCTATTTTGACGAATCTATTTTTGACGATTTCGAGCGTTAGAGTCCGCCTTTTGTGCGGACTTTTGGCGCGGATGGCAACTTGCTGATTATCCGTTGGAGATACGATGAAGTCACCGCTCCGCTTATGCGCCACGCGGGTGCGCCATTGCGAAAAATAATGATAGTCGGCACCGAATATATGTTGTACGCCTGTGTGATTTTGTAATTTTCAGGCGCGTCTATATCTATGTTTAACAATGCGAAACGGTCTTTGAGTTGAATTGATAGTTTATCTATCTCGGTGCTCATCGCTCTACACGGTTTACACCACGCAGCATTGAAGTATGCGAGGGTGGGTGTGTCGCTGTTGATGAACTCCAAAAAGTCGTTGTATGTCATAATGGCGTGCGGTTTTCGTATGGTTAATAAAATTCAATCCACGATTCACATTTGTAGATGCTCGACTCGACTTTCAGTCGTTTGTCAAGGTGTTCGATGATGTAGCCGAGACCCTCGTCGAGCGACACTTCGGGACTCCAACCGAGTCGCTGTTGTGTGTGGCTGGTGTCGGCAACTTGTGATATGGAATACTGCGACGGGCGCGGCTCGTGGATTATGCGCGAGTGGCTGTGGGTCATATTCACAATCTTGTGTGCCAACTCATCGAGCGTAATGCTCTCTTTACCTCCGAAATTCATAATCTCAAATCCGTGACTTTTCTCGGTGCGCTCGGCAAGTGCAGTGACGCCGCGCACAATGTCGCCTACCCAACAGAAGGTACGTAATTGTCCCTTGGTGTCGCGGATTATGATGTCGCTGTTGCGCAGTGCGGCAACCACCATTCGCGGTATGATTCGCTGGTCGTCGGGAGTCATTCCGCAACCATAGGTCTCGAACAGGCGTGCAATCTTCACATCCACCTTGTACTCCTTGAAATAGGAGTAGCACAGCGCTTCGCATGCCGACTTGATGTGCGCGCTGGGGAATGTTGTGTTGAAATCTCCGTTACGATAGGCATAGACACTCGACGACGAACCGTAGATGACCGTCGCGCCGTTTTGCAGAGCCGCTTCGAGTGTGTTCATCAGACCCAGCCACTCGGTTTTCATAACCTCGACAGGGCGCTCTGCGTTCGAGAACAGAGAGTCGGTCAGTGATGCAAAGTGATAGATGTACTTGCAGTTCGCCTTGAAGGAGTGCGTTGAGCTGTGGCGAACGTATTGAAAATTCTCCTTATCCAACAAATGGCGCACTCCGTGTGCGTCGTTGGGGTCTGTGATGTCCATACAAATCACATCATATCCGCCTTCGTGCAACGAATTGCACAACTGCGAACCAACGGCTCCGGCGCCTCCGACCACTAAAACTGTATCCATACCGACTCGCTTGTTTTTAGAAAGATTACACTTGGTCGGTGTGGTTGCAAATATTATTCCATAGTTGTGGTTAAAGAGCGAGGACTACGCGAATAATTTCGCCATTTGTGGGGTGGGTTGGGGTGAATCCGAGTTTGTGGAATAGTGCAAGGCTTGCCGAGTTACCCACTTGAATGTCGGCATAAAGATAGCGCACACCATATTGTCGCGCCTTGTGGGTGGCAAGGGTGATGGCTTGTGTGGCGTGGCCTTGTTGTCGTGCCTCGGGAGTGATGTAAATTCCGATGTCGGCACTCGCTGTGGTGGGGGAGTAGTCGAGCAAATCGACGGTGCCGATGGGCGTACCTACGCAGTTAAGCACTACAAAGCGCTGTTGCAGGTCGGAAATAAGGTTTTGTGATGAAAGGATATGACGGGCGACAAACTCCGCCGAAAGAGGCTCCTCTGCTTGGGTAACTCCTTGTGCATCTGCGGAGTTCTCCCAAGCGAGCAACATCGGAGTGTCCTCCAATGTTGCTGCTCGAAGAGTTATTTTGTTGTCAAGAGGCATCTTCTCTATTGAACGCCGATGATTCGGTTGCGAATGAGCATCGCGGCACCCAGAGCGGCTGCGTTCTCGTCCATTTGCGAGAAACGGAACTTGGTATCTTTGTACACCAGATTAAGCGAGAATTTGTTGGTAGCCGATTTGAGTGGCAACATCAAGAACTCACCCGCTTTTGCCAGGTTTCCTCCGATGATAACGGTCTCGGGGTTGAAGATGTTGATAAGGAATGCAATACTCTTGCCAACCTTCTCGCCGGCCTCCTCGATAAGCTCGATTGAGAGGGTGTCGTCCTTTTTGGCAGCGCCAACCACGTCGTCGATGTGGATGTTTTGGCCCAAGTCGTACTTCTCGCGCAGAATGGTGTTCACACCTTGCTCGATGCGACGCACGATTTTTTGCTCGATGGCGATACCCGAAACCTCGGTTTCCAGACAGCCTTTCTTACCGCAGGCGCAGATGATTTCGTTGTCGAAGAAGGGGGTGTGTCCAAACTCGCCCGCAAATCCCGACTTGCCGTAGTAGAGCTTGCCGTTGGTTACGATACCGATCGCCACACCACGTCCCAAGTGGAGGTAGAGCAGGTTTTTGCCGCCTTGCTGATTGTCGTTGCAATACTCGGCATAGCATCGCGCGCGGGTGTCATTCTCAACCAAGGTGCGGATGTTGGTGTGATCCTCGATGGTTTGGCGCAGCGACTTGTCGCTCGAAGTGAAGTACATGTAGCTGCGACCTGTGTCGGGGTTTACACGACCTGCGATGCAAACGCCGATTCCGAGAATCTTGCCGCGCTCAACGCCGCAGTTATCCAGAAATTGGTCGGTTTGCTCGCAAATGCTGTGCAGACAGCGGTCGCTGTCGGTGAGCACAAACGAAGGGTTACTTTGCTCGTAGATGATGTTGTTTTGAACGTCAGTCAGCACAAACTGAATCGAGTCACGGCCGATGTTGATACCCGCAAAGTAGATTGCCGAGTTTGTCAGACCGAAAACATTGGGTCGTCGTCCGCCCGTTGTTTCGATTTTGCCGTTTTCGACCACGAGTTTCTCCTCCACAAGTTCGTGAACGAGTTTGGTCATAGTAGGTACGCTGACGTGAAGTTTTTGGGTTAGCTCCGCGAGAGTCGAGCATCCGTTGACGGCCATATAGGCCACGATGTTACGTTTGATTAGGTTGTTTTTGTGGGCGATGCCCTTTTGGATGTCGTTCTCGTGTTTATTGAAAAATTCTTTTAACGAGGTCATTATTTTAGTTGGTTAGTTTCGGATTAGTTAATGCGAAATTAATAATAAATTTTTATAAAAACCAACAATTAGACCAATTATTTTAAAATATTTTTAATTGAGAGGGATTCGTGATGTGCCTGAATAGAGTGATGGCTGAATAAAATACCCCGCCAGAAATTAATCCAGCGGGGGTGTAAAAAAAAAGGAGGCCGAAGCCTCCTTAAAAAGAATAGCACAACGTTTATCGTTGATAATTCGGGATGGTATTATCATTCTGCATTGACTGCAGAAGTTGCACATAGCCTGATATAACAATTACTTTCTCCTGCACAAAGTCATTCACATACTCATCACTCCATGCTGGCTTTTTCTCTCTTACAAGTTTTGCTAAGTCTATGTTGGGCAATAATGACAAGATCCCATTTTTGTAAGCAAATTTAATAACTGCAAATAACCTTTCATAGTCGCAGGGGTGATGACTTTCTGGATAAGCCTCTATCCATCGACTAAGCATCTCTTTCAATTTTTGTTCCATATATTTCAATGTGTTTTATGCAAAATTAATGTAAACAAACCTTATTTCATAGCTAGTAAGAATCAAAAGCTTTTTGAGAATACATAATAAACCAAATATGATATTTGTCTTATTTATTCAAAGTCATAAGGTACTAAATATGACCTATACATATACCAATTTTTTTGTGTAGTAGACCCACTTATACATGACCCAAGTGATTTATAGATATCGTAGGAATCCCTCGGAACATATATCTTTAGGTTAGAACTTAAAGGTATAGAGCAAGCTTCAGGTGCATATGAAGCCGTACCTTTATAATAAACAGCGGGAGCTTCCTTTGCCTTACAATAAACATTAACTATTCCACTATTCTTTAATGCGGCATCCTCAATTGTTTTAATACCTGAACCAATAACAACTTTTGATAAATTTGTGCAACCTTGCAATGCGCCGTATTTTATTATATATACATTATCAGGAATAACGAGTTCTTTAAGGCTCGTACAATCAGAAAAAATACTGTTTTCTAAAGAATTTATATTGTTAGATAAACGTACATTTGTCAAACCGCTACAATAACTAAAAGCAGAACTGCCAATTGAGATGACATTGTCTGGAATAGTAATGTTAGACAAACATAAGCACTTCGAGAAAGCGGAACCGCCAATTGAGGTTACGCTATTTGGTATATATGCGTATGATAAATTAGAACAGCCACGAAATGCGGAATCTCCAATTGATGTGACATTATCTGGGATAACAATATCCACCATACTTGAACAATCCTTAAAAGCACATTGTTCTATTGATTCAATATTATCAGGTAGTGAAATGGAAAGTAACTGCTCACAACCACAAAATGCATAAGGTTGTATACTTGTTAAACTTTTAAAGTATCTCAACTCATTAAACATTACCATTTCAGACGTCCAATTATAAACACTATTGCCATTGTTGTTACGGTAGGAAAAAACACCTTCAATGGTTGTTACTGCCGCAGCTTCATCATAAGACAACTTCAAATCGCCATCAGTATCCCAATTTACAACACAAATACGCTCCACCTCCTTATCTTCAAACTTAATAATAAAGTTGGGAGTCAGATTTGTGTAGTTTGAATTAATACAGCTATTACCATCAGACACTTCAAGAGTAGCGCTTGCAGTTGTCTGTTCCACAAAGAAATCATCACCAAGGTTTGTTCCATCCACCTCAATGGTGATAGTACCGTTGTCGGCATCTGCCTCAAAGGAGGTGATGGGAAGGTTGATAAAGTTCACCGCGCGAGTTTGGGTTTGGACAGCCTTAAAAGTAAGTGCCGTTCTCCAGACATTTGCTAATTCCGTGATTACACTCTTGGGCGAAATCTGAAAATCAAGAGTACCACGTTTGGTGTGGTAATCAATAGTTGCCATTCCGTCTGCATATTGGGGAATGTAGGTAATTGATTGGATTCGTGCCAAAAGTTTTTCGGTTATTGCTTGCAGTTGGAGTACTTCAGATTTGAGTTTAGCAATGTCTGATTCCGCAGTTTCCATACGACCTTTGTATTCGACAACAAAAGCTTCAATGACAGCAACATCAGATTGGTCAATACGCTTGTTAATAGCATTGATTTCATCCGCCAGCAACTTACTCATTTTACCTTCAGAAGTAGCAATAGCACCCTCAATGGCATTTTGGTACGCTTGAGTTATTTCGTCCTTTTGAGTGTCAAGAAGTTCGTGCAGTTCCGCAATCTCTTGGTCTTTTTGGGCAATCAGCTCATTGATATTCTCAATTTGTTTCCTTAACGCAGCAACATCTGTAGTCACATTGGCAGAAAGTGCATTTACAAGAGTTTCCAAATAGACTTTCTGAGCAGCTAACTTGCCATCCATCTCACCTTGCAAGGTTGCAATTTTAGCTTCTGTTTCAAGAATGGTTGAATATGCGGTAAGTTTATCATTAACCCAACCCTTCATCGAGGTTTCAAGTGTAGAAATAGACGATTGCAACGAAGATGTGTATGCTTCTGTAATTTCTGTTTTAGCATCAGCAATAGCAGAAGTATAGGCCGTTGTCACTTCCTCAATAGCTGTTTTAATATCAGCAGAAAGGGTAGCACTTGCGGCGGCAATATCTTTGGCAATTTTGTCATTGATGCGGTTTTCAAGAGAAACAAGACTCTCATTGAGTCCCTTGATTTGTCCCTCAATGGTTGCAATGGTGGTAGTTACAACCTCATATTGTTCGAGTGTTGCAAAAGTTGCCGTAGTCCAATCCTTGGTGTTCTTAAGTTCAGATGCAACGTACTTATTGAGGTCTGCAATTTGTTGTGTCAGTTCCGCATCCTTTGCTTTCAGAGTTTCCAGAGTGGTATTTACCGCGCTTAACTGACTATTAACACTTGCACGGAAAGACTCCAGTTCAGCAAGGATATTTGCTTTCTCTGTAGAAATGGTTTCTGAAATTTCGGTCTTGACATCATTAATCTTGGTATTGGTGGTGTTGAGTTGCGAATTTAAATTTTCTGCATCCGCTTCCAGAGCTTCAATGTATTCGCTCAACTCTTTATCGGTCTTGCCAAGCAATAAAATTGAATTGTCAATAGAAGCTATCTGCTGATTGATTGTTGCTATTGCAGTATTCTCAAGAATATCTAATCTGTTGTTGATTTTCTCAATGTCCTCATCATAACACGATGTCAGAACAAACCCCAGTAGCAAAGGGGCGATGAATAATAACTTTTTCATAGTAATTATAATTTTGAGTTAATTTTTGAATCAAAATTAAATTACCATATCACCTCCTCTATGGTGGGTTAATTAAAAAAAAGAAAGTGTGGAGATGAATTTCGTCTATCTGTTGAAGGTTGTGGCGAACCCGAATCTAAATAAACGATACAATGCCCCACACTCGTATAGTGTGAGGCACAGGCACAGAGTGTGCCTATGTTCACATACATATACAAGGAATGAGTGCTGTTCGTTATCCTTAGATTCATAGAAAATTGCCACATTTTCAACAAGGACTGCGAAAACACTTTCAGTATGTAACGCCAGACTATTTGCCTGACACCACAAATATAAAAATCTTTTCGCTAACGAACAACACTCAATGGGTGTTGTATTTCGAATAATATAATGTTTGTTGTGTTGGGTATATAAATTAGGCAGGCCCGACCAGTGGTCAAGCCTGCCAGAATAGAAGTGGAAGTCAGTGCTTAAAGAGTTTCTTTAGATACGGCTGTTACTTCTTTGTTAATCTTGGTGATAAGACCTTGCAATACTTTGCCGGGGCCAAGCTCTGTGAAGTCGGTTGCGCCGTCGGCAATCATATTCTGAACGCAGTAGGTCCAACGCACGGGCGAGGTGAGTTGAGCCACCAAGTTTTGTTTGATTTGTGCGGGGTCGGTGTAGGGTTTGGCGTCCACATTTTGGTAAACGGGGCAGCGGGGTGTAGTGAACTCGGCTTGCTCGATAGCCTCGCTCAACTCGATGCGTGCGGGCTCCATCAGCGGCGAGTGGAAAGCACCACCCACGGGCAGACGCAGAGCGCGACGTGCACCCAGCTCTTTGAGTTTTGCACACGCAGCGTCAACCGCTTCGATAGTACCCGAAATTACAAGCTGACCGGGGCAGTTGTAGTTGGCAGCAACCACCACGCCGTCAATCTCGGCGCACGCTTGCTCAACCACACTATCCTCCAAACCAAGAACTGCGGCCATAGTCGAGGGCGCAGCCTCGCAAGCCTTTTGCATTGCTGCGGCACGTTTTGCTACAAGCGAAAGGCCATCCTCGAACGACAGCGCACCAGTTGTTACCAGTGCCGAGAACTCGCCAAGTGAGTGGCCAGCAACCATTTCGGGGGCAAACTCCTCGCCCAAAACCTTGGCCATAATCACCGAGTGCAGGAATACTGCGGGTTGGGTTACGGCGGTTTGTTTCAATGCCTCGGCATCCTCGCCAAACATAATGTCGGTGATGCGGAATCCGAGTACCTCGTTCGCTCTCTCAAACATCTCTTTCGCCACCTGCGAACTTTCGTAAAGGTCGCGTCCCATTCCGGGGAATTGTGCCCCTTGTCCGGGGAATACATACGCTTTTTTCATCATTGAAATTTTATGGTTTGACGGGCCAAAGGTAGTTATTTTTGATTAAATGTTAATAAAAAATAGTGCTTATGCGCGTGTGAATTCATTTAAAATAACTAAAATTGTAAAATTTTTAGAGAGAACTGCTATGATTTCAATTTTTTATGACCTGTTTTGGCTGGTGTTTGTGGCTCTGATGGTGGTAGTTACAGCCATTTTGTGGGTTATGACAGTGCCTTTTGATCCTGCTCGCAAAATTATTCACGAAGTGTCGCGAGCTTTTGCAACTTCGTTTTTCCGTATGCCCTTGGGTTGGCGCAAGCATCACCTGGGTTTTGAGAATATCGACAAGACTAAACCTTGGGTGATTGTGGTGAACCACTGCTCGATGATTGATGTTCCGTATCTCTATTTCGTGGGACTCAACTTCCGCTGGGTCGCCAAAAAGGAGCTGAAACGTATGCCCTTCTTCGGACAGATGATTGCTATGCACGGCGACATTCTCGTTGACCGCGGTACCAAGAAAGGCGCACTGTTGGTGATGGAGAAAGGCAAGATGTGGCTCGACCGTGGCGTGTGTGTGGCGATGTTTCCCGAGGGTACTCGCTCCAAGGATGACCAGATTGCAAACTTCAAGACCGGTGCGTTCAGCCTTGCAAAGAGTGCGGGCGTGGGTATTCTACCCATTGTGTTGAGTGGTACTCGCCAAACTATCCGTAAATCGTTCTACTTCCGTTGGAAACACGATTTGGGTATCAAGGTGCTTGCCCCCATCTCGGCCGAAGAGGTTGCTGCAACCGAACTCAAAGAGCTGATGGATAGTACTCGCGACAGAATGATTGCTGCAAAAGAGGAACTCGACAACCAAATCAAAGCCTCGCGCAAGTAGGCTGACGCAAAGTGGCAGTGGGTGAGAGTAGCTTTACTGCCGAAACGACGAAAAAAAGAGAGAAATAACAAAATATGAGTCAACAACAAATTCAAATCAACAACTACACTGACGACGATATCATCACGCTTAGCCCGCGTGAGCATATTCGTCGCCGTCCCGGTATGTATATCGGCAAACTTGGCGACGGCTCGCAATCCGATGACGGTATCTACGTGCTCATCAAAGAGGTGGTGGATAACTGTATCGACGAGTTCGTTATGGGCTTTGGTAAACAAATCGAAATCACCATCGAGGAGGATGTGGTTACGGTGCGCGACTATGGACGTGGTATTCCGCTTAATGCGCTGGCGAAGGCCGTGAGCGAGATGAATACGGGTGCAAAGTATGGCGAAGGCTCGGCGTTCAAGAAAACCGTTGGTTTGAATGGTGTGGGTGTCAAAGCGGTGAATATGCTGTCGAGCGAGTTCTCGGCGCGTTCGGTGCGCGATGGCGAGGCACACACTGTGTCGTTTGCTCAGGGTATCGAACAAAGCGACCAATGGGAGAGCGGTGTCGGCGAAAAGAACGGCACACGCATTAGCTACAAGGTCGATAAAGAGGTGTTTGGCGAGTACTACTACAATCTGGACTTCGTTGAACAACTCATCAAAAACTATACTTACCTCAATGCGGGTTTGACTATCAAGTTCAACGGCGTGTCGTATGTGTCGAAGAATGGTCTGCTCGACTTGGTGAACGAGAGTATGGGCGAGGAGCCTCTGTACACTCCCATCCACCTTTCGGGTAAGGATATCGAGGTTGTGTTGACTCACGGCACAAGCTATGGCGAGACCTACTTCTCGTTTGTGAACGGACAATATACTCCTCAAGGTGGTACTCACCAAGCGGCTTTCCGCGAGGCGCTGACTAAAACCATCAAGGAGTTCTATCGCAAGGACTACGACGCATCGGATATCCGCACCTCAATCATCGCGGCTGTGGCTGTCAAGGTTACCGACCCCGTGTTTGAGTCGCAAACCAAAATCAAACTTGGTAGCAAGGAGATAGAGCCGGGTGTGTCGCTGCGTAACTACATCGTGGATTTTATGGCCGAGCACCTCGACAACTATCTGCACAAGAATCCCACGACTGCCGAGATTCTGGGTCGCAAGATTGCCGAGAATGAGAAGGAGCGTAAGGCTATTTCGGGCGTACAGAAAAAGGCGCGCGAGATTGCAAAGAAGGTGAGCCTGAATAACAAGAAACTGCGTGATTGTAAAATTCACCGCAATGATAAGAGCGACTTGGCTCAAAAGACAATGTTGTTTATCACCGAGGGTAACTCGGCGAGTGGCTCGATTACCAAGAGCCGCGATGTGCTGACTCAGGCGGTGTTCTCGTTGCGTGGTAAGCCATTCAATAGTTTCGGCCACAGCAAAAAGGTTGTGTACGACAACGAGGAGTTCAATCTGTTGCAGGCGGCTCTCAACATCGAGGAGGATATCGAGAACCTGCGCTACAACAAGATTGTGATTGCAACCGATGCCGATGTGGACGGTATGCACATCCGTCTGCTGATGTTGACCTTCTTCTTGCAGTTCTTCCCCGATGTGATTCGCAAGGGTCACTTGTATGTGTTGCAAACTCCGCTTTTCCGTGTGCGCAACAAGAAGGAGACAATCTATTGTTACAGCGAGGAGGAGCGCCAAAAGGCTATTGCCAAGTTGGGCAAGAATCCCGAAATCACCCGATTCAAAGGTTTGGGTGAGATTTCGCCCGATGAGTTCCGAGGATTTATTGGCGATAACATCCGCTTGGATAAGGTGCGCCTGTCGAAGGAAGATACTATCCACGAGATGTTGGAGTTCTATATGGGTACCAATACTCCCGACCGCCGCGATTTCATTATCGACAATCTGCGTGTGGAGAACGACTATGTTGAAGACTTGATTTAAGGCTGATTTATGGACAAAGAGATACAAAATATTGAGGAGATGACCGAGCAAACACCTGCAACCGAGGGCACTGTGGAGAGTGCGCCCGCAGCGGAGCAGGCCTCGGAGCGTAAACCTTCGAAATACGACCGCTTTACTCACGATGGCGGTAAGGTGACTCAACTTGCGGGTCAGTTCAAGAATTGGTGGATTGACTACGCATCGTATGTTATCTTGGAGCGTGCCGTTCCCCACTTGGAGGATGGTTTCAAACCTGTGCAACGACGCATTATGCACTCGATGCGCCGACTAGATGACGGACGTTTCAATAAGGTGGCAAACATCGTGGGTCACACTATGCAGTTCCACCCCCACGGCGATGCTTCGATTGGCGACGCGCTTGTGCAGTTGGGACAGAAGGACCTGCTTATTGAGTGTCAGGGTAACTGGGGTAACATCCTTACAGGTGACGATGCCGCTGCTCCTCGTTATATCGAGGCGCGCTTGTCGAAATTCGCTTTGGAGGTTGTGTTCAATCCCAAGACCACTGCGTGGATGATGTCGTATGATGGCCGAAACGAGGAGCCTGTGACTCTGCCCGTGAAATTTCCGCTGGTGCTGGCGCAAGGTGCCGAGGGTATTGCGGTAGGTTTGGCCTCGAAGATTCTGCCTCACAACTTCAACGAACTGCTGGATGCGTGTATCGCACACCTGCGTGGCGAGGATTTCGAGCTCTATCCCGACTTCCCCACTGGTGGCTATATCGACGTGTCGAAATATAACGACGGCTTGCGTGGTGGCGCAGTGAAGGTGCGTGCCAAAATTTCGAAAATCGACAAACGTACACTTGCTATTACTGAAATTCCTTATGGTACAACCACCGAGGGTATCAAGGAGTCGATTCTCAAAGCCAACGAGAAAGGCAAAATCAAAATCAAGAAGGTGGATGATAATACGGCGGCTAATGTCGAGATTATTGTCCATGTAAGCAATGACGAGTCGAGCGACAAGACCATCGACGCTCTGTATGCCTTCACCGATTGCGAAACCTCGATTTCGCCCAACTCGTGCGTGGTTTACCAAGAGAAACCCCACTTTATGGGCGTGAGCCAAATCTTGCGTTATAGTGCCGACCACACCAAAGGTCTGCTCAAACGCGAGTTGGAGATTCGCTTGGATGAACTTGCCGATGCTTGGCATATGACAAGTTTGGAGCGTATCTTTATTCAAAACAAGATATACCAATGTATCGAGGGTTGCAAGACCAAGGAGTCGGCCTATTCGGCTGTGGACGAGGGTTTGGAACCTTTCAAAAAGTTGTTGCGCCGTCCCGTTTCGGAGCAGGATATTATTCGCCTGACAGAGTTGCCTTTCATTCGCATCTCTCGCTACAATGCCGACAAGGCTGACGAGCAAATCCGCGCTATCGAAGCCGAGGAGAAACAAGTGCGCTACAATATCGAGCACATTGTGGATTACACCATCGACTACTATACCCACATCAAGGAGAAGTATGGCAAGGGTCGCGACCGTCGCACCGAAATTCGTTCGTTCGATTCGATTGACGCGGTGAAGGTGGCAGTCAATAATGCCAAACTGTATGTTGACCGCGCCGAGGGCTTCTTTGGTATCGGTAAGGGTATGAAGGATGCCGAGCTGGTTTGCGATTGCTCGGATATCGACGATATTATCGTAATCTGCAAGAATGGTGAGTACACCATCCGCAAGGTTGCCGAGAAGGATTTCTTCGCCAAGAATATTCACTATATCGGTGTGTTTAAACGTGGTGACGAACGTACTATATATAATATATTGTATCGTGACGGCAAGAACGGCCCCATTATGATGAAACGTTGCGCTATCACCAGCATTACCCGCGACAAGGTGTACAACTTGACCAAAGGTACTGCGGGTAGCGAAATCCTCTATATGAGTGTTAACCACAACGGCGAGGCCGAGGTGTTGAAGGTTTACTTCCGCCCCCGTCCCCGTCTGAAAAAGGTTATCACCGAGCTGGACTTCGCAAGCATTGCTATCAAGGGACGCCAAAGTCAGGGTAACCTATTCTCGCGTTACGGCATAAGCAAGATTGTGCTCAAACAGAAGGGTACAAGTACTCTCAGTGGCGAGCATATCTGGTATGATGACGAGATCCGCCGACTCAACAACGAAGGTCACGGACGTCCTCTTGGTGAGTTCAAGGGTGGCGACAAACTGCTTGTCATTACATCGGGCAAATACTATGTGACTGACTTCGATTTGGGTCACCACTTCCCCGAGGACACTCTGATTGTGATGAAACACGATTCGAGCATTGTGGTTGATGCGGTTTACTACGACAACTCGCAAAAATACTACTACCTGAAACGCTTCCAACCCGAGGTGAACGAGAAGATGCAACAGTTCGTTGAGGATGATAGCGTGCTGAAGCTTGTGGTGTGCGATTCGCGTAGTGTTATTAAGGTGACATTCGGTGGCGCAAATGCTACACGTCCCGAGGAGATGATCGACCCCGAGGAGTTTGTAGGTGTTAAGAGCCATCGCGCCAAAGGTAAACGCCTTACAACCTTTGAGGTTGCTTCTGTCGAGTTCTTGGTGGGTGTTAAGCCCGAGCCCGAGACTCCGCAATCTGCTGAAGAAGAGATCGAAGGGGATGATGTACAAGGCGATGAACCTATGACCACCATTCGCGTTGAGGGTGATTCGGTGGTTGAAATCGTAAGCGAGGGAGATGACGATGGTGACGATAGCCTGAACCCTCACGCAGAGCAACTTAATTTGTTTTAGAGTAGGGTAGAGCGCGCTATGGTTGTGTTCTTAATCGGATATATGGGTTGTGGCAAGAGTAAACTCGGTCGCAAACTCGCCCCCGCACTTGGCTATCGACTGATGGATAGCGATCAAGTCATAGAGCAGGCAGCAGGTATGACCGTTGCTGATATTTTCGCCACCAAAGGCGAGGCTTGGTTTCGCAGTCGCGAGAGAATGGTGTTGGAGTGGTTGGCCGATTGCAAAGACAACCTGGTGGTTTCGACAGGAGGTGGTATGGCCTGCAAGGGTAATAATATCGAGGTTATGAGAAGCATAGGCCCTACAATCTATTTGAAGCGCAAACCCGAGAATATCGTCGGCCGCATCAGTGAGCACGGACGTTGGAAACGACCCGCCATCAGAGGTATGAACGACGAACAACTGCTTGAATACATCAATCGCAACCTGCCTGAGCGCGAGCCCTTCTACTCGCAAGCATCGTTGGTTGTGGAGTGTACCCCGTTGGGTGACGAGCAGATTATCGAACAAATTAAAAGCCACATAAGCGGATACGAAAAATCTAACAAGTAATACTATGATATTCTTATTTGACAAACAAACAGTGATTTACGCTGTTGAATGTAACCATCAACTTACGAGTGAGGACAACGTCAAACTCGAATGGTTGCTTGACGGCGCTAAACGCGTTGAGGGCGACCGTATGGAGGGTAAATTCATAGGTCCTCGTAAGGAGATGATTACCCCTTGGAGCACTAATGCTGTTGAGATTACCCAAAATATGGGTATCGAGGGCGTTAGCCGTATCGAGGAGTATATCCCCGAAACCGAGGGTGCCAAATTTGACCCTATGTTGAATCGCCACTACTCGGTGCTGGATAATGATTTGTTTAAGATAGACATCAAACCCGAGCCTATCGTGTTTATCGATGACTTGGAGGCATATAACCGTCAGGAGGGTCTGGCACTCAGCCCCACCGAGATTGACTACTTGAAGAGCGTTGCTGCCAAGTTGGGTCGTGGTCTTACCGATAGCGAGGTGTTCGGTTTCTCGCAAGTGAACTCGGAGCACTGCCGTCACAAAATCTTCGGCGGTAAGTTTATTATCGATGGCCAGGAGAAAGAGAACTCGTTGTTTGGTATGATTAAAAATACCACCAAACAAAACCCCAACTACGTTACCTCGGCTTATAAGGATAACTGCGCATTCTTGCAAGGTTCGACTGTCGAGCAATTTGCTCCCAAGAGCGGTGATAAACCCGATTGGTTTGACGTTAAGGATTTCGAGAGTGTTATTTCGATTAAGGCCGAGACTCACAACTTCCCTACAACCGTAGAGCCTTTCAATGGCGCTGCTACCGGTACTGGTGGCGAGATTCGTGACCGCATCGCAGGTGGTAAGGGTGCATTCCCCATCGCAGGTACTGCTATTTATATGACTTCGTATCCCCGTATCGACGATGAGAGAGGTTGGGAGAACCGTGTGGATGAGCGTGAGTGGCTGTACCAAACTCCCGAGGATATCCTTATCAAGGCTTCGAACGGTGCAAGTGACTTCGGTAACAAATTCGGTCAACCCCTGATTTGCGGTTCGCTGCTGACCTTCGAGCACAAGGAGAATGAGAAGACCTACGGCTACGACAAGGTTATTATGATGGCAGGTGGCGTTGGCTACGGCCGCAAAGAGGATAGCCTCAAAGAGGAGCCCGAGGCAGGCGACAAAATCGTGTTGCTCGGTGGTGACAACTATCGCATCGGTATGGGTGGTGGCGCTGTGTCGAGTGTTGCAACCGGTGAGTACGCTGGCGAGATTGAACTGAATGCTGTTCAACGTTCGAACCCCGAGATGCAAAAACGTGTTTACAACGCTATCCGTGCGGTGAGCGAGGCAGAGGAGAATCCCATCATTTCGATTCACGACCACGGTGCTGGCGGTCACTTGAACTGTTTGAGCGAGCTGGTTGAGGCAACCGGTGGTACCATCGAGATGGATAAACTCCCCATTGGTGATAAAACCCTGTCGGCACGCGAGATTATCGGTAATGAGTCGCAAGAGCGTATGGGTCTGGTTGTCAAAGAGAAATACGTTGACTATATCCGCCGTATCGCCGAGCGTGAGCGCGCTCCTATGTATGTAGTGGGCGAGACCACAGGCGATATGCAGTTTACCTTCAAACAAGCCGATGGTCAAAAACCTATCGACCTGCAATTGGAGGATATGTTTGGTAAAACTCCTCAAACCATCATCGAGGACAAAACCGTTGAAACTTCGTATGCAGACGTCGAGTACAACAAAGGCCAAGTGGTTGAGTATGTAAACGACATTATGCGTATGGAGAGTGTTGCTTGTAAGGATTGGCTGACCAACAAGGTTGACCGTTCGGTTACAGGTAAGATTGCTATCCAACAAACCGCTGGTGAAATCCAAGTTCCTATCAACGACTACGCAGCCGTTGCTCTCGACTACCAAGGCGAGAAGGGTATCGCAACTTCGATTGGTCACGCACCCGTGTCGGCAATGATTTCGCCCGACCAAGGTTCGGTGCTGAGTATTGCTGAGTCGCTGACCAACATCGTGTTGGCTCCTATGGAGCACGGCCTGAAAGGTGTGTCGCTCAGCGCAAACTGGATGTGGCCTTGTAAGAACGAAGGCGAGGACGCACGTCTGTACAAAGCTGTTGCCGGTGCCGAGAAGTTTGCTCTCGAACTGGGTATCAACATCCCCACAGGTAAGGACTCGCTGTCGATGACCCAAAAATACAAAAACGGCGAGAGCGTGATTGCTCCCGGTACCGTTATCATCACCGCTGCTGGCGAGGTTTCGGATGTCAAGAAATGCGTTAAGGCCGCGCTGAAACAACAAGCAAGCGACATCGTGTATGTGGATATGAGCCGCAGCGCGTTCTCGCTGGGTGGTAGCAGCTTCGCTCAAATGACTGGCGCTGTGGGTGCCGACACTCCCACCATCGATGATGCTAAATACTTTGCAATCGCATTTGAGGCTGTTCAAAAACTCGTTGCCGAGGGTAAAGTTATGGCAGGTCACGATATCTCGGCTGGTGGTTTGGTAACCGCTCTGTTGGAGATGTGCTATACCAATAACAAAACCGGTATGAATCTGTCGCTCGACTGCTTGGGCGAGAGCGATATCGTTAAGTTGCTGTTCAGCGAGCGTCCCTCGTTGGTACTGCAAGTAACTTGTGGCGAGAGCATCAAACAAGAGCTCGCTGCTATGGGCGTTGACGCACAAGTGATCGGTCAAGTGACTTTGGATCGCAAGTTCAATGTTGCGGCTTCGGGCGTTGAGTTCGAGCTGTTGGTTGACGCTCTGCGTGACGAGTGGTTCAAGACCTCGTACCTGCTCGACCGCCGTCAAAGCGGAACCGAGAAGGCTGCCGAGCGTTATGCAAACTACAAGTCGCAACCCCTGAACTACAAATTCCCCGAGGGCTTTACTGGTAGCTACGCAGGCTCGGGTATCGACCCCAAACGTCGCACTGCAAGTGGTGTTAAAGCCGCAATCATCCGCGAGAAGGGTGTGAACGGTGACCGCGAGATGGCTTGGTGTATGTACCTCGCAGGAATGGATGTTAAGGATGTTCAGATGACCGACCTTATCGCTGGCCGCGAGACTCTGGAAGATGTAAATATGATTGTGTTCGTGGGTGGTTTCTCGAACTCGGACGTACTTGGCTCGGCCAAAGGTTGGGCTGGTTCGTTCCTATTCAATGAGAAGGCCAAGGCCGCACTAGATAACTTCTACGCACGTCCCGATACTCTGTCGCTGGGTGTATGTAATGGTTGTCAGCTGATGATTGAGCTTGGTCTGATTACTCCTGCTGATGCTCTCAAACCCAAAATGCTCCACAACGACAGCCACAAATTTGAGTCGGGCTTCGTAGGTGTAAGCGTTGAGCCTAGCAACTCTGTAATGCTCAGCTCGTTGAGTGGTTCGAGCCTTGGTGTATGGATTGCTCACGGCGAGGGCAAATTCTCGTTCCCCTACGAGGAAAGTAAATACAACATCGCTCTGAAATATAACTACCACGGCTATCCCGCTAACCCCAACGGCAGTCAATTCGACACTGCGGGTGTTTGCTCGGCCGATGGTCGTCACTTGGCTATGATGCCCCACTTGGAGCGCGCCATCTTCCCCTGGCAATGTGCTTACTATCCCGCCGAGCGTCGTCTCAGCGACGAGGTAACTCCCTGGATTGAGGCATTTGTGAACGCTCGCAATTGGATCAAGGAGAACAAGAAATAATCCTCAATAGGATACCTATAAATAAAGCCGCAATGAGAGCAACACTCCATTGCGGCTTTGTATTTTTTTAATATCCTCCAACTCACACGATTACTTAGCACGTTGAAGCCATGCTACGGCATAGGAACACGTAGCCTTGCATCCGTATCCACTCGCCTCGGCATAACGATAAGCCTCCTCAACCAAACGTGCGGCTATACCTCGGCCACCTATCTCACGGGGCACTACAGTACTCACTACATCCAACGAATGGTCGACAATACGATACTTAACATAAGCCGTGTATCCATCCACAATAATCTCAAAGCGACACTGCGCCTCATCGTGCTTTATTACATCCATTTTGCAAGAGTTTTATGTTATAAACAAAAATAGATAACACACTCACTTAACAAGCATATTATCTACACACGCATAGTTGTCCAGGAAGGATTCGAACC
>JAZLBP010000002.1:0-212594 GCA_045613745.1 Rikenellaceae bacterium | reverse complement strand
GCTTCACATCGTTCGCTCATTGAAACAGACAGGTTGCGCAGCTTGCATCTTGCCTCACGGAGTACTGTTCCGAGGCAATGCTGAAGCACAAATTCGTAAATATCTCGTTGCCGAGAAGCGATATATTAAGGGCATCATCGGTCTCCCAACCAACTTATTCTTCGGCACTGGAATCCCCGCTTGCATCATTATCATCGAGAAGTCGGAGGCTGCAGGTCGTAAGGGTGTCTTTATGATTGACGCCAAGAGTGGTTACATTAAAGATGGAGCCAAAAACCGCCTGCGCGAGCAGGATATTCGCCGCATTGTCGATGTATGGCAATCGCAGCGCGATGTTCCTCACTTCGCTCGCTTTGTGCCTATGGAGGAGATTGAGCGTAACGACTACAACCTCAATATCCCTCGCTATGTTTCTGCTCCCGACACCGAGATATTGCAAGATATTGATGCGCACCTCTATGGAGGTCTACCCAAGCACGATATCGACCAACTTGCGACATATTGGGATGTATGCCCATCATTGTGTAGCGACCTCTTCTCGGAACATCCTATGCGCGAAGGTTACTATTCGCTCAACTGTGAACAAGATACCATCCGTGACACTGTTTCAGCCAATGCCGATTTCCAAAAACAGAGCGAGGTGTTTAAGCGCAGTTTCGCCGATTGGTGTGACAAGCATCTTGAAGAGCTCAATTCTCTCGTTCAGGGCTTTGCCCCCAAAACGCTAATCGAGCAACTCGGGAACTCGCTGTTGGAAATTTTCGGAGCTGACAAGTCGCTTGTCGATGCTTACGATGTCTATGACTGTCTGATGAACTATTGGGGTGAGGCTATGCAGGATGACTGCTATATGATCTCGTCTGGTGGTTGGGTTGTGCAACTCTATACTCCACAACCCGCATCTAAAAAGAGCGACGACAAGAAAAAGGAGAAGAAGGCTGCCACTCCCGAGGATATTGTTTGCGACCTACTCCCTGTGCCTATCGTTGTTGATGAGTATTTTGCTGACAAGCGCAATCTTATCGTTGCAGCCGAGGAGTTGCTTGCACAGAACGAGGCGCAACTCGCCGAAATTATCGAGGAGCAGGCTGAGAACTATCTCGATGAGGATAACTTCCCAGATGGCAAGATGAACGACGGCAATATCAAGAAGCGCATCAAGGCACTCGACAAAAAATCGGATACTGAGGAATTTGCTGTACTACAAAAGTATCTTACTCTCAAAGGTGATATCTCAATCAACAAGAAACTTATCAAGGAGCGCAAGTATGATTTGCTTACAGCTCTGATGGTTAAGTATGCCGACCTTTCGGAGGAGGATATCAAACGATTGGTGGTTGAGAAGAAGTGGTTTGCATCACTCTCTGCACGCCTCGATGGCGAAATGCAGCGCATCAGCCAGCAACTCACCTCAAAGGTGTCAGCTCTCGCCGAGCGTTATGCACAAACCCTCCCCGAGATTGATGCCGAGATTGCCGATTTGGAGGCAAAAGTTACCGCACACCTCAAACAAATGGGATATTAAAATTGAAAATTATGGGCTGGTTTGATAATAATTATGTTACGCGCAATGATAATGTTATTACTATCGCATCATTGCAAAATGCAGATAGCGTAAATCAGTTTATTGCAGCGATGCATCATGGCTACAAAAAAGCTAAATATGAGGACTTCACTATCGCATTTGACAAGTCAATACAAGGCGTATATCCAAATGCAGTAGTCCCTATTTGTGGATTGATTGAGTTTTTTAGAAGAGAGAAAAAACTATCTATTGAAGGCAAAAGTTATGATGCTAATTTACAAGCAATTCTAACACCATACGAATTGCCTACGCACAAAGAAAATTTATCTCATGCTCTAAATAAGATATGGAAGTTTCAAAACGGAAGTGATGTGTATGAGATTCAAACGGCTATTGTAAATGAACTGCGCAGAATGGACACCTTTGCACCAGGCGTACTTGAAGGTATAGAGTGGTCAATTAACGAGATTATGGATAATGTGCTAAATCACTCTGAATCTCCTTGTGGCTTTATTATGGGACAGCTTCACAAAACGTCCAAACATGTCGCATTCACAATATATGATGCTGGTATTGGAATATATAAATCATTGAAAGACTCAATACACGCCCCTCGTAAAAACGCAGATGCGTTAACAATGTGTATTAAAGCTGGTGTAACAAGGGATAAGAGAGTCGGACAAGGCAACGGAATGAATGGCTTATTTTCCCTTGTAAAAGAAGGGAATGGCAGATTGGTAATTACTTCTGGTCGAGACTCGTACGAATATGTTGACGGTCATGGGACAATAAGGGAGGGGAAACATCAGCACCCAACCAATCAGAATTTCAGCACCACTGTAGATTTCCAATTAGACTATTCTCGTGATATATCCATCGAAAAGGTCTTAACTTTTCAAGGTAAGACTTTTGAGTTTACTAATTTATATTCCGAAAACCTTGAGAATGAACGTGGTGAGCTTGTGTTTAAGATCGCCGAATTAGCCGAAGGTACTGGCACTCGTGATTCGGCATTACGCTTAAAGAACGAGATTATAAACTTGATAAGTGCAAAATCTCAAATAGCGGTACTTGATTTTGAAGGCGTTAGTGTTGCAACATCTTCATTTATTGATGAACTTGTTGCAAAACTGTTGGTTGAATTGGGTCTATTCCTGTTTAATCAGCGCATTAAGTTAATCAATATGTCAAATTTGTTGCAGCAGGCACTACAAAAGTCTGTTATTCAAAGAATAATTGAAGAGTATAAATAATGATACCACAAAGATATAAGCAGACCGAGTTAGGGATAATACCCGAAGATTGGGAGATAATGACCTTTGATGAACTTGGCACGTTCTCCAAAGGTTCAGGTGTCTCTCGTGCAGAATCTAATACAGGAAATATTCCTTGTATTAGATACGGAGAGCTATATACTCATCACAATGATTATATTAAGGCTTATAACTCTTACATTTCTAAAACAGTAGCATCAAAAGCAAAACTACTACAATATGGGGATGTTCTATTTGCTGCATCAGGCGAAACGAAGGAGGAGATTGGTAAAAGTGCTGCTTTCGTTAATTCTTGTGAGGCATATGCGGGTGGAGATATAATCATACTCTCTACAAATTCAAAATTATGCGATGCTAAATATATAGGTTATGCATCCAATGCTCCGTATGTTACTAAACAAAAAGCAACAAAAGGACAAGGCGATGCAGTTGTGCACATCACAAGTGAAGCAATAAAAACAATTTCTATAAATATTCCTCCTATTGCGGAGCAGAGGGCGATTGCGGAGGCGTTGAGTGATGTGGATGGGTTGATTGCGGCATTGGATAAGAAAATCGCAAAGAAACGACTCCTCAAACAAGGCGCTATGCAGCAACTCCTCACCGGCAAAAAACGCCTCCCCGGCTTCACCGATGAGTGGGAAACTATTCGCCTAGGAGATTGGGCAACTATGAATAGTGGAGGCACTCCTACATCGTCAGTCCCAGAATATTACAATGGACATATCCCATTCCTCTCAATTAGCGACATTACAGAGGCAGGGAAATATATAAATAAAACTGAAAAAACGATTACAGAAAAAGGACTCAATAATAGTTCTGCTAGAATGTTCCCAGCAGGAACAATTATGTATGCAATGTATGCTTCATTGGGCAAATGTAGCATTGCCAATATAGAATTATCTTGTAGTCAGGCGATACTCGGTATTACTCCGAAATGTAGAATCAACCCAGAATATCTATATTACTATCTTTCTTTTATAGAAGAAGATGTGAAAGATATGGGACAAACAGGCACGCAAAGTAATTTAAGCAAACAAATCGTGCAAGACTTTATGGTTAAATTACCGAGCGACATTAAGGAGCAACGAGCAATTGCGACTGTATTGAGTGATATGGATAAGGAGATAACCGACCTTGAAGCCCAGCGCGACAAGTACCGCCTCCTAAAATCGGGTATGATGCAAAAACTCCTCACCGGACAAATAAGATTAAAAACAGAATAGGATATGGCAGAACAAGAGGTAGATGAGATACTCAGAGATTGCGAAGATATATTCAAGCGTTTTGACAACGAGGCAGAAAGAGCAAAGGGAGAAATAGTAAAATATTTTGACAGAATACACGACAAACTATTTGCCTATCAATTATTTTTTCTTGCAGGGTATATTTCTCTTATAGCCATTCCATCTATTCGCATATCTGTATGGTGGTTGCTAATCCCTGTTTTCTGCGTTGGAAGGTTAATATATATTGATTGGAAAATGATGGAGCAAAATCGGCAACGAGCGAATATTAAAAATCTCAATCTTGTGCAGATTGAAGAGTTAAATAAAGAACGAAACTCAATAACTCTAAATTCATTAGAGGTAATATTAGAATCTATTATTACAACTATTGGTTTTATTTGTGCACTAATATAAAATATAAAAAGAATTATGGACACAAACATCGGGGCAAAGGAGCGTGTTACGCAAAATAGATTGATAGGGCTTTTTAAGAGTGCATTGGAGTACGCTTATCTCGGCAATTGGGAGAAGCGAGAGGGCAACAGTAATGTCGAGGAGGAGTATCTTTCGGCATATCTCGTTCGTCGTGGCTACACAGACAAGGAGATACGCAGTGCAATAGCCAAACTCAAGCAGGCAGCAGGTTCGCTTGGTGGCGGACTGTATAACGCCAACAAGGAGGTCTATACCTTGTTACGTTACGGCGTGAATGTGCAGGCGGAGGTAACCGAAAAGAAGAAGATGGTGCACCTTATCGACTGGGCAAACCCGATGGAGAATGATTTTCAGATTGCCGAGGAGGTAACCATACATGGCGCAAGCGACCGTCGCCCCGATCTGGTCGTTTATGTTAATGGTATTGCCCTTGCGGTAATAGAGCTGAAGCGTAGCACTGTGTCCGCACACGAGGGTATTCGTCAGAATATCCGCAACCAACAAGATGGTTATATTCCCCGATTTTTCACGACCATACAACTCTTATTTGCGGGTAACGACACCGAGGGCCTGCACTATGGAGTAATCAAAACGCCCGAGAAGTTCTGGCTTCGTTGGAAAGAGCCATGTGGTGAGCCTTGTGCGAAGCCTCATTTCACCGCCGAGGAGTATCCCAATGAGTTAGACCGCAGTGTGTTGCAGTTCTTCGAGCCAGTAAGGTTGTTGGAGTATATTCACGACTTCATAATCTTTGACGGTGGCGTAAAGAAGGCTGCACGACCTAATCAATATTTTGCCATAAAGGCGGCACAGCCACGAGTTCGCAACAAGCAGAATGGCATTATCTGGCACTCGCAAGGCTCGGGCAAGTCGCTAACAATGGTATGGTTAGCACAGTGGATACGCGAGAATGTGGAGGACGCTCGTGTTGTAATCATCACCGACCGTGACGAGTTGGATAAGCAGATAGAGAACGGTTTTAAGGACGCTGGCGAGCAGATAAAGCGAGCAACGAGTGGCGATAAGTTAATCGGTATGCTCAATATTGCCGATCCGTGGCTAATATGTTCGTTGATACATAAGTTTGGCAACAAGAACGATGGCGACACCATCTCGGTAGGAGGCAAAAAGGCAACGAAATCGCTCGACCTCTACCTCGACGAGCTGGCAAAGTCGTTGCCTGCCGACTTCCGAGCAAAGGGTAACATCTATGTCTTTATTGACGAGTGCCACCGCACACAGGGAGGTATGCTCCATGAAGCGATGAAGCACATAATGGGCAACGATGTGATGCTTATAGGTTTTACAGGTACACCTCTACTTCATACAGATAAAAAGAAGTCAATCGAAACATTTGGCTCGTATATACATAGTTACAAGTTCAACGAGGCTGTAGAGGATGGCGTTATTCTCGACCTGCGCTATGAAGCTCGCAATGTGGAGCAGTATCTCGGCAAGCGCGAGAAGATTGACGAGTGGTTTGAGGCAAAGACAAAGGGTTTGAGCTCGGTTGCTCGTGCCGCACTCAAAGAGCGTTGGGCAAAGATGGAGAAGTTGTTTAGCAGCAAGGAACGCATAGACCGCATTGTTGCAGATATTTGCCAAGATATGAGTACGAAGCGTGCTTTGTCGGGAGGATATGGAAATGCGATGCTTGTAGCTGACAGCATCTATCAGGCGTGTCGCTATTGGGAGGTGTTCCAGACAACGGAACTTAAAGGACATTGTGCTGTGGTTACAAGTTACGATGCAAGCTCTGCATCGGTGAAAGATGAGTATCAGGGCGATGGCGAGACCGAGGATCTGACAAAGTATGAGATCTACCAAAAGATGATAGGCAACCAGACCGCCGAGCAGTTTGAAGCGTGGGCAAAGCAAGAGTTTATCGACCATCCGGGAGATATGAAGCTTCTGATTGTGGTGGATAAATTGCTGACTGGCTTTGATGCGCCATTGGCTACCTATCTCTATATCGACAAAAAAATGCGTGACCACAATCTCTTCCAAGCTATCTGCCGAGTAAATCGTGTGGATAGCGAGGAGAAGGATTATGGCTATATTGTCGATTATCAAGACCTATTCGGGGCGGTTAAAAGTGCTATCGAGGACTATACCAATGGTGCATTTGATGGGTATGATGCCGATGATATACAAGGTTTGCTCACAAATCGTCTTGCCGAGGGTCGTAAAGCATTGGAAGAGGCATTGCAAGCAGTTCATTCAATGTGTGAGGTGATACATCCGCAGACAAGAGAGGCATATTTCGCCTACTTTGTCTATGCCGAGACTACTCCGATAGAGGAGCAGCAAAAGGAGTGCGAGGCAAATGCTAACAAGCGAGAGACATTCTACAAACTTGTTTCTCGTTTGGTGCGACGATACATCGACCTTGCCAACGAGATGGAGGCGGCTGGTTTTACAGCAGAAGAGTCCGCCGATATTAAGAAGCAGGTAGACTACTATAATGATATCAAGGATGAGATTAAGTTAAAGAGTGGCGATGCGCTTGATCTGAAGTATTACGATCCTGCTATGCGTCAGCTAATCGATAACTATGTACGAGCCGAGGATAGTGAGAAGTTGGTTGATTTGGCAGATATCTCATTCCTTGACTTGATTGATACGGACAGTGATAAAGCACTCGATTCGCTACCGAAGAAAATTAAGCAAAATGAGCGTTCTGTTGCCGAGGTATTGGCTGCCAATATGCGTAAGATGATTATCAGCGAACGCCCAAATAACCCAGCCTATTTTGACAAAATGTCGGAGTTGCTCAATCAACTGCTTCAAGAACAGAAAGATGGCAAACTGCAATATAAAGAACTTATCGGTAAGCTCATTGATAAACTCAAGGAGGCTCGCTCGACAGTAAAGGCCAAATACCCTGCATCAATTGATACAAAAGGCAAGCAGGCGTTGTACGATAATCTCGGCAATGATGAGGCTTTGACGCTTCGTGTTCACGACACAATCAAGTCAAATGCTCGTGATGGCTTTCGTGATATGGATGGTAGTGGTATGAAAAAGATGAAAGCACTGCGAAGAGCCGTTGAGGGTGTATTGCAAGGCTTTGAGGTAGATAAGATAGATGATGTTATGCAAATCATAGTTGCACAAAAGGAGTACTAATGAAGATTATTAGCGTATCTGATATATCTGCCGAGGTCGAGTGGAAGGAGATAAAGAATGTGCATCTTACAATCTATCCACCCAATGCTCGTATTCATGTGTCGGCCCCTTTGTCAATGACCGAGGAGGCTGTTAGACTCTTTTTGATTACGAAACTGCCGTGGATCAAGCAGCGTGTGGCGCAAATCTTTGACCAGAACAGACAAACGCCTCGTGAATATGTATCGGGCGAGAACCACTACTTCAAAGGGCATCGTTATCGTTTGAAAGTTATTCAGCATAATGGACCTGCGAAGGTTGAACTAATGGGTAATGAGTTTATTGTGCTGTATGTTCGCGAAGGTGCAACAGAAGAGCGCAAGGCAGAGATACTTAAAGAATGGTATCGTGCTGAATTTAAGGAGATATTGCCAGCTTTAATCGCCAAGTGGGAAGAGGTTCTTGGTGTTAAGGCTAACAAATGGGAGGTTAAACTAATGAAGACCTTATGGGGCAGCTGCAACCACCGCACTCGCAATATTATATTCAATCTGGAGTTGATAAAGAAACCTTTACACTGCATCGAATATATTGTTGTACACGAACTTCTTCATATAAAAGTGCGTCTTCATAATGAAGAATATACAGCATTATTAAATCGATATTTCCCAAACTGGCGACAACTGAAAGAGGAATTAAATGAGTTTATAGTATAGTGTAAACGAATGTTTGGTTTGGATCTTATAACATTGATAAAACACTATCTATAAGTGAAATATATGGCTATAAGATAATATCACTATCATAGAATGGATACCATATGTCCGAAGCAATTAGAAAAATTCAAATGCACTCGGATAAATGGTCCGACAAAGTGGATACTAGATTAACTAGCAAGGTGCTCGGCTATGACCGGGCACCTTATTGTTTCTAATAGTTGGAGGCTTCTTCTGTTGTGGCTTCAGCTCCCTCCGTTGAGCTATCCCCTCCGTTGAGGCTGAAACTCGTACCGCTTAATGCAGCTGATAACTTGTCCATCTCTCGGCTCACCGTTTGGTCGACGATACGGGCATAGATTTGGGTCGTGGCAAGTTTGGTATGGCCTAACATCTTGCTGATTGACTCGATAGACACGCCATTTGCGTAGGTTACGGTCGTTGCGAATGTGTGGCGGGCAAGGTGCGAGGTTACTCGTTTCTCGATGCCGAGAATCTTCGCGATCTCCTTCAGGTACGCCTCGAAATCGAGTACAAAGGTGCGGTCCACCTGGCGCATAGGAATATCGTTGCGGTGGCGTTTCACACGCAGGAACTCCTCCAGACGGCGTGCCGTGAGGTCAAATTTGTTGAATGTCGATTGGGTGATGTCAATGCCTATCAACTTCTCCTGGCGCTCGTTAAACTCCTGGAAAATGGTCAGCAGCGTGGTATTCTTGGCTCCCAGGCCGAGAAACTCATCACGCAGTATCTGTGGCGTTACAATCTCGCCAGCCTCGGTGAGGTTTTGATAGATAGAGATTAGGCGTGCGTGGATAGTGTCGAGATAGCGGTTGATACGCACCGCCTCGGGTGTGCGACCTTTGGCTCGGCTCGACTTGCCGTCCCAGATTGCGGCAGGAACACGCATTTTAATACTAAACGCTGTCTGTTCTCCATTGATTGATACACGAGCGGTAAGAGGTATTGTGCCGTCTTGACTTACGGCATTTGCTCGCCCGTAGAAAAGGATACGAAAAGTGCTTTTCATCTGATAGTGGTTTTTTAATGTGTTTGACTAGCTTTTTGACGCATTTGGCGTACAGGAAAAGTATAGGTAAACCACAGACAGAAAGTTTGTTAACCACCGCAACCGTTACATAGATTCGTTGCAACCGTTACATAAAATCAAAAATAGGGTTATTTGTAACGGTGTGTAACACTATGTACATCAGAAATAGGTGATTTTCGGGTTTTGGACTATCGGACCAAAAATGAGAAAACCTCTCTGAAACAGCGTTTCAAAGAGGTTTTTCGTTACTTTGTCCTTTTTTATTTGGACTCTTTGAGCGGAAAACGAGACTCGAACTCGCGACCCCAACCTTGGCAAGGTTGTGCTCTACCAACTGAGCTATTTCCGCAAAATATGTCTTGATATAAAAAAAGACAATCACTTGTGCAACTGTCTAATTTTGAGCGGAAAACGAGACTCGAACTCGCGACCCCAACCTTGGCAAGGTTGTGCTCTACCAACTGAGCTATTTCCGCATTTTTAGAACCACTATCGGATAATTCCCGATTGCGAGTGCAAAGGTAGATACTTTTTTGAAACCACCAAAATTTTTCGTACTTTTTTTACATTTTTTTTGGCCTAACTCGTATTTTTTGTTGTATTGTCGCGCATAATCATCGTTTATCACAACCTTTATGCCGCATTTTGAGGTGGTGAGAATAGACCGCTTCCTTTGTAGTAATCAAAACTTTATGGACTGTTTTTCAGTGCGCGACCAGCGTTCGGTCTAATATGCGTAAATGCAGTTAGACACTCGCCTTTCGCCTGCGTGGTCGAATTTTCGGTTATCGCAGGGGTAATTCACTACACCCGAGCCTTCGAGGCCGTCAATCCACAATGTTGTAGAGCCTCCGCCATCAAGGTTGAGGGCCTCGCAACCGCCCAACACCCTTATCAGATACATCAGTTCGGGTATGCTCATACCGCTGGCATTCTGCTTTGAGCGACCATCTACGGTCAGAAACACAACTTTGCCATCACAAGTCGTATATATTGCGCTGCGCGGGTGGCGAGCCTTGATAAAACTCTCGTCACAATTACTCCAATCGACTTTGTGGCCATCGTGAAGCAATACGGGGCCCGATGCGAGGACTGTACCTTTATGGCCTTTGTAGTTGCGTTCGATATCAACCGACCAATCGAGGATGCGCACCTTGCGACCACGCAGATGCACTGCGCCATTCACTCGTGTAGCGGCCTCGTCGGCGGTTGTCGAGTCTATCAACTCGCGGTCAATCTTGTAGAAGCATACCGAGTTACCCTCGCGCATATTATAATAGGAGCCATTTATTGCTGTCACGGCATTATGTTGTTGAGCCAAATCGCTTGTGTGGCGTAAGTTGTTGTCGTGAGCAACGGCAAATCGCAGTTTCGACGAGCGCGAAATCTCAACAAGATTGATGCTCTGGGGACTGCCAAACAGATTGTCAAATCGAATAGACTTGTGCACCACGCCCTTGTGTGGCGCATAGGTTTCCCACTTGGAGGTGACGATAGCCAATGAGTCGGCCACGCTCTGTGCTTGTGCCGAGATGCAGATGATGAGGGCCGAGATTAAGAATAATATACGTTTCATAGTTACTTTTTAAATCCTTTGTAGATAACGATACCGAGAGCGATGGTTACCGCAGCGATGATGCAATAGCCTATCTCGTGGCTGTATCGGGTTACGGTTTCGATAAGTTGGTCTTCGGGGACGATGGCTTCGAGGTAGTAGCCCAAGCCCGCAAGCACTGCATTCCACGCGCCGGCACCAATAGCCGTAAAGAGCGCAAACTTCGCAAGATTCATCTTGGCCATGCCCGCGGGGATTGAAATCAGTTGGCGCACGGCGGGTACAAGGCGACCGATAAGGGTTGCGGTGACGCCATACTTACGGAAAAAACCTTCGGCAGTCTCGACCTTTTGTTGGTCGATAAGACACATATGACCGAAGCGGCTGTTGGCAAATTTGTAGACGATAGGTTTGCCCAACCACAGCGCCAGAAAGTAGTTTACAAGTGCGCCGATGAGTGCGCCGAGGGTCGAGAAGAAGATGACCAACCATAGGCTCAACTCGCCCGTTGCAGCGGCTTTGTAGGCTGCGGGAGGCACCACGATCTCCGAGGGGAAGGGTATAAACGAACTTTCGATAGCCATCAGTAGAGTGATGGTTCCGTAGTTGAGGTTATCAAGACACCATTGGATGAAATTAGCCGATTCCATACTTCTTTTGTTGAGATTTGTCTGCTGCAAAGATATGAATAAAGGTTTAATTCGCACAACACCACCGCACCATCAGCCCCCAAATAGAAAAAAAATGGACCAAATAGTCGGTTTTGCCACCAAAAAATATTACCTTTGTATGGATGAACAAACAAAAACTAACTAAATAACTTATCAAAAATGCTTTTCCTTCAAGACACCGCAACTGCTATCCAAGCTGCTGACAGCGTTGCAACAAAACTCCAAACCACACTCCACACCATTGCAGGTATGAGTGTTGAGGACGCAGTCGCTTTCGTTTCGAAAGGTGTGCTTTCGTTCGCTGCCGACGTCCTGATTTGCGTAGTCATCTACTATGTAGGTCGCTGGGTTGTGAACTACATTGACAAACTCCTCAGCAAAGTGTTCGCCAAACGTAATGTAGAGGTATCGATTGCCAAATTTGCCCGTAGTATGGTACGCGCCATTTTCTATATCGGCATCGCACTGGCAATTCTCAACAAGCTCGGCATCCAAACCACCTCGTTCCTGGCTATCTTTGCTTCGGTCGGCGTCGGTGTAGGTATGGCAATGAGCGGCACACTCCAAAACTTTGCAGGTGGCGTTATGGTGTTGCTGACCCGTCCCTTCAAGATTGGCGACTATGTTGAGATGCAAGGCGTTGAGGGTACCATCAAGGAGATTCGCCTGTTCAACACCACCATCAATACCGTTGACAACAAGATGATTATCGTACCCAACGGCGGCATCGTGAGCAGCATCATCAACAACTACTCGGCCGAGGATGTTCGCCGCGTGGATTGGGTGTTCAGCATCAGCTATGGCGACGACTACGACACTGCCAAAGCTACCATTCTCGAAATGTTGGCTGCTGATGGTCGTGTGGCTAACTCGCCCGCACCCTTCGTGGCTCTGAAAGCTATGTCCGACAGTTCGATTGACATCGTTGTTCGCGCGTGGACCAATGCAGCGGACTATTGGGGTCTGTTCTTCGATATGAACGAGAAAGTTTACAAAACCTTCCCCACCAAGGGTCTCAACTTCCCCTATCCCCACGTGGATGTTACTCTGACCAAGGAGGCGTAATCAACTCTCGTTGTACAACTTCCATTAGCGTAGGACTGCCCTCTGCGGGTGGTCCTATGTTTTTTTGACGAAGTTTGCTTTTTTATTAGAAAAAAATGTATATTTGTAAAAGCTAAATTGTTGAATGACTTATGAAAAAAGTTCTATCTTTCGTTGTTGTACTGGCTGTGCTGGCTTTGGGAATCTTTGGTTACGTTCGCTTCTACTACGTTTTTGGCGAGGGCGTCAAAACGGGCACACTCAACTATGTAGTCTATAAGGGCGTAATTTTCAAGACCTACGAGGGTAAACTCATTCAGTCGGGTTTGCGCGCAGGAGCTGCTGGTGCAATCCAAAGCTACGAGTTTGAGTTCTCGATTGAGGACCCCGCCATTGCCGAGCAACTTATGTTGGAAGGTGGCGAGAATGTGGAGCTCCACTACAAGGAGTATTTCGCACCTCTGCCCTGGCGCGGCTACACCAAATACATCGTGGACCAAATTATTGCCGTTGACGGCCGCCGCATAGAGCCTGTCAATACTGCAAAGAGCTTGACCGAAGATACAGCCGATAGTGCACCTGTAGTCGAAGAGGAGGCTACTGCCGAATCAGACGCAACCATAGAGCAATCCATCTAAAACGACTTTCTGCGGGCATATTAGCCCGCTTTTTGCATAGACAAACGGATTATTAACCAAAAATATTCGAACTATGAGTAGGAACAAAGACAAGTATCGTTGTGAGGTGTGTGGATATGAGTATGACCCCGCAGTTGGGGATCCCGAGAATGGCATCGAGCCGGGAACGCCGTTCGAAGATCTGCCCGATGATTGGTTGTGTCCTTTGTGCCACGTTGGCAAGGAACGCTTTGTGAATATCGGCGTCGAGTAGCCGCCCCTCCCTTAGCCCGTCTATAGGTCCCATCCAAACACTCACTCGCCTCCGCGCGTGCGTGTACAAGGGGATTATGCGCTCAACTTATCGCACCATTCCCACCAATACCGAAACAAACCACCCCGCCTTGATGAGCGAGGTGGTTTGTTTTATTGCGGAGAAAGCACAACTGTTTGGGGTAAATTTACGACTTTATTCTGTGCTATAGCGGCACTCCTAACTACTCCGACATAATAATTCCGCCACCGAGTACCACGCCATCGCGATAAAATACTGCGGCTTGGCCGGTGGCTATGGCTGCGAGCGGATCGTGAAGCGAAACCCGCAGAGTGTTGTCCGATTGCAGGGTTACGGTACAATGGTTGGATTGTTTGCGATAACGAATTTTCACAACAACATCAGACCTCTCCAAAAGCAGCGAAGGGTTGATGATATTCCACTCCTTTAGGTGCATCTCGGTACGCTCCAACGACTTCAAATCACCAAGCACCACCTTATTCTCCGAAGGTACTATCTCCTTTACAAAGACCGCCTGATTGAGGTCTATTCCCAGCCCCCTCCTTTGACCGATGGTGTAGAATGGATACCCCTCATGCCAAGCTATAAACGCGCCCTTTTCATCAACGAATTTACCCTTGCTGATAGCCTCGGCCGGGACATTATTGCGGATAAATGTACGATAGTCCATTGGGCAAAAGCAGACTCCAAAGCTATCCCTCTTGCGAGCCGCTTTCAGGAAGCCACGCTCCTCGGCAATCTCGCGGACGCGGCACTTGGTAAGTTCTCCTATCGGCAGAAGCATACGCTCCAAAATATCTTGCGGCAAACCCCACAAGAAGAACGACTGATTTTTATCCTCATCAACGCCGTTGGTAATGTGCCAATGGCCATCTATGTGTTGTTTCTGCACGTAGTGTCCCGTCGCCAAATGATAAATTCCCATCTCGTCGGCCAATTGACGGAGCAAGGGCCACTTCAAGTGGTTGTTACAAAGGGTACAAGGAACGGGAGTGTGTCCGTCCATATATTCGCGGATAAAATAGTCGATGATGGTCGAACGGAAAATCTCTCTTTGGTCGGACACGATGTACTGAATACCCAGCCGACGACACAAATCACGAGCATCGTCCAGATACTCCGTGCACCCGTCCTTCTCGTAGAAACGAAAGGTTACGCCTACCACTTCGTAGCCGGCATCTTTCAGAAGCAGAGCAGCCACCGAGCTGTCCGTGCCTCCACTCATTCCCAACAAAACTCTCCTATTCGGTTCCATGCCCACAAATATAGTCACAATAAATGAGAATATCCCACAGATTAGAAGAATCTAGGAAACATTCCGCTATGGCAAATAGTTGATGTATCCTCGCGGGATGCACTATTGCATCATTCTATATCAAAAAAAAAATCGACCCCGAAAAAAGGGTCGATTTTCATATCTACGCGGCAGATGCGATTATTTCGCAGCTTCGGCGAGGCGTTTTTCGAGAAGAGTGTCGGCGAGGCGCACGCAGTCCAAGCAGGGATATTTGGTACCCAACTTGATGTCGCGGCAAAGAGTGGAGCCTGCAACAGCGCAGAACTCCTCAGTAACGGGAGCAAGGCCACGTCTTTCGAGCAGAACATTGGCCGCATACAGCGCCCCACAGCAACCCTCGGGGGCATTACCTCCGCGATAGAGGGCAAACTCGGCTATATCGCTCTCGGTTACATTAAATTCATCCTTGAAGCCCAGCAACACAGCTTGCGAGCAACCATAATTTACTGGCGGCTTGTGGAAAAACTCCTCGGCCTTGATACGTTTGTTATCTTCCATTGTCGGTAGTGTTATTTAATGCCTCGTTGGTCGAGTGCAGTGGCGTATTTTTTGGCGTTTGCGCGGTGCTCCTTGTAGCTGACCGCAAAGTTGTGATAGCCCGAGAAATCCTCCTTGGCGCAGAAATAGAGATAGTTGTGGTGACGATAGTTCAGCACAGCGTCAATGGCAGCAATCGAGGGCATACAAATCGGCGTAGGAGGTAATCCCGCGTGGCGATAGGTATTGTAGGGCGAATCCACGCGCAACATTTTGTGGGTGATGCGGCGGATTGTGTAGTCGCCAATGGCATACTTCACAGTGGGGTCGGCTTGCAGAGGCATACCGATGCGCAGGCGATTGACATAGACACCCGCAACAGTGGGCATTTCGTCCACCTTGGCAGTCTCCTCATAGACAATCGACGCAAGGGTCACAACCTGACTGCGAGTCATATGAAGCGCCTCGGCTTTGGCTACGCGCTCGGGAGTCCAAAACTGGTCATACTCTTGTTTCATACGACTGAGAAACTCCTCGGGTGTGATGCTCCAATAGACCTCGTAGGTGTTGGGGATAATCATTCCAAACAACTCCTGAGCCGACGACACGCCCAATTTTGCGTGCAACTCGGGGTTATTGAATGCAGCCACGATAGCAGCCGAATCGGGTTCGATTTGGGGTGCGAGCTTTTGCGCCAACAGGTATTGGTCACGGGCGTTGTTGAAGGTGATGTTGAGCGGTGTTTGCAGTCCGAGTTTGAACATACGCGCCACCTCAACGTAGGACATACCTTCGCTCAACTCGTAGCGACCTGCGCGCACACAAGTATCGAGGCCGAGATATTTTGCATAGTAGTCAAAACCTGCTTTATATCGAATCTTGCGATCGGTGGTCAGCGAATCCAGCAGAGCCTGATAACTGGTGCCGTGTTTGACATAAATATATGCCGGCGTACGCACACATCCGATACGGGTGGTGATGAGCACGCAACCAGCCAACAATACGAGTGTTACGAAGCTCAGACATACCACCAGAGCGAGTCGTCTCCAAAATTTCCTTGTCATCTTTTCTGTTATTTTTTTGCAAAGATAATAAAAAAATGTAATTTTGCACCGGGTAAGTCTTATACGACCAGCTCCTGTCGAACTCCCCCAGGTCAGGAATGAAGCAAGGGTAGATGGTTGTAGCGGTGCGATATAAGGAGCTTACCCTTTTTTTGTGTCTATATATCAGGTAAATTCAGGTGCCGCCTGTCGGCCCATACAGCATCTCACAACCGCAGCTCTCCTCTTTTGGGGTAGTTGCGGCTCTTTTTTTGGGCCATCGACTTCGCCCACTCCATGCCCGGCAACGCACAAAAAAAGGTTGCCCCATTTGGGACAACCCTTTGTTCTTAACGTTTTCAGTGCAAGAATTATTTCTTGGCTGCGTTACGTTTATCGTAGTGCTTTTGGTAGCGGCTCATAAACTTATCAACACGTCCTGCGGTGTCAACCAACTTCATCTTACCGGTGTAGAAGGGGTGAGATGTGTTAGAAATCTCCATTTTGTAGACGGGATAGGTTTCGCCATTCACTTCGATAGTCTCTTTCGTCTGAACAGCGGACCTGCACAAAAACACTTGCTCGTTCGACATGTCTTTGAATGCAACGATGCGGTAATTTTGAGGATGAAGATCCTTTTTCATAGTGTTTTGTTAATTAAATGGTTTATCAATAAGTGCCGCAAAGATACGACTTTTTTCTTTAAATCCAACCCTTGGGCACTTTTTTATTTTTATTCGTACATTCCGGTTTTGAGGGCACGCACCTCGCGGTCGCTCAGGAAACGCCATTGACCACGTTTGAGGTTCTTTTTGGTGAGGCCTGCAAAGTACACGCGGTCGAGTTTGACAACCGAGTAACCAAAGTGCTCGAAGATACGACGCACGATACGGTTGCGACCCGAGTGAATCTCAACACCGATGAGCTTGCGGGTGTTGTCCAAAGTTGCCACCTCGTCGGCTGCAATATCACCATCTTCAAGGGTAATACCCTCGGCAATCTTGGTGAGCTCTGCCTCGGTAATAGCCTTATTCAGAGTCACTTCATACACTTTGCGGTGATTGTACTCGGGGTGAGTCAGACGTTTGGTAAGCTCGCCGTCGTTGGTGAGCAACAGCACGCCAACACTGTTTTTGTCGAGTCGGCCTACGGGGTAGATGCGCTCGGTGCAAGCGTTCTTTACAAGGTCCATAACGGTCTTGTCGGCGTGGGGGTCGTCAATCGAAGTTACAAAGCCTTTGGGCTTGTTCATCACGATGTAAACCAACTTCTCGCAACGCAGCACTTTGTCGTTGAATTTCACCTCGTCGGTGGGTTTGATTTTGGTACCGAGTTCGGTCACTACAACACCATTTACCGACACCTCGCCAGCCAAAATGTGCTCGTCAGCCTCGCGACGCGAGCAAAGGCCCGATTGAGCAACATATTTATTCAGACGAATCTCGTCAGCAGCTTTGGGTGCATCGTAACGGGGGTAGCTGCGACGTTTTTGCTCGTCGCGACCTTGTTGGGGACGACGGCTGAAACCTGCCTCGCGGTTGCCAGCACCCTCACGATTGTAGCCGCCCTCGCGGTTATAACCACCCTCTCGATTGAAGCCACCTTCGCGATTGAAGTTCTCCTCGCCATAGGGACGGCGGTTCGATTTAGCAAAGCCACCTTTGTTGCCATAAGGTTTGCGCTCGCCGCGGGGTGCACCATATTGGCTGCGCTCGCCACGATTGTGTTGACGCTCGCCATCAAAGCGGTTGAAGCTTCGCTCCGAATTGTAGGGGCGGTCGCTGCGGTTGAAATTACGCTCCTCGCCGGGGGTATAGTCGGTACGATTGAAACGGTCGTCGGCATTGAAATCGCGGTTGTTGTCGCGGTTATAGTCGCGGCCGCCTCGTTGCTCGTAGTTTTTCTTGTAGGGTTTGTGTCCGTAGCCGCTGCGCTCGCCGCCATCACGCAGACGGTTGTCGGGCGTGAAGTTGGGGTTGAACGAGCGACGTACGCCGGTTGTGTGATTGCGTTCCACCTTTTGGTAGCGCGGTTTTTGGTTGCCACCCTCAGCTACATCTGTCGTCGCGGAGGTGTGCGAGCGGCTCTCGCGGGCAAAACGTTGCCAGCTTTCGGAGCCGTTTTTCTTGAAATCGTTCATAAATAATGTATGAATAGTTTGATTTTTGGTACGTATCGTACGATGGCGCAAAGTTAGCACCGCACATCGCAACAAACGTATCTCGTTAGGTTTTTATTCTGTCGGATTGGGACTTTTGTGTGCAACATAGAACAAATCGAAACATTCGTCACTCACAGCCTCAACTTGGTAGTCATCCATCTGGATTCCGCAAGTCAGTTCGGTGTTCGCTTTGAGCAGACGGCGACGATTGATACGATTCAGGATGTCATAAGGAATTTGGAGCATCCATCTGGGCAGGCGGTGTTGCAGGTCGAGCACGTCCAATCGTGCGATGCGCTCCACCGATGCGCGATTGGCTGCGTAGTACTCCATAACCTTGGCATTACCAAACACACCCATTGCCTCCACCTTGTCGAACTTGGTGCCGAGCAGTGCGGTAAACTCCGCAGGGGTATATTCGCGAACGTGCCACGGGTTGCGGGTCAGCGACATTAGGCGGTTGGGGGTCGAAACGACAAAGCGGCCACCCGGACGCAGCACGCGCCAAATCTCCTCAACCATCTTCACATCATCCTCGATATGTTCGATTACTTGGAACGAGATTACACAATCCACACTCTGGTCGGCCACGCCAGCCAAAGGGGGCACGGTCATACGACGGAACTCGACATTGGGGTATTGGTCCAAATCAAGTCCGCAATCAAACTTATCGATAGTGATAAACTTATCGGCACGGGGCGAGATGACATTCACACCATAGCCGCTGCCTGTGCCCACTTCCAGCACCACACCATTAATCAGTTGTGCGGCTGTGTGATAGGCCAACAGTGAGCGCTGGAACACATAGTTGTCCGACGCCTCAATAGATACTCTTTCGGCAGTTGCTGCGCTCATCGTTTAATGAGTTTGATTCCGTTTTCGGTCTCCATAGCCTGACCGCTCTTCATCAGCACGCCAAGCGAACGTTTGAACACCTTCTTGCTCATTTTGGTCAGTGCTGTAACCTCCTCGGGGGTCGAGTGGTCGTTGATGGGCAGCATACCGCCCGCGCGCTCCAACATTTCGAGCAGTTTTTCGGCCGAGTGTTTCACCTCGTCGTAACCTTGTTGTTGCAGCGACACGTCGATACGGCCGTCCTTGGTGATAAACTTCACATAGGCGGTCAAGCGGTCACCCACCGATACCTCGCGGAACAGTTGGTTGTGGTAGAGCATACCCCAGTGGCGGTTGTCGATAACCACACGGAAACCAATCTCGCTACGCGAAGCCACAAGGATTTCGACCTTCTGACGCGGACGCACGCGGATGTCGATATTCGAGATGATGCTGCTAAGTTTGCCCGTTGCTACGGTACGACCTGTGATGTGGTCCTCATAGACATACACCAACACCTTGCTACCCACCAGCACACCACCTTGTTGGTTGCGGTTGGGAAGGAAAAGGTCTTTGCCGAACAATCCCCAATCGAGGAATGCTCCGTGCGGTGTTTTATCCACCACTTCGAGAAGGGCGATGTCGCCCACCTTTGCGTTAGGGGTTTCAGTTGTTGCCACGAGTCGGTCCTCGGAGTCGTGGTACACAAAGACATCTTTGGTGTCGCCCACCTTGTCTTTCATCGACACATATCTGTTGGGAAGCAGTACCTCGTTGCCTTCGTTGTCGGCCAGATAGAGACCAAAGTCCGAGATTCTGTTCACCGTCAGAGTGTGCATTCGTCCGGCGTTAATCATAATTTGGTGTATAATTTGCGACAAATGTACGATATTATGTTTGAATTCCGAAATTTACGCCCAAAATAATGCGCACTAATAATTATCGGGCTAAATTTGACAAATACTTGCGCAACACAGCCGAATGTCGTATCTTTACGGGGTTAATCCGTTGTCAACTGTGGAGGATAAAATCATCATAGAGGGCGCACGCGCCAACAATCTCAAAAACATCTCGCTCGAAATTCCGCGCGACAGTCTTGTTGTGGTTACGGGTCTGTCGGGCTCGGGCAAGTCGTCGCTGGCTTTCGACACGCTCTATGCCGAGGGACAACGACGCTATCTGGAAACACTCTCGACCTATGCACGTCAGTTTGTGGGCACTATGGAGCGCCCCGACGTGGACTCCATCAATGGCCTCAGCCCCGTGGTAGCCATCGAGCAGAAGACCACCTCCAAGAACCCGCGATCGACCGTGGGCACCATCACCGAGATTAGCGACTACCTGCGTCTGCTCTATGCACGCGCCTCAACCGCCTACTCACCTGTTACGGGCGAGGAGATGATTCACTACACCGACGCACAGATTTTGGCGCTCATAACCACAGGCTTCGACGGCCGACGCATTGCGCTGCTGGCACCCATCGTGCGCGGTCGCAAGGGACACTACCGCGAGCTGTTCGAGAGCCTTATCAAGAAGGGATATGTCTATGCTCGTATCGACGGCCAGATGAGCGAATTCACCGCAGGTATGCGTCTTGACCGCTACAAGACCCACAACATCGACCTTGTGATTGACCGTATGACCGCAAGTGCCGACGCCTCCGACCGCCTGCGTAAGGCGATGCACGAGGCGATGCGCCACGGCAAGGGTACGATGGCGGTGTATGACTACGGCACCGACGCAGTGAGATATTTCAGCCGCCACCTGATGTGTCCGTCGAGTGGCCTTGCTTTCAACGACCCCGAGCCTTTCACCTTCTCGTTCAACTCACCCGAGGGCGCCTGCCCCCACTGCAATGGTCTTGGCGAGGAGGCTCTGTTTGCGGCCGACAAGATTATGCCCACACCCTCCAAGAGCATACGCGACGGAGGTATCGAGCCCTTTGGCAAGGCGCGCAGCAACCGTCTGTTCGCCATACTCGAAGCACTGGGCCACCGCTACGACTTCACCCTCGACGACCCCATCGAAACACTCTCGGAGGAGGCTCGCAACGCAATACTCTATGGCGACAGCCAACCTATGATTATCGGCTCGCGCGACTTTATCCTGCCTGGTGGCACACAGATGGCTGCGTGGGAGGGTATGGCCGAGTGGCTCGAACAGCAGGAGGATGACGCCGAGAGCAAAGGCAAGGGACGTGCAACCAAGGGCGCAAAGTGGCGCGAGCAGTTTCTGGTTCGCGTGCCGTGTTCGGTGTGTGGAGGAACAAGGCTCAAACAAGAGGCTCTCAACTTCCGCATCGCGGGACGCAACATAGCCGAGGTTTCGGCACTCTGCATATCGGACTTTCAGCAGTGGCTTGCGGGAGTCGAGCAGTCGATGACACCCCAGCAGTGGGCCATCGCGCGCGAGATTGTCAAGGAGATTAGCGAGAGGGTTCGTTTCCTTGTGGATGTGGGTCTCGACTACCTGTCGTTGTCGCGTTCGTCGCGCACACTGTCGGGTGGCGAGAGTCAACGCATTCGCCTTGCCACACAGATTGGCTCCAAACTGGTCAATGTACTATACATCCTCGACGAGCCGAGCATCGGACTCCATCAGAGGGACAACCGCCGTCTTATCAACAGTCTGAAAGCCCTGCGCGATGCGGGCAACTCGGTGATTGTGGTTGAGCACGACGAGGAGATGATGCGTGCGGCAGATTTCATTGTGGACGTTGGTCCCAAGGCGGGACGACGCGGAGGACGCATCGTGGCTGCGGGAACCTTCGACCAAATTGCCGCCGCCGACAGCATAACGGCCGACTATCTTACAGGCCGACGACGCATCGAGGTACCTGCCCAGCGCCGCAAAGGCACGGGTAAGTCGCTCACGCTGCGCGGACTTACGGGCAACAACCTCAAAAACATAGATGTGGAGTTTCCGCTGGGCGTGATGGTATGCGTCACAGGTGTGAGCGGAAGCGGCAAATCCACGCTTATCAACGACACCCTGCGCCCCATCCTTAGCCGCCACTTCTACAACTCGTTCGACCGTCCACTCCCCTACTCTTCAATCGAAGGTTTGGAGGGTGTCGATAAACTTGTTGTGGTGGACCAAGCCCCCATCGGACGCACCCCGAGGAGCAACCCTGCAACCTATTCGGGTGTGTTTGGCGATATTCGCAAACTCTTCGAGGCGACACAAGATGCCCAAGTGAGGGGTTTCAAGGCGGGACGATTCTCGTTCAACGTCAAGGGCGGCCGCTGTGAGGAGTGTCGCGGTGCGGGTGTGCAGACCATCGAGATGAACTTCCTGCCCGACGTCTATGTCAAGTGCAAGGCTTGTGGCGGCCGACGCTACAACCGCGAGACGTTGGAGGTAAAATACAAAGGCAAAAGCATTAACGACGTGTTGGATATGACAGTAAATATGGCGTGCGACTTCTTCGAGAGCATTCCCGTCATCTATCAGAAACTCCGCGCCATTCAGCAGGTGGGACTTGGCTATCTGACTTTGGGCCAACCCTGCACCACGCTGTCGGGCGGCGAGAGCCAGCGCATAAAACTCGCAGCCGAGTTGTCGAAACGCGAAACGGGCAACACCTTGTATATATTGGACGAGCCCACAACGGGACTCCACTTCGAAGATGTGCGCCAACTGCTCGACGTGCTCAACAAACTCGTGGAGCGCGGCAATACGGTGGTTGTCATCGAGCACAACCCCGACGTAATCAAGGTTGCCGACCACATCATCGACATTGGCCCCGAGGGTGGTGCCGCAGGTGGCGAGCTTGTGGTTTCGGGCACTCCCGAACAGGTTGCCCAATGTCCCCACAGCCACACGGGAAAACTCCTCCGCGAGGTACTATAATCAAAAAAGGACTACATTTCGTAGTCCTTTTTCATTTTATATCCATCAAATTGTCTAACAAGGCATCTTCTGCCTTACACACGATTAAAGTTATCGGCGAGCGCATCAATCATTTGGTCGAGCGCAGGCTGAATCTTCTTGCCCACCATCATCTTGATGGCAAAGTTCATATCGGCGTGCAGCACCAAACGCATACGGGTGTCGTAGGGGGCAACCTCCTTCATCTGAATCCAGAAGTTGAAGTCCATAGGCACACCGCCGCCACCTGTAATCTTAACGCACTTCTCGGGGTCGCGGTCGATGATTCGCAAGCCCACGGTAAAGCCCTTGACCTTGAACGAACACTCGTCGGCAGTAGCCTGCCACTCCTCAACCTTATCTTGAACAGCGGGGGTCAGCACCGAGAAATCCGACACCAAGCTATAAATAACCGATGCGGGTTTAAGCACTTGACGCTGTTTGCTTTCGTATTTTTCGAGTCCCATAGTTTCAGTTGTATTTGAAGTTCTACTTACTCTTTAGAGGCGCGTTTGCGGTCGATGTCGCTCAACAGAATCTTGCGCAGACGCATGCTTTTGGGAGTAACCTCTACGTACTCGTCATCCTTGATGTACTCCAAGGCCTCCTCCAACGAGAACAGCACGGGGGGAGCGATGCTCACCTTCTCGTCCGAACCGCTTGCACGCATATTGGTCAGTTTCTTGCTCTTGCAGAGGTTCAGACAGATGTCGTTGTCACGGGTATTCTCACCGATAACCTGACCACAATAGACCTCATCGCCGGGAGCAACGAAGAATTTACCACGGTCTTGCACCTTGTTGAGTGCGTAGGCATACACGGGGCCAGTCTCCATAGCAATCAGCGAACCAACGGTACGCATCTCAATCTCGCCCTTGTAAGGCTCGAAGCCCTTCAAGCGGTGGGTAACAACAGCCTCGCCCGCAGTTGCAGTCAGCAGGTTGCTACGCAGACCAATCAGACCACGCGAAGGAATCTCGAACTCCAAACGGGTGCGGTCACCAGCGATGCTCTCCATATTGAGCAGTGCGCCCTTACGTTTGGTTGCCATCTCGATGGCGGTACCCGAACAATCTTCGGGAAGGTCGATGGTGAGTATCTCGATAGGCTCGCATTTGCGGCCGTCAATCTCCTTGATAATAACTTTGGGTTGACCCACTTGCAGTTCGTAGCCCTCGCGGCGCATAGTCTCAATAAGCACCGACAAGTGGAGCACACCACGGCCGAACACGTTGAATTTGTCGGCGCTATCGCCTTGCTCAACACGCAGTGCAAGGTTCTTCTCCAACTCTTTGTCCAGACGCTCCTTGATGTGGCGCGAGGTGACAAATTTACCCTCCTTACCGAAGAAAGGCGAGTTGTTGATGGTGAACAGCATACTCATTGTAGGCTCGTCAATAGCGATGGGGGGCAGAGGCTCGGGGTTCTCGAAGTCGCAGATGGTGTCGCCAATCTCGAAGCCCTCGATACCGGTGATAGCACAGATTTCGCCACACTCCACGCGCTCAACTTTGGTTTTCCCCAAGCCGTCGAACACCATAAGGTCGCGGATTTTGGTCTTCACCATAGTCTTGCCGTCGCGTTTTGCCAGGGTAACGTTCATACCCGCGGTCAGCGCACCACGAGTAACCTTACCCACAGCGATACGACCTACATACGACGAGTATTCGAGCGAAGTAACCAGCATTTGGGGAGTACCCTCGGCCACAGTGGGCGCAGGTATATCGTCCAGAATCACATCCAACAGAGGGATAATGCTGTCGGTAGGCTCTTTCCAGCGGTGGCTCATCCAACCCTGTTTTGCACTACCATACATTGTGCGGAAGTCGAGTTGCTCCTCGGTTGCACCCAGCGTGTACATCAAATCGAACACCTGCTCGTTGACATACTCGGGACGGCAGTTGGGTTTGTCCACCTTGTTGACAACCACCACAGCCTTTTTGCCCAGCGACAGTGCCTTTTGCAGCACGAAGCGGGTTTGAGGCATAGTACCCTCAAAGGCATCGACCAACAGCAACACACCATCACACATACCAAGCACGCGCTCTACCTCACCACCAAAGTCGCTGTGACCCGGGGTGTCGATAATATTGATTTTGTAGCCGTTGTAGTTTACAGCCACGTTTTTCGACACGATGGTAATACCGCGCTCGCGCTCCAAGTCGTTGTTGTCAAGCACAAGGTCACCACCTCCTGTTGCGCCTTCGCGCACCACCTGACCTGTCATAATCATTCGGTCAACCAAGGTAGTTTTGCCGTGGTCAACGTGAGCGATGATGGCAATGTTGCGAATTTTCTGTTGTTCCATATATTTGTGTTTCTCGTTTTTGCTTGTATTTTTCCTAGCGACGGCGACGAGGCATATTGCGCATCATCTGTTTCATACCGCCACCTGCTACCATCTTCATCATCTTGCGGCTCTCCTCAAACTGTTTCATCAGTCGGTTGACGTCGCCAATGGTCACACCACTACCGCGTGCGATACGCTCACGGCGCGAAGCGTTGATAATCGAAGGTTTAGCTCGCTCCTCGGGGGTCATCGAGCCGATGATAGCCTCGGTTTGTTTGAAAATATCGTCCGAAATCTCGACATCTTTCAGGGCGCGACCCACACCGGGAATCATCGACATCAGATCTTTCATACCACCCATCTTCTTGATTTGAGCAATCTGGTCGATAAAGTCATTGAAGTCGAACTCGTCCTTGTAGATTTTCTTTTTCAGACGGCGGGCAGCCTCCTCGTCGTATTGCTCTTGTGCGCGCTCCACCAGCGACACCACGTCACCCATACCCAGAATACGGTCGGCCATACGCTCGGGGTGGAATACTTGCAGTGCATCCATCTTCTCGCCCAGCGACATAAACTTGATGGGCTTGTCAACTACGGTACGAATCGAAATGGCAGCACCACCACGGGTGTCACCATCGAGCTTGGTCAGCACCACGCCATCGAAGTCCAAACGATCGTTGAACTCCTTGGCAGTGTTCACAGCATCCTGACCTGTCATCGAGTCAACCACGAACAGAGTCTCGCAGGGGTTTACGGTAGCTTTGATTGCGGTAATCTCCTGCATCATCGCCTCGTCAACTGCCAGACGACCTGCGGTATCGACAATAACGGTGTTGATGCTCTTGCTGCGAGCATATTTGATAGCGTTTTCGGCAATTTGTACGGGATTGGTGTTGCCCTCTTCGGTATAGACCTCGACACCCACTTGCTCACCCAGAATCTTCAACTGGTCGATAGCGGCGGGACGATAAACGTCGCCTGCCACGAGCAGTACACTGCGGTTGCGTTTCTCGCGCAGTTGCAGAGCAAGTTTACCCGAGAAGGTAGTTTTACCCGAACCTTGCAGACCTGCAATCAGAATAACGGCGGGAGTACCTTCGAGTTTGATGTCGGTCGAAGTGCCACCCATCAGCGCTGCCAGCTCATCGTGAACGATTTTAGTCAGCATCTGTCCGGGTTTGACTGCGGTAAGCACATTCGAACCGAGTGCTTTTTGTTTCACCTCGTCGGTGAACGATTTGGCTACTTTATAGTTAACGTCGGCATCGATAAGTGCGCGGCGTATCTCTTTGACGGTTTCAGCAACGTTGATTTCGGTGATTTTACCCTCGCCTTTGAGGACCTTAAACGAACGTTCGAGTTTGTCGGTCAGATTTTCAAACATACCCTATAAATTAAATTTGCGCCAAAGATACGAATTTTCGGCTTAACATCACGCAATTCGCTTTCTAAATATTCATTTTCCGAGCCCCGAAAGTGCATTTTCACAATCCGTTAAGCCCCAAAAAATGAGGTTGCCCACAGGACAACCTCATTACCTATTTTGCTAAAACCTCAAAGTTTAGATAAACTTGATGAGGAAATAGTTCTTTTTGCCTTTTTGAACGATTACATATTTACCTGCAATCAGGTCGGCCGAAGTTACCATCTGCATAGGGTCGGTAACCTTGGTTTTGTTCATTGAAACACCGCCACCTTGAATCAGTTTACGAGTCTCGCCCTTGCTGGGGAATACGTTTGCTTTCTCGACGCACAGCTCCACGAAAGGAACACCTGCCTCGATGTCCGACTGAGCAACCTCGAATTGGGGAACGCCCTCAAACACAGCAAGTACGGTAGCCTCATCCAGCGATTTGAGCGACTCAGCGGTTGCGCCACCAAACAGCACGCTCGAAGCATCAACAGCCTTGCGCCACTCCTCTTCCGAGTGAATCATACAGGTAACCTCGCGTGCCAAAACCTTTTGGAGTTTGCGCTCGCCGGGCGATACCTCGTGCTCTGCAATCAGGGTCTCGATGGTCTCGCGGTCAAGCATAGTGAAGATGCGGATGTAGCTCTTGGCATCCTCGTCGCTCACGTTGAGCCAGAATTGATAGAACTTGTAGGGCGAAGTGTAGCGGGGGTCGAGCCAGATGTTACCGCTCTCGGTTTTACCGAATTTAGTACCGTCGGCTTTCTTAACCAGCGGGCAGGTCAAAGCGAAAGCCTCGCCACCCAACTTACGGCGAATCAGCTCGGTACCGGTGGTGATGTTACCCCATTGGTCCGAACCTCCGAGTTGCAGTTTGCAACCCATGTGCTCGTAGAGGTACATAAAGTCGTAACCTTGCAGCAGCTGGTAGCTGAACTCGGTGAACGACATACCGTCACCCTCGCCACTGAAACGTTTTTTCACCGAATCCTTGGCCATCATATAGTTGACAGTAATGCATTTACCGATGTCGCGAATGAAGGTGAGGAACGAGAAGTTTTTCATCCAGTCGTAGTTGTTCACCAACACTGCGGCATTGGGAGCATCCGAGTTGAAATCCAACAGTTTTTGGAGTTGAGCCTTGATAGCCTCCACATTGTGGTTCAGAGTAGCCTCGTCCAGCAGGTTACGCTCGGCCGACTTACCCGAGGGGTCGCCAATCATACCGGTAGCACCACCAACCAGAGCCACAGGACGGTGGCCACAACGTTGGAAGTGTTTCAAAATCATAATGCTCACCAAGTGGCCGATGTGCAGTGAATCAGCCGTGGGGTCGATACCCACATAAGCGGTGGTCATCTCTTTTTCGAGTTGTTCGGCAGTGCCGGGCATAATGTCGTGAATCATTCCACGCCATTCGAGTTCCTTTACAAAGTCCATTTTATCTATCGTTTTTCTTGTTTTTTTACATTTCGGAGAGTCCCTTACAGACTACTCAATATCGAGGTCAAGTGCCGTTCTCAACTCCAACCACGCAGGATTCTGCTCACACAGGTAGTGAACTTTATCCTCGGGTTTAATCAGGATTTCGGCGCGCGGTTTGTCGGCGGTAACACTCACCTCCAACTCAATGGCGCCCATAACACCTGCCTTTTCGGCCAGCAAAGATAGTATTTCGTATTGCGAACGCAAAATTTCCTGACGCAAATCGTCGCTACCCACAGTGATTGTCACGCAATTGCCACTCACTGTCATATCCTCGAAAGCCACGCCAATGCGTTGTCGCTCGGCCATCATAGCCTCCACAAACGCTGCCTGTGCCTGCTTGATTTTCGCCTCGGCATCGGGGTCTATGCGCGTATCAACAACCTCCTCGGGTTTGTCATCCTGCTCGGCAGCCTCGCCACCTTTGTTCGACAAGAGCGACATAATAGAACTGCCACCCAGACCGCCAAATGCCGCACCACCAAACGCCGCTTTGGGCGAAGTTGCAGGCTTCTCAGCTTGTGCTGCGCCCACACTCGCACCCGCATTTGTCGGCACCTCTTGTGCTACACTTTGGGGTTGCGGCTGGGGTTGCGCACTCACTGCCGCAGGTTGTGCGGCGGGAGTCGGAGCCGCAGTTTGAGCCATCACACTCGGCGCTGCCGCCGCAGTGGCCGCGCTCGGAGCCGTTGCGCTCGGCGCACTTGTATCATTTTGAACCACAACACCTTGCACCTCTCGAATCAGCTCGGGAAGTGGCAGGTCGTCGTTCAGATCAAAGTTTTTTTTTTGACCCATACCGCTGAGTTTCATCAGGGCGAGTTCCACAGCCAGACGTTGGTTAGACGATGTTTTGAGCTGTCCGTCAACGGCCGCCAGCAAGCGAATCGCATCGAACAGGAACTCAATCTCACACTCACCCGCCTGGTTCATATAGTGCTCGCGTACCGAACCCGTTACCTCCAACAGATGAGCAGTCGAGGGTTGTTTGCACACAAGCAGGCTACGCATATGCGCCGCCAAACCCTGCAAGAACACCGCTGCACCAAAGCCGCGCGAGAGAATCTCGTCGAACTGCAACAGCGATTTGGCATAGTCGCCACTGCGCAGAGTGTCAACCACACGGAAATATGTTTCGTAGTCCAGCACATTGAGTGATGCCGCAACGTCGCGGTAGTTGAGTTTCGAGCCACAGAAGGCCACAGCCTTGTCGAACATCGACAACGCGTCACGCATACCGCCATCAGCCTTGGCCGCGATAAGGTTCAATGACTCGTCGTCGTAGCTAACGCCCTCGGCCGACGCAATCGAACGCATATACTCCACACCATCCTCCACACGGATGCGGTTGAAGTCAAAAATTTGACAACGCGACAGAATGGTCGGCAGAATCTTATGTTTCTCGGTAGTTGCAAGGATGAAAATCGCATACGAAGGCGGCTCCTCCAAAGTTTTCAGAAAGGCATTGAACGCCGCAGCCGACAACATATGCACCTCATCGATGATATAGACGCTGTATCGGCCGATTTGCGGCGGAACCCTCACCTGATCGGTCAGGTTACGGATATCGTTCACCGAGTTGTTGGAGGCGGCATCAAGTTCGTGGATATTGAAGCTGCGTCCCTCGTTGAATGCACGACACGACTCACACTCATTGCAGGCCTCGGCGCCATTGGGATTTTGGCAGTTGATAGCCTTGGCAAAGATACGCGCACAAGTGGTCTTACCCACACCTCGCGGGCCACAAAACAGATAGGCACCCGCCAACTGTCCGCGCTCAATGGCATTTTTGAGCGTAGATGTGATACTGCCCTGTCCCACCACCGACGCAAATGTCTGTGGGCGGTACTTACGGGCCGAAACAACGAAATTATCCATATTCGTCAAAAGGTTTTTAAGTAGTTATGTGTCTGCGGAGTGCAAGTTATGAGGTTTGCCACATAGCCACAATCAAAGACACATTTATTGATTTTACAAAGATATAACTTTTTTTATCAAACGACAAGCGCCGATTCACTATGTCACACCCCATTTTTTCGCCAACCCACCCAACCACATTCCGCAAAAATCAACAACACCAATCCGCACCAACCTGCGCCTGTCCCTCCCCACACTAACCCACTCCTGTCTGCACTAATCCGCGCCGTTCCACACCTAGCCACACCAAAACCGCACGTACACCCCTCAACCTCGGGTTGGTCCGCGCACAAATCACCACGCTCCGCGTCCACACACACCTCCACGCACCTCCACACACCTCCACACATCTCCACACACAAAAAAAATCCGCCCTCGAATCAAACGATTCGGGGGCGGAAATTTTGGGATACTCTATCGAGTCTCCTTATTAGGCCTCAATTACTTGGTCAACAGATACGAGAAGGTGTAGTCCCAAGTGAATTTATCGTCCATAACAACGTTGTTCGACGACAGACCGTCTTTAACAACGGGGAACATACCAATGTGAACTGCAACGTCGATACGAGCTTGGTTGTTATCAAAGTTGAGTTTACCGGGGCAGAAGGTGTAAGAGGTGATCTCTTTACCTTGTGCGTTGAGAGTAGACAGCCCCTCGTTAACCTCGCTGTAAACAACTTTACCATCTTGGAATACCTCGAAAGCCAAGTCGCCAGTCCATCTGTATTGGTTAGCATCGCTCAGTTTGTTAACACGGAGTTTAACCGAGTCAACACCGGTCGAGCTATCAACCGAACCATCAACCGAAGGACCGATAAGGGTCTTCAAGCTCTCGATGGTTTTGTTTTGAATGATAACCGAGTCAGCAATACTCTTGTTGTTGTCGTTGTCAAGAGTATACACTTTGTAAGTGTAAGCCATATCGTACTTCAGGCCACCGATTACTACCGAGTCAAGTTCAAGTTTGCTGGTCTCCTCGTTGAATGCCTCATCCGAGAACCAAGTCTTAATACTATCCTCAAAGCAGTAGTACTCGATAAAGATTTTCTTCGATTTGTAATCGCTGGGATTGTCCCAAGCAATGGTTGCAGTGCCGATACCGGGGTATCCACGCACGTTGCTAACCTTGCCCGAGTAAATATCCTCGTTGCGGTACATGCTGTGCGTGTCGTTCATTTGGGTGCACGAAACCAAACCCAAAACGGCAACGCCCAAAATCAATAAATATTTTTTCATAGTTTTTTATACTCTTTTATGCGTTTTATAACTACTCTTCGATTCCGATGTAAGAATCTTGACCGTAGAAAGTAATCTCAGACATCTTAGCCTCATAAGGCGAACCCTTAACAACAACTGCGTCAGCGGGTTTGTCTTTCAAGCTAGTCCAGTTTTGACCACTGTAGTATTCGCCAGTCGACTCCGAGTATCTCCACCAAGTAGCCTCTTTACCAAGCTCGAAAGGCTCAAGACCTTTGAAACGAATGTAACGGTAAGGTTTCGACAATTGAGGTACACCATCAGCGTCAGCAGGCATAATATCGAAGCTGTGACCTTTCAGGAACATCGACATTTGGTCAGTTGCATTCAGAGGTTTCTCAATGGTGTAAGTACCAATGAGCTCCCAACCGGTAAGCAGGTTAGCCTCACCCTCGCCACCATCGGCACGACCCCAAAGTTGGAATACTTTGGTACCGCTTTGGCCATAGATAGAACCACCGTCATATGCTTGGTTAACAATCACACGCGAAAGCTCAACATCACGGCCCAAGTCGATGAAGTAGCTGTAAGGATAAGCCCAGTATCCGGGGATACCATTCAGACGTTGTTGGCCAGTGTAGAAGTGGCTCAAAGGATTGTTTTGGTCGTTAGCTTTGCTGCTCTCGTTCTCGGTGATACCATCCCAGAAGTATTTGATTTTACCCGACGAATAGTTCTCCGATGCGTTGCGCAAGCTGTCCTTGGTAAATGCAGGAGCATAAGCCGAAGTCTCTTTGGGCGACATTTTAATAACGTCGTACTCCTCACCATACAGACGGTCGTTCGACAAGAAAGACCACAAACGGGGATCCTCAGTAAATTCACCAGCCTCGAAGTCGGTGGGTTTACCAATAATCTTCTCGTCCGACAGAGTGGGAATCCAGAAGGGACCCATAACGTCCGAAGTGTTACCATAGCTGTCAGTAACGTAAGCAGTTACGTCGTACTCGCCACCAGGGATGTTGTCGATGATGATAGTCTTAACACTGTCATCCGAAGTGATTGCATATACTTTGCTAACCTCGGGAGTGTTAAAGTCCTCCAGATATCTCAGAACTGCGCAAACGTCCAAGTTTTTGCCTTGGGGGTTTTTGCAGGTGAGTACCATCGACGAGAAACTAGGAACGATCTCGATAGTCTCAGCAACTACGTCTACTGCGGGACCTTGCGATTGAGCATAGGTAACATAAGGCTCCGATGCTACGTCAGCACGGCTAACCGAATAGAGTTTGATAGGATACTCGTACAACTCCTCTGCGGGATTGTAGTACTCTTCGTTCGAACCGAAGCCCTCCAATACAAGGGTATCCGAGTATACACTCATAGTCTTGTAAATAGTCTGACCGTTGTCAACTTTATACTCTGCTTTAACGTAGAGCATATTAGACTCCTCGGGCAGCGACTTGAAGATGATATGATACTCACCGGGAAGTGCAACGCAGGCATCACGGTTAATCATATCCTCGGTGATGGGCGAAGGAGCAACATCGGTATCCGACTTAGTGTTTCCCTCCACAGGTTGGAAACACGCTGTCACCGACATAGCCAAAGCCACCAGCGAAGCTGCAATATATGATTTATTAAATTTCATAGTGTTTTACGTTTTTTGTTTTGTGTAAATTCCTACGTTAAGTAAATTCTACCACCAGGGGTTTTGTACCAGACGGGGGTTTTTGTCCAACTCACCCGAAGGCAGAGGCCACAAGTAGTTCTTGTTCGACCATTGTTTGGGGAAGTAGTTAACCACTTGGTAGAAGTTGTTAGCACGAGTACCAAGGTAGTTCCAACCACGGATAGGCGAGTTGAAATATTTGCTACCCTCCAACCAACGAACTACATCGAAGTAACGGTGACCCTCAAACGCCAGCTCTACACGACGCTCCCATTTAACCATCTCGAGAACATCATTTTTGTCGCTTGCGCTCTTACCTGCGATAGCAACCCACGAGTCAGCAACCGAAGGAATACCGGCACGGCTACGAACTTTGTCGAGGTACTCAACTGCAGTTGCACACTCACCTACGTTTGCACAAGCCTCAGCATACATCAGATAGAGGTCTGCCAAACGAATCAAGGGGAAGGGATACATCACAACGTTTGCAGCATATTTGTTTTTCGAAGCGGGGTTAACGAACTTCTTAATACCAAGACCGGTGTGCAAGAAGTCATACTCCGAAGTACCCTCAGGTGCAGTACCCGAACCAGGAGCAGCCATATCGTAACGCAACATCGAAATCAGAGGAATAAGACGGTTGTATGAACGGTAGCAACCACGGTCAACAAGCATCCAAGCGTAGAAACGAGGCTCACGGTTCAAGTGAAGTTGAGCAGTTTGCTCGTTTGCAGCCATATATGCCAAGTGGTAGTTGTCCGAAGGAACGCGAGTCAAAGCGTAGCGACCAGCATAGTCGAACGAGGGGTCAACATCGATAGGAAGACCATTCTTGGTAAAGAACATCTCAGCAGCCTCCATCGAAGCGCCCAACCAGTTGAACGAGAAGCCCGACTCGGTGTTACCATCATCGTTATAGTAGTTACCCGAGGGGTCGGTCAGCTCACTTGTACGGATCTGAGTAGCGGTTTGGAAAGTATAGCTACCCGAGAAGTTGCTGTTGATACCGCTACCCCAAATAAGCTCTTTGTTAGTCGAGGTGTTGGGGTCAACGATGGTGTAACGCAGCGAGTAGCAGTTTTTGATAATCTCGCTTTGATCCCAGTAAACCAAGTCATAGTCATTAGCTTTGCCGGGGCCGTTAACCTCATAGTCATACAACTCACGGTTACCAACTTGCTCAGCGTATGTGATAGCCTCCTCAATAGCGGTTTTAGCATCTTCCCAACGTTTCTCCCATACGGGGTCACCATCGTAGTGGTCAGCGTCGATCAGCAGAGTACCGTCGTTATCGCGGAAATCAGTGTACATGTTGTTACCGTTGAAGATAGGGCTAGCTTTGAGCAACAGCACTTTAGCTTTGATAGCTTTGGTAATAACTTTGTCAAGCAACAGGTTCTCAGTAATATTGGTACGACGGCTCTCAGCGAAGTCTTTGATCGCCAAAGCAGCATTCAGCTCTTTAACAACCCAGTCGAAGCAATACTCCAAAGTCTCACGTTTAGCACGCATATCCTCTACATCCGAGCTAAGGTCGATAACTTGATCGTAAACCAGGATAGGACCGTAGCATTGAATCAGGAAGAAGTGGTAGTATGCACGCAGAACTTTAACTTGTGCAATCCAGTCATTAATCATCTTTTGAGGAACACCCACGCAGTTGTGAATATTCTCAAGGAATACGTTACAGTAACGGATACCCTCATAGAGGTTAGTACCTGCACTACCAGAACCATTCCAGAAGCTCAGCGATACATTGGTCGAGGTTTGCAGACCACGAACCAACCACAAACCACGGCACGAACCACCAGTGGTAAAAGTAGACGCCGAGTTGGGGCAGCAGAACTCGTCACCCGCCAGGGTCACACTACCGTGCACGTATTGGAAATCAGGCATATACTCATAGCACTTACCAAGCGCTTGACGTACACCGGCCTGTGTCGTAAATTTGCTCGAAATCTCGACAACGCCGTCGGGTACCACATCGAGGTAGTTACAGCTCGAAATGGTTGCCGCCAGCAATACCATTAATATATATTTAACTCTTTTCATATTCTTCTAAACGTTTTTTAGAATTGTACTTGCAAACCAAGGCTGAATACACGTTGCAGGGGGTAACCCAGACCGTTCGAACCCATCTCAGGATCCCACAACTTGAAGCCCGACATTACAAACAAGTTCGAACCTTGTGCATATACACGGAACTGTTTGATAGGAGTCTTCTTCAGGATCTTAGGAGCAATCGAGTAACCGAACTCAACCGATTTCAGACGGAGGAACGACGAGTTACGCAACCACCAAGTCGAGTTCGATACCATGTTGTTGGTAGCGGTACCGGTCGAAAGACGGGGCCAGAATGCTTGTGCAACAGGGTTGTTGGGCGACCAGTGGCTGTCAGCGATATATTGCAAACAGTTGCGGTAGCCAGCGAAAGGTACGATGTCGTTGGGGTTGATAAAGAACGAACCACGACCTTGACCTTGGAAGAAGAACGACAAGTCAAACGATTTGTAACCTCCCGAAAGACCGAAACCGTAGTTGATCTCAGGCGAGTAGGTCGGGAAACCGAGTGCTACTTGGTCATTGCTGTTTACAACACCGTCACCGTTGATATCTTTATATTTGATATCACCAGCTTGAACAACTGCTGCGTCAGCAACCTCTTGTTTAGGCGAGTTAGCAACGTCACCAGCATCGATGAACAGACGCTCTGCGATGTAACCCCACGATTGAGCTGCAGGATAACCTACGCGGCTCAAGTGTTTCAGGCTCTCTTTGTATGCAGGTTCGTCTTTCTCGGTAACCTCACTCTTAGCATAGGTGAAGTTGAAACGACCGCTGATGAATGCGTCTTTGTTGAACGAGTAGTTGATGTCAACCGATGCGTCCACACCGTGCGATTTTGCACCACCGACGTTACCATACAGGTCATCACCCGACAGACCGGTCGAAGCGGGAATCGAAGCACGTTGTTGGTAGATACCCGAACGTTTCTCGGTAAAGTACTCAACCATGATGTCAACTGCGTTGAACAGGCTCATATCGAAACCGATGTTTTGTTTGGTAGCAACCTCCCAAGTAATGGTTTCGTTAGCCATACGCTCGATTTTGTACGAACCGTAGTGCGAAGTACCCAGCGAGTTAGCGGTGTAACCGTCACCACCACCGGTAATGCTCGACAAGAACATGAAGCGGTCAGACTCCGATGCAATGTTGTCATTACCTACGGTACCCCACGAGTAACGCAGTTTCAGTTTGTTTACATAGCGCGAAATGGGTTGCCAGAAGTCCTCGTTCGAAATCATGTAACCAACACCGACCGAGGGGAACAGACCCCAACGATATTTCTCAGCAAATTTCTCCGAACCGTTGTAAGTCAACGAACCCTCGACCATATAACGGCCTTTGTAAGCGTAGGTTGTACGGAAACGGATACCTTGGTTACGCGAGGGCAGAGCGGCTTGGATAGTACGTACGTCGCTGGTACCCGATTTCTTGTTCTCCTCTTGAGTGTAGAGCAATACGGCGTTAACCTCGTGTGCATCGTTGAAAGTACGGCTATAAGTTACACCTGCCTCGAAGTAGAGTTTCGAAGTGGTCTCACGAGTGGTGTTAGCATCACTCAGAGTGGTGTTACCATCGCCACCTACTTGCATCAGGCTATATTTGTTCTCGAACTCATCATACTCATCCAGAGTGTAGTACCAGGGCGAGTAGCTACGACGGCTCTCGTAAGCCGAGTAGTTTTTGATGTTAACCTTAGCGTGAGCAGCCAAACCGGGAGTCACGAATTTCAGGTCTTGGTTCAAGGTGAACATCGAGATGATGGTATTGTTGAAACCATCTTTGTAACCTTTCACCATCTCAGCATAGGGGTTGGTCATGCTGTTGGTAGCATCTTTACCGAAGAGTACGCGACCGGGCATCGATTTGAGCTCATCAGCATTTTCGCCGTAGAGGTACTCGGTCGAGTAGTATTTCGGGAACTCAATGGGGTTACCACGCCATACATTATTAAATACTACAGTTGCGTCACTTGCGTTCGAGTCCGAACCCTCGCCAGTACCTGCCGAGTTGTTAGGACCACCGTAGTTTTTGAACACCGACTGCATGTTAACCTCCAATTTAGTGGTTTTGGTAATGTTCACATTAACCTTTGCAGTGATGTTGAAACGGTCTACTTGAACGTTGTTGTCGAAGTTGTTCAGACGGTTGTTTTTCAAGACACCATTCTCGTTTACATAAGTACCCGAAACATAGTAGTTTACAACCTTACCACCACCACTTACGTTAACAGTAAAACGCATGTTGTAAGCGAAGTCGTTGAACATCTCGTTGTACCAGTCTACGTTAGGATAAGCGTAGGGGTTAACAGCCTCACGAGTATTCAGAATCTTTTGAGCGGTGTAACGAGGAGCTTTACCGGGGAAGTCGTTGGTATAAGCCTCGTTGTAGAGTTGCATATAAGTCACACCGTCAACAGCATCAGGAATTTGAGTGGGGGTCGAGAACATCGACTCGTGACGGAAGAACACCTTTGCAGGACCCTCGCGACCACGTTTAGTGGTAACCGAGATTACACCGTTCGCACCTTTCGAACCGTAAAGTGCAGCAGCGGTTGCGTCCTTCAGAATTACGAATTGCTCGATGTTATCCGACTCAACAGCAGCGAGGTCATCGGTCGAAATCTCAAAACCATCCAACAGAATCAGAGGATCTTGCGAATAACCGAACGAAGTTACACCACGCACGAAGAACTTAGCGTTGTCCGCACCAGGCTCACCACTTTGTTGATACGAGATAAGACCCGCCATACGACCGGCCAGAGCCGAAGTAAGGTTACCCGAGGGAACTTTCAGGTCTTTGGGGCTTACCGCTGTAATAGAGGCAACCACCGATTCTTTCTTTTGGGTACCGAATGCAACGACGGTAACCTCCTCCATTGCAGATGCTTGCGAAACCATTGTAACCTCGATGTAGTTTTTGTCGCCTACCTCGACAGTTTGGTCTTCCATACCCAGGTACGAAACCATAAGTTTGTCGTTTGCACCCACTCGCAGTTCGAACGTACCTTCGGCGTCAGTAATCACACCCTGTGTTGTCACAGTTGAGATGATCGTTACACCTACAAGCGGCTGACCTGCTTCGTCCAAGACTCTACCCGACACTTTACGTTGTTGCTCGGCTTCCGAGTGCGAAGGTGCGGCGGTAGCACTGACTGCAAAAGTCAGCATTGCGCCCAACATACACACGCACGAAACCATCCTACGCAACCACGAAGTGCTACTACTGGTGTTAGTTTTGTTCATAGTGTTTCAGAATTAGTTAAAAAATTATGTTAATTAGTTGTATTCTTTTCCGTTACTCCAACACTCTAATACACAACAATATAGCGACGTCGCACCCAAACTCCCGACCCTTTTTTGAGGGGTCGCCAGCGGTTTCGACTTCATCTATTTTTCGTGTCCAGAGGTGCGTTTAGAGCACACTTTTAGTTCCCAAAGGTAACTATTTTTTTTGATTCGACAAACTTTTCTTACTCTTTATTATCTACTTTTTATTGTCGGCTCCATTTGGGTGTGGTGATTTTGGTTTCGTTTCGGAGCAAAATCGGGGGTCAAAACAAAACAAAAAAGAGCATTTGACACTCGGTCAAACGCTCTTTTATTTTGCCTGTTTTGCGAAAAAATCGGCGGCAAAGAGTTCTTTTTTCGGACTACTAATATCCAAAAATCTCTTCGGCGCTCACCTTCTCGACGGTGCCGACTGTACCCAGATATTTCAGGTCGATGTCTTTGGTGTCGCCTAATATCATATAGGTATAGTCAAGACCTTTGACACGGCTTTGTTGGTAAGCCTTCACATCCTCCAAACTGAGGGTTTGCAGTGCGGCATAAATCTTCTCGGCGCGGTCGTAGTCGATACCAAGTTCCGCAGCAGCCATATATGCGTTAAGCACACCTGTTTTGGTGGTACGCGAGGTACGATAGTTGGCAATCAGCGACTCTTTGGCGAGTTGGAAAGCAGCCTCGCTCTCGGGCATCTGCTCGATAATCTCCGAGAAAGCGGCCATTGCTTGTGCCATCTTGTCGTTTTGGGTTGCGATGAAAGCCGAGTAGGTGTAGGGTTTACCCAGACGCGAGGGGCAATACATACTTGCAGCCGACGAGTAAGCCAGACCACGAGCCTCACGCATCTCTTGGAACACGATGCTGTTCATACCGCCACCGAAGTATTGGTTGTAGAGGGTCAGCAGTGCATCCTCCTCTGCGTTGTACTCGCCACCGAGGTTCGAAACTTGCGAGTAGTAAATTTGAGGCGACTCGTAGTGAGCCACAACCACGCGGTTGCCCTCGGTAGGCAGGGGCAGGAAGTCATTCTTGACGGGATACTCTACCAACTCCTCAGCACATTTGTGGTGTGCGTTCAGGTTTGCGAGCAGTTCTTTCTCGCTTTGGGGACCATAATATAAAATGGTATGCTTGATTCCGGCCAGCGAAGCAACCTTTGCAAGCAGCTCCTCCGAAGTCAGAGTAACCAGACGCTCGTTCGACACGGTGATAGCTTTGATGTACTCGGGGCCATAGGTTGCGTAGCGACGCAGAGCGCTGAACGAAGCGGCTTGTTGGAGTTTGCTGTCGGCGCGACCTTTCAGCACGTCGTATTTGAGCATAGTCAGGATTTGGTCGTTAGCCACAGCACCTGCCATCAATGACTCGGTAACCTCCATAGCCTTGGCCATATTCTCCGACAGACCGCTGATAGTAACGATAGCTTTGTCGTCGCTGATGCGGAAGCTATACGAGCAAGCGATACCATACATCTCGGCAGCAATCTCCTCGGCGGTTTGCGACTCGGTACCCAGGTAGCTCATATACGACAGAGCCAGATCCATCTCGGGGTCGTCGGTTTTGCCGAAGTCGTAAATGTAGTTCAAAGTAAACAGGTCGGTAGTCTCGTTCTCTTTATAGAGTACCTCCACGCCGTTTGCGGTTTCGAGGCGAGCCATATCGCGCTCAAAATCAACGAATACAGGCTCGATGGGTTGAACCTCCGAAGCCAAAACCTCTTGCAGGAAAGCGCTTTGCTTGTCGCGGTTGGTCAGGATGGGAGTAATCTCGGGTTTGGGCATACGAACGATGTTCTTGTCCTCGCCTTGACGTTTATAGACAATCACATAGTTGTCGCGACGCATCTTGCGGTTTACGAAGTCGATGATTTGCTCTTTGGTAACCTTGCTCATATTGTCGAGCTGCGCGAAAGCATTCTCCAAAGGCAGACCGTAGGCAAACGACTGAACGTAGAAGTGACCACGGCCGTCGTTGCTATCGAACTCATTCATACGGCTGGCTTTGAAGTTGGCAACGGTTGCAGCAATCAGTTCCTCCGAGAACTCGCCATTGCGCAGTTTGTCAACCTCTTTCAGCAGCAGGTCGGCAACCTCTTCGAGGCTTTGACCCTGCTTGGGCATACCAGCAACACCAATGAAGCCATAGTCGCTCAGGTGGTTCTCCATAGCATACGACACAAGGGTCTTTTGTTGTTGGTTGATATTCATATCAATCAGACCTGCTTGGCCATTGTAGAGAATCGAGCTAATGAGGGGCACAATATAGTAGTCCTCGGTGGTGGGAGCATCGGTACGCCAAGCGAGCGCAACATTTTGAGCATCAACACCCCACACCTCTTTCACAACGGGTGCGGTGAACTCGGGTTCGGGCTCAAAAGCCAGCTTGGGAAGATTCTCGTTGGGCTCCATATCGCCGAAGTACTTGATGATAACGTCCATCATCTCGTCGGGGTTCACATCACCGCTGATACAGATTGCCATATTGTTGGGCACATAGTATGTGCGGTAGTAGTTTTTGATGTTGGTAATCGACGGATTTTTGAGGTGCTCTTGCGAACCGAGGGTGGTTTGAGTACCATAGGGGTGATTAGGATAGAGTCCTGCCATCAGGTTCTCCAACACTTTGCGATTGTCTTTGGTGAGCGACATATTCTTCTCCTCGTACACAGTTTCGAGCTCGGTGTGGAAACCGCGAATCACATTGTGTTTGAAACGGTCGGCTTGGATTTTTGCCCAGTTCTCGATCTGATTCGAGGGGATATTCTCTTGATATACAGTCATATCGTTCGAGGTATAGGCATTAGTACCCTCGGCACCGATAGCCGACATCAGCTTATCGTACTCGTTGGGGATGCTATACTTCGACGCCTCGAAGCTAATCGAGTCAATTTGGTGGTAGAGCGCCTTGCGGGCAGCCTCATCCTCGGTTTGGCGATACACCTCGAAGAGTGCCTCGATTTTGTCGAGTTGCTCCTTCTCGGCAGCGTAGTCCGAAGTACCGAAGTTCTCGGTACCCTTGAACATAAGGTGCTCGAAGTAGTGGGCCAGACCAGTGGTCTCGGCGGGGTCGTTTTTGCTACCTACACGCACAGCGATATAGGTTTGCACACGCGGCTCCTCGCGGTTGATGGTCATATAGACCTTCAAACCGTTGTCCAGCGTATAGATACGGGTTTTGAGCGGATCGTTCGCTACGGTTTCGTAGGAGTGTTTCGAGCCGCAGGCAAGGGTCATTGCAGCCACAACGCCCAGCAACAGAAGTTTTTTCAGATTCATTGTATTTGTTTTATATTCTTGTTTTTCTTTGTCTAATGCACAATCAGCGTCTTGATGATATAGAAGAGTATCACACTGGCCGAAATAAGTTTTGCACCCGTACCGAGCAGGAAGGCCACAAACGAGCCGACAGCAACTCTGAATGCGTGCTGCTTGTCGTCGCGGTTCCACATCAACTCGCCAATGAATGCACCGAGGAACGGACAGAGAATCAATCCCCACGGCGGGAACACCAGAAAGCCCAGAAAGACACCCACCAACGAGCCACGTTTAGCATAGGGCGAGCCTCCGAACTTCGAGGTCATAACAGCAGGCAGATAGTAATCCGCAATGGTCACTACCAAGGTAATCACGCCCCACACAATCATAAAGCTCCACGAGTAGGGGTGGTAGCTTGTGAGTGCGAGCAAAACCATACCCGCATAAGCCAACGGAGTACCCGGCAACACAGGCAGCACACTACCCAACACGCCAATCACTCCACACAAAACGGCCAAAACTGCAAATAAAGTATCCATACACCTATTTATTTAATGCACAATCAAGGAGAATCAAATTAAATCCCCCCCCTCGCACAATAATTGTGAATTGTGCATTGTAAATTGTTAATTACTTAATAAGTTTATTAGTAGCGGTGTCGGGGAATATAACCCAAGGCTCGAAGGTTTTGGCCTCCTCGAAGTCCATTCGGGCATACGACATAATAATCACCTTGTCGCCCACGCACACCAAGCGAGCTGCCGCACCGTTGAGCGAAATCACGCCACTGCCACGTTCGCCTTTGATTACATAGGTTTCCAGACGCGAGCCGTTGTCGATGTCAACCACTTGCACCTTCTCGCCTGCAATCAGATTGGCAGCATCCATCAAATCCTCGTCGATGGTGATACTACCCACATAATTGAGATCTGCCTGCGTTACGGTTACGCGGTGAATTTTGCTTTTTAATACCTCTATTGTCATACCATTCTCATATTATCAATCAAACGAACCTCGCCAGCCTGCACAGCCACGCAACATTGGATGCAACCACCCTCGGCCACACTCCACGAATCCACCCTTTCGAGCGAAGTGCCATCTACCACCTGAACGTAAATCACACGGAGCAGGCCTCCACACTCAATGGCCTCGGCAATGATAGCCTCCACCTCGGCGGGCGACTTCTCCCCTACTGCGGCAGCACCCTTGCGCAGTGCGGCACAGATGTCGGGAGCCGCAGCACGATACTCAGGGGTGAGCAGTGTGTTGCGCGACGAGAGCGCCAAGCCATCCTCGTCACGAACAATCGGACAGGGAATAATCTCGACGGTGAGCGCCAACTGCGCCACCATAGCGCGAATCACTGCTATCTGTTGGAAATCCTTCTCACCGAAGTAAGCCTTGGCGGGACGCACCATATCGAACAGACGGCTCACCACTTGCGCTACGCCGTTGAAGTGTCCGGGACGGGTTGCTCCCTCCATCACCTTGTCGATGTTGCCGAAATCAAACACGCGGGTGTCGGGTGTGGGATACATCTCCTCGACCGAGGGCATAAACACCACATCGACTCCTGCGGCGCGCAGCATCTCGGCGTCGGCCTCGGGAGTACGGGGATAGTTTTTCAAATCGTTGGGGTCGTTGAATTGGGTAGGGTTCACAAACACGCTCACCACCACTACGCCACACTCGCGACGTGCGCGCTCCACCAGCGAGATGTGTCCGCTGTGCAAAGCACCCATTGTGGGAACAAATCCGACCTGCGCGGCATCCACTTGCGAGAGCTCGCGGCGAAGGTCCTGAACCGAGGTTACAATCTTCATAAAAATCGTTATACTTTAACTTGACGCAAAATATATGGCGCAAAGGTATGAATTGATATTCAAAAATCTAATATTTTTGACAAAAAACATCTACCTTTGTGGCTCACTTAACAAAACCACAATATGAAAAAAGGATTTTTTGGCATAACTATGAGTATTTTAGCCGCCGCAGGGGTCACTCTGGGAGTTACCTCGTGCAACAACACCAACAACGCCGAGTTTGCGTGGGAGGTTGACAAATTCGATGATATTCGCGTACTTCGCTACACCGTACCCGAGTTCGAGTCGCTGCCCATCGAGCAAAAAGAGCTGCTCTACTATCTGGGCGAGGCTGCACAATGGGGTCGCGACATCACCACCGACCAAAACTGCAAATGGAACCTGGCTGTGCGCCGCACCTTGGAGGGTATCTACACCACCTACGAGGGCGACCGCAACACCGCCGAGTGGAGCGCACTTGAGAAATACCTCAAAAAAGTGTGGTTTGCCAACGGTATCCACCACCACTACTCGGGCGACAAGTTCACCCCCGAGTTCAGCCAAGAGTACTTTGAGACTCTCTACGCAGCTACTCCCGACGAGGCTCTGCCCCTGGACGCAGCACCCCGCGCCGAGCTGCTGGCAACTCTCTGTGATGTGATTTTCAACCCCGAGTCTTATGCTCAACGTTCGAACCAACGCGATGGCGAGGATGTTGTGGTTACTTCGGCGGTGAACTTCCACGAGGGTGTGACCCAAGCCGAGGCCGAGGCCTACTACAAAAGCATCCAAGACCCCAAAGACCCCCAACCCATTTCGTATGGTCTTAACTCTAAATTAGTTAAGGAGAACGGCAAGGTGGTTGAGCGCACTTGGTACGAGGGCGGTATGTATGGCAAAGCCATCGAGCAAATCACCTACTGGCTGGAGAAAGCCGCAGGCGTTGCCAACCCCACCCAAAAGAAAATTATCGAGACTTTGATTGAGTACTATCGTTCGGGCAACCTGCGCACCTTCGACGCCTACAACATCCTGTGGGTTAAGGACACCGTATCGAACGTTGACTTTGTGAACGGCTTCATCGAGACCTACAACGACCCTCTGGGCTACAAAGCTGGCTGGGAGTCGACCGTAAACTTCAAGGACATCAACGCCACCACCCGCACCGAAGTCATCAGCGAAAACGCTCAATGGTTTGAGGACCACGCGCCCATCAACCCCGCATTCCGCAAAGCCGAGGTTAAGGGTGTATCGGCCAAGGTTATCACCGTTGCTATGCTGGGCGGCGAGTGCTACCCTGCAACCCCCATCGGTATCAACCTGCCCAACGCCGACTGGATTCGTAAGGAGTATGGTTCGAAATCGGTAACCATCGACAACATCACCTACGCCTATGGCAAAGCTGCCGAGGGTAATGGCTTCAACGAGGAGTTTATGCTCCGCGCCGAGGACCGCGCACGCATCAAGGAGTTCGGCCGCATCGGCGACAACCTCCACACCGACCTGCACGAGTGCTTGGGCCACGGCTCAGGTCAACTTGCTCCGGGTGTAAAGGGCGACGAGCTCAAACAATATGGTTCGACCCTCGAAGAGACCCGCGCCGACCTGTTTGGTCTTTACTTCTTGGGCGATCCCAAGATGGTTGAGTTGGGTCTTGTTCCCTCGTTTGACGTAGCAAAAGCTCAATACGCTCACTACATTATGAACGGTATGATGACTCAACTTGCCCGCATCGAGGCAGGCAAAACCGTCGAGGAGGCACACATGCGTAACCGCAAACTCATCGCCGAGTGGTGCTACGAGCAAGGCAAGGAGCAAAACATCATCGAGTTGGTTAAGGAGAACGGCAAAACCTATGTTGTAGTCAACGACTTTGAGGGTCTGCGCGAGCTGTTCGGCAAACTGCTGTGGGAGGTACAACGCATCAAGAGCGAGGGCGACTTCGAGGCTTGCCGCGCACTCATCGAGCGCTATGCCGTAAACATCGACCCCACTCTGCACGCCGAGGTTCTGGAGCGCTATGCATCGCTTGGCATCGCACCTTACTCGGGCTTCGTAAACCCCGTTTATGAGGTTATCACCGAGGGCGACAAAGTTGTGGACATCCGCCCCACCTACACCGAGGGCTACATAGAGCAAATGCTCCGCTACTCGGCCGACTATTCGGTTCTGCCCACCATCAACTAACGGCTCGGTATGAATCGTTGGATAACTCTGACAATCATCACACTTGCGTTTGCAGCCTGCACCTCGTCGACCAAAAACGGCGAGGAGCAGACCGCACCGCCTCGTGTGTATATCTATAACATCGACTGCACCGACCACGAGGTCATTCGTGGCGAGGTTCAGAAGGGAGAGACGGCAGGCAAAATCTTCGACCGATACGGAGTGACCGCCGCACAGATTGACCGCATTGCCCGCGTGTGCCGCGACACCTTCGACCTGCGCAAAATCCGCATCGGAGGACGCTATACCGTACTTTTGAGCGGCGACTCGACTGCGCGCCACCTCGACCACTTTGTCTATGAGAAAAACATCACCGACTATGTGACCATCTCGCTTGTGGGCGACTCGATAGCTGTGCGCAATGGCCGCAAGGATGTGCGCGTCGAAAGACACAAAAGCACAGCCCACATCTCGTCGTCGCTATGGAATAGCATTGCCGACGCAGGTATGCCCATCTCGTTGGCGGTGGATTTGGAGGATATTTATGGTTGGAGCGTCGATTTCTTCGGTCTGCAATCGGGCGACAACTTTACGGTAATCTACGAGAAGCAGTATGTTGACACCATATGCATTGGCTCGGGCCGCATCTGGGGCGCAGTGTTCAACCACAATGGTAAACAGCTGTATGCCATCCCGTTCCGTCAGGGCGAGAAGATTACCTACTGGGACGAGAACGGCAACTCGCTGCGCAAACTGCTGCTGAAAGCGCCTCTCAAATACTCGCGCATCAGCTCGCGTTTTTCGCACGCGCGTCTGCACCCCGTACACCGCGTTTATCGCCCCCACCACGGCGTAGATTATGCCGCACCCAAGGGCACTCCCGTATATGCCATTGCCGATGGTACCGTCATCTTCAAAGGTTGGGGTGGCGGAGGTGGTAATACCCTCAAAATCAAGCACCCGCGCAACCTGACAAGTGGTTATCTACACCTCAGCGGCTTTGCCAAAGGTATTGCTACGGGTGTGCGCGTGTCGCAAGGTCAACTAATCGGCTACGTCGGCAGCACCGGCACCAGCACCGGCCCTCACCTCGACTTCCGTCTGTGGAAAGGTGGCACCCCCATCGACCCACTGAAAGCACCGAGCGAGCCCGTAGAGCCTATCAAAGCCGAGAATCGCGAAAATTTTGAGTGGGTGCGCAGTATGGTCCTCGCCGAGCTTGGCGACTCGCTGTCGGGCAAAGAGCCTCTGACACAACTCGATTCAATGATTACAAACACTGCAAAAGATGCAACCCGATAAACTGATACTCACGTTCGTGCGCAAGCACCACGTAATGACTCTGGCCACAATGTCCGAGAATGGACCTTGGTGTGCCAACGCATTCTACGCATTCGACCCCGAGAGCGCAACCTTTGTAATCACCAGCGACCCCGTAACGCGCCACGGCAGCGAGATGCTTGCCAACAGCGCCGTCGCAGCCTCCATCGTGCTCGAAACGCGCGTTGTAGGTCGTGTTCAGGGTTTGCAGATTGCGGGCCGCGCCGAGCAACTCACCGAGCAGCACCCTCAATATGAGGTGTTACGCAAACTCTATTTAAAACGTTTCCCCTATGCCGTTGTTGCGCCTTTGAAGCTGTGGGCACTACACGCCGACACCCTCAAATACACCGACAACACCCTCGGCTTCGGCAAGAAACTCATCTGGACCCGCGACGAGCAATAATCCTCGCTACATACAAACACAAAAAGAGCTGCCCGCTGGACAGCTCTTTTTTTATTCTATAACCTAGAACGTGTATAAAAAGTGGATATTCAAGGCTTGCGAAATTTGCCAAACCGCAGCATACTTGGGCGTATGTGAGGATTTGGCAAAGGGTCATAGACCCTTTTACTGCTACCGCTCTATTCCCAGAACTTTTGGGAGAAAGGGCGGCAGCCAAACCCGCCGGTATGCGGCCGCAGAATTTACCTTTTTAGGCGCGTTCTCAATTAGCGCATAATGGTTTCCTCACGGTCGGGACCGAGCGAAATGATTTGTACGGGAACACCTGTCTCCTCCTCGATGAATTGGATGTACTCCTTGAACTCAACGGGAAGCTCCTCGTAGGTACGCATCTTGGTGGTGTCGCACATCCAGCCCTTGAACTCGCGGTAGATGGGAACGATTTCGTCGTTAACCTCGTAGGGGAAGTAATCAACGCGCTCGCCTGCAACCTCATAGCCCACGCAAACTTTGATGGTCTCGAAGTCGTTCAGGATGTCGCTCTTCATCATAATAAGGCCGGTTACGCCGTTCATCATCACGGTGTATTTCAGCGCTACCATATCGAGCCAACCGCAACGACGGGGACGACCGGTAGTTGCACCGAACTCGTGACCCAGTTGGCGGAGTTTCTCACCGGTCTCGTCAAACAGCTCGGTGGGGAAAGGACCGCTACCTACACGGGTGCAGTATGCTTTGAAGATACCGTAAACCTCGCCAATGCGTGTGGGAGCAACACCCATACCGGTGCAGACACCCGAGCAGAGAGTGTTCGACGAAGTTACGAAGGGATAGGTACCGAAATCTACGTCGAGCAGCGAACCTTGTGCGCCCTCGGCCAGAATAGCGGTATCTTTGTTGATATAGTCGTTAACCAAAATCTCAGTATCTACGATGGGGAATTGTTTGAGCATCTCGATGCCTTCCATCCATTTAGCCTCGTACTCGGTCACGTCGTACTCGAAGTTGTAGAGTCCCGACAGCATCTCGTGGTGTTTAGCTTTGAGCGCGTTGTAGCGATCGAGGAACTCGGGCGAGAGCACGTCACCCATACGCAGACCATTACGGCCTGTTTTGTCCATATAGGTGGGGCCGATACCTTTGAGGGTCGAACCGATTTTGCTTGCACCCTTGGCGGCCTCCGATGCAGCGTCGAGCATACGGTGGGTGGGCAGGATGAGGTGAGCGCGTTTCGAGATAACGAGCTTCGAACGTACATCTGCGCCGTCCGCTTCGAGAGTGTTGATCTCCTCAGCCAGAATTACGGGGTCGATAACCACGCCATTGCCGATGACATTGATGCTGCCGTCACGGAAGATACCCGAGGGTATGGTGTGAAGCACATAGCTTTTGTCGTTGAAATGGAGCGAGTGACCTGCGTTGGGTCCGCCTTGGAAACGAGCGATTACATTATAACGGGGAGTGAGCACGTCGACAACTTTACCTTTGCCTTCGTCGCCCCACTGCAAACCGAGAACTACATCAATCTTTTTCATAGTGAGAGTTTAATATTACCCCCAAAGATAGGAGTTTTCGCTTGGAAAACCAAACCCACAGCCATTTTTTTGCATTTTTTGCTTCGTAGTGCACTTTTAGGGGCGGGAAATGCGTTTGGAAAGGTAGTCTGCGGCAGTGTATCAAGTTTTAAAAAAACTTGCTACCTTTGTGGCCGATTCCAAACACAATGAACAGACATTCGCTCAAAATATGGCTCCTGTCGATGGCACTTATCGTGCTGTCGCTCTTTGATGTGCGCGCCCAATACAACAAATCGTACTTCTTTTGGATGGGTCGCGAACACATCATCGAGAGCCGCTATCGTGAAGCTATCCGTTCGCTAAATGTACTGCTCAATGTTGATCGCGAGGCCTACGAAGGTTATCTTCTGCGCGGAATTGCAAAGTACAACCTCGAAGACCTGCTGGGTGCCGACGCCGACTTCTCTCGCGCCATCGACATCAACCCCGTCTATACTATGGCCTATCAGTACCGCGCCATCACTCGCGCCCGCTTGGGCAACTACGAGGATGCGCTGAGCGACTTCGAGGAGGCCATCTCGCTGCGTCCCGAGCAGTCGGGTATCTATTACAGTCGCGGTGTGACACTTCTGCTGAGTGGTCAGTTTGAGCGTGCCGCCGCCGACTTCGACACCTTCATCCACTACGACCCCAAGGTGGCCGACGCCTACATCAACCGCGCGCTGTGCTACCTGTCGATGAAGGACACCCTGCGTGCCGAGGCCGATTTCGACAAGGCGATACGCACCAACCGCGAGAGTCCCGACGGCTACAACCGACGAGGCAACCTGCGAATGATGCGAGGACAAGCTGCCGAGGCTCTCACCGACTTCAACAGCGCTATTGAGTGCGACACTACCTATGCGCCCTCCTACTTCAACCGCGCGCTGGCACTCAACAAGCTGCAACGCCCTGCCGAGGCTCTCCGCGACTTCGACCACGTTCTGCAACTCGACTCCACAAGTTCCGTTACATACTTCAACCGCGCCATTGTTCGCACACGCATCGGCGACTACAACCGCGCCTTGGAGGATTACGACCGCGTGGCGCTCTACTCGCCCGACAATGTGCTGGTCTATTACAACCGTGCACTGCTCCACACCCGCCTTGGTAACACCCACGATGCGATGGACGACTACACGCGCGCTATCGAGCTCTATCCCGACTTTGCCGCGGCCTACATCAACCGCTCGGAGCTCAAACGCCAAACGGGCGATATGCGCGGTGCCAAACACGACCTGAACACCGCCCAGCAGAAGATTGCCGAGTATCGTTCGCGTCTGTGGGACTCCACCCGCGTGAGCGAATTTGCCGACACAAGCCGTCGTTTCAACCGTCTGCTGTCGTTCGACACCAAGCTCTCTGCTCGCCGTCTGGCCGACGGAGGTGCGGGTAGTAACATCTCGCTGCTGCCGCTGTTCAAGTTCACTATGTGCGACAGTGTGGCCCAGCCCGCCATCGGACGCAAACTCTACTATATTGCCGCCATCGACACCCTCACACAGCGCCTCGGAGGCCATCCCTACACCTTCGCCAACCGCGAGAGTGATATACCCACCGACTCGCTTGTGCGCCTGAGCCGCCGTTTGGCCGACATCCCCAGTGACGACTACGTCCATATGTTCCGCTTGGGTATCGCCCAATCGCTGGTGCGTCAATACACGTCGAGCGTTGCCACCTTCTCGAATATGATTGAACTCTTCCCTGCCGACGCGTTCCTCTACATCAACCGCAGTACGGTACGCGCCGAGATGACCGACTTCATTTCGAGCATTTCGCAGGGCTACGGCCGCATAACCGTCGAGAGCGACCCCGCCAAGAAGCTACGCGGAACAACCACCCGCAACTACGACTACGACGAGGCTATTGCCGACCTGAACAAAGCTGCCAAACTGATGCCCGACGTGGCCTATATATATTATAATAGAGGTAACTTGCAAGCCATCAGCGGTCGTCTGCCCGAGGCTTTCGACGACTACACGCGCGCAATCGAACTCAACCCCGACTTTGCCGAGGCCTACTACAACCGCGGTTTGGTGCAGATTTATATGAAGGACACGCGCAAAGGTTGTTTGGATGTCAGCAAGGCGGGCGAACTTGGCATTGCACAGGCCTACGAGGTGCTGAATCTCTATGCCGCGCCCGAGCACAACTAACACACACCGTATTCTACTTAACAAAAACCTATAAACAAAATGACAGAAAAACTACAAAAACGACTCAATGACTCGGCGGCAGCACGCTGGGGCGCACTGATTATCGTATCGTTTACGATGATGTGCGGCTACTTCATCACCGACGTGATGGCTCCGCTCGAGGATCTGCTCACCAAACTCCCCTCGGAGGGTGGTCTGGGCTGGACAAGCGATGACTACGGCTTCTTCTCGGGTGCCTATGGTTACATCAACGTATTCCTGCTGATGCCCTTCTTCGGCGGTATCATCCTCGACAAGTGCGGCATCCGCTTTACGGGTGTTGCCAGCAGCGGACTGATGTTGCTGGGTACCATCATCAAATGGTACGCCCTGAAAAGCGACTTCGGCGCCGATGTACAACTCTTCGGTATGCCTATGCAGGTTGTGCTTGCATCGCTGGGCTTTGCAGTGTTCGGTATGGGTGCCGAGATTACCTGCATCACCGTGACCAAAGTTATCGCAAAATGGTTTACCGGTCACGAGTTGGCTCTGGCTATGGGCTTACAAGTGGCTATGGCACGTATCGGTACCGCTGCGGCGCTGGCTTGCAGCCTCCCCTTGGCTCAAAAAATGGGCTCGGTAGCTGCTCCCGTGCTGTTGGGTGCTGCGCTGCTGTGCATCGGTTTCCTCGCCTACCTGGTATATTGCGTAATGGACCGCAAGCTCGACGCTTCGACCGCAGCCGACCAAAACACAACCGAAGAGGAGGAGGGTTTCCACTTCAGCGACCTGAAACTCATCTTCAGCAACAAAGGTTTCTGGTTGATTGCCATTCTGTGCGTGCTCTTCTACTCGGGTGTATTCCCCTTCTTGAAGTTCGCCACCAAGCTGATGATTTACAAATATGGCGTTGAGCCCGAGCTGGCAGGTCTTATCCCCGCGATGTTGCCCTTCGGTACCATTCTGCTGACCCCCGTATTCGGCTCGCTCTACGACCGTCTGGGCAAGGGTGCTACCCTGATGATTATCGGCTCGGCAATGCTCACTCTGGTACACGTTCTGTTTGCGCTGCCCCTGCTCAACGTATGGTGGTTTGCAATTCTGATTATGATTGTGCTGGGTATTGCATTCTCGCTCGTACCCTCGGCTATGTGGCCCTCGGTACCCAAAATCATCCCTATGCGCCAACTCGGCTCGGCTTATGCCATCATCTTCTACATCCAAAACATTGGTTTGTCGATGGTGCCCCTGTTGATTGGCTCGGTAATCGAGAAATACGCAACCAAAGTAACCGCCGAGGGTGTAACCTACGACTACACCGTGCCTATGTCAATCTTCGCAGTGTTTGGTGTCATCGCCATCATCGTGGCTGTAATCCTCAAACGTGCCGACAAAACCGAAAACTACGGCTTGGAGAAACCCAATATCGAGTAGTTACGTTCTTTTGTATCGACAAAAGAACCAAAAACGACCCGCAGACCGGGGGTGTAAATATATAAGGAGGCCCATAAATGAGCCTCCTTATATATTTATAAAATCCTCGGACACGAATCATTCTTGATTCATTGATGATTCAAGAGAGTACATATCCAAACACAAAATAGGCTGTCGGAATTGTCCGACAGCCTATTTACACTTATATTCGAGAGATTAAATTAGTCGAGCAAGCCTCCGACACTAAAATCCACATCCGAACGAGCAAAATAAGCCAATGCTGTAATCTCGGCTGTTTGTCCATCCATATCCTCGGTCATACTCATTTTAAGAACGAGTTGATTTTCATTCACACTCTCGACGGTCACACCACCCATACTGAAAAAATCGACCTCAACATCTTCCGAAGCGCCATCGTCGATGTAATCAACTGTGAGTTTTTTGCCATCGAGTTTCCATTGTCCAATATAGGCGTGGCTTTCAATGGCTGCCTTACCATCCACCTCCTCGAAAATCAAGGCAAAGAGTTGTTTTCCCTCGGTGAACGCAAAACCAAGACCTTCGCCGATTCCGAGTACATCATCCTCCTCGTCAATCACTTGGCCATTTATTTTAATGGTAACAACCTGACGAGTTGCAATCCATTTGCCTTGAATTTGCTGTTCGATGGTCTGCTTTTTACCACCACCATCATCATTACCTTTTTCGTTGCAAGCTCCGAGAGTAACTATCGCCACTGCACAGAGCAAAATGTTGAATAGACGTTTCATAAGATTTGTTATTTATTGGTTGATTGCAAATTTAAAAAACAAATTTTTATATTGCAAATTTAAAAATAGCACAAAAAAGCGCTCCTTCCCGATGGGAAGAGCGCTTTTCTATTAAGCACAAAGGGATTAACCCAAGAACGACAGCAGGATACCTGCGGCAACAGCCGAACCGATAACGCCTGCAACGTTGGGGCCCATAGCGTGCATCAGCAGGAAGTTGCTGGGGTCAGCTTTTTGACCCTCAGTTTGCGACACACGAGCAGCCATAGGAACTGCCGACACACCTGCCGAACCGATAAGGGGGTTGATTTTGCGACCCTCGGGCAGGAATACGTTCATAAGTTTGGCGAGCAGCACACCACCTGCCGAACCCATACCAAAGGCCACGATACCCAGTGCAAGGATACCCAAGGTCTTGAAGTTCAGGAACGCCTCGGCAGTTGCAGTAGCACCCACGGTCAGACCCAAGAAGATAACCACGATGTTCATCAACTCGTTTTGAACGGTCTTGCTCAGACGGTCAACCACACCACACTCTTTCATCAAGTTACCCAGCATCAAGCAACCTACGAGGGGTGCAGCGCTCGGCAGAATCAGAGCAATCACAACAGTGATAACGATGGGGAAGATGATTTTCTCGGTTTTCGACACGGGACGCAGTTGCGACATCTTAATTTTACGCTCTTTCTCCGAGGTCAGCGCACGCATAATAGGGGGCTGAATCACGGGAACAAGCGCCATATACGAGTAAGCAGCAACAGCGATGGGGCCCAACAAGTGAGGAGCCAACTTCGAAGTCAGGTAGATAGAGGTAGGACCATCAGCACCACCAATGATACCGATACTACCAGCCTCGGTGGGGTTGAAGCCCAGAGCATACGCACCGATGAAGGTTGCGAAGATACCCACTTGGGCAGCAGCACCCAGCAACAGACTCTTGGGGTTGGCAATAAGTGGACCGAAGTCGGTCATCGCACCCACTCCGATAAAAATCAAACAGGGGTAGATACCGAGTTTAACACCCAGATAGAGGTAGTCCAACAGACCGGCTTCATCAACAAAATTACCCCAATGAACGTGTCCACCCTCGAACAACGACGAGTGGAACATCTCGGCGCCCGGCAGGTTGGTAAGCAGCATACCGAATGCAATGGGGAAGAGCAACAGAGGCTCAAACTGTTTGTGTATGGCCAGGTACAACAGCACCATCGACACACCAATCATCACAAGGTTAAGCCATGTACCTTCGTTGATAATCATAGCAATACCCGACGATTGTGCGAACGTCACGATGCTGTCCCACACAAAGCCCATACTTGAATTCATTGCAGTAAACATAGTCTTATCCGATTACGATTAAGGTGTCGCCCTCCATAACCGAAGCGCCAGCCTGTACACAAATCTCTTTTACGGTACCCGAAGTGGTCGAGTCGATGTTGTTCTCCATCTTCATAGCCTCCAACACCATCAGGTTTTGGCCTGCGCTTACGGTGTCGCCCACTTTAACCTTGATGCTCAGCACAGTACCGGGCAGGGGGCAAGCGATTTTGGTACCACTTGTCGAAACAGCTGCGGGTTTCGAAGGAGTAGCAGTTGCGGGAGTGGGGTTGTTGGGAGCATTCTCGGGAATGCGGGTAACTTGGGGTTTCGATACTTTAACGGGTTTTGCGCCCTCGATCTCAACCAGATACTCCACACCGTTTACGCTAACGGTAGCCTCGGTCGAAGCATCGTTGATATTCTCGACACGAACATTGAACTCTTGTCCGTGGATTTTCAATTTATAGTCTTTCATTGCTTGTTATTTTCTTTCGGGGAGTTGTGTTAAACTGTGAATCTTGGAGTTCCACGGCGAGTAAGCACGTTTGATAGCCTGAATGGTAATAACCTCCGACTCTTGGTCGTGCATAGCGCCGCGATAGAGGTTGAGTGCGATGGCGATGGCCGCAACTTTGGCCTCGCTCACCATATGCTCTTCCTCTTGCTCTTTGGCAGGAGCTGCGGTAGCTGCTGCGGGTTTCTTCTTCTCAACTTTCTTTCGTGTAGCAACATAGCCGAACACTTTAAGAACATAGATGAGAACCACCAGCAACAAGAACACCAACGAGAATCCGATGAGGGTAATCCATCCAATCTCGCTCCAACCGAATGTTTGAATTGTATTCATAATTGGGGTTACTTATTACAAAGGAATATTCGAGTGTTTCTTGGGAGGATTAGCCAAGCGTTTGGTAGCCAACGATTGCAGAGCACGAATCACACGGAAACGGGTGTTGCGAGGCTCGATAACGTCGTCGATATAGCCATAACGAGCTGCGTTGTAGGGGTTCGAGAACTTGTCGCGGTACTCTTGCTCCTTCTCGGCAATGAATTTTGCTTTCTCCTCGGGTTGGTCGGCCAGAGCCTTCAACTCTTTGGCGTAGAGCACCTCAACAGCACCTGCGGCACCCATAACTGCGATTTCGGCCGAAGGCCAAGCGTAGTTGATGTCACCACGGATGTGTTTACTGCTCATTACGATGTAGGCACCACCGTATGCTTTACGCAGAGTAACGGTAACTTTGGGAACGGTAGCCTCGCAGTATGCGAACAGCAGTTTTGCACCGTGGGTGATTACGCCGCCGTACTCTTGGCCTGTACCGGGCAAGAAACCGGGAACGTCCACAAAGGTAACGATAGGAATGTTGAACGCGTCGCAGAAACGAACAAAACGTGCAGCCTTGCGCGAAGCGTTGATGTCGAGAACACCCGCCATAAATTTAGGTTGGTTGGCGATGATACCTACGCTTTGGCCGTTGAAACGAGCGAAGCAGGTGATGATGTTCTTTGCCCAAGTGGGTTGCGACTCCAAGAACTCGCCGTTGTCCACAACTGCGCGGATAACCTCATACATATCGTAGGGTTTGTTGGCGTTGTCGGGGATAATCTCGTTGAGCGAGTCCTCCAAGCGTGCGATGCTGTCGGTGCATACTGCCACGGGAGCGTCCTCCATATTGTTTTGGGGCATATAGCTGAGCAGCTTTTTGATAACCTCCAAGCCCTCCTCCTCGGTGTCGACAGCGAAGTGTGCCACACCCGATTTGCTGGTGTGCATCAGTGCGCCACCGAGTTGCTCTTGGGTTACATCCTCGCCGGTAACGGTTTTAACAACCTTGGGACCGGTAAGGAACATATAGCTGGTCTCTTTTTTCATAATGATGAAGTCGGTCAGCGCAGGCGAGTAAACTGCGCCACCTGCACAGGGACCGAAGATGGCCGAGATTTGGGGGATAACGCCCGAAGCCATCACGTTACGTTGGAAGATGTTGGCGTAACCTGCAAGTGCGTTAACACCCTCTTGGATACGTGCGCCACCCGAGTCGTTCAGACCTACGCAGGGAGCGCCGTTGCGCATTGCCATATCCATAATTTTGCAGATTTTGTCGGCCAGCGAAATAGACAGCGAACCTGCGGTCACGGTGAAGTCTTGTGCAAAGACATAAACCAGACGGCCGTTCACGGTACCATAACCGGTAACAACGCCATCACCAAAGAAGTGCTCGCGCTCGCAACCGAAGTCATAGCAACGGTGTGTTACGAACATATCGAACTCTTCGAAACTACCCTCGTCGAGGAACATTTGGATACGCTCGCGTGCGGTGTATTTACCTTTGGCGTGTTGCGCATCGATTCTTTTTTGTCCGCCACCGAGTTTCGCTTTCTCGCGGTTGTCAATCAGCAGCTTGACTTGCTCTTGAATAGTGCTCATTTGATAATTATTTTTTTTGATTATTCGTTTTTATCCTCACAAAGTTCGGTCAACACACCTTGTGTCGATTTGGGGTGCAGGAAGGCGATGGTAAGACCCTCGGCGCCTTTGCGCGGGGTTTTGTCGATAAGTGCAACCTCTTTGCTCTCGGCCTCAGCCAGTGCGCCCTCGATACCCTCAACGGCAAAAGCCACGTGGTGAACGCCTTGACCGCGCTTCTCGATGAATTTAGCGATGGTGCTATCCTCCGAGGTGGGCTCAAGCAGCTCGATTTTGGTTTGACCTACTTTGAAGAAAGCGGTTTTAACCTTTTGGTCAGCCACCTCTTCGATGTTGTAACATTTCAGGCCCAATACTTGTTCGTAGTAGGGAATTGCTTCTTCGAGACTCTTAACGGCGATGCCGAGGTGCTCGATATGCGAGATGTTCATAATGGTATGAGTTTAAATTATTAGATATTAGTTTCGTTTTCTATTCGGAACGGCACAGCACTTCCATTCCAAACAATGCAAAGTTATAAACTTTTTCGGGAATACATCAAAAAAACAAACTTTTTTCGACCCAACTACGTTATTAATAAAAATTAGCCCTACCTAATTGCAAACTCCCACGAAATTATTATCTTTGCAAAGATAAGGACCCATAAAACTCAGTAATCATGAAAAAATCCATCCGCATAACACTCATCGTTGTCTCCGTATTGGTATTCCTCCTCGGAGCTGTATGTCTGGCCGTTTCGCCCGTAGCTAAATATGTCATCAACAACTACGGACCCAAAATCGTGGGTCGCACAATGCAGGCCGACGATGTGTCAATCAACCTATTGTCGGGTCGCGTTGTGGTCGATGGCTTCAAACTCTACGAGGCCGAGGACTCGACGCTATTTGTGTCGCTCCGCAAGTTCGACACCAAGGCCAACCTGTGGCGACTGCTTGCCCAAACGGTTGACATCAGCCACCTGATATTCGACGGACTGGACGTAAATATCGTTCAAAACGGCTCGGAGTTCAACTTCGACGACATCATCGAGTTCTACTCGCCCACCGACACGCTCCAATGTGCTACCGACTCGCTCGAAGTGGTTGCCGCGCCCGATTCGCTTGTTGCCGACACAACAGCCGTAGCTCCCGCTGAAGAGGATTCGTGGGCTATCGAACTGAATAACATCGCCTTCAACGAGGGTTATGTTCACTACTACGATGCCGAGTTGGATGCAACTCTCGGACTCCGCAACGTGAACCTTATCATCCCCGCTCTCTACTTCTCGAACCGCAACAGCGACGTGGACGTGGAGTTCAACCTCGACGAGGGTGGCCGTCTGCGCACCCACTTGGAGTACTGTATGGAGCAGGGTGACTTCAATCTGCACCTCAACCTCGACAGCCTCAACCTCGGCAGTCTGCAACCCTATGTCCGCCAATCGTTCAACGTGGGTGACTTTGCAGGCATCCTCAACGCTGCTGCCGACATTGCGGGTAACCTCAACCACATTATGGACTTCACCGCCGCAGGAACTCTCGATTTGAGCGGCCTTTATGTCAACGATACCGAAAACACTCCGCTGGCCAACATCGACAACCTGCATATCGGAATGAGCAACCTGAGTCTGCTCGACCGCACCTGCACCTTCGACGTCATCCGTATGCGTGGCGCGCACGTGGCAGTGGTTTACGACAAGCAGGGAAATATGAACCTTATGCAGGTTCTCAAAGAGGAGGAAGAGGCCCCGGCCGAGGAGAACTCCGAAGAACCTGCAACAGAGGAGGAATCGGAGCCCTTCGAGATTCGTATCGGCGACCTCGATTTGGGCGGCATTGGTGTTGACTACACCGACCACACCCTGCGCAAAACATTCAGCTATTCGCTCTCGGAGATTACCCTGCGCTGTCGCAACTTCGACCTTGCAGGCACCAACCGCGCAATGGCAACCGCTCGTCTGGGTAAGTCGGGTCGCGCCAACATCTCGTGGAACGGAACACTGCACGACCTGAACAACCAAAAGCTGAACATCAAAGTCGATAACGTGCGTATGGCCGACTTCTCGCCCTTCTGCTACGAGTACACCTCCTACCCTCTGACTGCGGGCAATATGACTTTCAGCAGCGACAACGTGGTGAGCAACAGCCGCCTGAGCAGCAAAAACGCACTCGACATATATCAATGTACAGCAGACCACAAGGACAAATCCTACAAAGCCGAGTACTCCAACATTCCCGTGCGTATGGGACTCTATCTGCTCAAAGATATGGACGAGCACATCAAGATGGACATCCCCGTAAGCGGTACTTTGGGTTCGCCCGAGTTCTCGTTCCGCAAGATTGTGTTCAAGACCATCGGCAATGCGATGCTCAAAGTTGTGGCCTCGCCCTTTGTATTCCTCAAAGGCGACGACAACAGTCTGAAAGACATTCCCTTCGATCCCGTATCGAGCTCGTTCACAACCCAACAATACGAGTCGCTGACCACCATCGCAGATGCAATCAAGGCTAAACCCGAGATGCAAATCACTCTGCGTCAGCACACCAACATTCAGGGTCTGCAACAAACGCTCGAACTTCTGGCGCTCAAACGCGACTACCACAACTCGCTGACCGACCAGCCCACCGACCAACTCTCGCCGTTGGAGACCGAGCGCATTGCGGCACTCAGCTTCTCGAACGCCGAGTTGGAAGCCTATGCCGACACACTGCTTATCAGACGTGGTATGGCTGCCGACACCACCGCTACCTTTGCCATCAAGAAGAACAAACTTTATGGCGAGCGCGCAGAGGGTCAAATCGAGATGCTCAAACAGATGCGTAACCGCACCATCCGCGACTATGTTGTAGGACAACAAGGCGTGGCCGACTCGCTGTTCCGCGTCGAGGATATCACCGCCGAGGCACAAGCCGCCTACAAAGGCAAGAGCCGCTACACCATCGAGGTTGCAGTGGGTGGAGAGAGCGTGACCGTCGGAAGCGAAGAGAACCAAACAGAACTTTAATACACCGCACAGAATTATGAAACTTCGTCACATAGCACTTCTTATTGCCTTCGCAGGCGCGCTTATAGGCTGCTCGGCCGGTAGCCACTTTGTGTCGCTCGATGTCGAGGCCTTTGGTGCCGAAATCCAGAAGCCCGGCACACAACTCGTTGATGTGCGCACCCCCGCAGAGTACAACAGCGCACACATTCCGGGTGCTATAAACATCGATGTTACGGCCGACGACTTCGAGCAGAACATCCGAGTGCTCAGCAAGAAGCAACCTGTAGCGGTCTATTGCCGCAGTGGCCGCCGCAGCAAAACCGCCGCCGAGATACTCGCCAAAGAGGGCTACCGCGTAGTGGAGCTCGACGGAGGAATCCTCTCGTGGCAAGGTTCACTCGAAAACTAACTCAAAAGGCTGTCCCACAGGACAGCCTTTGTCATACAAACCCATTTAGTCGGGTTATTTCTCTTATAAGTTGTATAATAAGATGGATTTTGAGGGCGAGCGGAGTCATAGACCCTTTTATTGCTACCGCTCTAACCACAAAACATTCGGGAATATAGCGGCAGCCTAATCTGTCGGTATGCGCCCGAAGAAATCACCTTACCGACTATTCTTTATAATAAGTTGCATAATAAGTGGGATTTCAAGGCTTGCAATGCTCGAAAAAGCGCAGTTTACTCGGCGTAAATGAGCATTTTGAGAGCGAGAGGTCTTAGACCTTTTTATTGCTACCGCTCTACCACCTAAACTCCTGTGTTAAAAGCGGCAGCTAATTCTGGCGGTATGCGCCCGAAGAAATCACCTTGTTATGCAACTTATCCCAATGGGTGATACTCTTCCAACGCCCGAGCAATATCCGAAATATCGAGGTGGGTGTAGATTTCGGTGGTGGTGATATTCTCGTGGCCGAGCATATCCTGCACCTGCGAGATACTTGCACCGCCCGCCAAAAGGTGAGTAGCAAAACTGTGGCGCAGGGTGTGGGGACTGACCTCACTCTTGATACCCGCATCGGCAGCCGCCTGCTTGATGATATAGAACACCATCACACGCGACAGCGGTTTGCCACGCGAACTAAGGAACACATAGTCGCTCTGCTTGTCGGGGCGCGCCTTGTCGCGATATTCGCGAATCATCTCGATTGCCGTTTGACTCACAGGCACAAGTCGCTGCTTGTCGCCCTTGCCCGTAATGCGCACATAGCCATCGTCGGCAAAAATATCCGAGAAACAGAGTCCCGTAAGTTCCGACACGCGAAGTCCCGAGCTGTACATCATCTCCAACATTGCAGCATTGCGCAGACCATTGGTAGGGTGCTGGGAGGCGCACTCGATTAGGCGGTTTACCTCGTCGGCCGACAGCACATCGGGCAAATCACGCGGGATGCGCGGGCCCTCGATAAACTGCGCGGGCGACTCATTGATAACCTCCTCGACCAACAGATAGTTGAAAAAACCCTTTATACTGCTCAACATTCGGGCCTGCGTGCGCGGGGTGGCGTTATTGTCGAACTGTTGGGCCAGCAGACGCTCAATCATCTCGGGGGTAACCCAGCGCGGAGTGACATCCTCGGCTTCGGCCAGAGCACGCAGCTGCGCAAGGTCGCTCAGGTAGGCACACACGGTATTCTCGGCAAGATTCTTTTCGAGCCTGATGAATTGCTCGTACTTTCCGAGCCATTTTTTCCAAGATTTCGAGTTGTCGGCCATTTCGTGCGTCGTTTTGTGTACAAAAGTAGGACAAAGTTACGAAAAACTTTATAACTTTGCGGAAACTAAAACCAAGAACTCACAATATGGATACCGATTTTCTTGTGATTGGTAGCGGTGCCGCGGGACTCAGTTTCGCCCTCAAAGCGGCACGATACGGCAAGGTGGTTGTGGTGACCAAAGACGAAATCACCCAAAGCAACACCAACTACGCCCAAGGAGGAATCTGCTCCGTGACGGACGAGAAGGACTCTTTCGAAAAACACATCCACGACACAATGGTTTGCGGCGCGGGCAAGTGTGACCTGCAAGCAGTGGAACTCGTAGTAAGACGAGCTCCCGAACTTATTGCCGACCTTGTGGAGTGGGGTACCAACTTCGACAAAACGGCCGACGGCAAGTATGAATTGCACCGCGAAGGCGGCCACTCCGAGCACCGAATCCTCCACCACAAGGACCTTACAGGCGCCGAAATCGAACGCGCACTCGTACAAAGCGCACGCGCCAACGAGAATATCACCATCCTCGAACACCACTTCGCAATCGACCTGCTCACCCAACACCACTTGGGCGAGTTTGTGACCAAGCACACCAAGGGTATCGCCTGCTTTGGTGCCTACGTTCTCGATTTGGACAATAACAAGACCATTACCATACGTTCGAAATTCACCGTTGTGGCTACGGGAGGTGTGGGCAACATCTACAACGCTACGACTAACCCGCTGGTGGCCACAGGCGACGGTATCGCGATGGTACACCGCGCCAAGGGAGTCATCGACAATATGGAGTTCATACAATTCCACCCCACCTCTCTCTACAACCCCGGCGAACGTCCTTCGTTCCTTATCACCGAGGCTATGCGCGGATTCGGAGCTGTGTTGCGCCTGAAAAACGGCAAGGAGTTTATGCACAAGTACCACGAGATGGGCTCGCTGGCTCCGCGTGACGTTGTGGCTCGCAGCATCGACCACGAGCTCAAAATCAGCGGCGAGGATCACGTCTATCTGGACGTTACGTTCAAAGACCCCGAGGAGGTACGCAACCACTTCCCGCACATCTATCAAAAGTGTATGTCTATCGGATTGGATATCACCCGCGACTATATTCCCGTTGTTCCCGCAGCACACTACTGCTGTGGCGGTGTGAAGGTGAACACCAACGGCGAGACCTCCATCAAGCGACTCTATGCGCTGGGCGAGGCGTCGTGCACAGGACTACACGGAGCAAACCGTCTGGCAAGCAACTCTCTTATCGAGGCTGTGGTCTATGCCGACCAAGCAGCGCGTCACGCAGTGGAGCGTCTGAATCGTGTGGAGTTGCAGGAGGGTATTCCCGAGTGGAACGACGAGGGCACAAGCGCCACCGAGGAGATGTCGCTCATCATTCAAGACTACCGCGAGCTGCAACAGATTATGAGCAACTATGTGGGTATCGTACGTTCCGACCTGCGTTTGGAGCGTGCCGAGCGTCGCTTGCAGATTATCTGGCGCGAGACCGAGGAGTTGTTCGAGAAGACCAAGCTCAACAAGAATCTGTGCGAGCTTCGCAACCTTATTACCATCGGATACCTTATTATCAAACACGCCAAGGCGCGCAAGGAGAGTGTCGGTCTGCACTACACCACCGACTATCCCCCGCAAGCCTAACTCCCCATCCCACGCGGCAAGGGCAAGGCGCAATAAAAACTCAGGGCTGTCACGACACGTTGGTCGGACAGCCCTGATTCTTTTTGAGGATTTTTATCTATTAAGATACCCCTCTATACATTGAAATTGTATAACAAGCGCTGATTCAAGGCTTGCGAAATCCGAAAAACCGCAGCATACTGAGGCGTATGTGAGGATTTTGAGGATGAGCGTAACGCAGAAGCAGCCTTGTTAGACGGTTTCAATTACTTGATGCGCTCGTAGTACTCGCGAGTACGGGTATCAACACGGATTTTGTCGCCGGTGTTGATGAACAAGGGAACCTTAACGGTTGCGCCAGTGTTCACGGTAGCGGGTTTGAGCGAGTTGGTCGAAGCGGTGTCACCTTTGATACCGGGCTCGGTGTAGGTAACCTCCATATCAACGATGGGAGGAAGCTCTGCCGACAGAACCATCTCTTTGTCGGTGTGGAACATAACCTCAACGATTTGACCATCAACCATCAGGTCCGAGTTGGTGATAAGGTCACGCTCGATGGTGATCTCCTCGAAGGTCTCGGTGTGCATGAAGTGTGCACCCAAATCATCCTCGTAGGTAAATTGGTAGGGACGACGCTCTACACGAACGGGGGTGATAGCAGCACCTGCCGAGAAAGTGTTCTCAAGCACGCGGCCGTTTTCGAGGTTTTTGAGTTTGGTGCGCACGAAAGCGGGGCCTTTGCCGGGCTTAACGTGTTGGAAGTCGATAATCTGCCAGGTTTTGCTGTTCAGCTCGATGCACATTCCGATTTTAATATCAGCTGTTGTTGCCATAGTATTATGTTTTTGTTTTAGAAAATTCGGTATAACCGCGCAAAAATATGTCTTTTTTTCGGGTTTTCCAACTTTGCCGCTTTTTTTTCGATTCAAAGAGGGTATCAGGCGCGGTTATTTGGAGTTTTTCACTAACTTTGGGGAAAATAGCAAACCTACAACAATGACTACCAAACAAAACCAACGACTCCCCTGGGTCGATGTGCTGCGCGTGGCAGCGCTAATGATGGTGGTGGGAGCACACGCCGTCGATATCTACAACGCAACTCCGCAATCCGACCCTATGGCGGGATGGTGGGGCGGAACCATCGGCTCGGCAATGAGAGCCTGTGTACCGCTGTTTGCAATGATGACGGGTCTGCTGTTGTTGCCCTGTACCGAAGCGCCCTCGAAGTTCTACGCCAAACGCATCACGCGCGTAGCCGTTCCTGCGGTGCTGTGGTCGGTGATTTACTGCCTTGTGCCTTGGATTGTGGGCGTGTGCGGAGGAGGCACCGAGATTATTCAAATCTTCTTCCCGTTTGAGTACGCACCCTCGACCGAGCTGACCGACGCGCTGAAAAACATTGCCATCATACCCTTCACCTTTGGCGGATACACCACACACATTTGGTATATCTATATGCTTGTGGGATTGTACTTTGTGATTCCCTTTGTGTCGAAATGGCTGGACGACCGCACACTGACACGCACGGCTGTTGTGCTGTGGGCATTGTCGCTTGCGGTACCTTACGTCGAGTGGATAGTTGGAGATCAGGTGCTGGGCGAGTGCGCGTGGAACGCCTTCGGAATGTTCCAATATTTTGGTGGCTTTGTGGGTTATATGATTGTGGGCAAACTGCTTGCCCAACGCCCCACCGAGGGTCCCGCGTGGCGAACCATAGTGTTGGGCGTGGTGATGTTTACCGCAGGTTTCATCGTAACGCAGTCGGGACAGAGTTCGATGGCCGCCAAGTACGACTACGCCGAGAATCCCGCAATGCTCGAACTCTTCTGGCAATACTGCTCACCCAATGTGGCGCTGATGACACTCGGTGTGTTTATCATCGTTCGCCGCGTGCAGATTCGTTCGGAACGCACGCAGGCAGTGTTGGCACACTTCACTCGTTGCAGTTTTGGCAGCTACCTTGTGCACTATCTGTTTATAGGCCCCTTCACAATGCTGCTCGCGCCACTCGGACTCCCCGTTCCCGCAGGTGTCGCACTGACGGTTGTGTTGGTTGTGGCATCAAGCTGGGCAACCTCGGCTCTCCTACACAAAATCACAGGCCGAGCCGCAAAATATATCGTTGGATAACAAACCGAAAAAGGCTACTCAATCGAGTAGCCTTTTCTATTATTAGAAATCACCTTTTTATGCGGATACGGAGCAGGGAATTCCCATCGCCTCAATGCGTGCGGCAATAACCTCCAACTCCTCGCGAGTGACTTTGTGCAAGTTAGGCGCGGGGGTTGCACGATCGATGGTGTAAATCATAATCTGACGGGGGCGGATTTGCTCCACCAACGCAAGCCAAGCCTCAACCTCCTCGGGGGTGGTATTGTCAATCTCGACACCATCTATCTCACCACGCAGGAACATTGTCTGAACTATCGCCTCGCCATCAAATGCCGCAATGCGCTCGGCAACCTTAGCAACCGAATAATCAGGCTGTTGTGGACCATTCATCAAGCGCGCAGTGGCATCTATTCCGCTATCGAGTTTGAGGATATTGTTATCCACGCGACGCAGGGCACGACATACGCCCTCGCGGTGCAACATAGTGGCATTGCTCAACACCGACACCTTGGCCGAAGGGCACAACTCATCGCGCAGTGCCAGCGTGTCATCAATAATCACCTCGAATTCGGGATGGATTGTAGGCTCGCCATTGCCCGCAAAGGTAATCACATCGGGACACTCGCCCGCAGCCTTCATCTCGGTGAGCTTGGCACGCAGAGCCGTAGCCACCTCCTCGCGCGAGTTGAGCGAGGGTTTGCTACCCGAGGTGTTCCAGCCACACTCACAGTAGATGCAGTTGAAGTTGCACACCTTGGCGGTCGGGGGCAACAGATTAACTCCCAACGAAATGCCCAATCGACGCGAACGAATAGGGCCAAATATCACTTTATCGAATAACATAGCAGTCGTGTGTTTTGAGTGTGTAAAGGTAAGTATTTATTCGCAAATAACCATATCCACGCGGCGGTCGAAGGGCTCGCAGGGCACCTCCTCCACCATCTGAAAATCGAAGCAGACACCCGCCGTCACACCTTTATATAATTCGAAGTAGCGGTCGTAGTATCCCTTGCCGTGACCGAGCCTTCCGCCGGCGCGGTCGAAGGCCATTCCGGGCACCAACATAAAGTCGATTTCGGCAGGGTCACACACCTTACCCTCGCGCGGCTCCATAACCCCGAAAGCACCCTGCAAAAGGTTGCTCAAATCGGGTGCCACCTCGGCAAAATGCATCACATCACCCGTCACCACGGGCAACACCACACGTTTTGTCAAAACGGCACGTCGCACCAGCTCGTGAGTGCAAACCTCGCCCGCAAGCGACCAATAGAGCGCCACCACACGGGCCTCGGCATAGGATTCCAACTGCTCGATGCGCTCCATAAGCAGCGCCGAACGCTGCACCAGTTCCGTAGGCGAACTCTCTGCAATACAACCTTTTATATGTTTGCGCAACTCTCGTTTCTGTGTTTTTTTCATTGTGTGCGATTTAAAATTGTGCCGATGTTTTGTTATTTTGGAAACAAAAAACTACCTTTGTAGTATTGAATTTTGTTCAAAACTAATAAAAATCAACATAATAAACAAAACTAAAATCAACTGTCTATGGGAACATTTCTCACAAATTCTTCCATCGGCCGTAAACTCGTAATGAGTATTACCGGCGCATTCCTCGTTTTGTTCATTACCTTCCACATGGCAATGAACCTGGTGGCTCTCATCAGCGTCGAGGGTTACAACATGATTTGCGAATTCCTTGGTGCCAACTGGTACGCTCTCGCAGCAACCGTTGTTCTGGCAGCAGGTGTGGTTGTGCACTTCCTGTACGCCTTCCTTCTGACCGTTCAAAACCGCAAGGCTCGTGGTAACGTGCGTTACGCAGTGACCGACAGCCACAAAGGTGTTGATTGGGCTTCGCAAAATATGCTCGTGCTGGGTATCATCGTTATCGGTGGTCTGGCTATTCACCTGATTCACTTCTGGAGCAAAATGCAACTCCAAGAGATTATGGGCAACCACCACAACGACCTGGGTTACGCTGTAACCAACGGTGCTGCTCTGATCGCTTACACCTTCAGCAAACTGCCCAACGTAATCATCTACCTCGTATGGTTCGCAGCTTTGTGGTTCCACCTGTCGCACGGTATCTGGAGCATGTTCCAATCGCTGGGCTGGGCTAACCAAACTTGGTACCCCCGTCTGAAATGCCTCTCGACTGCTTGGACTACCATCATCGCACTCGGCTTCGCTGCTGTTGCAATCGGTTTCTACATCCAAAGCCTCGGCTGCTGCGCAGGCTGCTAATTAACTCCGACGAATAATCAAAAAAAACATATAAACTATGGCATTCACATTAGATTCCAAAATCCCTGCTGGTGAGTTGGCTCAAAAATGGAGCAACCACAAGGCAGCTATCAAGGTTGTCAGCCCTGCCAACAAACGCAAACTCGACATTATCGTAGTCGGCACCGGTCTCGGTGGAGCATCTGCTGCTGCTTCGCTCGGTGAGTTGGGTTACAACGTAAAAATCTTCTGCATCCAAGACTCGCCCCGTCGTGCTCACTCGATTGCTGCACAAGGTGGTATCAACGCTGCAAAGAACTACCGTAACGACAACGACTCGATCTATCGTCTGTTCTACGACACCATCAAAGGTGGTGACTACCGCGCACGCGAGGCTAACGTTTACCGTCTGGCCGAGGTTTCAAACCTTATTATCGACCAATGCGTGGCTCAAGGTGTTCCCTTCGCTCGCGAGTACGGCGGTCTGCTGGACAACCGTTCGTTCGGTGGTGCACAAGTATCGCGTACTTTCTATGCTCGTGGCCAAACCGGTCAACAACTCTTGCTGGGTGCTTACTCGGTTCTGAACAAAGAGATTGCTGCCGGCACCGTTAAGAGCTACCCCCGTCACGAGATGCTGGACGTTGTTGTAGAGGATGGCGAGGCTAAAGGTATCATCGCACGTAACCTCGTAACCGGTGAGATTGAGCGTCACGGCGCACACGCTGTGGTTATCGCAACCGGTGGTTATGGTAACGTATTCTTCCTTTCGACCAACGCAATGGGTTCGAACGGTTCGGCTGCATTCCAATGCTACCGCAAAGGTGCTGGTTTTGCTAACCCCTGTTTCACCCAAATCCACCCCACCTGTATTCCCGTTCACGGAACTCAACAAAGTAAACTAACCCTGATGTCGGAGTCGTTGCGTAACGACGGTCGTATCTGGGTTCCCAAGAAAATTGAGGACGTAGAGGCACTGCGCAAAGGTACCAAGAAACCCAGCGACATCGCTGAGGCTGACCGCGACTACTACTTGGAGCGCCGCTACCCCGCCTTCGGTAACCTCGTTCCCCGTGACGTTGCATCGCGTGCTGCAAAAGAGCGTTGCGACGCTGGCTTCGGCGTAAACGAGACCGGTCTGGCAGTATTCCTCGATTTCAAAACCGCTATCGAGCGTCTGGGTAAAGATATCATCAAACAACGCTATGGTAACCTGTTCGATATGTACGAGGAGATTACCGACGTGAACCCCTACGAGGAGCCTATGATGATCTTCCCCGCAGTTCACTACACCATGGGTGGTATCTGGGTTGACTACAACCTGATGACTACTATCCCCGGTCTGTATGCTATCGGTGAGGCTAACTTCTCGGATCACGGTGCAAACCGTCTGGGTGCTTCGGCTCTGATGCAAGGTTTGGCTGACGGTTACTTCGTTCTGCCCTACACCATCGGCGACTACCTGTCGAAGAAAATCCAAGCTCCCAAAGTATCGACCGACACTCCCGCTTTCGAGAAAGCAGAGAAAGAGGTTACCGAGAAAATCGCTAAACTGCTGTCGATTAAAGGTAAACAAACCGTTGACGACCTGCACAAACGTCTGGGCCACATTATGTGGGAGTACGTTGGTATGGCTCGTACCAAAGACGGCTTGGAGAAAGCTATCGTTGAGATCCAAAAACTCCGCAAAGAGTTCTGGGCTGACGTTCGCGTTCCCGGTGGCGACAAAGAGTTCAACGTTGAGTTGGAGAAAGCACTCCGTCTGGTTGACTTCTTGGAGTTGGGCGAGCTGATGGCACGTGACGCATTGCTCCGCGAGGAGTCGTGTGGTGGTCACTTCCGTACCGAGCACCAAACCGAAGAGGGTGAGGCTAAACGTGATGACGAGAAATTCGCATTCGCAGCTGTTTGGGAGTACAAGGGCGAGGATACCGCTCCTGAGATGACCAAAGAGGTGCTTGACTACGAGTTCGTTCACCGTGCTCAACGTAACTACAAAGACTAATACTGACGTTCAACTTTAATAACAAGACAACAATGAATTTTACATTAAAGATATGGCGTCAGAAAGACGCTAAAAGCGCGGGTAAGTTCGTAGAATATCCCATTTCGAACATTTCGCCCGACACTTCGTTCCTTGAGACGCTCGACATCCTGAACAACGAGCTGATTCAAAAAGGCGAGGAGCCCGTGGCATTTGACCACGACTGCCGCGAGGGTATCTGCGGTATGTGTTCGTTGCACATCAACGGTCACGCACACGGCCCTGCACAAGCAGTTACCACTTGCCAAATTTACATGCGTAAGTTCAAAGATGGCGACACCATCACCATCGAGCCTTGGCGTTCGGCTGCGTTCCCCGTTATCCGCGACTTGGTAGTAAACCGTGGTGCTTACGACCAAATTCTGCAAGCAGGTGGTTTCGTATCGGTACGTACCAACTCGGTGCCCGACGGTAACGCAATTCCTATTCCCAAGGCTGACGCTGACGAGAGTATGGATGCTGCTGCTTGTATCGGTTGCGGTGCTTGTGCTGCTACTTGCAAAAACGGTAGTGCAATGCTGTTCGTAGCTGCTCGCGTATCGAGCCTTGCAAAACTTCCCCAAGGCCGCGTAGAGGGCGCACGTCGTGCAAAAGCGATGGTTGCTAAAATGGACGAGCTGGGCTTCGGTAACTGTACCAACACCGGTGCTTGCGAGGCAGAGTGCCCCAAAGCAATCTCGATTGCTCACATCGCACGTCTGAACCGCGAGTTCCTGAGCGCAAAACTCAAAGACTAATTGGTCTGACCGACCATAACGAGGCGTGCCCGACATTAAGTTGGGCACGCTTTTTTTGTTTGAAGCTGCATAATAAGGTGATTTTTGCGTTAAGCTCGCCCTCAAAATCCTCACATACGCTGGGTATGCTGCGGTTTTTCGGGCTTCGCAAGCCTTGAAATCCCTCTTATTATGCAACTTCCCATTTTTACCGATGACGTTTTGTTAAAAATTGTGAATTGTGAATTGTGAATTGTGCTTAAAAATTTGTATCTTTGACCTCGCGAGGGCACCTATACCCCGATTGTTTGGCGCGTTTTTTGAGCCAAACCGTTGGAATATTGCCCGACAAACAATACTAACATAATGATTAATAAAGAGTTCGAAAAATTCGCATACAGCACTCGACGTATCAGTTCGGCTGCTGTACACGATTATGCAAATTTGCAATCGGCATATGTGTCGCCCACAATCATCGAGGAGCGACAACTCAACGTGGCACAAATGGATGTGTTCTCGCGACTGATGATGGACCGCATCATCTTCCTTGGCGCACCCATCAACGACGACGTGGCTAATATCATTCAGGCACAACTGCTCTTCTTGGAGACCGCCGACCCCGACCGCGACATTCAAATCTACATCAACTCGCCCGGTGGCTCGGTAAGCGCAGGTTTGGGTATCTACGACACAATGCAACTCATCACTCCCGACGTGGCTACTATTTGCACAGGTTTGGCTGCAAGTATGGGTGCTGTGCTGCTCACCGCAGGTGCCGAGGGCAAACGCGCTGCACTCCCCCACTCGCGCATTATGATTCACCAACCGCTGGGTGGCGTGCAAGGTCAGGCTTCGGATATCGAAATTACTGCACGCGAGATTATGCGCACCAAACAGGAGCTGTATGAGATTCTGTCGCACCACTCGGGCGTGGCTATCGAGAAGATTGCCGCCGACGCCGACCGCGACTATTGGTTACGTGCCGACGAGGCCAAAGAGTATGGTCTTATCGACGAGGTGCTGACTAAACGAACTGCAAAAACTGCACGCAACAATGGCTAACAAACGAGGTACAAGAGGTCCCGAGGGCGAACACTGCTGGTTCTGTGGCGCCGAGCGTGCCGATGTTGAACTGCTCTTCAACGGACAGGGCGGAGCCAACATCTGCAACAAATGTATCGAGCACGGACACGCCATTCTGATGGAGGCAGGCGAGCAAGTGGCGGGCAGCAAGAAGAAAACCGACGCAGGTTTCGACCGCACAAAACTGCTCAAACCTTCGCAAATTAAGGAGTTCCTCGACCGCTTTGTAATTGGTCAGGAGGCCTCGAAAAGATATATTTCGGTAGCGGTGTACAACCACTACAAACGACTGCTCAACCGCCACGACGGCGGCGATGTCGAAATCGACAAGAGCAACATCGTGATTGTAGGTCCTACGGGTACGGGTAAAACCCTGCTCGCACGCACCATTGCCAAACTGCTGGATGTGCCCTTTACGATTGTCGATGCTACGGTGCTCACCGAGGCAGGCTATGTGGGCGAGGACGTGGAGAGTATCCTGTCGCGTCTGTTGCAGGTTGCCGACTATGACGTTGCCAAGGCCGAGCGCGGAATCGTGTTCATCGACGAGATTGACAAGATTGCACGCAAGGGCGACAACCCTTCGATTACCCGCGACGTGTCGGGCGAGGGTGTGCAACAAGCGCTGCTCAAACTACTGGAAGGCACAACCGTGAATGTTCCGCCCCAAGGTGGTCGCAAACACCCCGAGCAAAAGTTCATTCAGGTTAATACCAGCAACATTCTGTTTATCTGTGGCGGTGCCTTCGACGGCATCGAGCGCAAGATTGCAGCACGCCTGAACACCCACGCTGTGGGTTATGGTCGTCGCGACGAGAGTAAGCAGATTGACCGCAACAATATGCTCAAATACATTATGCCGCAGGACTTGAAGAGTTTCGGTCTTATCCCCGAGCTCATCGGTCGTCTGCCGGTACTGACATATATGGATCCGCTGGACAGCGTTGCTCTGCGCAACATCCTGACTGAGCCGCAAAACGCCATCATCAAACAGTATGAGCAACTCTTTGCTCTGGATGGTGTGAAGCTGTCGTTCGAGCCCGAGGTGTTCGACTACATCGTAGCCAAGGCTGTGGAGTACAAACTCGGCGCGCGTGGTCTGCGAGGCATCTGCGAGACCATTATGATGGATGCAATGTATGACCTTCCCTCCAACGAGGAGTGCAAGGAGTACTGCGTGACCTTGGAGTACGCTCGCTCGAAGTTCGAGCAGTCGGCTCTGGCCGCAGTGTCGGACGCACTGAAAGCGTGCTAAACTAAACGAGAAAACAAAACAATAAACAAACAGATATGAACCAAACAAACAACAAGGCGACCGCAGCAGTTCCTGTGGCGGCGTTGAAAAAAGCAGCCGACAACATCCGTATCTTGTCGGTTTCGATGGTGGAAAAAGCCAAGTCGGGTCACCCCGGCGGTGCTATGGGTGGCGCAGACTTCGTGAGCGTCCTCTACGGCTGTTTCCTTCGTTACAATCCCGATAATATGACCTATCCCTGGCGCGACCGTATGTACCTCGATCCCGGACATATGTCGCCTATGCTCTATGGCGTTCTGTCGTTGGCAGGCTTCTACTCGATGGAGGATCTGCAAAACTTCCGCCAATGGGGCACCATCACCCCCGGTCACCCCGAGGTTGATTTCGCTCGCGGCGTCGAGAACTCGTCGGGTCCTCTGGGTCAAGGTCACGCAATGGCACTGGGTGCCGCTATCGGCGAGCGCTTCATGGCTGCTCGTGGCGGCAAGAGCCACAAAATCTATGCCTACATCTCGGACGGTGGTATCCAAGAGGAGGTGTCGGCAGGTGTTGGTCGTATCGCAGGCCACCTGGGCTTGAACAACTTCATTATGTACTACGACGCCAACAACATCCAACTCTCGACCACAGTTGACTTTGTAGATACCGAGGATGTTGCTGCCAAATACGAGGCTTGGGGATGGAGAGTAATCAACATCGACGGCTCGGACATCATGGAGATTTACAACGCACTGACCGAAGCTAACGCAGAGGAGGAGAAACCCGTGCTGATTATCGGTCGCACCATTATGGGTTGCGGCGCACTGGGCCCCAACGGCGAGAGCTACGAGAATAAAGTTTCGACCCACGGCCAACCTATGTCGGCTGCCGGTGCAGACGTTCCTGCTACCATCAAAAACCTGGGCGGCGACCCCGAGAATCCTTTTGTGATTTTCCCCGAGGTTAAGGCTCTGTTTGATGCTCGTCGCGAGGAGCTTCGCGCGTGGGCTTCGGAGCAAGAGAAGGTTGACGCCGAGCTGCGTGCTGCCAACCCCGAGGCTTGGGCAAAACTCGACGAGTACTTCTCGGGTAAAATGCCCGAGGTTGACTGGGATTCGATTGAGGCTCCCGCCAACTGCGCTACTCGTGTAGCTTCGGCTGCGGTGTTGAGCAAACTGGCCGAGACCGTAAACAATATGGTTGTTTCGTCGGCTGACCTCAGCAACTCGGACAAAACCGACGGCTTCTTGAAGAAGAGTTCGGCTTTCACCAAGGGTGATTTCAGCGGCGGCTTCCTGCAAGCAGGCGTTAGCGAGTTCACTATGGCTTGTATTATGAACGGTCTTGCACTGTATGGCGGTATCCTGCCCGCGTGCGGTACCTTCTTCGTATTCTCGGACTATATGAAACCTGTGTTCCGTATGTCGGCCCTGATGCGCAAGCACGTTGTATATGTGTGGTCGCACGACTCGTTCCGCGTAGGCGAGGACGGCCCTACCCACCAACCCATCGAGCACGAGGCACAAGTACGTCTGATGGAGCAAGTACGCAACCACCGCGGCGAGCGTTCGATGGTTGTTCTTCGCCCCGCCGACACCGCCGAGACCATCGAGGCTTGGAAACTTGCTTACAACGAGGAGCGCCCCGTAGCTCTGCTCTGCACCCGCCAAAACGTGAACGACCTGCCCGCACAAGGTGGTCTGTCGCGCCGCGAGGTTGCCAAAGGCGTAGCCAAAGGTGCGTATGTGGTATATGACTGCGAGGGTACCCCCGACATCGTGTTGGTAGGTAACGGCTCGGACGTTGGTCACTTGGTAGAGGGTGCAGGTATGCTGGCTGCCGATGGGATCAAATGCCGCGTTGTGTCGGCTCCGTCGGAGGGTCTGTTCCGCGACCAATCGGAGGAGTACCAACAAAGCGTACTGCCCGAGGGTATCATCCGCTACGGTATGACTTCGGGTATCGCATCGACCATCCGTGGTCTGGTTGGCGACAAAGGCCGCATCCACAGCCTTGACCACTTCGGTTACTCGGCTCCCGCCAAACGCCTCGAACAAGAGTTCGGTTACTCGGGCGAGGTTGTTTACCGCGAGGTTAAGGAGTTCCTTGGCAAATAACAAATACTAATAATTAATTGGGGCGCCACTTGGCGCCCCAAAACAATAATTAGAACTATGAAGAAATTGATGATTATAGCGGCGCTGCTGATTGGCTCGGTAACGACCGCCGAGGCACAAGTCCTCAAAAATCTGCTCAACAAAGTAAGTAGCGCTCTGACAAGTAATACCACTACCGAGAACACCACTACCACCGAGAGCACCACTCAAAGTGTTGCAACCGATGTACTGACAGGTCTTGCAACTTCGCTTATCAGTGAGGTTGTGGGCGAGGCTGTTACCACCACCAGCATCGTAGGTTCTTGGAGCTACAGCAAGCCTGCTGTACAATTCACCTCTGAGGACCTTCTGACCCAAGCGGGAGGTGCTGCCGTAGCTTCGACCATCGAGGGCAAACTCACCGAAGGTTTGGCTAAAATCGGCTTGACCGAGGGCGGTATGACCTACACCTTTGCAGCTGACAGCACTTGCACTATCGTTGTGGGCAAACGCACCATCAATGGTACCTACACACTGAACAGCGAGACCAAGGAGATCACTATGAAACTCACCTCGGGTCTGCTCAACATCAACATCGCAACGCTGACTATGACACTTAGCCAAAACGCCGATGGTATCGACCTGGTAGGCAAAGCCGACAAGCTGTTGCAGTTGATTCAAACCACCATCTCGTCGAGCAAGAACTCGACTCTGAGCAGCATCGGCTCGATGGTTGCAAACTATGACGGTATGATGATTGGTTTCTCGTTCGTCAAGAAATAAACCTACTCACATAACAAAACCAAAAGGGCAGTCCAGTACGGACAGCCCTTTTTTTATATCATTACTTATAAGTCTGTAATACTTTTAGAAGTTGCATAACAAACGCTATTTCAAGGCTTGTAAAATACGAGAAACCGCAGCATACGAGCGTATGTGAGGAATTCGAGCATGAGCGTAACGACGAATTTGCCTTGTTAGGCGGCTTCTACTCTTTGTCGGGAATGATGTGATTGGGATCGTCTTGGGGGTTGATATGACCACCTTTGGCTATGCCTAGCTCGACGCCGTTGATGATGTTCTGCCACAAGACATAGGCCGCGGGGGCGATACTCGCCAGGGGATTCAGGAAGTTTTGAGCCATCCAAATGGTGAGGATGGTGTTCTTCTGACCGAGCAGTTGGCAACCCTCGATTCGGCGGCCGAAACGCTTGCCGATTTGCCAGCCGATAAGGTATTGGGCTACGGCAATAACCAGCGCCACAAGGGCCAAAATAATGTATTTGACGATATCATCGGCACCTCGTTTGACGATATAATCGACAGTCGAGGCCATAGTGAGAGTCAGCGAGAAGAGCCAGATGTAGAAGGTGTAGCTTTTGAGTTTATTGATATTCATCGCCCATTTGAGCGACACCTTGCGCAGGATAAGTGCCACGATAAGCGGCAACAACAGGATAGGCATCACGCGACGCAGAATAGCCACAAGCAGAGCAAAGAACGACATCGTTTCGCCCACAGCACCGATATAGGTAAACATCAGCGGGGCAACCACCGCCACCACGCAATTGATAAGCACCGTATAACTGACTATAACTTCGACTCTTCCACCCAGCAGTGCTCCTATTACAACCGCAGCTGTGGCCGTTGGTGCGAGTATGCATATCATTGCACCCTGCGCTACAATCTCGTCGAGCGGGCGCACCAGCAGGTAGGTAGCGATGCACACCACAACCTGAAACAGAGCCAGCGTAATGTGCAGCTTACCAAACTTCATTTGGCGCGGCGACACTCCGCAGAAGGGCACAAACAGCAACACAAAAATCAGATACGGCATAAGGAATGTTATAGGCATAAGTACCTTGTAGAACAACACTCCCAAGAGTATCGCCAACAGAATTGACACCGTTCGTCCGTATCCTCCCATCGCTCGTGTGGTGTTTAGTGTATTATGACAATAGTTGTTTTACTTTTTCGGAAATGGCGCGTCCCTCGGCCTTACCTGCCAGAGTTTTGGACGCAACTCCCATCACGCGACCCATATCCTTCATTGATTGAGCGCCAAGCTCGGTAATGATGGCTTGCACAGCCTCGGTAAGCTCGGCATCGCTCATTTGTGCGGGCAGAAACTCCTTGAACACCTCGACTTGTGCCAACTCCTCGGCAGCCAGGTCGTCGCGTCCGCTTGCCTTATAGACCTCGGCAGAGTCGGTGCCTTGTTTGCAGAGTTTTTGGATGATTTTCAGGGTATCGGCATCGGGCAGTTCGGCCATACCTACGGTTGCGGTTTTGGCCTCGATGATATATTTCTTGACATTACGGAGAGCCATCAGGCGAACGGTATCCTTTGCCTTCATTGCCTCCATTATTCCGTTGCTGATCTGTTTTTCGAGAGTCATAGTATATCCCTTTTTGAGTATTTCAGTTCTGCAAATTTACTTTTTTTGCGAAAAAAACGCAAGACCCAAGAACATAAAAGTTGCATTAACGAACAAAATCTCGTGTCCGAAGCGGTAGCCGCCCAGCAGGTGAGGAGTCACAACTGCCACCACAAAGCTCAACGCGGAAGCCGCTACAGCCAGCACGGGAAGCACCCTCGGATTGGGTTTGCGGTGCGTCAGGATGCCGAATGCAAAGAGTCCCAGCAACGGGCCATAGGTGTAGGCCGCCAAGCGAAAGACCACATCAATGGCACTCATATTGCCCACCCCGTGTATCACCACGATTATTGCGCCCACGACAACTGCTATTGCGGTGTGAATGGCTCGACGCACGCGCGTCAGCGACTCACCGAAGCGAGCCTCGCCACCCAAAATATCGAGCGTAAAGGAGGTTGTGAGTGCTGTCAGCGACGAGCCTGCCGACGAGAAACTCGACGAGGCAAGTCCCAACACAAACACCACACCTGCCACAACCGAAAGGCCGCCACCCACCGCCACCGCAGAGAAGAGTTCGTCCCCCGCCTCGGGCAGTGCCACGCCCCGCATTTGTGCCCAGCGCATCATCATTGCGCCGAGCGTAAGCAACATAGCTATCACACCGAGTTGCAACACACCCGAAATCATCACATTGTTGCGTGCATCGCGCTCACTTCGACAGCTCAACGTGCGTTGCATCATATCTTGGTCAAGTCCCGTCATTGCAACCACTGACAACGCCCCCGCCACAAAATGTTTTAGGTAGTGGGTTGGGGAGTTCCAATCGTAATCTATAACTCGTTTGCCCCTCACACTCTCGGAAATTGCGCCCCACAGCGACTCGCCCGCATCGTGCGCCACAAGCACTGCCACCACAGCCACAACGCCCAGCAGAACAAAGGTTTTGACAACATCGGTCCACACCACACTGCCAACACCTCCGCGCAAGGTATAAAGCCAAGTGATGGCCATCGTAAGTACCACATTCACAGCGAACGGCACGCCCCACGCATCCCACATCACCGCTTGCAGCACCACGCACACAAGCATCAGTCGCACGGCGCATCCCAACAGTTTGCTCACAAAAAAGAGCCACGCACCGCTACGTCGCGCCGAGAGTCCGAAGCGCTCTTCGAGGTACTCATATACCGACACCACTCGCAGGCGGTAGTACAACGGCACCAGCACCCACGCAATAACCATCTGACCCGCCACAAATCCGAGCGCCATTTGGAGGTATGTAAAATCCTGATGGAGCACCATTCCTGGCACCGACACGAAAGTGACACCCGACATCGAGGCGCTAATACGTCCCAGTGTTACGGTCCACACATTTTGGTTGTGTCCGCCCGCAAAGTAGGTCGAGTTATCGCCACGACCAGCCGCACGCCACGCCACCACCATCAGCAGACCGACGTAGGCACACAGGATAAGAGCTATACACACAGGGGACATCGAAATATCGTTTAGTTTGATGCAAAGATACGATTATTCGGCAAAAAAATACTATCTTTGTGTTTGTGCGCGCACGCGCGCAAGTGTTTTTGAATTATTAACTAATAAATAAAAACTATATGAAACGACTACTCACATTGCTCTGTGCAGCGGTATTCGCCATCTCGGGAGCCGAAGCGCAGGAGTGGCTGCAAAACTACAAGAAAGAGGCAGCAAAAGCAGGAGGCAGTTTCGCCTCGGCTTCGAGCGTATGTCTGTGGGATGGCACCCGCGTGAAGGTTGCCGACACAGGTTCGGGACAATTCGAGATTCGCAAAACAATCCTCATTGGCGACGACAAGGGCGCTATGGCCAACCGTATCATCAAGTATGACTACGACCCGCTGACCGCCTTCGCCGAGTTTGCCGAGGTGACTATCTATCGTGCCGACGGCTCGGTCGAGAGCATCGACACCAAAACCGCAGTGGACTATGCCGCACCTGCGCGCAAAATCTATTGGGGCGCACGTCAGATTATGATTGAGGTGGGACGTTTGTACCCCGGCGACGTGCTGGACTACCGCATCAGCAAGAGCGGTTTTACCTATGCACTGCTGGGTGATGACGCACTTGCTGCCGAGGATGACGAGCGTTTCATCCCGCCTATGAGGGGCGAGTTCTACGACATCGTACCCTTCTGGGTTAGCGTACCCACTCTCCACAAGAGTTACATCGTGGAGGTGCCCGCAAGCAAACCCGTTCAGTATGAGTTCTATCAAGGCGACTGCCGTTCGTCGATTCGCATCGCAGGCGACATCAAAACCTTGTCATTTGAGAAGGATATGATATTACCCTTTGCCAAGGAGAACAGTATGGTTGACCTCTACGACGCAGCTCCCAAGTTGATGATGTCGTCAACCCCCGAGTGGAAGGACAAATCGCTGTGGTTCCACGGCGTAAACGAGGAGTATGGCAGTTTCCACGCCTACGAGCCTGCTCAAAAGATGGTTGACAAGATTCTCAAAGGTGCAAAGGACGATATGGATAAAATCGCACGTCTGACCCACTGGGTAGCCGACAACATCCGTTACTCGGGTATCTCGATGGGCAAGGGCGAGGGTTACACCCTGCACAGCACCAAGATGAACTTCGACGACCGTTGCGGCGTGTGCAAAGACAAGGCTGCAATCCTGATTTCGATGTTGCGTATGGCAGGTTTCGAGGCCTACCCCGCAATGACTATGGCTGGCTCGCGCATCGAGAGCATCGCTGCCGACCACTTCAACCACTGTGTGACCGTAGTAAAACTCGCCGACGGCACCTATATGCCCCTCGACCCCACTTGGGTACCCTTCTGCCGCGAGTTGTGGTCGAGCGCCGAGCAACAACAAAACTACCTGCCCGGTATCCCCGAAGGTAGCGACTTGTGCCTGACCCCCGTATCGGCCCCCGAAAACCACTTCCTGACACTGGACATCGTTAGCACCATCGACGCCAACGGTACTCTGCGTGGTACTCTGACTATGAGCGCCGAGGGTCAAACCGACAAGGTGTTGCGTTCGCCCTTCACCACAGGTCTGAAAAGCCAAATCCGCAACAACTTGGAGGCCGAGCTAATGAAGGTTTCGCCCCAAGCGCGTCTGGTTAAGTACACCACCGTCAAGAATCCCGACCAATATCAAAACGGTCCCCTCAGCGTGACTATGACCTTCGAGATTGCCGACTACGCAACCGTAGCCGATGGCGTAATCACCTGCTCGCCGATGATTATGAGCAACATCTACTCGCAAGTGCGTACCTTCAACCGCTTTGACACCGGTGTCAAGGAGCGCAAATACGGATTCAAGGACGGTTGCTCGCGTCTGCTCACCCTGACCGAGAGCATCACCGCACCCAAAGGCTACACCCTCAGCACCGAGCCCTTCGAAATCAGCTACAAGGGCGAGGCTGCAAGTTGCTGCGTGAGCATCGAGGCCGAAGGTTCGAAAGCCATCATCAGCAACACCCTCACTATGGGCAAACGTGTCTATGAGGCCGAGGACTGGGATGATGTCCGTCAATCGCTGCTGGCCTACAAAACGGCTAACCAAACATTAACATTCACCAAATAGCGTACACACAAGTTTATGAAAAAGATATTTCTTTCGGTAGTGGCGCTGATTGCGTTTGCCGTAGGCGCAACAGCACAAACAGAGGCCACTTTCAACTACTTGGACAAGACATACACCTTGAACGAGGATGGTTCGACCACTCTGCGCGTCCGCAGCAGTCTGACCTACAACACAATGAGTTCGTTCTTCTCGCTGTTTGGCGAGACCTTCATCGAGTACAACCCCGAGTTCCAAAAGCTCACCATCAATGAGTGCTACACTCGTCAGGTGGACGGCACCATCATCACCGTACCCGCCAACGCCTTCAACGAGGTGTTGCCCCGCCACTCGGCTGATGCACCCGCCTACAACCACCTTACCGAGATGGTCGTAACCCACACAGGTTTGGAGCTGGGCGCAACAGCATTCCTCGACTACACCATCACCACTTCGGCCGATATGTTGGGTGGCGAGTTGGATTTCACCGAGGTTATTTCGCAATACGCAGCCGACGTTCGCAACCTGAGCATCACCGTAAACCTTCCCAAGGGCAAGACCCTGCGCTATGGTGTTGTGGATGCCAATGGCAAGTGCGCAGGCGAGAAACAGCTCACCGGCAGCTACACCTGGAAATGGAGCAAAGTTAAACCCTACTACAACGAGCGCTACGGCTCGGCAACCTACGGCAAAACCCGTCTGTATGCCACCACTTTGGAGAACACCGCAGCCGTTACAGGTCGCATCTTCTACGACACTCGCGATATGTTCCGCATCGCTCCCGCGCGCGTCGAGGGCAAACAAGGCGAGGCCAAAGTGAAAGCCATTTGCAACTACGTTGGCTCGATGGTCGATATGAAAAACATCCCCTTCTCGCTCATCGGCTATCGTCACGCTCCCGCACGCACCGTAGATGCTCGCTGTTATGGCTCCGAGTTGGACAATATCTTTATGATTAACAAGATGTTGCTTGGCGAGGGCTTCAACTGCGACATCCTGTTGTGCTACCCCGCCGACTGCCCCGTATTCAACCTTTCGGGCTTCACCACCGCGGCTGTATGTGCTGATGTCGAGGGCAAGAAAATGTGGATTAAAGGAGGTGGCTCGATCTTCACTCCCAGCGAGAATGCCGACCGCCAAAAGTGGGTTTCGATGGTGACTATGGCTCCCGTCGAGGTTGAGCACATCGCCGACACCAAACACACCAAAGTCGAAGTCTGCGTAAATGCCGAGGGCAAGGCCACTGTGTCAGCCGACGGCGTAAAACAATCGGACGTCAAAGCCAAAGCGATGGGTGGTTTCAACACTCTGACCCTGCCCAGCTACGGCCTCAACTACGCTGGTCTGAACACCACTCGCACCGAGCCCTTCGAGGTGTACAACATCATCGACCGCAGCGAGGTGTACACCGTAACTTTGGAGTCGGGTAAATTCACCACCGCACCCCGCAAGCAATCGGTCGCAAACGCTCTGGGCAGCGCATCGTGGGAGGTTGCAATCGACGGCAACAAAGCCACCGTTAAGCGCGCCATCAAGGTCAACAAGACCATCGTTTGGCCCTCGGAGTGGAAACAACTGCGCGAGCTGTTGGTACTCAACCAAAACACAGCTCCGCTGACACTCATCTACGAATAGTCGGCCACCGTGCCACACTACACCAAGGACTGCCCGACCCGCAAGGTTGTGGCGGTCCTTGTTTTTGGGATAAGTGGCGCGTAATTTTGATTTATAAAATCAAATTCGGATATTTGCACCGCAAAAGAAGACCAAAAAAGATGAAAAACCTCACCGAACAAGAGAAACTCGGCTCGGCCTCCATACCCCGACTCATTGCAGGATATGCCACACCCGCTATCATTGCAATGGCCTCGTCAAGCATTTTCAACATTGTCGATAGCGTATTTATCGGCCACGGCGTGGGAGCAATGGCTCTCTCGGCGCTGGCGGTGGCTATGCCCCTGATGAACATTCTGTCGGCCTTTGGTGCGATGGTGGGTATCGGCTCGGCGGCTATGGTTTCGATTCGTATGGGTCAGGGACGCAAGGAGGAGGCTTTCAAAACCCTCGGCAACCTTGTGTTTATGAACATCTGCATCGGTCTGCTGCTGTCGGCGGTGGGTTTGATTTTCCTCGACGACATTCTGCTGATTTTCGGCGCAAGCGAGGCCACCCTGCCCTATGCCCACGACTTTATGAAGGTGATTCTGACGGGTAACGTGGTGACACACCTCTACCTCGGACTCAACGAGGTGTTGCGCGCCTCGGGCTATCCGATGCGTTCGATGAGCGTAATGCTCACAGCAGTGGTGGTGAACGTATGCTTGAATCCGCTGTTTATCTTTGTATTCAAATGGGGAGTGACGGGCTCGGCAATGGCAACCGTGCTGGCGCAGGTTACAGCTCTGACAGTGGAGATGTTCCACTACTGCAACTCGAAGAACTACCTGCACTTCCGCCGCGATATTTTCCGCCCCCGAGGCTACATTGTGCGTGACGTGCTGTCGATTGGTGCCGCACCTCTGATGATGAACCTCTGCACCTGCATAGTGGTAATTTTCGTCAACAAAGCACTGCTCACTTACGGTGGCGACATCTATGTGGGCGCCTACGGCATTGTCAACCGTATCGTTATGCTCTTCATTATGATGATTAACGGTCTGAATCAGGGTATGCAACCCATCGTGGGATACAACTACGGAGCACGACGTTACGACCGCGTACAACGCGCGCTGTGGACCACCGTGGGATGTGCCGTAGCACTTATGACCGTTGCAAGTTTGATGAGCCAGTTGATTCCCGACCGTATTGCGGGACTGTTTGTTGGCGAGGGCGACCCCGATGGCGCTCAACTTGTGGAGATTGCGTCGCACGCTATGCGCACAGTGATGCTTATCTTCCCGATTGTGGGATTCCAGATTGTGGCTTCGAGTTTCTTCCAATACATCAAACGCGCCAAGCGAGCCATCATTCTTTCGACAACTCGTCAGTTGGTATTCCTTGTTCCGTTGTTGATTATTCTTCCGCCCCTCTATGGAACCGACGGAGTTTGGATTAGTATGCCCATTGCCGATGGAATGGCTTCATTGTTGGCTGCGGTATTGCTCTTCTTTGAGATTCGTCGTCTGCGTCGTTTAGACCCCCACCGAGGCGACAATTAACCCCTCGGAGGTCCACTCCACACACACATCCACAAGAGAGTCTGCCCCCACGGCAACCCTCAACACGCCACGCGACAGGTCGCTGGCAACAACCCTTATATCATTCAGAAAATCGGGGTACTTCACCCCTTGTGCCGAGAAGTATTTATACACTGCCTCCTTGGCGCACCACACAGCACCGCTCACACGCTCGGGGCAGTGTTGCTCCAATGCTCGCTCCTCGGGCGAAATATAGCGTGAGGCTGCACGCTCGAAGTTGCGGTCGGCCCACTCAACATCCACGCCACACGGCGCGGCCGACACCACAACAGCCACACGTCCTCGGCAGTGCGACACACCTATATAATATAGCTTTTGGGAGTTGTCCGCCCTACGAACTTCGGGCGCACCACATTCATTATAGACTATTCGGAAATCTTCGGTCGCGAAACCCTTGTCACACAACAGTTCGCGCACCACACCTCGCCACGCAAGCCACTCGGCACGTCGCCCCTCGGCAGAGAATCGCTCCTCGGCCTCGGCACGCTCCACGGGCAGGGCCGCAGCCACCACCTCGGCATAGGAGGGAATCGCCCTAACGACTGGTTTCGTCATTTGTTTCAATCTTGATTCGGCTCACCTTGCGGGCCTGCGCCTCGGTCACGGTGAGTGTTATGCCATCCAGACGGAGAGTATCGCCCTTGCGCAGGAAGCGGCGTTTGTATTCGAGCATCACACCCGCAAGGGTCTCGGCATTACCCTTCACCTTATCGAACAGCGACTCGTCCACGCCCACAATCTTGGCCATATCTCCGAGGTGTGTCTTGGCATCGAAAATCCACACTCCCTCGGCAATCTTGTCGTAGCATTGAGGCTCATCGACATCGCTCTCGTCCGAAATCTCGCCCACAACCTCCTCTAAAATATCTTCGAGCGACACCAAACCCAGGGTCGAACCATACTCGTCCACAACGATAGCCATATGCACACGTTTGGCACGGAAGTCCTCCAACAGGTCGGCAATCTTCTTATGTTCGGTCACAAAGTAGGCAGGGCGCACCAGCTTTTTCCAATCGAAGGTGTCGTCCTCGCCCAAGTTGGGAAACACATCTTTGATATAGAGCACACCGCACACCTCGTCAAGCGAGCCACGATAGACGGGAATACGCGAAAATCCCGACGAGATGAACGTACGTTTGACAATGTCAAAGCCCACGCCCTCCTCCAAGGCCACAATATCGACCCTCGGGCACATAATACCCTCGACCTCGGTGTCGGCAAAGTTCACAACGCCACTCAACATCTGACGCTCCTCGTCGTTGCGCGTTTGGGTGATGTCAATAGCCTCCGACAGCTCGTCGAGCGAGAGGTTGTCACGAGTAGATTCCGAAAGTTCGCCCACCTTGCTACCCGACCTTACAAGCACAAAAGCCAGCGGTCGTGTAATCTTGCGCAAAACTCGGAGAATAGGTGCGCCAAACATTGCAAAACTCTTGGAGTAGTGCGATGCAAAGACCTTGGGCAGCACCTCGCCAAAGAGCAGCAGAAGGAAGGTCACAAACACCGACACAAACACAAACTCCGCAACGGGCGAAGCAAACTCCATCGTGCGGTCGATGATTCGTGTCAGCAGTAGTGTAATAAGGATATTAACCAGGTTATTGAGCATCAGGATGGTTGCAAGCGTATATTCGCTATTGCCCACCAAATCGACCACTGCCTCGGCGCCTGCGTGGCGATCCTTGGCTTTCTGCTGGATGTCGTCCATATCTGAGGGCGACAACGAGAAGAGCGCCGTCTCCGAACCGGAGATAAAGCCCGAACAAAACAACAGCGCTACTACACAAATGAGTAGCGCCAAAACTCCGGGCGAGCTAAAACTATGTTCTATAATCTCTATCAAAGTATGCTTCCTTTTTGGTTCTTCTGCCAACCCCGATTAGAATTGGAGATCGAGCGAGCCATCACCCAGTGTTTGCTCGGGCTCCGGCTTGGCAGGTTTGTCTTGTTGTACCACCACATTCTTTTTGGCCGCAGCCGAAGGACGCAAATCCTCGTACGAGCCGCCATAGCGTTTGATTGCGGGGGTATTATATATTTCCGACATATTGTCGTAGCGGTTCACACCACGGAAGTGGAGCACATCTTGCGCCTCCTCGTGAATCTCCTCCATTGCGGGGGTCGATAGTGTAAGCGAGTTCTCGGTAGGCTCGCCACTCTCGGTAGCAGACTCCTCGGCCTCAACCTCGACGGGCTTCTCCACAACGGGTTGCTCTACATTGAAGCCACTGGCAACAACCACAATTTCGATATTGTCGCCCAACTCATCCTTGATGCAGTTACCCCAGATAAGGTTGGCCTTGCCGCCCGCCTTCTCTTGCAACATATCACGAATCAGACTCGACTCGTTCATCGTAATGGGATTGGTGCTACTATAATGGATGTCGAGCAGAATATGTTTTGCGCCATAGATGTCGCGGTTCTCAAACAACGGCGAGTTGAAGCATTGGTCCACAACGGCCTTCACACGGTCAACACCGCTGGCACATCCCGTACCCATCAGCACATTGCCGCTATTTTTGAGCACCGTATTGGCGTCGGCAATATCGATATTGACATTACCAACCAGGGTAATAATCTCGGCCATACCCTTAACTGCCGAGGTCAGGATGCCGTCGAGCACCTTCAATGCCTCAGCCTCGGGCAAGTTACCGCACAGACCAATCAGGCTGTCGTTGTTGATAACCAGAATTGCATCCACCCATTTGCGCAACTCCTCGATACCCTCGCGCGCTTGGTTTACACGTGTGGGACCCTCGTTGGTAAAGGGAGTGGTCACAACAGCCACGGTCAGAACGCCCAAAGAGTTCTCGTCCTCCTGCATCAGTTTTTCGTGCAGGTCGCGGGCCGCACGAGCAATAACGGGCGTAGCACCCGTACCCGTACCACCACCCATACCTGCGGTGAAGAATATCATCTTGGCACCCGAAGCACGCAGCATATCGCAAATGTCGCTCAGGCTCTCCAAAGCCATAGCCTGACCCTTTGCAGGGTTGTTGCCCGCACCCTTACCATTGCCGAGTTGCAGTCGCAGTTCGGCCTTGCTATTCTCCAAAGCGTCTTGGTCGGTGTTGCAGGCCATAAAGGTGACGTTGTAGATTTGGCTTTCAATCATATTGTTGAGAGCATTACCTCCGGCACCTCCCACACCCACAACCATAATGTCGCTATGGGTGATTTCCTCCACATTGAGTGTATTTAAGATATCGCTATTCATGGTGTTTGCGTACTGTATGTGGTTGTTTAGCGGTAGCTGATGTCATCATCCTCGACGGTCTCGGGGAAAATTGCATCGCGCACCTTGTCGCGCAGACGAACATACCAAGGGGTCTTGTCCTCCGAAGGTTGCTCATCGCTGTTGTCGTCAGTCTCCTTCGAGCTACTCTCCTCGTCGCCACCACGCAACTCCTTAACCTTACCTTGAATCGAACTGATAAAGGGGTTCTTGGGAGTCTCTTTTGCGGGTTGCTCGGGCTCGGTAGCAGGACTCTCCACTGCGGGCTTCTCAACTACGGGTTTCACCTCGACAGGTTTCTCAACCACGGGTTTCTCGACCACGGGTGTGGGCTCAACTCTCTTCTCCACTACGGGTTGCGCAGGTGCGGTTACCACGGGGGTAGGTTGTACACGACGAGGCTCTGCCACGGGTTGTGGCTTGGGCTCTGCTACGGGCTCCACAACGGGACTAACCGAACGGATAACCTCAACGTGGTTATAGAGTCCTTTGGCCTTGGCGTTGTGCAGCATACCGATTACGGTTGCATACTCCAACTTATCGACCATCTCCTCGCGACCCTCGGGAGTCATAACGTGGAGGTTGGGGCGTGCCACACGCACATCCATATCAAGTTCGTTCGAGAACATCACGTCGATGTCTTTCAGGTTGGCACCGCCACCTGTAAGAATCACACCGCAAGGCAGTTTGTCGGCATAACCCGAGTCACGAATCTCGTCCTTGACAAATTTGACAATATCTTTGAGTCGGTACTCAATAAGTTTCGCCAGCGCCTTTTGGGTGATGAGCACCGATTGTTTTATACTCGGACCTGCGTTGATGGTCTTGTCAACCTGAATCTTGTCGGCCAAGGCTTGTCCGTGAGTGAGTTTGATACCCTCGACCTTGCTTTGGGGAATTCCGAAACCTTGGATATCGGCATTGATGTCGCCCGAACCCAGAGGAATGGTACGCACATATCGCACGATGCCGTTCTTGCAGATACAAAGGTCGGTGGTGTCGCGACCGATGTCGAGCACAACAACACCATCGTTGAGCTCATCCTCGATGGCAGTAGCCTGCACCGCGAACATAGGACCTGCGGTGAGAGTCTTGGCCGAAAGTTTGGGAGTAAGACCTGCAAGAGTGTTCTCGTAGCGGACAATCATATTGTCGTTACCCAGCACAAAGGCAAAGGTTGCGGCAAGTTTCTTACCAAAGCAACCTACGGGGTCGGTAACCTCGTCGATACCGCTGGGACCATATACGCGATAGATTTGGGGGATACGCTCCAAGATACGGACACCATCCTCGGCGCGAACGTTATACATTCCGTCGTGGAGCTTGTTGACATCCTCCTTGCCAATCTCGCCGTCGCCACGGCTTACATACACAAAGTAGTCGTGTGTGGCGCACTTAATATCCTTGTCGGCCACACCGGTGTGAACATCCGAGATGCGGACACCGTTGCGGTGTTCGAGTTCATCCACAGCATTGCGGATGGCGTTGCTCACCACCTGACGGTTATTGATAGCGCCACGCGACATTCCGTGACCTGCCAACTCCTTACAAACGATATCCTCGACAGTCAGCACGTCATCGCACACGCTGCCGAGTGCAATCTTGACGCAACTGCTGCCCAAATCCAAAGCGACTATGTAATTTTTCTTTTCCATCTCTATTTAGAACACACTATTTGGTCTTCGTATCTCAAATCAATATAACTATAGCCGTCCCACCCCTCCCAAGCGAGAGCATTGCGGTAGAACAGCATCAGTTTTTCGAGGTTTTTCTCGGCTTGGTCGATTTCGCCCAAGCACGCAATGTGACGACCCGCGCGGGGAACAATTTCCACCTGCGGAGCCTCACAAAACTCGGAAGTGGCAACATTGATTTGCACAATTTGTGCACGCCAGAAATCGTCACCCTCCACAAACTTTACAAAGTTAAGGAGTTTATACAAATATAAATACCTTTTTGCCGATTTTTTTTGGTTTTCTACCGTCATTGACCGTTTTTTCTCGGTTTGGGCAATCAGCTGCTCTTGTCGGTCGATTTTGTTGTTAATGTTTTGGAGCTGTTCGCTTTGGTTTTTCTGGAAAGTTTTGCGACGCTCCTCACGCCAAAAACGGCCCACTCTTTGGTTGCGGATTTCGGCTCGCTGGTTTTTGAGCGAGGTCAATTCACCGCGCTGACTCACCAGCACCGAGTCGAGCTCTCCTATACGGATTTTATACTCGTCGATAAGGCGCTCCTTGATTTGCTCGTAGTTGCCGTAGTAGCCCACAGGCATCATAAATTTCAGGTTGCCCGTAATGAGCGGCACATAGACCGAATAGTTGGTTGCGGGAGGCAAAATCCACCCTTCGTCGGTCAGGTAGAAGTCGTAACCGTCGGCGCTCTTAATCCTCGCAACGGGCTTATGCTGACTCACTTCGACACTCAGCATACCACTCTTGTCGAGATACACACAAGCATCCTTGACCAGCACCTGACCCGCCACATAGCGTTGCAACTCAGCGGTATTCACATCGCCCACATTCTCGCCTATGGTCTTGACACCCGAACGAGCCACCCAGCTACGCACCATAGGTTCGGTAACAGAGGTCAGGCGGTCGCCATCGGTCACAACCACGCGCACCGAATCAACCTTGATTTCGGCACTCTTGCGCACAGCCTGGGTCGATGCCACCGCCAGATAGGCGACGATACCGAGCCACAACACAATGGTCAGAACGATATGTAGAACTTTTTTAAGCATTTTGCTCGGGGAATTTTTCGTTCAAAGCCTTGGTAAGCGGAGCGATGCAGGCGTCGATATTACCCGCACCAAAGGTGATGACAATGTCGGTTGCGCGGCTCACAATCTCACTGGGCAACTCCTCGCGGGTGGACATAGTGCAGGGCACGGTCACATCCCCCGCAATCAGCTCCGAGGTAACACCCTCGATGGGGAGCTCGCGCGCGGGGTAGATGGGCAGCAGCACCACCTCGTCGGCATTCGACAGCGCTTGGGCAAACTCCAAGTGGAAGTCTTGGGTACGCGAGAAGAGGTGGGGTTGGAACACTGCGGTGATGTGTCGGCCGGGGAATGCTCCCTTCACCGATTTCAGTGCCGCATTAATCTCGGCGGGGTGGTGGGCATAGTCATCCATATATACGCAGTCGGGGCGGTTGATATGCAGGTCGAAACGGCGTTTCACACCGCTGAAACTCTTCAATCCCTCCTTCACTTTCTCCTCCAAGAACTCCTCGCCACGGCACTTGCACGCACACCACACCGAAGCCACTGCGGCGATACTGTTCTCGACATTCACACGACCGGGAACACCCAGCAGGCAGTCCTTGATTGTGCGATCGGGGCAGACGATATTGTAGCGGAACAGGCCATTGTCCTGCAAGCGCAAATCTTGGGCATAGAAGTCGGTACCGCCATCCAGCGAGTAAGAGTATTTGGCGATTCCGGGATTACGCAGGGTCACACCCGCACCCTGACGCATAATCACCGCACCACCCTTGCGAATCTGCGACACAAACTGCGAGAAAGCCTCCTTAACAGCCTCGTGGGTGCCATAGATATCCAAGTGGTCGGCGTCGGCCGAGGTGACAACAGCCACATCGGGGGTCAGGCGCAGGAACGAGCGGTCGAACTCGTCGGCCTCAACAGCCATACGTTTGCCGCCACCGATAACGATATTACCATCGAAGTTTTTGGACAGACCACCCAAGAAGGCGCTACCGCCACCCGTAGTCACACGATTCAGCCACGCAACCATCGTTGTGGTCGAGGTCTTGCCGTGGGTACCCGACACAGCCATAACGTATTTACCCTGAGTGACGTGACCCAGAATCTCCGAGCGCTTGAGCACCTCGAAGCCGTGTTGGCGGAACCACACCAGCTCGCTATGGTCGGCAGGTACAGCAGGGGTATAGACAACAAGAGTGCTCTTGTCGGCACGCATATCCTCGGGGATAGCCTCCACCGAGTCGTCGTAGTGGATGTTGGCACCCTCGCGCACAAGAGCGCGGGTAAGGTCGGTTTCGGTAAGGTCGTAGCCTGCGACCTTTTTACCTTCGTGCATAAAGTATCGTGCAAGGGCGCTCATTCCGATACCGCCGATGCCTATGAAATATACGTTTCTCATCTCTCTAATTCGTTTATCACATATCCTGCCACGCGGTCGGCCGAGTCGGCGATAGCCAAGGCAAGGATGTTTTTCTTCAAAATATCAAGTCTGTTTTTGTCGGTTACAAGTGCAAGTGCGCGGTCGAGACCCTCGGCCACAGCATCCGCATCGCGGAGCATCTCGGCAGCCTCCTTGTCGGCAAGGGCGCGCGCATTCATTGTTTGGTGGTCTTCGGCCACGTTGGGTGACGGGATGAACAGCGTCGGTTTGCCCATCAGGCACAGCTCCGACACGGTGCAAGCGCCACTACGCGACACCACCAAATCGGCTGCGGCATAGGCGTAGTCCATACGCTCGATGAAGGCTCCGCGCCACACTCCCTCCGAGGGGCGTCCCTCCATAAAGGCGTTCATCTCGGCCTCGTAGTATTTGCCCGTCTGCCAGATTACCTGCACCTCACCACGACGTACAATCTCGTCCACACCCGCTTTCATCATCTCGTTAAAGGTGCGTGTACCGAGGCTGCCGCCCACAACCAGAATAACGGGTTTGTCAGCCGTAAAGCCAAAGTATTCGAGAGCCTTGGTGCGGTCCACAGCGTCGGGTGCAAACGAGCCACGCAACGGGTTACCCGTCATCACGATACTCTCGGCAGGAAAGAATCGCTCCATACCATCGTAAGCCACGCAGATGCGTCGTGCGCGTTTAGCCAAAATCTTGTTGGTAACACCCGCAAACGAGTTCTGCTCCTGAATGACCGTAGGCACGCCCATACGTTGAGCCGCCCACAGCACGGGGGCACTTGCATAGCCTCCGAAGCCCACCACGCAGTCGGCATCAAACTCGCGAATAACCTTACGCGCCTTACGCACGCTACGCACCACCTTGATAGGCAGAGCCAGGTTCGACAGGGTGAGGCGTCGTTGGAGTCCCGCTACGGGCAGTCCCTCGATTCGATAACCAAGAGCAGGCACTTTCTCCATCTCCATTTTGCCCTCGGCGCCAACAAACAGCAGTTCCACGCGGTCGCCAAGTGCGCGTCGAAGTGCTTCGGCAGTAGCCACTGCGGGGTAGATATGACCACCCGTACCGCCACCGCTCAGAATAACTTTATATGTTTTTTGTGCGTTCATACGCTCTATTTTTTACGATTAACTTCCAACATTGATTCGTTTTTGGGGGTCGAAAGGGTCTTCTCCTCGACCTGACGGCTCACACCGAGAATCATACCTATGGCCATCGACGTAAACAACTCCGCCGAGCCACCCTGACTGATTAGCGGCAGCACCAATCCCGTCTGGAACATAAGTCCCGTCGAGACCATCATATGCAGCAGTCCCTGGAAGGAGACCAAAAAGGCTAATCCCAACACCAGTAGGCACGGGAATGCCGTACCACAACTGTTGAAGATGACTATCGCCCGATAGAAAATCCACAGGTACAACGCCACAGCGAAGATTGCACCCACCAAGCCCCACTCCTCGACAAGGAATGCAAAGGCATAGTCCGATTCGGCCTTGGGCAGCATATGTCGTTGGGCGCTGTTACCCACGCCACGACCCCAGATTTCACCCATCGCAATGGCAATTTTGGCTTGTCGGGGCTGGTAGAGGTAGTGTTCGTCCACCGACTCGGGCGAGATAAATGCGGTGATACGTTTACCCCACGTTCCGGTTCGGTTTTCGCCGCCCGTAACGCTCTTGACGACGGTCATACCGCCAATCATCACGCATCCAAACACCGCCGAAATCACCATAAAACGGCCTATATCGCCCCACTTGACGCGACCGATGATGAGCATAATCACACACGTCGCACCCATAAGCAGTGCAGTTGACATATTCTCGGGTACGATGAATCCACACGACAGCAAGATTGTACCAAACACCGGCAGGCTGTGGCTACGCAGAATCTCGCGCGCTTTGAGCGGGTCGTATTTGATTTGGTGGAAGGTCGGTATAAGGCTTATCTTCTCGATGACCTTCTGACGGCGTGCGAGCTGCATCGCCAGCATAACCACAGTGGTGACTTTCAGAAAGTCGGAGGGCTGGAAGGTGATACCCACAATGGGGATTCGCAGCCATCGTTGCGCACCAAACTTATTTACACCAAAGAACATCACCAACACCATAAATATCAGCGACACGATATACGCCGCCTTGGCATAGCGTTGGTAGCGCTGGTAGTCCATACGGTGCATCGCCCACACCATAGCCAAACCCGCAGCCAGATAGGCAAACTGCTTGATAAAGCGGCTTATGTGGTGGCCCGAAGTGGTGGCATCGTACAACGACGATGTGGTGGACGAATAGACCACAAACAACGACACAAAGGCAAAGGCCGCATAGATAATCCACAGCGGTTTGTCGCCTCCGATTTTGAGTCGTTGCCAAAGGGTTTGTTTTGGTTCTTGTTGCTCTGCCATAGCGTCACACTTATTTATGCTCCTCGACCCACTGTTTGAACAGCTGGCCGCGGTGTTCGTAATTCTTGAACAAATCGAAACTTGCACACGCAGGCGACAGCAACACTGCATCACCCTCGCGGGCAGCCTCACGAGCCGCACTCATCGCAGCATCGAGCGAGTCGGTGCTGACAACTGTGGGAATTACGCCCGTAAACGACTCCACGAGTTTGGCATTGTCGAGTCCCATACACACAAGGGTGTGCACCTTGGCGCGTGCAAAATCCATCAGGGGCGAGTAGTCGTTGCCCTTGTCGGTTCCGCCTGCAATCCACACCACGGGGCGGGTCATACTCTCCAAGGCGTACCACACCGAATCGACATTGGTAGCCTTCGAGTCGTTAATCCACTCCACGCCATCGATTACGCCTGCGCGCTCCAAGCGGTGTTCGACACCACCGAAGTTCTCGATACTGCGGACGATACTCTCCGAGTCCACACCCACCGCGATAGCAGCCATAGCCGCCGCCATAGCGTTGTAGCAGTTGTGGATACCTTTGATTTGCATACGACGGGTGTCGATTTCAAGCTCGCGACCCAGCGCCACTACACGAATCTTGTCGCCATCAATCCACGCGCCCTCGGTTTGTGCCGTACGAGCCGAGAAGGGCAACAGATGCGAAGCCACCGCGCCCGACTCCATCTGCGAGGCGATAACCGCGTCGTCGAACATATAGATAAACTGTTCGGTGGGGCCTTGGTTTTGGGTAATGCGCATTTTGCTTGCGGCGTAGTTCTCGAACTTATAGTCGTAGCGGTCGAGGTGGTCGGGGGTGATGTTCATCAGCACACCCACATCGGCCTTGAAGCGGAACATTCCATCCAGCTGGAAGCTGCTCAGCTCCAACACATGCCAATCGAACTGCTCGGTTGCAACCTGATAGGCATAACTCTCGCCTATATTGCCACCCAAGCCGACATTCACGCCTGCGTCGCGCAACACTTTATAGATGAGCGAAGTGGTGGTAGTCTTGCCATTGGAGCCTGTGATACATACGGTGCGTGCCGACGAGTAGCGCGCAGCAAACTCCATCTCCGAGATTACGGGGATACCACATTCGCGTATTTTGCGTACGATGGGTGCTTTGTCGGGGATTCCGGGGCTCTTGATAACCTCGGCAGCGCCAAGGATATACTCCTCGGAGTGACCTCCCTCCTCGTAGGGCACACACCACTCGTCGAGGCGCTCTTTGTAGCGGTCGGCAATGCGTCCGCTATCCGACAACAGTACCTCGAAACCCTCTTTCTTGGCAAGGATGGCCGAGCCGTAACCGCTGATACCTCCGCCAAGCACAACTATTCGTTTATTCATAACTCTCTTCCGTTTTTTGTTTATCGCACTTTGAGGGTTGACAGCGTGATAGCCGCCAACAGCACTCCGATGATGATGGCGCGGACAACGATTTTCGACTCGTGGAATCCGCGTTTTTGGTAGTGGTGGTGCAGAGGCGACATCAGGAACACTCGCCTACCCTCGCCATATTTCTTTTTGGTGTACTTGAAGTACGACCTTTGGATGATTACCGAAAGGCTCTCGACTAGGAAGATACCGCACAAAATGGGCAGCAGCAGCTCCTTACGAATCAGCAGCGAGAACACCGCGATGACACCACCGATGGCCAAACTTCCGGTGTCACCCATAAACACCTGTGCAGGGAAGCAGTTGTACCACATAAAGCCGAGCAGCGCACCCGCCATAGCCGCAGCATAGACCAACAGCTCACCACTGCCGGGGATATACATAAAGTTCAGGTAGCCCGTATAGATGATGTTACCCGACAGCCACGCAAAGGCTCCGAGCACCAACACTATCGGCACCGACACACCCGTAGCCAGGCCGTCGATTCCGTCGGTGAGGTTGGCGCTGTTCGACACAGCGGTGATAACCAACACCGCAACAATCATATAGAGCAACCAAGTGGCGATGCCGTTGTTGTCGGCCTGCCCCACAATACTGCCATAGTCAAACTCGTTGTCCTTGAAGAAGGGGATGGTGGTTTTGGCAGCTTTCTCGCCTTCCATTTGGACAATCTGCTCGTTTTGCACCTCCTCGCGGCTGATACCCTTGGGAGCATCCTTCATCACGATGTCGGTGTGCAGCCACATAGTGGTACCCACAATCACACCGAGTCCCACCTGACCGATAACCTTGAATATACCTTTCAGTCCGTCCTTATCCTTGCGGAACACCTTGATGTAGTCGTCGGCAAAGCCCAAACCTCCGAGCCAAAGGGTTGAGAAAATCATCAACTGCAAATAGACATTACCGAGGTCGCCAAACAGCAATACGGGAATCAAGATAGCTGCGATGATGATAAGTCCACCCATAGTGGGGGTACCCTTCTTTTCCATCTGGCCTGCAAGACCAAGGTCGCGCACCGTCTCACCAATCTGCGCACGGCGCAACTTGTCGATGATGCGACCACCGAAGATAGTACCAATCAGCAGGGCGAGGATTACCGCCGCAGCTGCACGGAATGTCAAGAATTGAAACATACCTGCGCCGGGCAAGTCCCACACTCGGTCCAGATATTTTGCAAGTGAATATAGCATAGTGTTTAACTGTTTTTAGTTCGGATTATAGTTCTATTTGCCAAGCTCCTCGAAAGCGACCACCACCTGTTGGCGATCATCAAAGTGGTGTTTCTCGGTGCCGATGATTTGGTAGGTTTCGTGGCCCTTGCCCGCAAGCAGGATGATGTCACCCGCCTTAGCCAGCATAACGGCGGTGCGGATAGCCTCATCGCGACGCACAATGCTCACGTAGCGGTCGCCCGCGCGCAGACCCTCACGCATCTGGGCGAGGATTGCCTCGGGGTCCTCGGTACGGGGGTTGTCCGAGGTGAGAATCACCATCGATGCGCCGTCGGCTGCAATGCGCGCCATCTCGGGGCGCTTGGTAGCATCGCGGTCGCCACCACAGCCCACAACAACAATCAAGTCGTGACCCTCGGTACGGATGGCGTTGATGGTGTTGATGACATTCTCCAACGCGTCGGGAGTGTGGGCGTAATCGACAATAGCTGTGATACCGCCCTTCGAGTGCAGGGTCTCAAAGCGGCCGTCCACCGAGCCGATACCGCTCAGGCGCATAAGCACCTCGTTCTTGTCGAAGCCCAGCTCAACGGCTGCAGCATACACTCCGAGCAGGTTGGCGGCATTGAAACCTCCTGTGAAGGGTGTCCAAAACTCCATACCGTCCATTTCGAGTTGCATACCCTCAAAGCCCATCTCCACAACCTTGCAGCGGTAGTCGGCCATCGAGCGTTGCGACAGAGTGCGCACGCGCGCCTTGCAGTTCTGCACCATCACGTTACCATTACGGTCGTCGATGTTCACAATAGCAAAGGCTCGTTTGTCGAGGCTGTCGAAGAGTCCCTTCTTGGCCTTGATATACTCGGCAAAGGTTTTGTGGTAGTCCAAGTGGTCGTGGGTGATGTTGGTAAACAATGCGCCACGGAAACGCAGACCCTCGATGCGGTGTTGCACGATGCTGTGCGAGCTAACCTCCATAAAGCAGTAGTCACAGCCCGCCTCAACCATCTCGGCCAGCATAGCGTTCAGTCGCAGGGCGTCGGGAGTGGTGTGGGTCGATTCCACCGAGCGGGTGTCAACCACATAGCGTACGGTCGAAATCAGACCTGCGCGGTAGCCCAAGGCACGCATTAGGTTGTAGAGCAGAGTGGCGGTTGTGGTTTTGCCGTTGGTACCCGTCACGCCCACAAGCGTAAGCGCGCGCGAGGGGTGACCCCAATAGGCCGAGGCCATACGTCCCATCGCGATGTTGGTGTTGGCCACCTCGACATAGCACACACCCTCGGCTGTCTGCTCGGGGAGTTGTTCACACACAACCATTCGTGCGCCACGCTCCACCGCACCTGCGATGTAGTTGTGGCCATCCACCTTCTCGCCCTTGATGGCAAAGAAGACATCGCCCTGTGCGACACTGCGCGAGTCAAAGGTCATCGCGGCAACTTCGCCCTCGGTGTTGCCAACCACACGTCGCACCTCAACGTCGGCCAGCAATGCTGTTATATTGCGTTCGATTCTCATTTTTTCAAAGTCAAAATTATGGTTTGTCCCCTCTGTATGGTCGTGCCGGGAGTGAGTGACTGGCGCACAACGACACCTCGGCCTTCGAGCACAACGCGTAAGCCCTGGCTCTCCAACAAGTATAGAGCATCTTTGGCTCCCATTCCTATCACATTGGCAACCATATGGTCGGAAATTTTCAGGTCTGTAAGCGTTACGGCCACACTATCGCGACTTGTACGCACCCACTCGTCGGCCTTCACCTGATTGTCCATAGGCACATCGAGTTTGCGGGCCACGCGGCGCACCTCGTCGTAGTTGCCACCTTTAAGAGGAACGGGCAGGTGACGCACCTGAATGGTGTCGGCCTTGACCTTCTGCTCGATGGTCGGTTGCCACTCGGTGTGGGCGGCATACAGACGGTCGGCCACAGCACGGAATACGGGACCCGCCAGCGACGAGCCATAGATATTACCCGTATTGCCCGTAAAACACTTCATACACACGATAATCGAGTATTTGGGTGCCTCGGCGGGGAAGTAACCTACCATTGTGGCAAGGTAGAGTCGTTGTCCTTTGGCATTGGCATAGTTGCCGCCGATAAGCATCTGTGCGGTACCAGTCTTGGCAGCCACAGTGTAGTAGGGGTTTTTGAGCACCTTACCCGTACCGACGTCCACAACGCCCTCCAAGCACTCGCGCACCTTGGCAAGGGTCTCATCCGAGCAGATTCGCTTGTTGATATAGTCCACAGGAAACTCCTCAACCACCTCGCCATAGCGCGTAACGGCAGTAGCCAGACGCGGACGCACCATAGCACCACCATTAGCCACAGCATTATACAGTGCAAGGGTGTGCAACGGGCTAATCTCGAAGGCGTAGCCATAGGCCATCTGTTGCATTGTGAGTTTATCCCATTGGTACTTGCCCTTGTCCTTCGGGGTCCACATCTTGGGACGCGCCTCGCCATTCAGGCAGATGTTGATGGTATCGCGGAAACCGAGTTCGTCGATAAGGTAGTCGGTATAGCGCGAGGGGTTATCGTCGAAAACCTCCTTGATTTTGCGCACGAAACCGATGTTCGACGACTGCGCAAACATATTTTTGATGGTCAGATACTGGGTTTTGTAGGTGTGGTCGTCCTTATATTTCTTGCCATTGAACACCACATCACGACCATAGTTCACATCCACCGAGTCGGTGAGTTCAAGATTACTCATCTCGCACAGCGCCAACATCGAAGCAAGTTTGATGGTCGAACCCGGTTCATAGCGGCCCAGCGCATAGTTACGGTCCTCGACACATCGGTCGTCATAGCGAGTGAGGTTGGCCATCGCGCGAATGTCACCCGTAGCGGTCTCCATAACCACCACAGTACCCCAATCGGCTTTATATTGCAGAAGTTGTTTTTCGAGCATAGTCTCGGCGATGTCTTGCACATCCATATCGATGGTGGTAACAATGTCGCAACCATCCTGCGGAGGAATGTTGTGCGGGCTGTCGATGGGCTCCCAGAACTTGCTGTTGATTTTTTGGCGGAACTGTACACCGCTCACACCCTCCAACTGCGAGTGGAAGGCGTGTTCCAAACCCGTCAGCGGACGCAACGAGTGAACAAGTTGAGTACGCACAATGGTGTCGGCAATGGTCGAGGGCAGTTGCACAGTGTCGATTTTGGTCGAAGTCAGGCCGATTGAGTGAGCCGCAAGATTGCCGAACGGACGCACACGCACAACCGTAGCCTCCTCGCTGCGACCACCTCGGTTGGCAGGCAGGTTGAGTTGTGCAAAGGTACGCATCTTAACAAGTTCGTCCTTCGAGATACTCCTCGGTGTGAGGCGCACATATCGCGGTTGGGGGCGCTCCTTGGTACTGGTTTGATAGCGGCTGAAGGCGCCACGGATTTTATTCTCGAAGTACGACGCAGGCATATCGAACATCTCGCCCAGCTGACGCGACAACACAGGGATGTTATTGAGCAGCTCACGAGTACCTTTTTTGCTGTTGGCAATGCTATCTACACCGAAGTCCAAACCCACAAAGTAGCGCTTCTGCGAAGTTGCGATAAGCTGCATATCTTTGGAGTATATGTCGCCACGCATCGCCTCCTCGCGGAAGTAACCAAAGTTGGTAACACGACCTTTGGTGCGGTAGTCCTCGCCATCGGGGCCGTATTGGATATAGAGGATTTTCAGAAGTATCAGCACACCCACGCCCAACATTATGAAGTAGAGTGTCTGCACCCTACGCCGTATGGAGGTCTTGATGGGGGTTGATTTCTTTTTAGTATCGTCAGCCATTACTTTTCAATCACTTTAACAGGTTCGAGCGACTCTTCGAGGTCGAGTCCCATCTCTTTTACACGCTTCACAACAGCACTGCGTCCCGACACACTCTTGGCCTTGCGCGACATATTCACCGCGTCGGTGCGTGTGGTGTAGAGTTTTCGTTCGAGCACCTGACGGGTGTGGTGCAGACGTTGCACACTGAACGAACTCATCAGGTAGAACAACAACAGTACAATGCCACCCAACAGATAGGGGTAGTGCTCCCTCATCCAGGGGGTATCCAAGAATCCTCCCGAGAACACACCTCCTGCTCGCGAGCTCATCTTCTTGCGTTTGCGCGAGGGCTCGGCAGCACTCTCCTCCGAAGGCTCCTCGGTGGCAGGGGTCTCCTCGGCAGCATTGCCCGCATCAAGGCGGCTGAAACGTTCGCGGCGGCCTATGGGACGGCGACCAAACGATGCACTCTCGCGCTCGCGCGACTCGCGGCGGTCGAGAATATCGTTAATCGTGCGCTCCATTTCGAGGCGCGACTCCTCACGTTCCTGCTCCTCTTGCAGGGCTCGCAACCTCTCCTCCTCTTCCAGACGAATCGAGGGGTCTATTTCGGGATCGTAACTGCTCATCGTGCGTTAGGATTTTTAGAGTTTTATTGCAGCACGCATCTTGGCGCTTCGGCTGCGGGGGTTGCGTTCCACCTCCTCGGGGGTGGGAACAACAACCTTGCGCGTAACGATTTCGAACGGTGTGGATACGCGGCCATAGAAATCTTTCTCAACCTTGCCATCCACGGTTCCGCTACGCATAAAGTTTTTGACCATTCTGTCCTCCAACGAGTGGTAGGACATAATCACCAGACGACCACCTGGGCGCAACATCTTCAAGCTCTGTTCGAGTGCCATCTGCAACGCCTCCATCTCGCCATTCACCTCGATACGGATAGCCTGAAACAGCTTGGACAGGAACTTCGACTCGTCGCGCGGAGGAGTAACCCTCTTGACCGCCTCCACGAGGTCGAAGGTGGTGGTAAGCGGAGCTGCGCTACGCGCCGATTCAATACAACGAGCCACGCGTGCCGCGCCATCAATCTCGCCATAGTTTTTCAGAATCCAGGTCAGTCGCTCCACGTCGTAGTCGTTGACAACATCGGCTGCGGTGCGACCTCCTCGGCGGTTCATACGCATATCCAGAGGGGCGTCACCGCGGAACGAGAAACCTCGTTCGGTGGCGTCGAAGTGGTGCGACGACACACCCAGATCGGCAAACACACCATCAACCTGCTCCACACCGCGCATACGCAGGTTACCGCGCATAAAGCGGAAATTGCTGCGCACAAAGGTGAAGCGCTCGTCGTCGAAGGCATTGGCCTCGGCGTCGGCATCTTGGTCAAACGAGTAGAGGTGTCCCTTGGGGCTGAGTCGCTGGACGATGTGCGAAGAGTGACCACCACCTCCAAAGGTGAGGTCAACATACACTCCGTCGGGGTTAATTTCAAGTAAGTCAAGCGACTCTTGGAGCATCACTGGTACGTGGTAAGTTTCCATAACTGAATGGGTCGTGTAATTAGGGTGTAAAATTATAAATTTTACCTCGGTTTTACAAAGCCCCGACCCACATAGGGCACAATTTTTGCAAAATATTTTTTCGGCTATGCAAAAACTATCTGTTCGACAAATGATAAGGGCAAAAAGTCCGCGTTTGGATGCTCTGTTGCCCGATTTTATGATTTCGGCTTTGGAACGTCTGTTGTGTCTCGACCGCATCGAAGAGCTGCTTGCTCTCGGCCGAGGAATGCAGCCCTTGGAGTTTATTGACGCAATCTTCGCGCGGCTCGACATCACCTACGAGGGCATTTGGGAGGATGAGCCTCGGCAGGGGCGCTATGTATTTGCCTCCAACCACCCCTTTGGCGGTATGGACGGGCTTATGCTCGGCCACTGCGTGGGTCGGCGGTTTGGCGATGTGCGCATCGGAGTGAACGACCTGCTGATGACCCTCACTCCACTCGCGCCCGTATTCCTTCCTATCAACAAGCACGGACGGCAGAGGAGTTCGTCGGCGCGCAGTTTCGAGCGCATATTCCGAGGGGACACACCCATTGTGACCTTCCCTGCGGGGATGTGTTCGCGCAAGCAGCGGGGCCGAGTCAGTGACCTGCCGTGGAAATCGGGATTCATCAAGCGGGCCGTAGCCTCCAAACGAGATGTTATTCCCGTGTATGTGGATGGTGGATTGTCGCGCCGTTTTTATGTCTTGGCACGACTACGCAAAGCGTTGGGTATCAAACAGAACATCGAGATGATACTACTTCCGTCGGAGCTGTTTGCACAACGCGGACGACACTTCAAGATAGTGTTTGGTTCACCCATTGCGTGGGAGATTTTGGCTTCGGAGCAGAATGCCGAGGCCTGCACACTTTTGGTGCGCGACGAGATGGAGAGATTGCGGGGCTATTACAGATAATCGGCAAGGCGGAACGCCACAAAAGGTTCGAGCACGCGGCCCCACGCGCGACCCACCGACACCAACTCATTAGTGCCGAAATAGAACAATTCGGTGAGCTTCGATTCATCGACTTCGACACCCTCCGTCACAGCAACTCCTGCGCGGCGGAACACCTCTTGGGCGCGACGACTCTCGACACTCTGCCACGGAGTCAGCGACACCACGTGGTTATCCACAACACCCCACAGAGGAAAACCTTCGCACGACACCAAACGTCCCTTTTGGCGCACCAGACGCACCTCGCCATTTTTGAGCGAAGTGAGATTCATCACCTGACGGCCAAAACTCGTAAAACATTCGGGCACAGGCACTTCTACAGCACATTCTTTGGCAGCGGGTCGTATAAATGCAAATTCATAGTGGTCCGCAAGGAGCAGTTTTCCTGCCACAACACACATCACTGCGCGCTCGGCCGAGGCATACAATCGCACCTCGACATTGACCGCTTGATTGGGATAGTGGTTGCGAGTCAGCAGATTACGCACAGCGCGTTCGAGCTCGTCGGCCGTAATCGCGCTGCGTCGGCCAAACACCTTTTCGAAACTACCATTGAGTTCGGCAGCCTCGGCGGCGCTATCCTCGGGCTGAAAATTAGCACATCTGACAGTGCGATAGACATAAGGAGATTGCAGCAACTCAAGCTCGGCAGACTCCTCCACCGAACGCACGACACAGCCGTCGAGATACACTCCCTCCTTAAACATTTTTATTCAGATTTGGTTTTACAGAATCCTTAACAAACGATAGAAAAAGCCAGACAAAAGATTGATTACAAACACAATACCTAACTTGCCGTAACTATCTTTAAAATCATTTCGCGAAGCATTTCGCCGTCCGACACGCCACCCGTTTCGATACCTTTGGTGCGGGCGTCATACTCGCGGATTATGCCCAAAATTTTGAAGGTAACCTTGTTGGGATAGAGCGCGGCGGCACTCCTCACCTCGTTCACAAAGAACGGCGCGGGCAGACCCAAAATTCGGCACATCTCCGCATCCGAGGGCATAGTCTGACCCTTGCGCGCAACCAACCACTTATAGTAGTTATAGACAAACACCTGCTTGAACTGACCGAACATCGCCATCACAATGACAACCATAGGGTTGCTCTTGGGATTGCGCGCCATATAGTCGGCAATGGTCAGCGCGCGACCTGCGTCACGGGCCAACACAGCGCGGTTCAACTCATACACGTTGAAGTCCTTGCTGATGCCGATATGTTCCTCGATATGGTCGGGTGTGATGATGCGCGTACCCTCGGACAGCGCCACGAGCAGTTTATCCAACTCATTGGAAATCTTTGCGATGTCAGTTCCTGTGTGGTCCACAATCATCTCGACACCCTTTTGCTCCATCTTCATACCCTTGCGCTCGATGAAGCCTCGGAGCCAGTCCTTCATCTCGTAGTCGCGGGGGCGCACCGACTCAAAAACCTCGCCCGCAGCAGCCAGGTGTTTGTACACCGCTGTGCGTTTGTCGAGTCCCTTCTCCTTCTTGTAGCACAGCACCAAAATCGTGCTTTTGTTGGGCGCTTTGGCATAGGAATCCAGCTCGTCGAAGGCGGTGAGCTGTTGAGCCTCGCGCACGATAACAACCTGACGGTCGCCCATCATAGGCACCTGACGCGCCAAGTCCACAACGTCGCCTGCGCGGGTGTCCTTACCATAGATAACTGTCTGACAGAACGAGCGTTCCACCTCATCCAGCACGCTCTCGCCAATCAAATCCGAGATAGCATCAATGAAGTAGCCCTCCTCGCCCATCAACAGATAGACAGGTTTATAACTTCGTGCACGGATGTCGCTCATTATGCGGTCGAACTCCACCACGCAACTCTTGAATGTTGCTCCGCCCTTGGCCATAGCGTCAGATTATTTCGCGAGTTATTTTAAGTACATTTTCGGTGTGGGGCGTGATTTTGTAGCGGTCGTCCACGCGGCGACCAACCAGCCACACAATATTTTCGCCCGAGGTCATAACGAACTGGCGTTTCTTTTCGGGCACAGCCACCTTGTGGTCGATAAGGTAGTCGCTGACCTTCTTGCGGCCCGTCATACCCAACGGAATGAAGGCGTCACCCTCACTCCAACGGCGCAACGAGAGCGGGAACTCCAAGCGGTCGGCATCCACCAGTGCCACATTATCAGGCACTTGCAGCGAGCCGATATTATCCACATCCAGCCACTCCATATAGAGCACCGAGTTGCCGCAGTAGGCGCGTGTTGCAAACTTCTCAACCCTAACCTCGCAGCTGTCGTTGTCGTCGATGGGCGAAATCACAATGCGTCCGCGGTCGATGCAGGCCACCTTGTCACGCGAATAGAACTTCTTGCCCGACTGCGCGCCATTTTTCAGCGCTCGACACATAGCCTCCACAACATCACCCTTGAATCCGAACGACGAGTTGAGCAGCTCATAGACCACAAAGTTGAGCGGCAAATCGCTCGGAATGCGGTCGGGATAGACAATGACATCCTCGCCACACTGCTCCTGTACATCGGAGCGCATCAGCTCGATAGTGCGGTCGATAAATCGTTGTGCATCAATAAGTCTGCCGAGATTGGCACGCATCAACTCCGTAAACTTGGGATTAATCTCGCGGATACGCGGCACAAGTCCGAGGCGGATTTTATTGCGAAGGTATTTGGTTGTTTTATTAGAAGAGTCCTCGCGGAAAGGCACCTTGTTGGCCAGCGCATACTCGCTAATCTCCTTGCGGGGAGCAAACAGCAGAGGGCGCACCACGCGGTCGCGCATAACGCTGATACCGGTCAGACCTTTGAGTCCCGTACCGCGGAACAGGTTGATAAAAAACGTCTCGATAGAGTCATCTGCCTGATGGGCGATGGCCACAACGGTATAGCCATACTCATCGCACAACTCATCGAACCACTCATAGCGCAGACGGCGGGCAGCAATCTGCACCGACTCGCCCGTACGCTCCATTTCGGCCGCTGTGTCGAAGCGTTTGTTGTAGTGGGGAATACCCAGCGCCTCGGCGTGATTTGCCACCAGGCTCTCGTCCTCAACAGCCTCTTCTCCTCGCAGTTGGAAGTTGCAGTGAGCAACGCCGACCGAATAGCCGGCCTTGACCATCAAATCCATCATCACCATCGAGTCCACGCCACCGCTGACGGTGAGCAGGATTTTATCCGAGGTGGTGAACAACTCCTTCTCGCGGATATATCGTATAAACTTTTCGAGTAAACTTTCTGCCATACATTAAATAATGTTAACCTCGGGTTCGATTGCGACCCCGAATTTGTCGGCCACATCCTTGCATATGGTTTGCGCCAGAGTGATAACCTCGGCCGCAGTTGCTCCGCCGCAGTTAATCAGCACCAGAGCCTGACGGTCGTGAACTCCTGCGCGGCCCAGCGAGCGGCCTTTCCAGCCACACTTGTCGATGAGCCATCCCGCAGCCAGCTTGACCATACCCTCCGCAGGTGTGGGATAGGTGGGAGCCTCGGGCCACTCGGCCTTGATGCGGTCGGCAACAGCACTCTCCACCACAGGGTTTTTGAAGAAACTGCCGGCATTACCCACAACCTTGTGGTCGGGCAGTTTCGAGCGGCGAATCTCCACCACCGCTGTACGAATATTTCGCAGCGTTGCACCACCAAGCGCCTCGACGCGGGCACGCACATCGCCATAATCCAATCTAGGGTTTGCCACCTTACTCAGCTCGAAGCGCACTCCAAGCACCAGCGCGCGGCCTTTGAGCGAGTGTTTGAACACACTCTCGCGGTAGCCAAAGCCACACTCCTCGGCACGCAGCACACGGCTACGGTTCTCCTCGACGTCCCAAATCTCAACCTCTCGGATAGTGTCGGCAGCCTCGGCACCATAGGCACCGATATTCTGCACGGGGCAAGCGCCCACCGTTCCGGGTATGAGCGAGAGATTCTCGACACCCCACAACTCGCGACACACGCTCCACTCCACAAAGTCGTCCCACTCGACACCGCCACCTACGCGCACCACAGCGCGAGCGTCGTCCTCACTCTCGATCACAATCGAGGTGTCGGCAATACGGACAATAGTGCCGTCGTAGTCACCCGTAAACAGCACATTGCATCCGTCGCCCAGAGCCATCCACTTCTCCACTTCGGGCAAGGCAAACAACTCGGCGGCATCTTCGGCCGAAGCCACCTCGGCAAAGCGGGCGGCACGCACACTGACTCCGAAACTGTTGTACGGCGCCAGATCTATGTCATAAATCATCTTCATAGGGGACAAAGGTAACAAACTTTCAACAATAGTATTCGCCCGAACGGGATTAATTCGACACACAGGTCGGGCCTTTGGTGTGTAGAGCCCAACACTCCTGCGAGCGCAGTACCTGCTCGACAATGTCGCGCACAGCGCCTCGGCCTCCGGGGAACTCCGACACATAGCGCACCACTTCCAACACATCGGAGCAGGCGTCACTCGGACACACGGGGATACCCACGCGGCGCATCACACCCAGGTCGGGCACATCATCACCCATATAGATAACTTCCTCGGGGTCAAGGTTATACTTGGCAAGAAACTCATCCAGAGCCTTCTCCTTGTCGGCGCAGTTGAAGTAGGTATCCTCGACTTTGAGCATCTCGAAGCGACGCTTCAAAAGTTCTCCGCGACCACCCGAAATCACGCACACGCGAAAACCCTGCTGAATGGCATAGGCTACGGCATATCCGTCCTGCGCATAGTAGGTACGCAGAAAATCACCATCGGCGGTCGGAGTGATACTTCCGTCGGTGAAAACTCCGTCCACATCAAAAACAAAGGCTTTGACGCGGGCTATATCTTCCTTAAAGTTTCCCATATCGTTTTGCTTGTCAATTTATAAAGTTCTTCGTATTGTGGTGCGACACTGCGCAACATCTCGGCGTGGCGGGCCTGCATCTCAACATCGCCTCGGATAGCCACTCCCGTCTGACAGTTACGGGGTCCGAGTGTCATCGCCTTGCGCACACACTCCTCAATCAGCGGTCGGTAGGTCGTAAGCGGTGTGTCGGCAGCCTCGCTACCAGCCACAAACATCATATTCACAAAGTTGCACACCCACGTTGCGCCCAAGTGAAGGCGGCTGCGGCGAGTGCTATCGGCCTGTTCCACATTGCGCGAAATCTCGCGGGCAAGGGTCTCGACTGTGCTTAATGCGTGGGGGGTTGCTCCCTCCACAAAAATCGGAATCTCGCTCCACTCCACCCTGCGACCACGCGTAAAGGTCTGCATCGGGTAGAACACAGCGCGGTGGGTAATCTTTGCGCTCAATGTGTCGAGTGTCGGGCATCCTGCGGTGTGTGCCACAACAGCGCCTTCGGGGAAGGTCCACTGCTCCGACACCTCGCCAATGGCGCGGTCGCTGACCGAAATCAGATAGACGTCGGCTTCGGGCAGGCTCTCGGCACTCCACTCGGCGCCACACAGCGCGGCAATCTCGCGGCCACGGCTCTCATTGCGGGCAACAACACCCACAACCCTACGACCCAACCCTACGGCCAAGTTCTCGGCCACAGCGCCACTGCCCAAAATCACAACCCGCATCATAGAAGGTCCATAAGTTTGGTATTCACGGGCGAACCAGCAACAATAGTTTCCATCTTATTGAACTTGTCGCCCACAGTGTACAACAGTTTATTATGTTCCAAGTCGATGGAGTCCTCCTCTGTGCGGTTCAAGCCACGCACCACATCCGTAATGGTCAGTGTATGCACATCCCTTGCAGGAAGGTAGCGGGTGCGTTTGGTGTCATCGGCGCCAACAACAGCCATCACCAAGTGAGCGCTCTCCAACTCAAAGAGTTCGTCGGTGACGATACGGATGGGAAGTTCCAGTTCGGCAGCAATATCCTCGACCGAGGTTGCAGCCAAAGGCTCGGCCGTATAGCGACGCGCAATGACAGCCATAATGGCCACAGCGATGCGTTTGCGGTTACCAAGGCCAATATTCATACTCTCCTCGTCGCGCTCGAAGTTGCGCACGTTCTGGATAGCATACGACAACTCGCCACCCAACAGCAAAATCATCCAACTCGCCTGCACGAACACCAGCAACAGAGGCACCGCAGCAAAGGTACCATAAATGGCGTTATAGGTATTCAGCGTGCGTTGGATATAGAAGTAACCGTTTTGGAATGCGATGAACACCACAGCCGCCACAAGAGCCGCGAGGGCTGCGGGGCGGAACTTAACAGTGGTATTGGGCAGCAGATAGTAGAGCAGCACAAAGCAAGCCCACACACCCAGCAGCGATGTAGGCAGATAGACCGCATCGGCAATCACAACACTCGTGAGTTCGGCAAGCGCAGCCTTCGACTCCACAAGCGCGCCATTGAGCAGCAGCAGCACCACAGGCACGATAAACACGATGGCGATATAGTCAGTCACCGAGCGCGCCAAACTACGGCGGCGTTTGACCTCCCAGATGGCATTGAACGCCACCTCGGCACCACCAAACACCTGCGCCACGGCCCAAATCAGGAAGATGATACCTCCAATGGCAACGACACCTCCGCGTGTACGGGCGAGCATATTCTCGGCAAACTCAAAGAGCAGATCGAGCAGTTGTTTGTACTCGGGGAAGCGGCTATACATCTCGCTCAGAAAACCCGTCTCCAAACCAAAGCCCTTGAACACAGCAAACACCAACGCCAAAATAGGCACAAACGACAACGCGGTATAGAATGCCAACGCCGCCGAACGCACCATAGTCTGGTGGCGATCCACGCCTCGGATAGTATAAATAATCAGTTTGATGCCACGAGGCAAACGCGAGCGGTCTGCAAACACTCGCTCGCTTGAATTCGCCTGCTCACCCTCCGATGCGCGTCGGCGAAATATATTGAACTTCCTTGTCATACCACAAAGATACATTTTTATTTCGTTTTCTCAAACCCCAAGCCGAAACCCATTTTCTCACTCACAGTTCAAGCAACAAAGAGACTCCATTCCACACCACACAAAGACATCCCCCCGCTCATCTCTCGCCCTTCTCTCGCCTATCTCTCGCCCTTCTATTATCTATATTCCGCTCATATCTCGCCCTCCCACCCTACTCTCAAAAAAAAGAAGGGGGCGCCTTCATAAGCGCCCCCTTCGTGGTGATATTAGGAGTTAATTACTCGGGTTGACCGTAAGTAACAACTGCTTTCTCATCTTTGGTCACGGTGATTTTACCCTCCAACGAAGCTGCCAAATAGATATTGGTCAGGTTGAAGTTGCTCGAGCAGTTCAGTTTTTTGAGCTTCTCGTTAGCCGACAGGTCAAGAACCGAAATATAGTTGCTCGAGATGTCGAGGTCACTCAGGTTAGCAACAGCCGACAGGTCGATAGCTGCGATACGGTTGCCTTGGATTTTCAAGGTACCGAGTTTTGCATTGTTCGACAGGTCAATAGCAGTCAAGTCGTTGTTGTTAGCCATCAGTTGGTCGAGGTCAGCCAGAGCTGCAACGTTCAACGAAGTCAGCGAAACGTTGTTTTGAACTTGCAGGATGGTAACTTGAGGACAGTTGTCAATGTTCAACGAGTTCATGGTAGCGTTACCGGTAACTGTCAAAGTTGTGATTGTGGTGTTCTTGGTATTCAGAGCCAGAGTACGCAAAGCACTACCTTGTACAGTCATTTGACCTTTACCAGTGCTGTTCCATTTCAGCGAGTTGCTCGAAGTGAGGTAGAGCTCAGCCAAAGTCGAGGTAGCACCCTCAATGTTCAGCGAGGTCAGAGTAGCCATATCGCTTACGTTCAGGACAGCCAATTTATCCAAACCAGCAACATCTACGCTCTCGATTTTATTGCCGTTAACAAGCAGAGTAGTCAGTTCGGTGTTAGCTTTAACATCGATAGCAGTCAGTGCGTTGTTTTTAGCATCGAGGTAGGTCATTTGGGTAAAGTTGGCTACATCAAGAACAGCAAGTTTCTTGTTAGCAAATACCTCAAGACCGGTGATTGTGGTAGCTGCACCCTCCAAGAAGTTAGCGGGGTCAACGTCAACTACGTTGTTCAGGTCAAGCGACAACGAAGTCAGGTTGGTACCGGTCAGGAAGAAACGACGTGCGCCGATAATAGCACCCTTGTTGTTACGAACGTAACGGATGTTACCCTCGCCGTAGTTGTCGGTCGACTCAGCAACCAAGAAGTACTCCAGAGCCTCGCAACCGTTCAGGTTGATGCTCTCGAAGGGGTTGTTTTGGATTTTAACGTACGATACTTTCTTAACGGGCGAAAGGTCGATAGCGGTAATTTTGTTGTTGTAAGCCAACAGACGCTCCAAGTTGGGGCACTCGCCCAAGTTAAGAGCTGCAAGTTGGTTGTTCCAGCAACCGAGGTAAGTCAGTTTCTCGAGATTGCTCATTGCCAACTCGGTGATAGCGTTCTCGCTGATGTTTGCGCTCTCCAAAGCGGGGCAACCACCCAGGTCAACCGAAGTCAGGGCGTTTTTACCTACGTTCAACTCTACCAGAGCCGAGCAACCGTTCAGGTCGATAGCGGTCAGGGCGTTTTTGGTCAGATTGAGCGAGGTCAGTTTAGCCGATTGCGACAGGTCGATGCTCTCGATAAGGTTGTTCTCAGCGTTCAACTCGGTCAGCTCGGCAGCGCCAGTAACATCCAACTCAGCCAGAACGTTGTTGCTAACGTTCAGAGTGGTAGCCGAAGCATAAGCAGCTGCGTCGATAGTCGACAGTTGGTTGTCTGCTACGTTCAGGTCTACGATTTTGCTACCAGCAGCAAAAGTAACCTCGGTCAGAGCGTTGTTTTGGCAGTAAACGGTAGTCAGTTTAGCATTTTTCGACAGATCGAGAGTAGCGAGTTTGTTGTGGAATACCAGAACCTCAGTCAGTTCGGTGTTAGCTTTCAGATCCAGAGTCGACAGCTCGCAGAAGTATGCGTGCAGTTTGGTCAGTTTGGTGTTTTTCGACAAATCAACCGAACCTACACTATTGTTCGAGATGTAGAGCTCAGTCAGACCGGTCAGTTGCTCGATACCTTCCAGCGAGGTGATACCCATACCTTTGTAACGGAAGTTGGGAGCCATCTCTTCGCCACGGATGTCAACTACGGTAATAGCAGCCAACTCCTCAGCCGACAGAACGCCGTCCTCACCTGCGAAGTTCTCAGCCAGGTAGTTACGGAAAGCAACGTCAGCAAACTCAACAGCGTCTTGCTCGCGAACCAATACTTTCAGAGTAGCGGTAGCCTCGCGCTCCAAACGGTCGAAACCTTTAACAACAACGCTACCTGTTTTTGCGCCACCATTAGCGGGTGCGGTTACGGTCAGAGTGTTGGTCTCAGTCTCGTAAGCTGCAGTCCAACCCTCAGGAGCGGTTACTTTTGCGTCATTTACAACTTGCTCCAACGAGTAAGTTTTGGTCACGCCATAGTGGAATACTTCAGTAGCATTGGCGCCGGTTACAGACAAAGTAGTGCTGCCCAGAGTTTTCTCAACTGCGGCGGGAGCCACTTCTTCACAACCTACGAAACAAGCGCTTACCATAGCAAGCGACAGAATTGCGGTAAAAATTCTTTTCATATTCATAAGATTTTAATAGTTTTTTCTTTTCCCTGTTTTATTTTTTTGCTTCGGGTGCACCGATTTTTCTCTCATCGACCGACCCTTGTTTCTGTTTTGCGACACTTGTGCCCGCAATTTTGCGGCTATACCATATTATAATATAGCCCGCCGAGAATAGTTTTTCCATCTCGGTTGCGGCCAAAATCATCGGCAAATGCCTGCTACAAACGCTGTTACGCATCCTTACGCGCCCACATCTCGCGCGCCCGAAAGGGCTGGTTACACATTTGGTAGCACGCAAAGATAACTATTTTTTCGAAAAAAGAATAGAAAGTTTGCTAAAAAATGTTACTAAACGTATCAGTTTCGTTTTTTTCATAAACTCTTTGCTCCGAAATTAGCCACAAAACATACTTTCCGACACCCTCCGCAGAGCAAAAACTCACGCATCATAAGTGCTAATTTCGGCCAAACTATTGAAATATTACCAAAAATTTCATAATTTTGGGGCGTATATGCACTTGAAGCAAACTTACAAAAACCATAACAAACACAAAAACACTATGAAAGAAGCAATTGCAATTCTCACCGGTGGTGGACCTGCTCCCGGTATGAACACCGTAGTCGGCAGTGTTGCCAAAACTTTCCTTAACAAAGGCTACCGCGTAATCGGTCTGCACGAGGGTTACTCGGGCTTGTTCCACAAAAACCCCCGTATGGTTGACATCGACTTCCCCCTGGCTGACGATATCTTCAACCGTGGTGGTTCGTTCCTCCAAATGAGCCGCTTCAAACCCACCGATGCAAACTTCGAGAACGACTTCAACCTCGAATTCTTCACCTCGAACAACATCAAACTGTTGGTAACCGTAGGTGGTGACGACACCGCTTCGACCGCCAACCGTATCGCGAAGTTCTTGGAGGCTAAACAATATCCTATCGCAAACATCCACGTTCCCAAAACCATCGACAACGACCTTCCCCTGCCCAAAGGTACTCCCACCTTCGGTTATGAGTCGGCAAAAGACAAAGGTGCTGTAATCGCACGTACTGTTTATGTTGATGCTCGCACCAGCGGTAACTGGTTCGTTTTGGCTGCTATGGGTCGTAGCGCAGGCCACTTGGCTTGGGGTATCGGCGCAGCTTGCCACTTCCCTATGACCGTAATTCCCGAGATGTTCGACAAAACCACTATCACCGTTGACAAAATCGTTAACCTGGTAGTTTCGTCGATTATCAAACGTAAGATTATGGGTATGGACTACGGTGCAGCTATCATCTCGGAGGGTGTATTCCACGCACTGAGCGCAGAGGAGATTGCTAAGAGCGGCGTTCACTTCTCGTATGACGACCACGGTCACCCCGAGTTGGGTAAAGTTTCGAAAGCACACATCTTCAACGAGATGCTGGAGAATAAACTCAAAGAGCTGAAAATCAAAGTTAAGAGCCGTCCCGTTGAGATTGGTTACGAGGTTCGTTGCCAAACTCCCGTTGCTTACGACTTGGTTTACTGCTCGCAACTGGGTATGGGTGTTTACCAACTCTTCTCGGAGGGTAAAACTGGCTGTATGGTTTACGCCGACAGCGAGGGTAACATCACTCCTCTCTACCTGAAAGATCTGCAAGATCCTACCACTGGTAAGATTCCTCCCCGTTTGGTTAACATCGACTCGGATGAGTTCCGCGCGATTGTAAACAACATCCTCTGCTACGTAACCCCCGAGGATTACGAGGCTGCAAAAGAGTATGTTGCTAACCCCGAGGAGTACGACTTCCGTAAGATCCTGAACTGGTAATCAGTTTTGCACTTTGTGCTATAGTAACCGTGTCGGCTTTTGCCGACACGGTTTTTTTTGTGAATATAGACTTAATGAATGTTATAATTCGTGGGAGTTGTGCGTATTATATATAGATGGTAAAAAAAACACTTTTTTTAGTGTTTTTCCTTGCAATTATTATTATTATTAACTTTGTGAAAACTAATACCTAACAACTATGAAACGCTATTTTCACCCCCTGCTCACAGCGATATTCGTATTGCTAAGCAACTCGCTGACCGCACAAGTGCGCACACTCGAAAATGTAAGTCACGGCGAGGGCGTACAAGGCTACAAAGTAACCGCTGTACAAACCAACGACACAGCAACCATCCTTAACCTCGAAGCACTGCACCTCATCCGCTATTGGACTCAACTCGACGGCACACCCGCGCCCGTAATCGTTGGCGATGACGGCAAGAGCTACGCCTTCCGAGGTATTGAGGGATACCAATTTGGCAAACATATGGTAACTCCATTGTCGGGACACCTCCCGTTCCGCATGTGGTTTGAGCCTCTGCCCAAGTCGGTCAAGAGCTTCAATCTCTACTTTGACGCCTACGGAGAATACATTGCAAACATCCCTACCCAAGCGTCGCATCAATCGCCCGACTACTTGGCACAAATACCGCGCAAGGTTATTAAAAACAGCGACCCGAAACGCAACAAATGGCACGAATTGGAGCCCGTGGCTGGCGATGCCGAGGTAATTATCAACCTCCTTGGCGGTCACCCCATTGCCTATCAGGGCGAAAATCCCGACCCCAACGCAAAGCAAAAACTGAAATTAAACTACCTCTGCATCGACTATGACTTTACCGAAAACAATGCCCTAGGCGAAATAGAAGTTCCCGAGGATGGCGTGATTCGTTTCACCGTACCCGTATATTGTGGAGCCACCCGAGTTATGCTCAATTTCAACGAGAATTCATCCCGTATGGAATACATATATGTAGAACCCGGTCGCAACGAGTTTTGGTGGGATATGGCTCGCTGGTGTCGTGCAACCTCGATGATAAACCCCACCGACGAGGCGTATCTCTTTGGCGACAACTCACTGGCCACACTAACCTCGACCCACAGCAGATTATGTCGCCACTCTCGCCCCGGATTGCGACCGAGTTGGATATTCAATCCATTGGGAGGTTTGAGTCTGAGCGACATCGAACAAAAGTCGTTTGCCGAGCTCTCCGAGATGATTATGGACGAGTGGCAGGCGGTTATAGACCTCATCCAACGCAACAAAAAACTCTCGCCGCTCGAGAAACGATATTACTCATTAGTTGCCACCGAAAGGTATTACTACAAGGCCGTAAATAGTATTAGCACAATAAAACTGAATAAATACATTGACGAGCAGGTACTCAAAGGAGTTTATGACTTCAACGCTCGCAAGAATGCGCCCAAGCACTTGTGGGACGACGACGATTATATGATGTTTGAGGACTCTCTGCTCAACAATGCACGAAGAAAGGCAACCGAGCGCGCACTCGAATTCCTCGACCCCAACTCACTGCTCGAGACCAAGATTTGCGACGCCTACCAAGATTTCCATATAGTTTTCTGGAAACCCGAGTGTTTGAACAGCGACACTTCCAGCGTCTACCAACGTCTGCGACAGACACGCGACTGTATGAATTATGGCAACATCTATCCCGACCATATGATTTACAAGCAGACCCTCATCTACAACGACACACTGAAGGCCCGCGAAAAGGTCAAATTCGAACAACTCAAGAAAGATGGACGCTTGAATATCAAAAATTTGGACGCTGCACCCGAGTACACTTTCAAAGCCTTGCTCGAGGAGTATCGCGGAGAGGTGGCAGTAATCGACCTTTGGGCTACTTGGTGTGGACCCTGCCGCTCACATATGTCAGCGTGGCAAAGACAACCAGCAAAAAAAGAGTTGGCAGAACTCGGCGTTAAGTGGGTTTACGCTTGTGTGTCGGGTAATATAGACTCGTGGGACGACTGCATCGCCGGAATCGAGGGCGACCACTATTTTCTGGAAAATGAGAGAGGTAGGGCAGTTAGCCAAACTGTCGACCAACGAGCCTACCCAATGTTCCTGCTCGTTAGCAAGGATGGCACTTGGCGCATATTCGACGAAATGTTTAGCGGCAACTGCAACCCCAGATTAATTAAAGAAATCTTAACCAAAGAACTCGCAAAATAGTCTGCAAAAACAAAGTAGCGTGTCCAACATCTTGTTGGACACGCTACTTATTTTAATCGTTAGACGACTTACAACTCGCAGTCGGCGAACATTGTAGTCGAAAGATACTTCTCGGCACGGTCGGGGAATACCACTACGATATTACCGCTCTCGATGCGCTCGGCAGTGCGGCACGCAGCCAGCAGAGCTGCACCACTACTCATACCCGCAAAGATACCCTCGTGGCAGATGATGCGGCGAGCCATCTCGATAGCCTCCTCGCTCTCAATCATCTCCTGAACATCAATGATGCTGGGGTCGTAAATCTCGGGAACGATGGCCTCCTCCATATTTTTCAGACCTTGGATGTAGTGTCCTTTGATGGGGTGGGCACACACGGTGTGGAGGTTAGGGTTCATATTTTTCAGGAAGCGAGTCAGACCCATAAGCGTTCCCGAAGTACCCAGCGCGCACACCAGATAGTCAATCTTGCCGTTGGTTTGTTGCCAGATTTCGAGCGCGGTGCGTTCGTAGTGCGCCAGGAAGTTCGACGCATTGGCAAATTGGTCGGGCATATAGTAAGCATCGGGATTCTCGGCAACGATTTGGCGAGCCTTGCGGATAGCGCCATCGGTACCCTCCTCGGCGGGGGTCAGCACAACCTCAACGCCATAGGAACGCAGAATCTTGCGTCGCTCGACCGACACGGCACTGCTCATCACAATCTTGACGGGGTAGCCCTTGACGATACCCGCGATTGCGAGTCCGATACCTGTGTTACCCGAGGTTGCCTCGATGATAGTTTTGCCGGGGGTCAGCTGTCCCCTCTGCTCGGCACCCTCGACCATACGCAGAGCGATACGGTCTTTGATGCTTCCCGTAGGGTTGAAGCCTTCGAGTTTGGCATAGATATTTACATTCGGATTGGGATTAAGCGAGTTAATCCTCACCATCGGCGTATTGCCTATTGCTTCCAGAATACTGTTTTTGACCATTTTGTGTTGATAGTGTAGTGTTGTTTGAGTCCTACCCCGTTCAAAATAGGGAAGGTGTCCGACAAATAACTTGCAAGACACCCTCGTTATTGTATATGGGGGCTATTTTAATCAACAGCCCATATCATTGAAGTTAAACTTCTATCTTACTTCAGGAGGTTATCCTTCTCGATATCCTTGAAGTAGCGGTAGGTGTTCACTTTCAGTTCACCGGTAGCCAGCTCGTCGCAAACGATGATGCTGTGGGGGTGCATTTGCAGAGCCGAGATAGTCCATTGTTGGCTAACTGCCTCCTCGATACCGTGACGGAGAGCGCGTGCTTTGTTGTGGCCGGTAGCCAGAATCAGCACCTCACGCGAAGCCATTACGGTGCCTACACCTACGGTCAGAGCGGTCTTGGGAACTTTGTTAACGTCGTTGTCGAAGAAACGCGAGTTTGCGATGATGGTGTCGGTGGTCAACGATTTCAGACGAGTGCGCGAAGTGAGCGACGAGAAAGGCTCGTTGAAAGCAATGTGACCGTCGGGACCGATACCGCCCATAAACAGGTCGATACCACCCATCTCGGCGATTTTCTTCTCATAGCGAGCACACTCAGCTTCGAGGTCCTCGGCGTTACCATTAAGAATATTTACGTTCTCTTTTTTGATGTCGATGTGGTTGAAGAAGTTGCTCCACATAAACGAGTGGTAGCTCTCGGGGTGGCTCTCGGGAAGACCAACATACTCGTCCATGTTGAAGGTTACAACGTTAGCAAACGAAACCTCGCCTGCTTTGTTGAGTTTAACCAACTCAGCATAGGTAGTCAGAGGAGTTCCACCGGTGGGCAGACCCAATACAAACGGTTTGGTGCTTTTTGCAGCGTGTGCATTGATTTTGTCAGCGATGTAACGAGCGGCCCAGATACCTACGTTTTTCGCATCTTTTTCGATAATTACTCTCATGGATTTTATGGTATTAAGTTATTATTTATCGGTTACCACAGGGCAAAAGTATTGCTTTTTTTTCTATTTTACAAATGTATATTCGTTCCTTATTTTGTTGCCTGCCGAATCCACTGCCTCGAAAGTGAGTGTGTGGGTTGTTACGGGGGTGTTTTCGAGCGCTTTGAGGCTCAGTGTAGCCTCTTGCGACACGGGGTGGAATTCGAGTATCGCCCACTCGCCATCGAGCTCGGCCCAGAAGTCGTTTACACCCGAAAAGTTGTCGGTAATCTTGAAGATAATTCGGTTGTTTGCGCTCAAATCGGCACCCGAGGTGAACGAGGCTTTGATGGTGGGCGGAATGGTGTCGCGCACCACGCAGTAGTGACCAAACGAACGCACATCGCCCGACACTTTGCCTTCCTTGTAACGTCCTCCGGCATAGCTCAATGCACCCTTCTCACTGATGGTAGCCAGACACATACCACCCGTACCCACGCCCTCGGGGATTGCAAGGCTTACGGTAATAGCTTTGTCGAGCGGAATATCGCGGTCGCCGATGGAGTGAATTCGTCCAATCGGGCGAATCGAATCGGCACGCACCTTGGCGGTGGGGTTCACCACACGTTGCGAGAAGTAGATAGGCTCATAGAGCGCTCCTGCGGGGATTGTCACCCACGCGCCGTTGAACGACGACGAGAAGGTCTCGGCGCTATTGGCCACCTTGCCACCGGGAGCTTTGACGGTGGTTTTGCCCGAACCCACAACCTCGAAGACTACACTTGCGCGGTTGTCGGCATCGTCGGCCACCTCGATACGAATCTGACGCACCTCGCCCTCGGCTACGCGCACCACGCCGTTGTCGTCGCAACGAGTGTACATATCCACGCGGTTACCCTCGTTCTTGGCTAGCACCAGAAGTTCGTTTTTGGAGTCGCGTTGCAGGGGGTAGTGGGCGGTGATATTGCAGCAGCGGGTGTCGGCAAACAAGAAGTGATCCTTCTCGAAAGCGACAACCTCGACGCCATCCACCTCCATACGCACTGCACGAGGACCAAAGCGGTTTGTCACGCCATCCTTGCGGTCGGTGGCCTCAACGATAAAATAACCCTTGCCGCTAACCTCGACAGGAGTTTGCGATTTGAGGTTTATGCGACGCGGATTCGAGCGCACAGCTACGCCCGCAATGGTATCAACCTCAACATAATGCACTGCCGAGATGGAGGGGGCGGTTGTGTCTTTGCATTTGACATATCCGCGACTCAAAAGGTTGAGTGTCGCGCCATCCGACAGACGGCGAATCTCGAAGTGAAGGTGGGGGCCATAGGAGTTACCCGAGTTGCCCGACAGACCGATAAGGTCGCCCTTCTTGACGGGCAGGCGCACCTCCTCGGGATAGATATTCACATTGTGCTTGCGGTTGCGCAGGCGGTAGTTCTCGACCATCTGTTCCACCTCGGGGGTGAAACTTTGCAGGTGAGCATACACACTCATCGTGCCGTTGGGGTGAGTGATGTAGAGCGCGCGTCCGTAGCCATAAAGACTGACATTGATACGCGAAATGTAGCCATCGGCAACGGCATAGACGGGCACACCCTCGCGGCCACCCGTTTTGAGGTCGATACCCGAGTGGAAGTGGTTGCTGCGCATCTCGGCAAAGTTGCTCGACAGCGCAACGGGGATATCCATCGGCAGGCGGTAGTAGTCGTCTTGGGCGTGCAGGCCGAAAGCCACGCACAACATAGCACCCAACGCGGCAAAGCGCTTAAAAATCTTGGTCTGTGTCATAGTTTTTGAGTAGTTTATCCACGCACTCGGCCACACTCTCGAAGTCGTGTCCCAACCCCGCGCCGTAGCGCATCAGTTTGGCTCGCAGGTCGTAGTTGTCTTTGTATTTAACAGTTCGTAATTTGCGTGTAAGGGCCGCGGTCAGGCGGTCGGTTTGGGTGTTGCGGTCGGTGTACTCGTCCAACACCTCGGCAATCATCGCAGCAGGTATTCGCTTGACGCGCAGAGCCTGTGTGATTTTGTAGGCTCCCCACGCGCTGAGTTTGAGTTTCTCGCGCACAAAGGCCTCGGTGTAGCGGCGGTCGTCGATAAAGCGGTCGCGAGTAAGGCGCTCCACCACCCCTTCGTGGGCTCTCGGCTCGACGCCCCAACGCACCAGCAGTCGGCGCGCATCCGAGGTGCAGTATTCACGACGGGCGCACAGACGCATCAGCGAGGCAAGAGCCTGCTCGGGGGTCTTGGTCTTTTTTAGGCTTTGGTCCATCGTATCATTCGGGGTCTATCCATAATATCGCAACGAATCTCGCCACCCGCAAGTCCTCGCTGGGCAGCCATTTCGACGGTCTGATGGGCAAGGTGCTCGTAGATTTCGCAGTAGAGGTGTCCGCCCTTTTTCAGGCTGCGAACGGCAAAATCAACCACTGCCTCGTAGAACATCAGCGGACGCTCGTCGGGCACAAACAGCGCTGTGTGGGGCTCCCACTCCTTGACATTGCGGTGCATCGAGGCCAAGTCGCTCTGCGGAACATAGGGAGGATTACTCACCACAATATCCAGCCCCTCGATGGGTTCGAGCGCAAGCATATCCCCTTTAAGGAACTCCACCTGCGGAGCGTGCATAGCACCATTGCGACGGGCAATGGCAAGCGCATCGTCCGAGATGTCGAACGCCGTAACACTACTACCCGAAAGTCTGCCTGCAAGGGCAATGGCAATAGCACCGCTACCCGTTCCGAGGTCCACAACGCGCAGCCCCTCGCACGAGCGGTGGTCGCTCTCAATCCATCGAACGAGTTCTTCGGTTTCGGGGCGCGGAATAAGCACTCCCTTGCCCACTTCGAGGCGCAGGTCACACCACTCGGTGCTACCCACGACATACTGCACGGGCTCGCCCGAAGCCAAACGTTCGGCCACCTCCGTAAGGTCGTCGGCACAGCACTCGCCGTCGGGATCGAGCACAAGCCTGGTGCTCGAAATACCCCACAACTCTTCGGCAGCAAATCGCGCAACGGCACGGGCCTCCATCGAGTCATAGACCGCGAGGGCAGCTTCTGTCAGCGTATTTATGATTTCACGATATTTCACGAGCGCAAAGATAGCGAAAAGTTTTGGCAATTACGCAGGGGTGCGCCCGCGCGGCTACTTTTTGTCGCGGAATGCGCGTGCAAGAGGTGTCGAACGCAGATTTTCGTCAAGAGTCCGACCCTGCAACAGTTCTTGGGCGGAGTCTGTGAGCGGGTCGTAGAGTGGCGCAAACAACTCGTTGTCGGCCATAGGTTTGCCCACGTTGTGCGGACAGCGCGTCTGACACTCGTCGCAACCACACACCCAGCCATAAAGAGGCAGTTCGCCCTCCGAAGTTTCGAGCGTTCGTGCCGAGATGCAGCGGCGCGGATCAATGGTACGATTGGGGTTGATTGCCCCCACAGGACAGCGACGCACGCACACCTCACAACCCTTGCAGGGATTCCAATCCAAGGGGGTGTCGTACTCGTCCACTGTGTCGTTCAGTAGCAGTTCGCCAAGCAATACAAACGAGCCATATTGCGGAGTGATTAGCAGTGAGTTACGACCAATTCGACCAAGTCCCGCACGCACAGCGTGAGCCTTCTCGAAGATGGGCGCAGTATCCACAAACATACGTCCATCGAGCGAAGGGTAATTTTCGCACAGCAGAGAAAGCATCCGACGGAGCATTTTTTTGATGGTGGTGTGGTAGTCGGTTGTAAGGGCATACGACGCAACCTTTGCGCCCGCGAAGCCCTCGGGATAGCCGCCCGACAAAGCATTGCGATAGTTTACGGCACACACCACAACCGTCTGCGCGCCCTCCATCAGCAGGCGCGGGTCTGCACGGCGGTCGGCATAGCGATGAAGATACTCCAAGCGCTCGGCATAACCCGCATCGAGCCACTCTCCAAAGTAGCCCGATTGCTCAGTCATCGGCTCGCAAGCGACCGCTCCACAAAGGCTGAAACCCACCTCACGCGCAGCCTGCAATATGTCCGTTCGGCATATCATTTGATAAATTTTGTGACAAAAATAGCGTAAAAATCACAATAATTAGTATATTTGCGTATCCATAAGGAGATTGGGAGTCGATAGTTTCGTTGCAAAGGGTAGCAAAAACGCTCCGTCGCAACCCCACAAAACGACTCACGAGGAGAAAGATTAAACAACCCTGATTATGACTTTTAACACACTCAAAGAGATTTACGACTATAGTGTTAAAACCTATGCCAACAACGTCGTAAGCTCGATGCACGAGAGAGAAACCCTCACCTACGCAATGTTCAGCGAAAGGGTCGAGGCACTTCAACAAACCCTTCTTAATGCAGGCCTCTCGGCAGGCGACAAGGTGGCTCTGCTCAGCAGCAGCATGCCTAACTGGACAGTCTGCTACTTCGCCGTAACCACAATGGGTATGATTGTAGTACCCATCCTGCCCGGTTTCTCTGGCGAGGAGTTCGGAATGATTATCACCCACAGCGAATCCAAAGCACTGCTTGTCAGCGACCGCCTCTACTCCAAAGTACCCAAAGAGGTAGTAAACAACCTCAACATCGTGGTTCGCACCAAAAACCTTGGCGTAATATATCGCGGTGGCGACTTCGCTCCTGGCACTCCCGCGGAGCCCAAAGCCGACGACACCGCAGCTATCATCTATACTTCGGGAACAACCTCCAAGCCCAAAGGCGTAATGCTCAGCCACAGCGCACTGGCATTCCAAGCCGCAGGTGCCTACTCACTGTTCCCCATCGACGAGAACGACCGCTTCCTGTCGATTCTGCCTATGTCGCACGTCTATGAGGGCTCGGTAGGTATGCTCTACCCCTTCGCATACGGCGCATCGGTTACCTATATGGACCGCCCGCCCACCGCAGCGGCTCTGCTGCCCGTAATGAGGGATGTCAAACCCACAATTATGCTGAGCGTGCCTCTGGTTATCGACAAGATTTACCGCAGTCAGGTGCTCGCAAAATTCACCAAGGGCGCAGTTATGAGCTGGCTGTACAGCAAAGCACCCATTCGTCGCGCACTGCACAAGCTGGCAGGTAAGAAACTTATGAAGGTCTTCGGCGGCGAGTTGCGTTTCTTTGGTATCGGAGGCGCCAAACTCGATGCCAAAACCGAGGAGTTCCTCTACGAGGCAGAGTTCCCCTATGCTATCGGCTATGGTCTGACCGAGACCGCACCTCTGTTGGCAGGTAAAGTTCCGTTCAAACACCCCGTAGGCTCGACCGGCCCCAAAATGGATGGCGTCGAACTGCGTATTGCCGACCCCAACGAGAATGGCGAGGGTGAGTTGCAAGCAAAAACTCCTTCGGTACTGCAAGGATACTACAAGAATCCCGAGGCTACGGCTGCGGCATTCACCGAGGACGGCTGGTTCCGCACCAACGACTCGGCCGTCATCGACGAGAACGGCGTTGTATTCATCAAAGGCCGTATGAATAGTATGCTGATCGGCCCCAGCGGCGAGAACATCTACCCCGAGGATATCGAGAACGTCCTGAACAGCCACCCCTTTGTAAGTGAGTCGATTGTGACCGAGGAGGATGGCAAGTTGATTGCGCTGGTACGCTTCGACTACGAGGCACTGCAAGCCAAGTTCGGCAGCCTGAAAGAGTTCATCAAAAACAAAGCCGACGTGGCCGCCAAAGAGTTTGAGGAGGCCGCAGACGAGCTGCGTAAATTTGTGAACGAGCGCGTTGCAAGTTTCTCGCGCATCGCCAAAGTCGAGGAGCAAAGCGAAGATTTCGAGAAAACACCCTCGATGAAAATCAAGCGCTTCCTGTACGACCGCTCGAAAAAGATGAAAAACACCGGCAAATAATCCTGCCACACACGACCGAAGGGGTAACACCTCCGCAGGTCGAAAATAGCTCTGGGGTTATCCAACAAGATTGGGTAACCCCTCTTTTTTTTGCCAAAACGCGATAATTAATAGGTATAAAAGTGGGGTTTTGAGAAAAAATTTGTACATTTGTCCGATTTATAGCCCTTTTAACCTTAAATCCTCAATGATTATGTCGTGGACTAACCAAGATTTGGCGCAAATTCAAGAGAGAGATATGACTCTCGCCGAAGTGGAAAAACAACTCAACTGCTTTGTTAAAGGATTCGATTTTCTGCCCGTTGTTGCGGCTGCAAATGTCGGACACGGTATCATCGCTATGACCCCCGAACAAAACGCGCACTATGCCGAGGTGTACCGCAAAGGTCTGGCCGAGCGCAAAGTGGTGAAATTCGTACCCGCATCGGGTGCAGCAACCCGTATGTTCAAGGAGTTGTTTGCCTTTGTGGGCGAGGACAAACAGTCGGAGTGCGTAAACACCCTGCTGGCCCGCATCGACGACTTCGCATTTGCTCCCGAACTGTGGAAATATGTCAAACGTGACGCAGATGACAAAGCTATCGTGAGCGCAATCATCGGCAAAGGCCTCGAATATGGCGTTAAACCCAAAGGTATGGTTAAGTTCCACCGCTACGAGGGTGAGGTGCGTACCGCACTCGAAGAGCACCTGGTGGAGGGCGCAATGTACGGCGCATCGAACGGCGTGGTAAACATCCACTTCACCGTATCGCCCGAACACATCGCAGGATTCAAACACCTGCTCGACGGCGTGGTTGCAAAGTACGAGAAACGTTTCGGTGTGAAGTATCGCATCGAGTTCTCGGTTCAAAAACAAAGCACAGACACCATCGCGGTGAATCCCGACAACACCCCCTTCCGCAACTCGGACGGCTCGCTGTTGTTCCGTCCCGCAGGTCACGGCGCACTGATTGAGAACCTGGCTGCCATCGACGCCGACATCGTGTTCGTAAAGAATATCGACAACGTAACCACCGACTCGCGCAAACCCATCACCGTAGAGTACAAACAAGTGCTGGCGGGTCTGCTGATTGACGTTCAAAGCAAAGCTTTCAAATATATCGAGCAAATCGACCGCGGTCGTGCCAACGAGGAGGAGATTAAAGCCTTCGTTGAGCGCGAGTTGAGCGTCGAGCTGCCCGAGGAGTGCAACCTTGCACAACTGCGCAACATCCTGAATCGCCCCATCCGCGTGTGCGGTATGGTACGCAACGAGGGTGAGCCCGGTGGCGGTCCCTTCTGGGTTAAGGCTGCCGACGGCAGTGTTTCGCTGCAAATCGCCGAGTCGTCGCAAATCGCTCCCGAGGACAAACACCTGATGAGCGAAGCTACCCACTTCAACCCCGTTGACCTGGTATGCGGCGTTCAAGACCACAACGGCAACAATTTTATCCTCAAAGATTACGTTGATCCCTCGACCGGTTTCATTTCGAGCAAGAGCAAGGATGGCCGCGAGTTGAAGGCTCTGGAGCTGCCCGGTCTGTGGAATGGTGCTATGGCCAAATGGAACACCCTGTTTGTGGAGGTTCCTTCGGCTACCTTCACCCCCGTAAAATCGGTGGTTGACCTGCTGCGCGACGAACACCAAAATTAGTCTAACGATTAAAATATAACAATATATTAATATGGAAAACAAACTTCAAAAACTTACCGAGCAACTCTACGAAGAGGGACTCTCGAAAGGTCGCAACGACGCCGACAAACTCGTTGCCGAGGCACAAGCCAAAGCCAAAGCTATCGTAGCAGAAGCACAAGCAGAGGCCAAAGCAATCGTGGAGAACGCTCAAAAACAAGCAGAGGAACTGACTCAAAACACTATGACCGAAATCTCGTTGGCCGGTCGTCAAGCAGTAGCTGCTCTGAAAAGCGAAATCAACACTATGGTTGTAGCTCAAACCGCATCGAAAGCTGTGGCTGAGGCTACTATGGACGCTGCCTTCGTAAAAGACATGCTGTTGGCAGTTGCTAAAAACTGGAACGGTTCGTCGACCGACGTTGTAAGCCTGTCGGCTCTTCTTCCCGAGGAGAAAAAAGCAGCGCTCGACAGCGTATTTGCAGCAGCAGCAAAAGAGCTGTTGGCAGCTGGCGTCGAGGTATCGTACGGCAAAGGCGTGAAGAGCGGTTTCAAAATCGGTCCCAAAGATGGTGGCTACTACATCAGCTTCTCGGACGAGGATTTCGACGCACTGCTGGGCGAGTACCTCCGCGAAAAAGTTTCGAACCTTCTTTATAAAGCATAATCACGATGTTCTCCAATCAGTATTATACGCTTGTCGCGGGTCTGAAGGAGTGGGCACTCGATGCCGACACCAAAGGCTTTGACGCACGCGCTATTATTGATGCCGTAGCAGAGGAGTTGTCGGCAGGCGACGCAAAGGCCGTAAAACTGCTCTACACCTACTACGACATCGAGAACCTGCTGACCCTGCGTCGCGGTGGCAGTCGTGTGGTGGGCCTCGGCAACCTTTCGGCCGAGCAGCTTGCCGAAGAGATGGAACATCCCGAACAACTCCCCCAATTCGCACAAAAACTCATCTTGGCATACGCTCGCCCCGAGGATACCGAGTGGGATGATGTGGACAAGAGCATCGCTTTTGAGAAAGCTATGTTCGAGGCGTACTACAACGAGTGCGCACACTCGTCGAGCGGCTTCCTGCGCGAGTGGGCAGCCTTCGATAAGGCACTGCGCAATGTTAGCGCAGCGGTAACCGCACGTCGTTTGGATATGCCCGTGGCCGAGGTGCTGGTGGGTGACGACGAGATTGTTCAGGGTCTGACCAAGAGTTCGGCCGCCGACTTCGGTTTGAAGGGCGAGCTGCCTTGGATTGACACCCTGCTGAGTGCACTTGGCGAGGATGTGGATATGCTCGACAAGGAGCATCGCATCGATCTTATCCGTTGGGAGATGAGCGAGGAGTTGACCGCATTCGACTACTTCAACATCGACGCGGTGTTGGCTTATCTGGTTCGCATCAATCTGGTGGACCGCTGGAGCCGCCTCGACGAAGCACGCGGTAAGGAGATGTACCAACGACTGGTAAGCGCACTGAGCGCACGCGATAAAATCGAAAACGCAGCCAAAGCGGAGTAAAACAACGAAAACAAAAATAACAAAAGATATAAAATGAAGACAACAGGACGAGTATCAGGTATCGTCTCGAACCTTGTGGTAGTGAAGGCCGACGGCCCCGTTTCGCAAAACGAAATCTGCCACGTTGATTTGGGCGATGTAAAATTGATGGCCGAGGTCATTAAAGTTATTGGTGACGCGGCTTATGTTCAGGTGTTCGACTCGACACGCGGTCTGAAAATCGGCGACCCCGTAGAGTTCGAGGGCCATATGTTGGAGGCAACTCTTGCCCCCGGTATCCTTTCGCGCAGCTACGACGGTCTGCAAAACGACCTCGAGAAGATGAGCGGTCTGTTCATCGAGCGCGGAACAACCACCGACCCCATTGACTACGACAAGGTATGGGAGTTCAAACCCCTTGCCAAAGCCGGCGACAAAGTGAGCGCAGGTTCGTGGCTGGGTCAAGTACAAGAGATGTGGGTGGCTCACAAAATTATGGTTCCCTTTGTGATGACCGACACCTACACCGTTAAAAGCGTGGCCGAGGCCGGCGAGTACAAGGTTACCGACACAGTAGCCGTTGTTACCGACGCTGCAGGCAACGACCACAACATCACTATGGTGCAAAAATGGCCCGTTAAACAAGCCATCAAAGCATACACCTCGAAACCCCGCCCCTCGCGCGTGATGGAGACCGGTGTTCGTGCAATCGACACCTTCAACCCCATCGCTGACGGTGGTACCGGCTTTATCCCCGGCCCCTTCGGTGCAGGTAAGACCGTGCTTCAACACGCCATCTCGAAACAAGCCGAGGCTGACGTAATCATTATGGTTGCGTGTGGTGAGCGTGCAAACGAGGTTGTGGAGATTTTCGCAGAGTTCCCCCACTTGGATGACCCCCGTACAGGTCACAAACTGATGGAGCGTACCACCATTATCTGTAACACCTCGAACATGCCCGTTGCGGCTCGTGAGGCGTCGGTTTACACCGGTATGACCATTGGTGAGTACTATCGTGCAATGGGTCTGAAAGTGTTGATTCTGGCAGACTCGACTTCACGTTGGGCACAAGCGCTGCGTGAGATGAGTAACCGTTTGGAGGAGCTTCCCGGTCAGGATGCGTTCCCTATGGACTTGTCGGCTATCATCTCGGGATTCTACGCTCGTGCAGGTTTGGTATATCTGCCCAATGGCGAGAGCGGTTCGGTAACCTTCCTGGGTACTGTATCGCCCGCGGGTGGTAACCTCAAAGAGCCCGTAACCGAATCGACCAAGAAGGCTGCACGTTGTTTCTACGCGCTGTCGCAAGGCCGTGCCGATAGTAAACGTTACCCCGCAATCGACCCCATCGATTCGTACTCGAAATACTTGGAGTACCCCGAGGTAGTTGAGTATCTGGACGGCAAAGTCGAGAAAGGCTGGGTTGAGAAGGTTTACAAAGGTAAGACCCTCGTGTTGCGTGGTAAAGAGGCTTCGGAGCAGATCAACATCTTGGGTGACGACGGTGTGCCCGTTGAGTACCACGAGCGTTACTACAAGAGCGAGCTGATTGACTTTGTGATTCTGCAACAAGATGCATTCGACGACATCGATGCTAACTGCCCGCTGGAGCGCCAAAAGTATGTATATAATATGGTATTGGACGTTTGCGACAAGTCGTTCGACTTTGCGGACTTCGAGGAGTGCGGCTCGTTCTTCAAGGGCCTGATCAACTTGTTCCGCCAGATGAACTACGCCGAGTGGCAAAGCGAGAAGTTCTACGACTACGAGAAACAAATCAAAGAGTATCTGGCAACCAAAGTAAAGGAGAACTAACGATATGGCAACAAAAGCATTTCAAAAAATATACACCAAAATCGACAACATCACCAAGGCTACCGTAACCCTCAAAGCTACGGGCGTTGGTAATGACGAGCTGGCTACCGTAGGTGGTAAACTTGCTCAGGTCGTGAAAATTAACGGCGAGAATGTTATTCTCCAAGTGTTTGCCGGTACCGAGGGTATCGCAACCAACTCGGAGGTAGTATTCCACGGCGAGCCCCCCAAATTGAACGTAAGTGACGAGCTGGCAGGCCGCTTCTTCAACGCCTATGGCGAGCCCATCGAGGGTGGCGCACAACCCGAGGGTGAGGCGCGTGTGATTGGTGGTCCCACTGTGAACCCCTTCAAACGTATCCAACCTTCGGAGCTGATTGCTACCGGTATCGCGGGTATCGACCTTAACAACACCATCGTGTCGGGTCAAAAGATTCCCTTCTTTGCAGACCCCGACCAGCCCTACAACGCCGTGATGGCAAACGTGGCTCTGCGTGCAAAAGCCGACAAGATTATCTTGGGCGGTATGGGTATGACCAACGACGACTTCCTCTACTTCAAGAGCGTGTTTGAGAACGCAGGTGCGCTGGACCGTATCGTGAGCTTCGTGAACACCACCGAGAACCCTCCCGTAGAGCGTCTGCTGATTCCCGATATGGCACTGACCGCAGCCGAGTACTTTGCTGCTGACAAAGGCGAGAAGGTGCTGGTACTGCTGACCGATATGACTCTGTACGCCGACGCACTGGCTATCGTGTCGAACCGTATGGACCAAATCCCCTCGAAAGACTCGATGCCCGGTTCGTTGTACTCGGACTTGGCAAAGATCTACGAGAAAGCGGTGCAACTTCCCAACGGTGGTTCGATTACCATCATCGCTGTGACCACTCTGTCGGGTGGCGACATTACCCACGCTGTGCCTGACAACACCGGTTACATCACCGAGGGTCAGTTGTTCCTGCGTAACGACTCGGACACCGGTAAGGTTATTATCGACCCCTTCCGAAGCCTGTCGCGTCTGAAACAGCTGGTTATCGGTAAGAAAACCCGTGAGGACCACCCCCAAGTGATGAACGCCTGCGTACGTCTGTATGCCGATGCTGCCAACGCAAAAACCAAGTTGGAGAACGGTTTCGACCTGTCGGACTACGACGAGCGTACACTGAAATTCGCCCACGACTACTCGGAGAAACTGCTTGCAATCGACGTAAACATCGAGATTACCCAAATGTTGGATATCGCTTGGAGTCTGTTTGCTAAGTACTTCACCGCGTCGGAGGTGGCAATCAAACAAGAATTGGTTGAAAAATATTGGCCCACAGTGGCATAACGACTGCTTATGGCAATCAAGTTTCAATATAACAAGACTTCGCTCGGCGAACTTGGCAAACAGCTGAAAGTTCGTGAGAAGGCACTCCCCACCATCAAGAGTAAGGAGAGCGCCCTTCGTTTGGAGGTCGCCAAGGCCAAAGAGGTGGCCGAGACTTTCGAGCAGGAATTGCGGGATGTAGAGTCGCAATACGACTACATGACCGCCCTGTGGGGAGAGTTCGACCCCGACCTTGTGAGCATCGAGGATGTACGCCTGAGTACTGTGAAAATCGCAGGCGTACGCATCCCCGTACTCCAAGAGGTGGTCTTTGCCAACCGCCCCTACGACCTTTTCAGCAGCCCCGCTTGGACTGCCGACGGTGTGGAGTTGCTGCGTAGAGTTGCCCGACTGATGGTCGAATACGAGGTATTCGAGCTCAAAATGCGACTGCTCGACCGCGCACGTAAGAAAACCACACAGAAAGTAAATCTCTACGAGAAGGTGCAAATCCCTGGATACCAAGATGCTATTCGTAAGATTAAACGCTTCTTGGAGGATGAGGAAAACCTCTCGAAGAGTGCACAGAAAATCGTAAAAAGCAAACATCAACAGGAGGAGTAGGCTATGATTGTTAAGATGAATAAATACAGTTTCGTGGTGCTGACTTCGAAACGCGACGAATTCCTCGGACGATTGCAGCAGCTCGGCCTTGTGGATGTTACCACGGCCGGTTGGGAGCCTTCGGAGAACGACCGCCGTGTGATGCTGGATGCCGACCGCTACAAAGCGGCCGTAGCTAAACTCGAAACTATGGCCCAAGACCCTCGCTACACAGGGGGCAAGGCCTATGAGAGTGGCGACGAAGCGTTCGACCGCTACATCGCAGCCGAGGAGGCTGTGGGTGCATTGCAGGCCGAAATCGCACGTCTGCAAAAGTACGCCTCGGAGGCAGAGCCTTGGGGTGAGTTTGACGCCGAAGTAATCAAAAACCTGCGCGAGCAAGGTGTGGTACTTCACTTCTTTGTGGCCCAAACGGGCGACTACGACCGCAATGTCGAGGAGTGGAGCAAGGAGTACACCGTTGAGCGCGTGAACGACTACGAGGGTCAAAGCTACTTTGTGGTTGTAACCCGCCCCGCAGAGGAGGTTATGATTGACGCCCAAGAGCTCAAACCGCTGACTATGACCGCTGGGGAGGCTTCGGCCGAGGTGGAGAAGTTGAGTGCCGAGGTTGAGTCGTGGGATAAGGTCTATGCTAACGCCGTAGCAAGTGTAGCGCTGATTGACAAGGCTCGCGGACAAATCTCCGAGCAACTGGATTTCAGCCGCGTGGCACGTTCTGGTAAAGCCGAGGCTGAAGGTTCGCTGACCCTGATGGAGGCTTGGGCCGAGGAGGAGAACGAGGTACAAGTGGACGCTATGCTCGACGCCGAGCCCGGACTCTACTACATCAAGGAGAAACCCACTCCCGAGGATAACACCCCCGTTAAGTTGAAAAACCGCTGGTTTGCAAGCGTATTTGAGTTGATTGGCTCGATGTACGCACTGCCCAAGTATGGTACCATCGACCTGACACCGCTGTTCGCACCCTTCTATATGTTGTTCTTCGCAATCTGCTTGAACGACGCAGGATATGGTGCAATCATTCTGGCAGCAGGTCTGGGACTCTTCTTCAAGGGTGGTAAGAGTATGCGCCAAGCGGCGTGGCTGTCGATTTTGTGTGGTGGCGCAACAGTTCTGTTCGGTACCTACACAGGCTCGCTGTTCGGTATGAGCATCCCCGAGATGCTGGGCTACGAAACTATCGCCGAGTCGCCTTTCTTGGATTTCCAAGGCGAGTTCTTCTCGCTGGCACTGGCGCTGGGTGTAGTTCAAATTCTGCTGGGTATGGCTGTGAACATCTATATGACTACCCGCACATTCGGTTTCCGCTATGCGTTGGGTAATCTGGGATGGTTCCTGCTGTTGGTTGCAGGCTGTCTGGCGATGGCACTGCCTATGTTGAACGAGAATTTTGCAATCTCGTGGTTCACAACCTCGTCGCCCGCATTCTATGGCGTGGCAGGTGTGGCTCTCGCGCTGATGCTGCTGTTCAACACCCCCGGCAAAAACATCTTCGCCAACATCGGCTCGGGTCTTTGGAACACCTATAACAACGTCACAGGTCTGCTCAGCGACGTGTTGAGCTACATCCGTCTGTTCGCAATCGGATTGTCGGGTGGTGTGTTAGCACTGGTGTTCAACTCGCTGGCTCTGGGTATGACAGGCCTCGACGCAGGTGTGGAGGGTATGTCGGTTGTGGCCATCATCTTGAAGGTCATTCTGGCATCGGTCATCCTGCTGATTGGTCACGGTATCAACCTCTTTATGTCCGCAATCTCGTCGTTCGTACACCCTATGCGTCTGACCTTTGTGGAGTTCTTCAAAAACGCAGGCTTCGAGATGGCATCACGCACATTCGAGCCTTTCAAAAAGCAACAAGATAAATAATTAAACAATAATTAAAACTTAAACAAAACTATGGAAACAACAACAGCATTGGTATTGGCTTACGTAGGTGTAGCCATTATGGTAGGTGTGGCAGGTATCGGCTCGGCTATTGGTACTGCAATTTGCGGTCAAGCAGCCGTAGGCGCAATGAAAAAGAACGGTAGCGCATTCGGTAGCTACATGATTCTTTCGGCTCTGCCCGGTTCGCAAGGTCTTTATGGCTTCGTGAGCTTCTTTATGGTTCAAGGCTTCCTGACCTCGGACATCACTATGTTCCAAGCAGCAGCTATCTTTGGTGCAGGTCTGCTGGTAGCTATCGTGAACTTGTTCGCAGCAATCTACCAAGCAAAAGTTTGTGCTAACGGTATCGCAGCCGTAGGTAGCGGCCACGACGTTATGGGTAAAACCCTGATTCTGGCAGCGTTCCCCGAGTTGTACGCTATCTTGAGCGTTGCAGCAACCTTCTTGATTTCGGCTGCTATCTAATTCGGTTTGTCGGTCCGCCCGACAATGCCACAAAAAAATACCCCGACCTTATGAGGTGGGGGTATTTTTTTGTCTATATATTATGTGGGTCGCTCTATTTGGCGCGTTCGGCAAACCATTTAGCTAATTCAGCAATAGCTCGTCCTCTATGACTGATGGCGTTCTTGGCCTCGGCGCTCATCTCGGCAAAGGTCATAACCTCGCCCTCGGGAACAAACACAGGGTCGTAGCCGAAACCACCCTCGCCAAAACGCTCACAAGTGATGTGGCCACGGACAATGCCCTCGAATAGGTACTCCTCGCCATCCAAAATCAGAGCCACAACGGTGCGAAACTGCGCCGAGCGCTCGGTCACGCCCTCCAAGTTGCGGAGCAGAAGGGTGACATTGGCATCAAAGTCGTGGCCGTCGGTTGCGTAACGAGCCGAGCGAACACCCGGAGCACCATTCAGCGCATCAACCTCCAAACCTGTGTCGTCGGCAAAGCAGCTGCGACCCGTGCGCTCCCACACATAGCGAGCCTTCTGCAAAGCGTTGCCCTGAATAGTGGGGCTGGTTTCGGGAATATCTTCGGTGATACCACACTCGGCAAGGGTTGTAAGTTCGATTGCGTCGCCGAGGATTTGGCTCACCTCGGTAAGTTTGTGGCGGTTGTTGGTTGCAAATATAAGGTTCATTGCGGGGGTTATTTGTCTTCGGGGTTAATAAGACTTTTGAGGGTGTCGTCGGCAACAATCTTGTCGATAACGGCCTTGACGACGGTGTCGAGGTAGGTACCCTCGGAGTAGTCGGCGGGGCTGATGAAGTTGACACGATTCTCGCGGATGAGTTCGCGGCGAGCGTCACGTGCGCCCTCGATGTTGGGGTCGTACACAGCAATGGAGTGACCGCCCATCGACTTCACAAGACGCATACAGGGGATGTCGGTTGTTCCGTCACCAAAGTAAATCATATGGGTGAAGGGCACAGCGCGCTCCTCCTCGGGGATAAAGCGGTTGACCGCACGCGAGTCATAGACCGACTCCACACCCTTGTTGATTTTGAAGATAAACTGCGTCTTATTGGTATAGTTGATAGCCACACCCGGCCAGTAGGCCACGCCATCCACATCGTAGAGGAAGGTGCAGGCATAGATTTTGCGGAACTCGTGGGCGATGGAAGTGCCCTCGATAATCTCCTGAATACCGCTCGAATTGATGTAGTGCACCACATTCACGCCCTTGGACTCTCCATAGGCATTGATGCGGCCAAACCACTCCTTAACGCCCTCAAAAAGGCGAATATGGCGGCCCGACTCGTGGAAGGCTGAACGTTTGAGCGAAAGGCCCTTGCTGCGAGCATAGTGAATCATCTTGGCCATATAGCTGAGAATGGGGTCGGCATCTTGCGAGATAGCCAAATCCTCGCAGTCGTCCCAAAACTCCTTGTTGGTAGTGCCAACGGTGGGAATAAAGGCGTACTCCTGCATATTGCCGGGCGAAAGGGTGCCGTCGAAATCGTATATCAGCGCTACGGTGGGCTTCTTGTCTGTCATAATCATAAAAAGGTTAGTTCTTCCACAAATATACGAATAAGCGAGTGAGAAATATCAAGTTTACTTGAATATTTTTCACAGCGAGCGAAAGTATATTCGAGATTTATCTCAAATATACAATTTTATTTTCAAGTTAGGGGGCACAACGCGCCCAAAAGTTTGAAGGCCCAACTAAAATCACTATCTTTGGAGTCAGATAACACAAAAACACACCATAGTATGACACTCAACGAGATACTTCACAGTCGTCGCAGTTGCCGACGCTTCACCGCCGAGGTTCCCTCGCGCGAAATTATCGATAGTCTGCTTGCCGAGGCACTCACCGCGCCCTCGTCCAAGAACACCCGCTCGACACGCTACATCGTGGTAACCGACCCCGCAACCCTCGAAACAATGTCGCAGATGCGCGACTATGGCTCGGCGCTGCTCAAAGGTGCGCCCGTAGGCATCATTGTGTGTGGTGACGAGCAAGCCTCGGACCTGTGGGAGGTGAACTGCGCGATTTCGACCACCATCCTTCAACTCGCAGTCGAGGCGAAGGGCTTAGCAAGTTGCTGGGTGCACATCAAAGACCGCCCCCACCTGAAGGACAACCCCGAGGCGGGTAATGCCGAGGAGTGGCTGCGCGCCAACGTGGCAGGAATCCCCGAGGGCTGGCGTCCTCTGTGTGTGGTTGCCATTGGCTATCCCGAAGCCCCCGCAAAGCCCCACTCGCCCAAAGACGACAGCGACAAGGTGCTTTATCTTTAAAAAGCCCCCTTCCGAGCATAAAAATATCAGGCTGTCCTCCGAAAAGGGCAGCCTGTTTTATTGTGAATGATTTTGTGGCGTTAACAATAAGACTCCAAGACGGTCAGATTACCTTTGAACTTGGCGGTTTGCTCGATTGCGGGCATCAGATAGACATCGCCCTCGGCAATTTTGACCGAGCCACCCGAGTAAATCAACTCTCCCTCACCCTCGGTGCAGATGTAGATTACAAACGACTGCAACCACGACAAGTCGCGCTCGTAGGCGCCCTCCACTTTCAGGAGATTGGTGGTAAAGTGGGTACAATCGACCAGTTCCACAACCTCGTTTGCCACACTCGGCTTGGTGCGCACATACTCCACATCCGAATCGAAGCGGATAGCCTGCAAAGCCAGCTCGGGGTTCAACTCACGCATACGCCCTTTGGCGTCAACGCGCTCCCAGTCGTAGATACGATATGTGATGTCGCTTGTCTGTTGGATTTCGACCAAACGGATGCCGCCGCAGATGCAGTGAACAGTTCCCGCAGGGATGTAGAACGCATCGCCCTTGTGTACGGTATGGCGGTTGAGCAGGTCGGGCAGAGTGCCGTTAGCCAGCGCTGCAACAAACTTCTCGGGGGTTGTGCCCTCCTTGAAACCGACCAGAATCTCGGCGCCCTCCTCGCACTCGGTAATATACCACATCTCGCTCTTGCCCCACGCATTGTGCAGACGTGCGGCTTGTGCGTTACCGGGGTGAACCTGAATCGAGAGCAGGTCATCGGCGTCCATATATTTCACCAGCAGGGGGAACTCCGTACCGAATTGGTTGTAGATGGGGTCGCCAACCAGCTCGCCCATAAACACCTCCATCAGTTCGCCAATGGAGTTGCCTTTGAGTCGGCCCTCGGCCACCACCGACTGCTCATCCTCGAAGCCCGAGATCTCCCAGCTCTCGCCAATTCTCGCGTCCTCTTTCAGACGCGCCGAGGCGAGCCTTTTGCGAAGGCTTGTGCCACCCCAGATACGCTCTTTGAGCAGGGGTTTGAATTTGAGAGGATAAAGCATCAGTTCGGTAATGTTTTGGTATAATCTATGCAAAGGTAGTTAAAAATTCGTAGAGTGCAACACTTTTCGGCATTTATATACATTTGAGAGGGGCGATTGAACCACATTTCGGGGATTGTCGGCGGGGTCGAAACCACCAAATCGCAAGTCGCCTACAACACTCTCCAAGCAGGCAAGCCAACATTGCATTTTACAACCCCACGACGCATCCGCGCCACCATTGCAAGGTAAAAAATACCACAAAGCATACAAACCGCCGCTACACCGCGCGATTGCACACGCTCCCCTACTCCGCAGCAACCACACAAACTTCACGCCACGGCAGAGTATAATTACAATTACAAATTGTATTTACCCCACTTTTATACAAACTCATATTGCATTGCACGTGTTTTGAGCAACACACTCCGACTCGCTGCCAAATCATCATTTAGCACCGACAAAAGGGCTTTGCAGATCCAATTACAAGATTACATACAACCCTGCTGTGCGCAAGCTCCAATGGCACACACAGACACAACCCGAGCGCACGATACGAATGCATCGCACTACACAACGAATTAAATAACAAAGATTTAAGTATAGGTCAAAAGAAAAGGCCGCATGGCTGGAATGCGGCCTCGGGCCGTTGCCGGCCCACTCTACATAGAGCAATACTCTCGAAAGTATCTGTGCTAATCCCTACGCATATGGTGGTAGTCCAAGTCACCATAAAGCGCAGTTCCAAAAGGATTAACACAATGCAAAGATACAACACATTGCTATATTTGCAAACTTTTTACACTATTTTATTCACTAAAATAACAATATTTGCCACAAACACGCCCTTTTATGCTATTCCCCACCTGTTTACGCCTCCTCCGAGCCACCTTTCACACCATTTTCGCAGCCCAACAAAACCGCCGCGACTGCTGCTCCCTCTTTTGCGGCACGCAAAACCACCCCGAGGCAGAAAGAGGAAATAGCAAGGATGAGGTTAGAACTGGCATCCCGAGAGGACACACCCCGAGGTAGTTAGGGGGAGATAGGCTGGGATAGGTTTGGGACAAAATGAAGGCAACCCAAGAGGACACACCCCGAAGTAGTTAGGAAGAGGTAGGCAGGAATAGGCCAAAGGCGTCGCTCGGGGAACAAAAAAACCACCCCGAGGTAGTAGTCAGGAGGAGATAGGCCGGGATAGGTTGGGGATAGGTTGGGGATAGGCTGGGATAGGCAATAGGCATCCCGAAATAGGGCGCAAAAAATGAGACGCCTCGGGATAGGACAAAAAAAACGAAGGCGTCCCGAGATGGGGCGCCTTCGAGGGGTATGGAGTGTCGCCTACGAGAGGCGACACTTGGAGTTTTGTACGAATTAACGAACAGGAGCGGGAGTCGAACCACCGAAGTCAACACTGTTGTCGGGTACGATCTCGTTCTCGCGGAAGCAACGTACGGGAAGTGCTTTACCGAATTGGTCACCGTAGCTAATCGAGCGAACGTTGTAACGATAGAAGTCACCTTTCACATAGCTTGCCGACATGAAGTAGAACATTTGGCTGCTATAAGCAACTTGACTGTAAGCAGGAGCGTTGGTCATTGCAGTTACGGGAGCGTCTTCGCGGTAAGTTTGGTCGCCCATCGAGTAGGTCAGAGGACCTTGTACGGGGAAGTAAGCAACAGTCTTATCCTCGGGCTCTACACCATAGTTTTGAACACCAGCCTCAACATCGGCAGGAGTTTTTGCGCCGTGGATGTAGAAGTTCAAACCGTAAGGACGAACCTTGAAGGTTGCAGAATTGAGGGTAGGATATGTCTCGCCATTCAAGGTATCAGCGAAGATTTTCTCGCGGCAGTTGTATTTCCAGTCTACATCATAGTTGTAGTAAGCGGTAGCATCGTCGTTGTGCGAAGTGATGAACGCGAACTTACCAGGAGCAGGGATGCTATAACCTACGGGGCAGGGGTCGTACATAGTCTTCACACCACCCAGAGCAGTTGCCTCGGGGTTACCCCAAAGTTTACCCCACTCAGTTTCGCCGTTACCACCAGCATTTGCACTCCACAACCACGAGTAGTTTTGACCACCAGCCGAAGTGATGTAAGTCAGAGGATTAGCGGTAGCGAAGTCGATACTGCTACGCATTCCACTCCAACCCTCGATCTTATCTACGCCAACCTTTTGAGTTGCAGCCGAGCCACCATAGATTGCGTAAGGAGTCGAAACGGTACCATCAGCAGCATAGAGTTTCATCTTAGCAGCGTAACCGTTGAACTTGATAGAGCCGTAGAACGGATCTTTACGTCCCCATTGATAGTACAGACCACGAGTACCAACCCAGTCGCACATAGTAGGCTCTGCCAAATCCGAAGGATCCGAAGTAGCACCCAGGTTACGGTCCATCATATATACATTCAGGTCGTGAGTAGTAACGTATTTATCCTCAGCAGCTGCATCGTAGTCATTCAGAGCCCAGATGTGCCAGCTCCAGAGAATGTTGTCAGCATCGTCGGTAGCGACAATCAGCGCGTTACCGTCGGGCATACCAACACCGGTAGCGAACTCGACGTAGCCATCCTCGGTGAGTTTAACGCTCTCGGCAAGGATAATCTTGTCAGCGCCACCATCACCCAAGTTGCTGGGCCAAGCGTTGTCTGCGTCACCGGGGTTCATTTGCCAAGCGGCCATAGCCCACAGCAGACGAGCCTTGGTAGGAGCGATTGCAGTAACGTCGTCAGTCAGAGCAGCAACACCATTACCACGAACGGTAGCTTTGAAGCGGTAGATCGAGTCAGCTTTGTTTACGATGTAGCAGTTCGAAGTGCCGTTTGCGCTCAAATCCACAGGTTGGGGCTCCAAGTAGAAACCACCCTCCCATTTAGTAGCCTCGTTTTTGATGATGTGAGTAGGAGGAGTAAAGAGGTTAACCCAAGTGGGAACCTTGATGCTCTCCAAAGTAGCAACGTCAGCGTACAGAACTTTGATTTGGTTGTAGATAGCAGTTTTGCTCAGGTCGATCGAGCCAGTCAAGGGGTTCGAACCGTCCATAACTACGCTACGCAGAGCAGCAGGAGCAGCTGCGAAGTCGAAGCCTGCAAGTTTACAGTCGTTAACAACAACTTGAGTCAGCTCGGGGCAGCCCGAAACTGCAAGCGAAGTCAGACCAGTGTGAGGAGCGTTGAATGCGCGGAGTTTTACAAGACCGGTCAAGTCAACCGAAGTCAGCTCAGCGTTGTAGGGCAACGACAAGATAGCCAAGTTAGCCAGACCGCTAACATTCAGCGAAGTCAGTTGGTTACGACCGCAAGTAAGTTGAGTCAGTTGCGAGTTTGCAGTAACATCCAGCGAAGTGAGTTTGTTGTGCTCGCAATTCAGACGTTTCAGACCAGCCAGAGCCGATACATTCAGCGAAGTCAGGGCGTTACCGTTAACGTAAGCAGCCTCCAAAGCGGTGTTGTTCGACAAGTCGAGAGCAGCGATTTTGTTGTATGCTACGTTCAGAACTTTCAGGTCTTTGAGAGCCGAAACATTCAGCTCGGTCAGTCCGTTACCACTAACTTGAACCTCGGTCAGAGCGGTGTTGTTCGACAGGTCAAGAGCGGTGATTTTGGTCATACCCAGATCGAGGTAGGTCAGAGCGGTGTTTTTGCTCAGGTCGATCTCGGCGATGCGGGTGTTGTTAGCGCGCAGCTCTTTCAGGTTGGGCATAGCGGTAACATCCAGCGCGGTCATAGTACACGACGAAACGTTCAGTTTCTCGAGGTTGGTCATATAGTTCAGAGCCGACCAGTCTTTGATGGTAGTCTCCGAAGTCCACGAGTCGTCTTTAGCTTGTTTGGTGAAGCTGATCTCGGTGATAGCTTGGAGCTCCGACAGTTGGTACTCACCATCCTCGTTGGTATCGTAGTCAGCCAGAACGCGAACCATACGGCTGTCAGTAATGTTTACAGCAGCAGCGGGGTTACCAGCTTGAGCAACAGCAATCGAGTCAACAGCAACCTCCGACGAGATGATGATATAACCACCACGAACCTCCGAAGTGGGGTTAGCTGCTACGTCAAAAGTCAGCGAGTCAGTCTCCAGAGCACGCGAACCTTTAGCTTTGGTAATCCAATCAACGGTGCACTCAGTTTTGTAGCTCATATTTTGAGTTACGGCAACTTTCACTTGGCCACCCTCGTACGAAACGTAGTTCTCGGGATCAGCCTCAACGATAACGGTGCGGTTCTCTGCTTGGATAACTTTCACTTTGTCCTCACCCAGCTCGCTGGTGATGGTTACAACAGCCTCACGAGCGTCGTACTCCTCGTTAGCAGCAACATTGATAGTGATGACATCCTCTTTGAGAGCGCGAGTAGCATCAGCCTCGGCAATCGACAACCAGTCAGCGCCCAGCGATACCTCGTACTCAACGTTTGCTTTCATAGTCAGCGAGAACGAACCACCCTCAGCGCCAAACTCATATTTCGATTTAGCGTCCAGAATAGCAGCCTTCATCTCGTCTTGCGAAACAGCGATAGTTACGCTGGGAACAGTAGCTGCGTACTCGCCAGTGGCTGCAATGGTGATAGCACCCTCGCGTACGTCATAAGTTTCGTTCTCTTCAATTGCAACGATAACGAGCGAGTTACCCTCACCCATATCGGGCATAACACTAATCCACTCTTGGTCGGTAGTAACCTCCCAAGCAATGTTCGAAGCGATATTGAACTCTAGCTCTTCGCCCTCAACGGCTACCTCGATAGTCTCAACATCTGCGCTCAACTCCGGAACGATTGTAGGTTCGGGCTCAACGGGTTCAACGCAAGCAGTAACGCCCATTACAAGGGCAGCTGCAAACAAAAGGAAATATTTTTTCATAGTCTGTATCCTCCTTGTATTATTCGTTCAACATAGGCTCAAGAACAGGCATCAGAGCTTGCTCCATAATGTCATAAGTACCTGCGCTGGGGTGGCAATCGTCATACGACCAACGGGGATCGAAACGACCGTTCTCCATCACGAACATCGAGTAGTAATCTACCCAACCGCAGTCGTGGGTTGCAGCGTACTCCTCCAACATGGTGTTCAAACGGGGAACGATGTTGGCGGGTTTAACGTCGGTTGCAAACCAGTAGTAGTTCGAAGGCATGGTGGTAGTCAAAATAACTTTGATACCGGCAGCTTGTGCCATCTCTGCCATTTTGAAGATGTTAGCAGCGATTTGCTCAACGCTCACGAATACGTCCTCGTTTTTAGCGATGTCGTTGGTACCAGCACCAATAACAACCACTTGGGGAGCTGCGTCGATTACATCAGCTTGGAATCGTTGCAACATGTTACGGGTAGTTTGACCGTCAGCACCTTTGCAAGAAAAGTTATTTTCGGTAAACCACGAACCCTTGTTCGAGCCCCAAAGACGTGTAATGGAGTCACCCATAAACACTACGCGAGGGCCTGCTGTCAGTTGAGCTGCGCCAAGAAGCATCACGCCCAACAAAGCCATTGCAAGTTTTTTCATAATAGTTTTTTTTGGTTTTAAGTTAATAAAGGATTATTGTTTGTTTCGTTTTTTGTCACACTCCATAACGCAAAGATAATAATTTTATCGTTTTTCAAATACATTTTACAAAAAAATAGTTGTTTTTCGCAAAAAGAGCAAACAAAACGAACCCATAACCACCAATCCGCAAACACTGTAAAATACAAACGCATAGAGCATTAAGCGCAGCCCACCGCCGCCCGCAAACCTCCACGCACAAAAAAAGGCAGCCGTAAAGCCACCTCACAGTTGCCCAACATTGAAACTCACTACTATCTCGCCCCAAATATAGAAACTCAGCACCCCATCTCGGACACCTCGGCATAGATACTCGATACTTCACAGTATCTCGCCATAGGAACACCACGCCGCCTCGTAGTATCTCGACATCGGCACCCTGACACCTCGCAGTACCCCAACATCAGACCACTCCACTACCTCACAATATCCCAACAAAAAAGCGGCCGCCTTGTTAGACAGCCGCTTTCGAGTGATTCCGACAGGACTCAAACCTGTAACCTTCTGATCCGTAGTCAGATGCTCTATTCAATTAAGCTACGGAACCATCGCATTTGCGGTGCAAATATACGCACATTTTTTGATTCTGCAAAAAAAGTTGTGATTTTTTTAAACTTTTTTCGATTTTCGGCCACTTTGAGGGTGTTTTCAACCCCGCTACACACCCTTTTGCGACTCGACAAAGGCACTCGCAAGACGGCGAGATATTGGAACTGAGGTGCGCAAAATGGCAAAGATGTGGAAAGCGAATAGGGTACAGACTGCTATTTTAGTGAATTAAATATCGAAATGCCATGAGAAAGACCCTTGAAACTACCCTCGCTGTGGTGGCTGTGGTGATGCTGTTCGGGACGGGAGTTATTGTCGGACGCCGCTCGCACCACCCCTCATCCGCTGTGCCCGACACCGTGCGCGTGTGCCACACCGAAACCCTTGTCATTGAACGTCCCGTCGAACGTCTGCGTACCATTGTGCGCCACGATACGGTATGGCTGGCGGCGGACAACGGCGCTATTAATAATAAGGTATGCGAGGCCGACACCCAACCCCAGTGCGACTCGGCGCGTGCGGTTGTGCCCATCCAGCAGGTGCGCTACACCGACGATTCGACCTTTGTGGCGGTGGTGAGTGGCTACCGCGCCCGCTTGGACTCGCTGGTATTGCTGCGCCGCGAGAGCCACACAACCCTGCGAGTGCCCCACCCTTTGCCTCCGCGCGTAGTTATCAGCGCAGGGCCGCAAGCGGGCGTCTATCGCACACCCGTGGGCTGGCAGGCGGGCATAGGTTTCGGTATCGGCGTGGGCATAACCCTCGCTCCGCGCCGAAATAATAAATAGGCGGTGGCGCGTGTTGTTTGTTTGCAGTTTTTATTATATTTGCAGACAAATAGATGACACAAACTTACTTTATGAGCAAAATCAGAGCAGCCGTAGTGGGTTACGGCAATATCGGAAAATATGTGGTCGAGGCATTGGAGGCAGCGGCAGATTTCGAGGTAGCGGGCATTGTGCGTCGCGCAGCTTCGGTGGCAGCAGCGGGAGAGTCGAAATATCCCGTAGTTAGCTCGCTCACCCAACTCGAATGTGTGGATGTAGCTATTCTGTGCACTCCCTCGCGACTTGTGGAGAAGAGCGCCGAGGAGGCTCTCCAACTCGGTATCGCAACCGTTGACAGCTTCGACATTCACACAGGAATTGCAGATATGCGCGCGCGACTCGACGCGGTAGCAAAACAATACAACACCGCAGCCATCATCTCGGCAGGTTGGGATCCCGGAAGCGACTCGGTGGTACGTGCGCTGTTGGAGGTGTGTGCGCCCAAGGGTATCACCTACACCAACTTCGGCCCTGGTATGAGTATGGGTCACACCGTAGCAGTCAAAGCCATTGAGGGTGTTAAGGCGGCTCTTTCGATGACCATTCCTCTGGGTACGGGTATTCACCGCCGTATGGTTTACATCGAGTTGGAGGAGGGTTACGAGTTCGACAAGGTGGCCGACGCAATCAAAAACGATGCCTACTTCGTGCACGACGAGACTCACGTCACCCGCGTGGAGAGTGTCGAGGCCCTGCTGGATATGGGTCACGGCGTAAATATGGTGCGCAAAGGTGTTTCGGGCAAGACCCAAAACCAACGCTTTGAGTTCAATATGAGCATTGACAACCCCGGACTGACAAGTCAAATTTTGGTGTCGGCAGCTCGCGCGGTGGTACGCCAACGTCCCGGCGCCTACACAATGATTGAGGTGCCCATCATCGACTTCCTGCCCGGCGACCGCGACCAGCTTATCCGTCGCTTGGTATAACGCTCGGTGCAAGCAACAAAGAAGGCTGTTTTCCGTAATGGGAAACAGCCTTCTTTCTGTGTGTTTATTTCGGGACTTATTTAGCCCACAAGGTTGCCAAATTGATAATAGTTTGCATTGCGCGGCCCATTGTATCGAGCGAGCAATACTCAAACTTGCCGTGGAAGTTCATACCGCCCGTAAAGAGGTTGGGGCAAGGCAGACCCATATACGACAAGCGCGAGCCATCGGTACCGCCACGGATGGGGCGAACGATAGGTTTAACGCCAGCGTCGGTCATAGCTTGGAATGCCTTTTCGATAACCTCGGGGTGGGGTTCAACCATCTCGCGCATATTATAGTATTGGTCGCGCAGGGTCAGGGTTACGGTACCCGCGCCATATTTGGCATTCAGGTACTCCGCAACGCGAGTCAGATACTCCTTGCGAGCCTCGAATTTTGCACGGTCGTGGTCGCGCACAATGTAGTCGGCCGAAGCAGCCTCAACACCGCCACCCATACCCACAAGGTGGAAGAAACCCTCGTAGCCCTCGGTATGTTCGGGGCGCTCGGCGGGGGGCAGCATTTGCGAAATCTCGCACGCCACAAGCAGAGCGTTAATCATCTTATCCTTGGCATATCCGGGGTGGACATTGCGGCCTTGGATGGCAAATTTGGCGCTGGCGGCGTTGAAGTTCTCATACTCCAACTCGCCCTCCATACCGCCGTCGATGGTGTAGGCATATTTGGCACCAAAGCGCTCGACATCGAAGAAATCGACACCACGGCCAATCTCCTCGTCGGGGGTGAAGCCCACGCGGATACGTCCGTGCTCGCACTCGGGGTGTGCCACGAGCCACTCCATAGCGGTCATAATCTCGGCCACGCCAGCCTTGTCGTCAGCACCCAGCAGGGTTGTGCCGTCGGTGTGAATCAGCGTGTGACCCTTGAAGAACTCCAACTCGGGGAAGTCGGCCACGCGCATAGTGAGTTCGTCGTTCAGGCGGATATCGCCACCGTCGTAGTTCTCCAACACTTGGGGGCGAACATTCGCGCCACTCATATCGGGTGCAGTATCGACGTGAGCGATGAAACCGATGGTGGGTACGTTCTCCTTGCCTGCGGTTGCGGGCAGGGTTGCAAACACATAGCCATTGGCATCCATCTCAACCTCGGTAAGGCCGATTTGGGTCAGCTCCTCGGCCAATGCGCGGAGCAGAACGAGTTGTTTGTCGGTCGAGGGAAAGCTCTCGCTCGACTCATCCGACTGGGTGTCGAATGCAACGTATTTCAAAAATCTCTCTTTGAGTTCCATAACTTTTGTCAGTGTTTAGGGGTTACTCCTCTTTTTTGGCACGCAGCGAATCCCACGCGAAGTAGGCAATCAGTGCAACGTAAGCGGCAATAGCAGCCCATTGTGCGCCATTCGACTCGGCCCACTCGCCCAAGTACCAATCAACGCCAGCGAATTTGAGCACAGCGCTTACAACGCCCATCAGAGCGCCACCAGCGATGAAGCCCGATGCAATGAGTGTACCACGGTCCTTGCGAGCTTTGTTGAGCGACTCATCTTTCGAGCGGCCACCTACAAACCACGAGATAGCACCACCCACCAGCAGAGGCAAGTTCAGGCTCAAGGGAATGAACATACCCAGCGAGAATGCCAATGCAGGGATACCAATCATAGTGAGAATCAGCGCCAGCACAGCACCTGCGATGTAGAGAATCCAAGGTGTCTCGCCACCCGACATCAAAGGCTCAATCACAGCGGCCATAGCGTTTGCTTGGGGAGCAACCAGCGCGCCCTCGCCCACAAAGCCATAGGTCTTATTGAGGATGATAATCACACCCGCAACGGTTGCAGCCGAGATGATGGTTCCGAGGAACTTCCAGCCCTCTTGTTTTGCGGGGGTTGTACCAATCCAATAGCCGATTTTGAGGTCGGTGATGAAACCACCAGCCATCGACAGCGCGGTACAAACCACACCACCGATAATCATTGCGGCGGTCATACCCTCGCGACCTTGCAGACCTGCGCTCAACAGCACAATCGAACTGAGGATAAGGGTCATCAGGGTCATACCCGACACAGGGTTCGAGCCTACGATAGCGATTGCATTAGCAGCTACGGTGGTGAACAAGAATGCGATAACGAACACAATCAGCAGTGCGATAATCGAGAACCACCAGTTGTGCAGAACGCCAAATTGGAAGAATACAATCAGCGCCACCAGCACACCAATCAGAATCGACAGCACGGTACGCATAGTGATGTCCTTTTGAGTGCGCTCAACTTTGGCATTTGCATCACCTTTGCCACCCAGCTCCTTAACAGCCACGCCCAGTGCGTTTTTGATAACGCCAGCCGAGCGGATGATACCGATGACACCTGCCATTGCGATACCGCCGATACCCAGAGGACGACCATAAGCGAAGAATATCTCCTCGGCGCTCATTGCAGCCGCAGCCGAGCCCTCAATCGAGCCAATCAGCGGAACAATCACAAACCACACCAGCAGCGAACCTGCGCAAATCAGAGCCGAATATTTCAGGCCCACGATATAACCAAGGCCCAGCACTGCCGCGCCTGTGTTGATACTGCACACAGCCTTGAACTTGTCGGCCAGAGCCACGCCCCAACCTGCGATGCGGGTCGAAACTGTCTCGGCCCACAGACCGAAGGTACCGATGATGAAGTCGTACAGACCACCAATCAGACCACTAACGGCCAGCAGTTTAGCTTGCGAGCCACCCTTTTCGCCCGACACCAGCACTTCGGTGGTAGCTGTACCCTCGGGGAAGGGGTATTTGCCGTGCATATCCTTAACAAAGTATTTGCGGAAGGGGATAATCAGCAGGATTCCGAGCATACCGCCAAACAGCGAACTGAGGAACACTTGATAGAACTGCGCCTCCAAGCCCAAGATGTAGAGGGCGGGCAGTGTGAAGATTGCACCCGCAACAATTACACCTGACGAAGCGCCGATACTTTGGATGATTACGTTTTGACCCAGCATATTCTTCTTGCCGGTCATTGTGCCGATACCCACAGCCAGAATTGCGATGGGGATTGCAGCCTCGAACACCTGACCAACCTTCAAACCGAGGTAAGCCGCAGCGGCTGAGAAGATGATTGCCATAATGATACCCATTGTAACCGAGTAGGGAGTCACCTCCTTGGGTTTCGACTCGGCATCAAGCAGAGGTTTGTACTCCTCGCCCGCAGCAAGTTCGCGGTAGGCGTTTTCGGGCAGTGAACTTTTATTGTTATTGATTTCCATAGCGATTAAGTTTTTAGTCGTTGTAGATATAAGTGCCACCGTTGGCGGTAATCTCCACTTGGGGTTTCTCCGAAGCCTCTACGCGGCCGATGATTTGTGCGTCGATGCCGTATTTTCGACCGATGGCGATAAGGTCGCCTGCAATAGCAGCGGGGCAGTACACCTCCAAGCGGTGACCCATATTGAACACGCGATACATCTCGCTCCAAGGAGTGCCGCTTTGCTCTTGAATCAGGCGATACAGAATGGGAGTCTCGAACAGGTTGTCCTTAACAATCTTGAATTGGTTGATGAAGTGCATAATCTTGGTTTGACCACCGCCACTGCAGTGAATCATACCGTGGATTGCGCTGCGGTACTCTTTGAGGATGTCGTTCACCACGGGCAGATAGGTACGGGTGGGCGACAAAACGAGTTTACCCATATCGAGGGGCGAACCCTCAACGCGGTCGGTCAGACCATAGCGACCGGTGTAAACCAAATCGTCGGGCACACCTGCGTCAAAAGTCTCGGGATATTTGGCAGCCAGCTCGTGGGCAAACATATCGTGACGAGCCGAGGTAAGACCGTTGCTACCCATACCGCCGTTGTACTCGCTCTCGTAAGTAGCTTGACCATACGAAGCAAAGCCCACAATCACGTCACCAGCCTCGATGCGGTCGGTGGTAACGACATCTTTGCGAGCCATACGGGTGGTTACGGTGCTATCGACAATCACGGTGCGCACCAAGTCACCAACGTCGGCGGTCTCGCCACCTGTCGAGTAGATACCCACACCCAGATCACGCATATTTTGAAGGAACTCCTCGGTGCCGTTGATGATAGCCGAGATAACCTCGCCGGGGATGAGTCGTTTGTTACGACCAATGGTACTCGACAGCAGGATATTGTCGGTTGCGCCAACACACATCAGGTCGTCGGTATTCATAACCACAGCGTCTTGTGCAATACCCTTCCAAACACTCATATCGCCAGTCTCGCGCCAGTAGGCATAAGCCAGCGACGATTTGGTGCCCGCGCCGTCGGCGTGCATAATGAGGCATTGCTCGGGGTCACCTGTCAGGTAGTCGGGAATGATCTTGCAGAAAGCTTTGGGATAAAGTCCCTTGTCTATTTTCTTGATTGCGGCGTGCACATCCTCTTTCTTGGACGACACACCACGCAAGTTATAACGGTCTGAATTCATAGTTTTTAAATATTAACTTTCCTGCAAAGATAATCAAATTGAGAGAAAATTACCAACCCGTGTGGCAAACCACGACTTTTTTTGTATTTTTGCGTTACTATGAAAGGAATTGACCGCAATATGCGAGGCGTCGAAAGCGACCTCGAATTCGAAAACCGCATACGACCGCAGGAGTTGGAGAACTTCCACGGTCAGGACAAAATTGTCGAAAACCTGCGCATCTTCATCCGCGCAGCGCTGATGCGTGGCGACTCGCTCGACCACGTTCTGCTGCACGGCCCTCCCGGATTGGGTAAGACCACGCTGGCAGGTATCATCGCCAACGAGATGGGCGCAACGCTCAAACTCACCTCGGGTCCCGTATTGGATAAGCCTGGCGACTTGGCAGGACTGCTCACAAGCCTCGAAGCAGGCGATGTGCTGTTTATCGACGAGATTCACCGCCTGAGCCCCATCGTCGAGGAGTATCTCTACTCGGCTATGGAGGACTACAAAATCGACATCGTGCTGGACAAGGGGCCCTCGGCGCGCAGTATTCAGTTGGAGCTCGCACCCTTCACCCTTATCGGAGCAACCACCCGCAGCGGATTACTCACCTCGCCTCTGCGCGCACGCTTCGGCATCACCTGCCACTTGGAGTATTACGACACTCCCGTACTGGCAGGTATCGTTCAGCGCTCGGCCGCCATTTTGGGCATAGGTATCGACGAGAAGGCCGCCACCGAGGTTGCTCTGCGCAGCCGCGGCACTCCCCGTATCGCCAACGCCCTGCTGCGTCGTGTTAGGGACTTTGCTATGGTCAAGGGTTCAGGCCACATCGACCTCGAAATCACCCGTTTCGGCCTCGGCGCACTCAACATCGACTCGCGCGGACTCGACCAGATGGACAACAAGATTCTGCTGGCTATCATCCAAAAGTTCAAGGGCGGTCCTGTGGGTCTGAACACCATTGCTACGGCTGTTGGCGAGGACGCGGGTACTATCGAGGAGGTATATGAGCCATTCCTTATCAAGGAGGGTTTCATCAAGCGTACCCCTCGCGGACGCGAAGCCACCGAGCTGGCCTACAAGCACTTGGGCATTGCCACCTACGAGGATATGGACTCGCTGTTTTAATCAACCGACTGACAAAAAACGATTAACGATATGAAAAAACTTATTTTGACCCTCGGCCTTGTTCTGTGCGCCGCAACACTCGTAGCACAGCCCGCCGAACGCAAAAAAGAGAAACGCAACAAGAAGGCTCAAACCGAACAAACCGAGCAAGCCGCACCCACCGAGATGCAACCCACAGCGGTAGTGCGTCTTTATCCCAACGGTGCGCCCGACTCCAACGGCATTACCCGCGAGGAGGGAGTTTACAGCTGGGGTGTAACCCACGTCACCGACCCCACCATCAGCATCTATCCCGCCGACCCCGCACTTGCTACGGGCCAGGCTGTGGTTGTGTGTCCTGGTGGCGCCTATCAGTTTGAGGCTATGAACAACGAAGGCGACCCTGTGGCTCGCTGGTTGGCACGTCGCGGTATCACCGCCGTTGTACTCAAATACCGTCTGCCCAACGCCCACTCGGATGTGCCCATCAACGACGCATTGGCAGCCATTGAGTATGTTCGCACCCACGCCGCAGAGCTCAACGTAAACCCCGCGGAGGTAGGTATCGCAGGTTTCTCGGCAGGTGGTCACTTGGCAGCAAGCGCCTCGACCCGCTACACCTCGGCAGCCAACCGCCCCGACTTCTCGATTCTGGTCTATCCCGTAATCACTATGACCAAACTCACCCACGGCGGCTCGCGCGATGCACTGCTCGGCAAGGAGGCCTCGGAGGAGTTGATTAAGAAGTACAGCTGCGAGAATAACGTGAACGCACAAACTCCGCCCACATTCCTTGTACACTGCAACGACGATGGCGTTGTGCCCGTCGAGAACGCACTGATGTATGCCGAGAGTCTGCGCGCCCACAAGGTGCCTCACGTTCTGCACATCTACCCCAACGGTGGTCACGGTTGGGGATTTATGGAGGGTCCGGGTCGTTTGGAGACTTGGCGTCCCGAGTTCTACAACTCACTGCAAAATTGGCTTAACTTCATTAACAAGTAACCGAATATGAAACGTATCATAGCATCGCCCGCCGCACCCAAAGCTGTGGGTCCCTATTCGCAAGCCGTACAATGCAACGGCACACTCTACATCTCGGGCCAACTCCCCGTAGATGGTGCAACAGGCGCAGTAGCCGAAGGTATCGAGGCTCAAACCCGCCAATCGCTCACCAACATCGGTCACATACTCGCCGAGGCAGGTATGGGCTACGGCAATGTGGTTAAGACCACCGTTCTGTTGGCCGACATCGCAGACTTTGCCGCGATGAACGCCGTTTATGCCGAGTTCTTCGAGGGTGATAAACCTGCACGCGTATGTTATCAGGTGGCGGCTCTACCCCTCGGCGTGAAGGTCGAGATTGACGCTATCGCATTCGACGACAACATCTAATCGGGAAAACTCCCACAAATAATTTGGGGTGGCTGAAATCAGCCACCCCAAAACTTTTTTAGGCGTTTTTCATCACTAATTGCCCATCAGCAACCTCAACCTCGATTGGTCGGTCGCGCTCCACGCTGCCCGCCAGAATCGAACGCGACAGGGCGTTCACCAAGTGGGTCTGGATGGCACGTTTGACGGGACGCGCGCCATAGGTGGGATCGTAGCCCGCATCGGCCAGCCACTCACGCGCGGCAGGGGTCACTTTCAACTCCATACCCACCTCGCGCAGCATACGCTCGACGGCAGCCAACTGAATATCCACAATCTGCAAAGTCTGACGACGAGTGAGCGGTGTGAACATCACAACCTCGTCGATACGATTGAGGAATTCGGGTTTCAGGGTGCGTTTCATCAGTTCCATAACCTCGTCGCGAGTGCTCTCCACAGCCACCTCCGACAACTCGCCTGCGGCGGCCAACTCCGAGCCAAAGCGTTCGGTGATGATGCCGCTACCCAAGTTGGAGGTCATAATGATGATGGTGTTGCGGAAATCGACGGTGCGACCCTTATTGTCGGTCAGACGGCCGTCGTCCAGCACCTGCAACAAAATGTTGAACACGTCGGGGTGAGCCTTCTCAATCTCGTCGAGCAGTACCACCGAGTAGGGTTTGCGACGCACAGCCTCGGTGAGTTGTCCACCCTCGTCATAACCAACATATCCCGGAGGCGCACCAATCAGACGCGACACAGCGTGACGCTCCTGATACTCACTCATATCAATGCGTGTCATCATAGTATCATCATTGAATAAAAACTCCGCCAGCGCCTTTGCCAACTCGGTCTTGCCCACACCCGTCGAGCCGATGAATATAAACGAACCGATAGGTCGGCGCGGGTCGCTCAAACCTGCACGACTGCGGCGCACGGCATCCGACACGGCAGCGATGGCACGCTCCTGACCCACCACACGGCGGTGAAGCTCACTCTCCATTCGCAGCAGTTTCTCGCGCTCGCTTTGGAGCATACGGCTGACGGGGATACCCGTCCACTTGGCCACAACCTCGGCAATGTCGCGCGCCTCGACCTCCTCCTTAATCAGCGAGCCCGAAGCGTGAGCAATGGCCTGCTCCTCCTGCAAGGTTGCAATGCGGCTCTCGGCCTCGCGGATTTTGCCATAGCGCAACTCGGCCACAGTGCCATAGTCGCCTCGGCGTTCGGCCTCGGCAGCCTCCACCTTAAATCGTTCGATAGCCTCCTTCTCGGTCTGAATCTTGGCCAGCACAGCCTTCTCGCTCTCCCACTTTGCGCGGAGCTCCGAACGGCGTGCATTGAGTTCGGCCAGCTCGCGGTCGAGGGCTTCGAGTCGCGTGGTATCGTTCTCGCGACGGATGGCCTCGCGTTCGATTTCGAGTCCTCGTGCGCGGTTGTCGAGCACGTCAATATCCTCGGGCACAGAGTTCATTTCCAAGCGCAACTTTGCAGCTGCCTCGTCCACAAGGTCGATAGCTTTGTCGGGCAGAAAACGGCTTGTGATGTAGCGGTGGCTCAACTCCACAGCCGCCACAATAGCCTCATCCTTGATACGCACCTTGTGGTGGTTCTCGTAACGGTCGCGCAGACCACGCAGGATGGACACCGAGTCCTCGACCGAGGGCTCATCGACCATCACCTTTTGGAAACGGCGCTCCAATGCCTTGTCCTGCTCGAAGTATTTTTGGTATTCGTCGAGGGTTGTCGCACCAATCGTACGCAACTCACCACGCGCCAGAGCGGGTTTCAGAATATTGGCAGCATCCATTGCACCATCACCCTTGCCCGCACCCACAAGCGTGTGAATCTCGTCGATAAACAGCAGTACCTCGCCCGCGGTGTCAACCACCTCGCGCACAACGCTCTTCAAACGCTCCTCGTACTCGCCCTTGTACTTTGCGCCCGCAATCAGCGCACCCATATCCAGCGAGTAGATAAGTTTACTGCGCAGGTTTTCGGGCACCTCGCCGTTGACAATTCGGTGGGCGATACCCTCGGCAATGGCGGTCTTACCCACACCCGGCTCGCCCACAAGGATGGGGTTGTTCTTGGTGCGGCGCGACAGAATCTGCAACACGCGGCGAATCTCGTCGTCGCGACCAATCACGGGGTCGAGTTTACCACTGCGAGCCATATCATTGAGGTTGATGGCGTAGCGTCCCAGCGCATCGAACTGATGTTCGGCAGTCTGCGAGTCCACAGTCTGACCCTTGCGCAATTCACGGATGGCGGCCAGCAACTCCTTCTCGACAGCACCACACTCGCGTAGCACACGGCTCGCCTCGCCACGTTCGGCAAGTACACCCAGCAATAGGTGTTCGACCGAGGCATAGCGGTCGCCAAGTGTCGAGGTAAAGTCCACAGCGCGCTGAATAGCCTTCGACGAGTCGTTCGAGAAGTATTGCTCGCCACCACTCACGCGGGGTTGTGAGGCAACAACCTCGGCCACACGCGAGCGCAGAGAGCGCACATTCACACCTACCTTGCCCAACAGATAGCTGCTCGGCGAGGAGTCGTCATCAATGAGCGCCGCAAGGATATGGATAGGCTCTACGGCCGCACCCCCGGCCGTTTGGGCGACACGGAACGCTTGCTGCAAGCACTCCTGTGCCTTGATTGTAAGTGTATTGATGTTCATAGTTATCGGTTTTTTCGGTTTTTGAAGAGTCAAGGTGCAATTCCCGCGCCAGCCGCCCCAACTATGACAAACTGACGCACCGCACACACCTTCCTCCGCCGAAGTGTCTGGTCATCAGTCATTTTGTCACGCATCGCAGTGCCACACCCCGCCACCCTCTGCCACTTCGTCAGAGCGCACAGTCAAAAATTAGTCGCTGCCGAGAGCGCAATCCTCGGCAAAAGGTGTATCTTTGCAGTAGAGTAAAACCCCGAACTATGAAGATTGTTATCGACAGCGCCATACCCTACATTCACGGAGTGTGGGAGCCCCACGCCGAGGTGGTCTATTTATCAGGCGACCAAATCTCGGCCGAGGATGTACGCAATGCCGACGCGCTAATCGTCCGCACACGCACACGTTGCAACGAGGCTCTGCTTGCAGGCAGCTCGGTGCGCGTAGTGGCTACGGCAACCATCGGCACCGACCACATCGACCTTGCGTGGTGTGCGGCTAATGGTATTCGCGTGGAGTCGGCCGCAGGGTGCAATGCCCGAGGTGTGTTGCAATGGGTGTCGGCCGCGCTCCTTGAGGTGTGTCGCCGTCGCGAGTGGCGTCCGCAGGATTTGACGCTCGGAGTTGTGGGTGTAGGTCACGTCGGAGGACTCGTTGCGGAGTATGCCGAGCAGTGGGGATTCCGCGTGTTGCGTTGCGACCCGCCCCGAAGTCTGCGCGAGGGCCCCGAAGGTTTTTATTCACTCGGCGAGATACTTCCCCAATGCGACATACTGACCATTCACACGCCCTTCACGCGTACGGGCGACCATCCCACAGCAGGGCTTATCGGCTCCGAGGCGTTGGCTCTTATGCCCTCACACGCGGTGGTTCTCAACTCGGCACGCGGAGGTATTGTCGATGAGCAAGCGCTCGTGGCAAGCGGTCACGACTTTGGATTGGATACCTGGATGGGTGAGCCTGCGCTCAACCCCCAAGCCCTACATCGCGCCTTGGTTGCGACGCCCCACATTGCGGGTTACTCGCGTCAGGGCAAGGCTACAGCAACGCGTATGGCGTGCGAGGCCGTAGGTCGCGCGTTAGGTATTGCCGTTGACTTTCACTCGCCAATCGAACCCACGAACATTCGTCCCATAACTTGGGAGCAATTACAAGCCGAGATGCCCCAACACTTCGACATCGTAGCCGAGAGCGCAGTCCTCAAAGCCTCACCCGAGAACTTTGAACAACTACGCAACAACTACGCATATCGTCAGGAGTTCTTTTAAGATATGTTCTTTTTGAGCCATCAATAAGTACCAAGTATTTAAACAAATTAGTAGATAACTCTTGGGGCTCGTCAAATAAAGCAAAATCTGTCGCCTCCGCCTATATAAAAACAGTAGGTATCCCTTGAGTGGGATACCTACTGTTTTTACACCGCCGGTCTGCGGCTCATTTTTTGGTTCTTTTTGATGATTCAAAAAGAACATCTACAACTTCTTCAAAGCCTCGAAGTCGATTTCGGGTGCAACACCATTAGCCTCGCGCTCGAATTTGGTGCCGTACTCTTGGTGCTCGGGGAAGAAACCGCAGTTTTTCAGCACAAACTCGCCATTCTCCAATGCGCCGTACATATCGCCACGCATACCGCTGCGGCCAGTGCCGTCGCAAGTGAAGGTACCTTTGGTAACCTCAACCCAAGTGCCATCGGCCATACGAGCCCATTGGTTTTTGAAGCGAACCTCGCGACTCATATAGCTGGTCTCGGGACGGAAGCACTCCAAGAACGAGTGAGCGCCACGATACCAAGTGTCGGTTTTGGGACGGCGGAACGATGCAATCAGGTGCCACTCGCCCTTCTCGTCGCAGAAGTAACCGGTGTAAACAGTGCGGCCTTTGCCGTCGGGAGTTACTTGAACCAGAGTTTTGTAGGTCTCGCCAGTCTTCCAAGGGTAGTTCGAGAAGCTTTGGCCACCCGAGCCCTCGTTGCCGAAGTCGCGAACGGTAACGTCAGCACCTTTGCGCAGGCACACTACGCGATCCTCCTCGGGAATCTCGCGGGGGTCGTCAGTGGTGTAGGGGCTCCAAACCGAGAACAGAACCGAACGGCGACCACCGGGCAGCGATTGGATACCCATATAACCTTGAGCAAAACCGGTCAGCATGAAATAGGTGCAGGGAACATCTTGACCCTCCGAAACGGTAACCTCGTTGTAGAAGTACTCAACATCGCCCTCGGGTTGGGTGTAACCGAAGTGCACCGAAGGACCACGACGGAACCAATAGTTGTCTTTAATCTTTGCGGTGGGAACGTAGTTGCAGGTGTCGGCAACAGCAGTACCAGTCACGTTGAAGTTCTCGATGCGAGCAAATTGTGCGCCCTCGGGAGTTACGCCAACGCCTTGAATATCGATTTTAACATAGCCGGGCTCGGCAACTTTGAATTTACCTACTTTGTAGTCGGTCATCTCGCTGCCTGCAACCTCAACCTTGCGGGTTTTGCCGCCATAGCTAAACGACAGTTGCGAAGCCTCGGTACCCTCGGGGTTTGCTGCGCGCACGCTCAAATCGAAGCTGCCTGCAACCGAAGTTTTGAAGTAGAGCGAAATCACAGTCTCGGCGCAGCTCCAATCTTTGAGCAGACCGCTGCGGGTGTCGATAACACGCGAAGCATTCTCGATAAAGGGCTCCTCGACTTGTGTTACATAGGTGTTACCCTGAAAAGGGAGTTCGATAGTTTTCTGCGGAGCTTTCTCGCAGCACGATGCCAGCGCCAGAGCAGCAACGGCAATCATCAGGTTTTTGAACTTCATAGAACTTTTTGTTTTTGCACGAAGTGGCGCTCGTACTTTTCGGGGCTGATGTCGGCTACGGTAAGCAGTATTGCCGTCTCCTCGACCCCTCCGAAGTCGTCGTTGCGGACGGTGTCGAAGGCCTGCATCGTGGCAGATAGGTTAATGTATGATTTAATTAGCGGAGGAATGCTCTCTCCAAGGATTTTTAATTCCATTTGCAAAGTTCGTAAATTTTCCTGATAATTCCCACACTCAAACAGTTTTTTATAGCGCTCAACATCGACCTCCACCCTACAACTCTCGCGTGCCAGGATAAGTCCCTCGGTGGCGGGACATTGCGTGCGCAAAAAGGTGTAGAGAAGCTGCCGCGCCTCGGGGTTGCGGTGGGGATAGACCGTCACCTTGCCGAACAGGTATTTTACGCTCTCGCTGCGGCTCACCACCGCGCCCATTCCGTCCCAAAGGTTGTCGAGCGCAAAGAGTCCTCCCCTGCCCGACTGAAAACGCGGCTGGATGAACGACCGCCCGAGTTCGATGGTGTGGGGTAGGTAGTCGCGGCGGAAACGGGGGCTGAACGAGTAGTAGTGCTCGGTCGAGAGGTGCTCGGGCCACTCCGAGTGCGAGATTATGAAGCGATAGCTACCCACGATTTGCCGCTCATAGGGGTTCCACACCACCATCTGTCGGTAGCCATTGGGAGCAAGGTCGTCGCTGTCGATATCCACGCGTCGCCCCGTACCTCCGCCCGCACGTCGGAACGCCACCTCGCGCAGACGGCCAATCTCGGTCATCACGGCAGGGCTGTCGAAGGCGTCAACCACATAGATAAGGTTGTTGGCGTGGTGTGTTTCGCCAAGCAGTTTGTCGGGCGAGAGTTCGTCGAGCAGATAGCGCCTCGGCACCGCCCGAATGATTCGTTGAGGTCGGTTGTGCTTTATCATACCCGCGCTGGCGAGCAAACTCCGCGCCAAAACAAAAAGGGCCATCCACTGTGGACAGCCCTTTTTTCTATATTTTCCGAACGTATAAATGCGTTCGCGGAAAAGTTACTCTACAACGATGTCGTCATCAGTTTTCCAAGGATCAATCGCGGCACTGAACACGCGCTCGCCATCCTCATAGGTCATCTTGATTACGATGTGACGCCATTGGCCTACGCGCACGCCAGCAACCTCGGTCTCGAAACGCTCGGCAGCACCATCAACGGTACCCTCGAACACGATTTTCACCATATTACGCGCATCCAGAGGACAGAAGTAGATGGGTGCAGAGTCGGTTGCAGCAACGGTGATGCTTGCCTCGCCCACCGACACTGTAGTTTGGCAATCCTCGCCAAGGGCCTCCTGAATCTCGCCCTCGAACTCGATAGATACTTTCAGCGACTGCAAAGGACATACGATGGGATCGAGCGAAGTGGTCTCGCCAGCAATAATTGCGAAGGCGCCACTACCTACAAAATAACCCTCACGCGACACTGCGGCGTGGCTCTCGGCGCTTGCCACATCCACGCGGTAGTCACCTGCGCGCAACATAACCTGCTCGGGCAGGGTTGCGATAGTCCAGCTGTCGAGTTGCTCGCCCGAAGCCTTCGACAGAGTCACAATAAAGTTGTCGGTCGAAGTTGCACGGGTGCTCTCCTCAACGGTTGCGGTGATGTTGCTGAAATCGAGCACACCCTCGCCATAAGCGTCGGTCGGAGTGCTGTTCTCGCACGAAGTAAAAGCGATGCCCACCAGAGCAAGGGCACTAATCATATATTTTTTCATAGCGGTAGTCATATTAACGATAAAGTACACTAGCTGTTTTGATGGGGAAGTAGTTAGCTGCTGTCGAACCCAAGAAATTCACATCACCCTCAAATGCACTTGTTACAGAGAAACAATTCACGCTGGGAGTAAAGCTCATATTCCAAGTGTAGTCCTTGAAACTTGCCTCGCCAAAGAAAGTAACGGCCGAGCTGATAGTTGTACCATTTGCCTTATCAAGCACACGCTCTCCCGACGAAGGATTCACATACAAAGTACCTTTTGAAGTACCGAAGAGTTGTGAACGATAGAGATATGTATTGAGCACAGCACTTACATTCACATTGTCGGGCAGATAAAATTTGGGGGAAACCAGCCAACCAGTATTTGTGTTATCGCTTTTAGCACTTGCATTACGGTCTACACGAACACACTCTTTGGTATCACCCGCAGCATAGTTATATCCTGCGTACTTGATGTTACCGCCTTGCCAGCCGCCAGGAAGCGACGAGCTAACCATCGACACACTGTAAGGAATACCCGTAACAACGACACTTGTCGATTCCGAGGTGAACTTCACGCCACCAACAACAACATAAGCCTCAACCTTGTGGTTGCTCCAGCTTTGGTCGGCGATTTCGGCAACATCGAAGGTCAGACCTGATTGAGTACCTGCGTAGTTGACGCCATCAACCGAGATACCAACCTCGTCAACCTCGTCAACAAAGGCGCTATTCATATCGAACGTGCTTGTAGCGGCATAAATCGACGAGCCGTTCTTGCTATTGGCGGTAGATGCGCCACTCGACAGGTAGTAGGTGTAGGCCGAGTTAATCTCTCCCATAGTAACACCGACATTACCCACAACGCGCACGCCCTCGGCAACCTCCGAGTAGAGGATAGTGCTATCGGGGAGCTCAACCCAACCACGCATCGAATAGACACCGCTTGCAAGGCCATCCAAAGCCAGCTCAAACGCTTGTGCGCCCTCGGGCAGAGTGCTCTCGACGGTAATAACCTCGCCAGCCTCATTGGTGTACTCAACACCACCGCGAACTACATCTGTAAGGTCGATACCACCCAAACGAACAGCCAGGTTGGCAGCGGTGGGGTCGGTGATTGCGCTCGAAAGGTTGTTGTCAATCAGAGTGCGAGCCTCATCCAAAATCAGCACCTCGGGCATAGCCACGATAACACGCGAGATGTAGCCTGCGCGGAAGTTGCGACCTGCAACCTCGAAGGTAGCGGTATTGCCTGCGGCGGTAATCTCGATGGTAATCTGTTCGTCGGTAAAGTCGGCAGGGGCGATGAATGCCCAAACATCCGTACCCGCAGCCATCTGCTCGAAGCAGTCAACAACAATCACGCTGTCGCCCTCGACAGTAGTTGCGTTCTCGCCTATGGCATCCACCTTCACAGTACCTACAACGGCAGCAGGGAAGGTAACCTTGATGGTTTCGATGGTATTGCCATAGTTATCCAGACCTCCGGGAACATCAAGGCGCAGTGCGTGCAGCGCGTGTTTGTAGTGAAGGTTGAGTGCCGCGCCCTTTTGGGTCAGAGCCAAAGCAGTTGCAGGCTCAGCCACCAGCACGTCGGCAGCGCAGTCGTAGGCACCTGTTTGCGCCGAGGGGATGTCAAACGACACCACTGTACCCTCGACATTGGCAGGAGCAGGATAGACCGAGTAATAGGTGTACTCGCCACGCTCCATTTGGGTCAGGAAGGTCGAGAAGGTCGCACCCAGACTATCAATCTCGGTAGCGGTGAACGACACACCCTCCAAAGCCATCGACTCGCCCTTGGTAGCCCACACGGCAACATTGTCGCCCGCGGTCCAGTCAACAGCCAGAGTCTGCTCGTTGAACGAGGTACGCGTTGCATTGATACCCGAAGCACGGAACGACACCACCGAAGGAGCATCGGTTTGCTCGGTAAGTTGCGACTCCGACGTACAAGCCGCCAGAACCACACCTAAAAGAATCATCAGAAAACTCTTTTTCATATCTATTTTGCTTTATTTTCAGCTTATCTTAATAAACAAGTTCGAAGTCATCGACACACATCCAGCTGTCGGTCGAGCCCGTAAAGTAGTCGCCATACGAACTTGCAGTTGCCACAACGATGATGTGGGTGGGACGCTCGTCCGGTTTGACATAGGTCAAAGGCAGAGTGAATTCGGTCCACTCCTCAACCGACTCCGAGCCCAGAATCTCGCCATAGGCAATCACCTTGCTGTCGGTCTTGCAGTTGAAGAAGGTCGATTTGTCGGCAGTATTTACGGTGTGAATACCGTTGGTAAGGCAAATCATAATTTGGTAGCGGTCGGAGCCCGATGTTACGGGAGCACCAGCACCTGTCTTATTGATTTGACCCACGTTGCATTTGTACCATCCACGCAGAGCTTTGGGACGGCTGGTGAAGGGTTGACCGAACTCAACCACACCGTTGGTGCCATTGGTACCCGCGTAGCGACCCACATAGATGTTACCTGCGGCGAATTTACCGATACCGAACATACTGGGGAAGGCCGACTGCAAGTGTGCACTGTATGCGCCCTCCGAGCCGGGACGGGGGTCTTCGCGTTGGGTGGTGATGTTCCAATCCTCGCCCAGAGTAGTTGCACCCGAGTTACCGGTATCCCAGAAACCTGCGGCACCCTCGGCATAGGGGAACCAAGTCGAGCCACTCTTGTGCCAGTTCTCGAAACCGCCATCGAGAAGCAGAATAATCTCCTCGGTGGTGAACGAAACCACACCACTTTGCTCGTCGCCCGACACTGCACGGCACTCATACTCCGTAGCGGGGGCAAGGCTGTCAATCTTAGCCACAAATACGCCTCCCTCGTCGCTTTCGAGAGTTGCAACGGTCCACTCCTCGACACCTTTCAGACGATACTCAATCGAGTGAGCCTCCTCGGGACCACCGGTGCAGTAGATGTCGGCCGAAGTAGCCCAAGTATCCACACGGCTAACGTCGGTACTGCTCTCCTGAACGATGATTCGCCAGGTTTGCACCACGTCGCGGTAGCTTACGGTAACCTCCTTGATATGGTCTTCGCCCGATTCGGCGGTAAAGTCGGTGATTCCCTTAATTTCGGGGGTGATGGTAGTCTCGCCCTCGGGACCGAGTTTGAGCTCCAACACATTGATAGCCGAGAAGTCGGCACCCTTAGCGACGCTAACCATTACCACGCGGTTTTCGAGGCCGAAGCCCTCGAGCTCCTCGATATAGGTTTCGCCAATTTGGCCCTCGACACTGAAACGTTTGCTTACGGTTTGCACACCCTCCATTCGGTAATAGGTGAGGTAGTCGTAGGCATTTGCCACAAGCACCTCGCCTGCACGCAGGTTCCACTTGTCGCCTGCGTTGAGTTGGCGGCCATCGGCATAGCTGATGGTTGCCACTTCCTGATTATTGATGCTCATCGACTCGAAGGGCACAGCGCGCAAATCCACGCTCTCGTCCACATCGATAGTCACAACGATGGTGTCGCCGCACATCACGGTGGTGTATCCCTTGCCGCCTGTCACGCCGACATCGGTCAGCGAGCAGTCCAGACGGGGGTAAGGCAGGTCGTTAACCACGCACGCATACGCCGCCGCTGACACACAGAGCATCAACAAATATTTTCCGAGTTTTTGCATAGGTCAAATCTTACAAGTAGAACGAAATACCGATACCTACCGACATCAGGTTGATTTTGTAGTCCAGCGAGCTGGTGGTACGACGGCCAACAGTAACTTGGTCTTGAGTTTGCTCGGCGCATTTGTAGTTGAAACCAAGCACGTTCACCGACACCTCGAGTGCGAGGTTGTTGGTAATGAAAGCGCTGACACCGGGGGTGAAACCTACCGACAGGTCGAGTGCTTTCTCATACATACCGTTGTTGGTGCCCAGGTATTGTTTGCTTTGCGAGCCACCCACGCCGAGTTGAACCTCGGTGAAGAATGCAAAGCGTTTGCTTTGGCCCAAGCCCATATAGTAGCGGTAGAACAGCATACCGGTGTAGGCGTGTTTTTGGATGCTCATATTCGAGATCTCCATTGCAACGTCGGCAACACCCAGATTTGCGCTGCTAACACCTGCGATGGTGCGGTCGTAGCCAAAGCGTGCACCAATCATCATATTGTCGCGGAAGGTGTAACCTACGTGTGCGCTCAGGTCCAAGCCATAGCCATCCAGACCGATATTGTCAATTACGAGGAATTGGTAGTCGCTCATATTGTAGTCGGCATACGAAGCCTTGATACCTGTGGTCCACAGACCTTTTTGAACGAAGGTTGCCGAGGGAACATTCAGTCCGCGGTCGAATTTCACGCTACGTTTTACTTTCTCGGCACCCTCAGCTGCGAAGGTTGCGCTTGCGGTCATAACCGCCATTGCCAGTATAATAAGTTTCTTGTACATATTCTTGTTTGTTTTTAAGGTTTTCGAATTCAGTTATTGTTATTAGTAAATAAGTTCAAAGTCATCGACGCACATCCAGCTGTCGGTCGAACCGGTGAAGTAGTCACCATAGGAGCTTGCGGTAGCTACGATGATGATGTGGGTAGGACGCACACCCTCTTTGACATAGGTCAGAGGCAGGGTAAATTCGGTCCAATCGGCCTTCGACTCCGAGCTCAGAATCTCGCCATAAGCGATTACCTTGCTGTCGGTCTTGCAGTTGAAGAAGGTCGATGAGCTGGAAGTATCCACTCGGTGCACACCCGTGGTGAGGCAAATCATAATTTGGTAGCGGTCGGGGCCCGAGGTTACGGGAGCGCCACTGCCTGTCTTGTTGATTTCGCCCACGTTGCATTTGTACCATCCGTGCAGTGCGGTGGGGCGGCCGGTGAAGGGTTGGCCGAAGTCTACCTGACCATTGGTACCGTTGGTACCTGCGTATTTACCCACATAGATGTTACCTGCTGCGAACTTACCGATACCGAGAAGGCTCGGATATGCCGACTGCAAGTGTGCGCAGTAGCTGCCAGTCGAGCCGGGACGGGGATCTTCGCGTTGGGTGGTGATGTTCCAATCCTCGCCCAGAGTAGTTGCACCCGAGTTACCGGTATCCCAGTAACCTGCGGCACCCTCGGCATAGGGGAACCAAGTCTTGTCACTCTTGTGCCAGTTCTCGAAACCGCCATCAAGGATTGCGGGAGTGGCCTCGGTGGTGAAGGTTTGGGTTGCGCCAATCGCAGTACCATTCACAAACAGACCTACGGTGTAGGTGGTCGAAGGAGTCAGGCCCGACAGAGTTAAGGCGTAGCCCTCGGCTGCTTGATCGTAGGCAGGATCCACAAGAGTCCACTCGCCACCCTCGGTAGCGTAGCCAAACTGAACGGCAACAGTGTGTTCGGGCATAGTTGCCGAAACGGTAGCCTTGGTAGCCCACACATCCCAAGTGTCAATAGCATTCAGACTCGGAACAAAGAAACTTGCGGTAAGGTTTGCGTTCTTGCCCTTGATGTCGGTAGCACTGAACGAGAAGTCGGTGATACCTGCGGGCAGAGTTGCCAAATATTCGAAGGGCAGAGCCACAGTGTACTCAACGGCGCTGATTTGGGTTACAACAAGACCCTCAACAACACTCTCCGAGAGCAGTTCAACGGGCTCCTCGCCAAAGATTGCCGACGAAACGCAAATCGAAGCAATATCGAAGGGAGCTATCACCGAGATGGTGTAGGGCTCGGCACGCAGTTGTTGCACCTCGGCAACATCGAAGTCCAGAGCCTTCATCTCGGCACGACCATAGATGTCGAACGAGTCGGTGACATCCTCGGTCTGCTCGTCCAACTCGATGGTGATAGCAACGCCACCAAGGGGTTGGAGTTTATATTTCACATTAAGACGGTACTCGGTTGCGGGTTTCACGTTCTCGATAGTGCCGTTTGCCACCACGGGCAGACCTTTGAGAGTTGTAGCGGTGAAGGTCCACGCCAAGGCTTGGGGTTTGGCGCTGTAAGCGACATATCCCACGCGAGCCACATCCTCGGCACCAAAGGTGATGGTGTTGTCGGCATCGGCAGCCACAACAACCGAATAGTCGGTAAGGTTATCAATAACGGTTTGGTCGAAGGTTACACCCATCAGCACATTGTCGATGGTGCAGACAACCTCCACGCTCTCGTCGGAGCCGGCCGACACGGTAAACTCGCTGCAACCCGAGTAGTGGGCGCAATCGAAACCTGTCGAGTCAACACCTGCATCGACGCTAACGGTGTAGGTGCCGCTGGTAAGTACCAACTCGGCGGGAACCTCATCCAGCGAGTTCCACGAACGGATAACGCCTACGCCGTTTGCCACCTCAATCAGGTTGATTTGAGGAGTGGCCTCGGCACGTGTCGAACTCTCGAAGCTGATTCCGAAGCGAACGGTACCGTTGCCCTCGCCACCTGCTTGAGGCTCAAAGGCACACCCTGCAAACACTACGGCCAGCAAGGCAGCAAAATAGAATTTCATACTCTTAAACAGTCTCATCGTTCGCATTATTTAAGGTTAACGTTAATTTTCAGGCTCACCACCAATTCGTAACCATAGTCGTCGGTCAGAGTCAGTTGGAACGCAACACTCTCGTCCTCGGCTGCGATACCCAGCAGAGGCATAAATTGCGAGATGTCGAACACAAGTTCGGTCTTGCCAATCACATTCTCGGCTACGGGGAAACCAAGGCCCTCGATTGCGCCACGCAAATCGCCGGGGTTGCTCAAATCGAGGCGCGAATCAAGACCCAGACCTTGGAGTTGGTCGGGTTGGAACGCAGGTGCATCCGAGATGATGTCAACCACAAGTGTTTTAATCTTGTTGGGGCAGGTGATGTTGAGCGCCACTTGTACCGAGCCATCAGTCAGGTTGTACCATTCATTAAGGTCGTGGCCCTCCCACACAATGGTAGGAGCACCCAAGTCGGCGGGACCATCGGGAATAGTGGGGGTATCGCCACCTTCGCCGCCTTCGCCATTGTCACCGCCTTCACCGCCGTCGTCGCCTTCGCCATCATCCTCGGCAGGCTCGCGGTCGTTCTCGTCAACGATGATATTACCATTAATATCTACATTATTTACGGTTACGTCAATCACAAAGTCCAAATCGACGCCACCCTCCTCAGGCTCCACAACGGGAGGAGTCACGGGTTCATCGGGCTCATCGCCGGGCTCGTCGGGATTGTCTCCGGGCTCATCGGGATTGTCTCCGGGTTCGTCAGGCTCGTCGGTGGGAGGTACTACCTCGGGCTCCTTCTCCTTGATATCGAAGGTCAGAAGTTTCACATCACCGGCCATAACATCGCGCACGATGCGTTGCTCGGTGAAAGTCTTGCCATCCACACTACCGGTCAGCTCGGCGGTCAGAAGTTGTTTAGCCGCCACAGCACAGAAGTAACCTGTGCGGGTTTCGGTCGAAGAGAAGGTCAGGCTACCCAAACCGAGGGTCACCTTCACCGAGTAGTCCTCAACCATCTCGCGGAAACGCTCGGTGTACTCCACGCGCACGCCAATGTTTTTGAGTTCGGCGGTGATAGCACCCACTTGCGAGATAGCATCTCTCTCTACCGAGATATTTGCGGTGCCGACGTAGTAGGGAGTCTCCCAATCAGCAAGGGGAGCCTCGGCCATCGACGACACGGTAATTACATAGTCACCCTCGGTGAGTTCGACACCCTCCAAAGAGCCCAGCACGCCACTTGCCGACACCTGATTGTCGGGATTGGTAACAACCACCTGATAGGAATCGGTAGCCTGCGACGAGCCATCTGCAAAGTTCAAGGTTACCATCGAAAAATCGACAGTACCCACAGTCGAAGGTTGAGGGGTGGGCTGATCACCGCGGATACATCCCACGGCAGCCACACACAGCAACGCTGCGAACAGAGTCTTTACTGCTTTCATCATACTCTACTCTTCTTCAATTTCAATTTCCACATTCTCGACCTCGACGCTGTCGTCAAATTTGACCGCAATCGATGCCTGTCCAACCTCGCCGCCATTAACATCCAACAGTACGGTGTAGATGGTGCGGGGTTGCATCTCTTTTACACGGAAGGTGCGGCTGCCCGCAGTTCCGTTGGGCTTGGTGTAGTCCACTTTGAGCTCAAAACTCTCGGGGGCAACAAAAGCAATACGGCTCTCGCCCTCCACGAAGTCGATAACCGTACCCGCAGCGCTTGTCAGTACTACGCTAACCTCCGAGAAGTATTTTGCAAAAGCCTCGCTACGGCTGACCTTAACGCCCGAGTTAACAAGCTCAGCGGTCATCGAAACGAGAGTGGTCTGGTTGGCCAGCACACGGCACGACTGCTCGGCAACAAAAGCCGTCTTGTCGAAACCCTCCTGCGCAACATCACCATAGGTGGCGGTCAGCAGATACTCGCCCACCTCGAAACGATTCTCGGTGGTAAGCTCGGTCAGGCTCTCCCAGCGGTTGGTGTACTCACCGTCGGTCGAAGCAATCTCGATGTCGAACTCTGCAACCTCGGGTGCGGCGATACCGCTTTCGGCGCGCGTAACAGCCGACGAATCGACCGCAAGTTTCACACGCAGCACACCCTGATCGGCAGTCTGATCGGCATCAGCACACGATGTGATAAACGACAGCGCACCTGCCGCCACACACATCATTGCCATTTTCAAAAAGTGTTTCATATCGTTTATTTGGTTTATTGTCCGTTAAAATCACACAAAAATACACCATATAAGGCGCAGCAAATGTACAAATAATTATTAAACTATACAACAAATTTGCAAATTCGTAGATTGATTTTGCTTTTTAGTCGATAAAATAGTCGATTTACACCAATCCTTGTGCCACACCACCCAACCTCGGTCACGACCACTCGACGCCACACTGTGGAGCATCTCAAACAGTCGCCGCAATGGTATTTTTGGGCCAGCGCAATGGTGTCAATGGTTGCAGATTCGCAAAATATGTTTACCTTTGCAGTTGCCTACAATTAAAAACGAAAAGATTTTGTGAGATGAGAAATGCAGTAATTAAAGGCATAGAAGCATATCTGCCGGAGTACATTCTGACAAACGAGGAACTGACCACAATGATGGACACCTCAGACGAATGGATCACTACACGCACAGGTATCAGAGAACGACGAATCCTCAAAGGCGAAGCTCTCGGCACATCCTATATGGGCGCAAAAGCAGTCGAGAAACTTCTGCAATCCACTTCAACCAATCCCGACGAAATTGACACGGTTATCTGCGCAACGGTAACCCCCGATATGCTGTTCCCCGCAACAGCCAACATCATCAGCGACAAGTGCCGCATCCTCAATGCGTGGGGATACGACATCAACGCAGGATGCAGCGGCTTTATCTTTGCATTCTCGACCGTGGCGTCGATGATCAAGGCGGGCACTGCCAACAAGGTTATCCTTGTGTGTGGCGAGAAGATGTCGAGCGTTGTGGACTACGGCGACCGCACAACCGCACCTCTGTTTGGCGACGCAGCGGTGGCTATGCTTATCGAGGCCTCGGACGACGATGAGCACGGTCTGCTCGACAGCGATCTGCACGTTGACGGCGTGGGACGTCGATTCCTCTATCAGAAGGCTGGCGGCTCGAAGTATCCCGCAACAGCCGAGACCGTAGCCGAACACGCCCACTACGTCTTCCAAGAGGGACGCACCGTATTCCGCTATGCCGTGACCAATATGGGCAACACCTCGGAGGTTGTGATGAAGCGCAACGGCCTGACAATCGACGACATCGACTTTGTTGTCCCCCACCAAGCCAACATCCGTATCATTCAGGCGCTCCAACAGCAACTGCAAGTGCCCGAGGAGAAACTGCTGGTGAATATCGACCGCTTTGGCAATACTGCGGGTACCACTATTCCGCTGGTTCTGTGGGACTTCAAGGAGCGTTTCCGCAAGGGCGACCGCATCCTGATGACCGCCTTTGGCGCGGGCTTCACTTGGGGCGCACTCTACTACAAATGGGGAATTTAATCCACCAACCTCAATACAAAAGGCTGTCCGTCGGGACAGCCTTTTTTTGTGCGATATATTTGCGATTTTACTCCTCGGTGGGTTGGTCAATGGGCGTTGCCGCGTCGTACATCTCGCGAGTGAAGGTGAAAACCTGCTCGTATAGTTTATTTTTCTTTATGCAGATGTATTCGTAATTTATGCCAGATATAGGATTACTCGGATGCGAAAACATTTCACTCTCCCTATCGTTCGTGAACATCATCATTCGTTCTTCTCCGTAGTAGATGTATGCAGTGTCGCAAAACATTAATCCGCCATCTTTTATTCCCGACATTCCTGCAAAACCATTATAAGGTTTTAAAGTATATGTTTCACCGTTGGGAATTTGAGCCGTGAAAATATCGTCATTGCCCATCGAAAGTCCTTTAATTCGAATCTCAACACCGCTATTATTGATATATTTAATTTGGTTCGAATCCATGTCAGTGCGAGAACAAGACGCTATCAGCGCAATTATGCAGATTAAAAACAACCTTTTCATATTACAATAAATTTTAATTAACCCAATAAGACTCATAAGAATTAAACAAATCTTCTATATCTGCATCAGTTACCCCCGCAGGTTTATTAGCTCGTTTATTCGTTATTCAATCGGCGTTGCCGCTTCGTACATCTCGGGAGTGAAGGTGAAAACATATGTATCCACACCCTTGAAACGGGACTTGGGAATAAAGTCATAATTCTCCATCTTGGCGGGCGTACCAGCATCATTATAGCCATAGATTATCTCTCGTTCGCCACCAAAACGAATCAAAACCGTATCTAAATCCAGATAGCCCCTTTCGCAATCACAACCCGGGCAGGTGCGAAACACATAAGTCTTTCCGTTTTCAATGCAGCGGAGAGTGGTTTCCGAACGGCCTAATTCAACCTCGTCGGTTGCCGTATCGTGCATCCGCCACCATCGCCATCCTTTGACATATATATCAACTCCCGTTTGGTTGACGTACTTAATGTCATATGCGTCACCACCGCCCAAGCAAGCAGTGAATGTGACAAGCACCAAAAGAATCAAAAATAACTTTTTCATAACAGTATCCGATTAAGATCATTACAAAAATACAAAAAAATCGAATAAAAAAAGGGCTGTCGCACTTTCGTACGACAGCCCCAGAGTTATTGAAAATCCGCTGATTAGAGCAGAGCTTTCAGGTTAACATCTTTCTCTGCTTTAGCTTTCAGCGCGGGGTTTTTCTCGATAGCGCTGTTCAGGTAAGCTTTAGCCTCGCTCTCATTGCCCTCCATCGAAGCGATGGTAGCGCGGAGGTACTCTGCTTTAGCCGATTTGTCACCAGCGATTGCCGATTTAGCAGCCGACAGGTTACCCTCCAATACATAGTTTACAGCAGCATTATAGCCGGTCAGTTTGCCGTTAGCAGCAGCGTAGTCACCCTCAGCTACAGCAGCCAGAGCTTTAGCCTCCTCCGAAGCACCTGCGATGTATTGTTTTGCCTCAGCAACTTTACCCTCTGCCAATGCACCAACAGCCAGGTTGTTGTTGATAGCAGCGTCCGAGCTCAGCGACGAAGCTTTTGCGAAAGCAGCAGCAGCCTCAGCCCAGTTACCCATTTGAGCGTTTACTACACCCAGGTTGTTGTAAGCACGAGCGTCGTTGAATTTGGTAGCAGCCTCATAAACTTTTGCTTTGGTAGCAACGTCCTCGATCAGAGTTGCACCGTAGAGCAGTTGCTCCAGGCTCAGCGAAGCCAGGTCACCTTTCTCGATAGCAGCAACGATCTCAGCGTCGGTCAGGTTTTGAACCTCAGCAGTTGCAACCAGTTGGGTGCGACGGAGTTGGGGCAGAACCTCTTTTGCCAGTTGCTCGAACACAGCGCTCATGTTTTTGATTTGAGCATCGCGCTCAGCGGGGTTGCTGGTCATTTGGAGGATTTGGAGAATCATAGCTTTGTCCTCGATGTTCGAAGCCTCAACCAGTTGTTTGAAACCGTCCCAGTCCTCACCGTAAGCAGCAGCGTCATAGCTAACGCCCTCTACTTTTTTCAGCTCTTTGCTCAGAGCTTTTTTACCGCTCTCGCTACGAGCTTTCGACAGTTTGTCGTTCATTGCCAAGGGACCGTCGGGCGATGCATAACCGTTAGCGTAAACGCTACCCAGAGTTACGCGATCTTTGTCAACGTTCTCGGTGATGAAAGCCTCCAGAGCTTTGATTTGCTCGGTGGTAAGTTGGTTTTTGCGAACATTCGATTGGTTGATGGTGTACATGATGTCAGCTTTCTCGCTGATAACAGTGGTCTTCTCGTATTTGTCGCTCATCATCTCCAGAGCCGATGTGTAATCAACTTGGTTTTGGAGAGTGTTAACACCCTCAGCAACGGGAACACGAGTTACCTCGGTCATCTCAGCGTCGTCGCCATCGCAACGGCCCTCGATAACCATTACGAGAGTCGAAACCTCAGCACGGGGATCGTAGGGAATCGAAACCGAAATAGTGTAGCTACCACCGGTTTTCTTGTCGATAACGATGTAGTTATCTTTAACTTTCGAACCTTGGAAGTATTGAGGAGTACCTGCGATGCTGCCGCCCTCGAACTCCAATACGGGAGTAACCTTAGCGATAGCTTTTTTGTTGTAGTACTTCTCGGGGAAGCTTACGGTAACGTCGGTGACAACGTTGTTACCTTTCAGAGTCAGAACCTCGGGGTTGCAAGTAACAACCACGTCGTCCACATTTTTAGCCATTTTTTTCATACAGTTACAGCTAGTTGCCATAACGCCAACGGCCAAAATCAAGCAAAGATTTACGATTTTTTTCATTGTTTAATACCTATTAAATAAATATAAATAAAATTTGTCTTTGTCAGTTGCAGTGGCGCGGGACGGCCAAAGCGGTCACCCGCACCCTGTTATTGTTGTTACTCTTTGTCGCTATGCTCACGACGCTCGCCGCGGGGTTTGCCACCCTCTTTGCGGGGACCACGACGCTCGCCACGATCGCCACCGCGCTCACGACGCTCCTCGGTCCAACCCTCGGGTTTCTCGAGCAGAACTTTGCGCGACAATTTGTATTTGCCGGTCTTTTGGTCGAGGCCGATGAGTTTAACCTCAATCATATCGCCCTCTTTGATGCCGGTCTCTTCCATAGTCTCGAAACGTTTGTAGTCGATCTCCGAGATGTGCAACAGAGCATCTTTACCGGGGAGAATCTCAACAAATGCACCGAAAGCAACTACCGAACGAACTTTACCGTTGTATATCTCGCCAACCTCGGGAACAGCTACGATGCCTTTGATACGAGCCAGAGCTGCATCCAGCGAGTCTTTGTCAACGCCGAAGATATCAACGATACCTTTTTGGTCAACCTCGGTAATGGTAATGGTAGTACCAGTGGTCTTTTGAATCTCTTGGATAACTTTACCGCCGGGGCCGATAACTGCACCGATGAACTCACCGGGGATGGTGATTTGAACGATGCGGGGTACGAAGGGACGGAAGTCCTCACGAGGCTCAGCGATAGTTTCGGTGATTTTGTCCATAATGTGCAGACGACCAGCTTTAGCTTGTGCCAGAGCTTTTGCCAGCACCTCGTACGACAGACCGTCAACCTTGATATCCATTTGGGTTGCGGTGATACCGTCACGAGTACCGGTTACTTTGAAGTCCATATCACCCAAGTGGTCCTCGTCGCCAAGGATGTCCGACAGAACGGCGTATTTGTCGCCCTCCGAAATCAGACCCATTGCGATACCCGACACAGGTTTCTTGATTTTAACACCTGCGTCCATCAGAGCCAGAGTACCTGCACAAACGGTAGCCATCGACGACGAACCGTTGCTCTCCAAGATATCCGACACTACGCGAACTGCATAGGGGTTCTCCTCACCTACGGGAACCATAGGTTTCAGCGCACGCCAAGCCAAGTTACCGTGACCAATCTCACGACGGCTCAAACCACGCGAAGGACGAGCCTCACCGGTCGAGAAGGGAGGGAAGTTATAGTGCAGAACGAATTGCTCGGTGCCTTGAACCAACACCTCGTCGATTTGTTTCTCGTCGAGTTTGGTACCCAGAGTTACGGTCGAGAGCGATTGGGTTTCACCACGGGTGAAGATAGCCGAACCGTGAGCTGCGGGCAGGTAACCAACCTCGCACCAGATGGGACGAATCTCATCCATCTTACGGCCGTCCAAACGTTTGCCCTCGTCGAGAATCATATTACGCATAGCTTTCTTCAACACGTCGTCGTGGAAGTAGCGTTTGATCATTGTGAGTTTTGCCTCCAACTCCTCCTCGGTGAACTGTGCGCAGAACTCAGCCTCGATAGCCTCGAAGCTCTCGTTACGCGAGTGTTTGTCCGAGCCGCTGGTAGCAACTGCATAAACCTTGTCGTAGGTCTCGGCAATAACTTTTGCACGCAACTCCTCGTCGTTCTCCTCGTGGCAGTAGGTGCGTTTTACATCTTTACCCAGCTCTTTGCTCAGCTCGATTTGAGCAGCGCAGTGGGTTTTGATAGCCTCGTGAGCGAATTTGATAGCGTCGAGCATAACCTCCTCCGAGACCTCGTTCATCTCACCCTCAACCATCAAGATGTTGTCGATAGTACCCGCAACCATCAGGTCGAGGTCAACATCTTTCATTTGCGAGAAGGTGGGGTTGATTACGAACTCACCGTTCAGGCGAGCTACGCGCACCTCCGAGATAGGACCGCCGAAGGGGATATCCGAAACTGCGAGTGCAGCCGAAGCAGCCAGACCAGCCAGCGCGTCAGCTTGAATATCTTTGTCTGCCGAAATCAGGTTTACGGTCACGAACACCTCTGCGTGATAGTCCGAGGGGAACAGGGGGCGCAAAGCGCGGTCAACCAGACGAGCAACCAGAATCTCGTTGTCACCGGGACGAGCCTCACGTTTGAGGAAGCCGCCGGGGAAGCGTCCGCAAGCTGCGTATTTCTCTTTATAATCGACTTGCAGAGGCATAAAGTCAGTGTCGGGTTTTGCGTCCTTTGCGGCAACAACAGTTGCGAGCAGCATAGTATCGCCCTGTTTTACCACTACGGCACCGTCGGCTTGTTTAGCCAACTTGCCGGTCTCGATGATAATCTCTCTGTTCTCGTCGAGTTTAATCACCTTTTGTGTTGCGTTGTACATCATTTCGTCTTAAATTTATCTTTTTCTTCTTGTGTATCCTTGAAAAAGGGGTTGGTCAAACTGCTTGAACAACCCCATTTCTCTACGCGAGTCGGTCGAAATTAGCGATGCATCCGTCACAAGTGGCACAAGGGCTCTTGCGAGGCATCTTCCGCCGAATCGCACCTCAACCGAATTACTTACGGAGGTTCAGAGCCTTGATAATTGCGCGGTAGCGCTCGATATCAACCTCTTTGAGGTACTCCAACAATTGGCGGCGTTTACCTACCAAGCGGAGCAGGGCACGTTGAGTACCGAAGTCCTTGCGGTTCGATTTGAGGTGTTGTGTAAGGTGGCTGATACGGTAGGTAAACAGCGCGATTTGGCTCTCAGGCGAACCGGTGTCGGTGTTAGACTTTCCGTACTGACCGAAAAGCTCTTGCTTTTTTTCTGCTGATAAATAGCTCATAATAAAATTGTTGATTATGGTTCCACTTTACGACGTATCCGCCTTACCGAATTACGCCAAAGCGTGCCGCAAAGTTAATGGTTTTATTTGTGGAAAACAAAAGTTTAGTGAAAAGTTTCTACCATATATTAAGAAAATTTGTCATTATTCGCAAAAAAATGTACTTTTGTGGGACTTGATAATACGAAAAATCAAATAAAAGCTATGAAAAAACTTTTTGTCATTGTTGCTGCGGCGCTGACTCTCGCGAGCTGCAACAAGAAATACGAGTTCTTCAACGGACAGACACAAGGCACTACCTATCACATCATTATGCAGTCGCCCACAGCCGATATGCAACAATGCATCGACGAGGTTCTGACCCAAATCGACACCACTCTGTCGATTTTCAATCCCAACTCGCAAATCAGCCGTTTCAACCGTGGTGAAGCCACCCTTGTAACCAATGATTTTGAGACTTGTATCAATCAGGCGCGCACCGCTTTCATCTTCTCGAAAGGTATGTACGACGTAACCGTTGCACCCCTTGTTGACCTGTGGGGATTCGGCCCTTCGGGTCGCCGCGAGGTCGAGCCCACACAAGCGCAAATCGACTCGGTTTTGCAGTTCGTTGACCAAAACAAAATCCGCATCCGCTACTCGCGAATCTTCAAGGATGACCCCCGTATTCAAATCGACCTCAGCTCGGTTGCTAAGGGTCACACCGTTGACAAAATGTGCCAAATGCTCGACGACAAAGGCATCAAAAACTACCTCGTGGAGATTGGTGGCGAGGTGCGTTGCAAGGGTATCAGCGCACGCGGAACAATGTGGCGCGTAGGCATCGACAACCCCGACTACGGCACCCACCCCGAAGCCGAGCAAACCATTGTAAATCTGAGCATTCCGACTGGCACATCGGTTGCAACTTCGGGCAACTATCGAAACTACTACACCAAGGAAAACGGCCAACGTGTGGTGCACACTTTGAACGCGCTGACAGGTCGTCCGCAAGAGAGTTCGTTCCTTTCGGTGAGCGTTATTGCTCCCACCTGTGCACGTGCCGACGCCTTCGCAACAATGCTGATGACTATGGGCGACCCCGCACAACTGAATTGGTATGAGCGCCGTATGGGTCAACTCTGCCACTTCCTGGTTGTATATTCCGACGAGGAGGGTAAAACCCAAATCTACAAGACTGCCAAGATGGATGAGTTCATTATGAAATAGTCGCAACACATATTCTTACAAGGGCGTGTCGCTCGACACGCCCTTTATTTTTAGCATATTCAACAAAACACCTTTAAATATTTAAACAATGAGAAAAATTATTTTATGCGCTATGTTGCTCTGCTTGGCACAAGTGACTGCACGCGCACAGTTGAGATGCGACATCCAAAAGATGACATTTGACGGAGTTATGGGCGAGCGCATCGAGGGCAACCTCGAACAATGGTTGCTGCCCGCACCCTATGCCAACCCTGGAATGTTGGAGATGTTTGCACGTCGCAACGACAAGCATCAAATCATCGTAAAATGGTACGGTGAGTTTGCAGGTAAGTACCTGACCAACGCCGCATTGTGCTATCAAATGTCGCGCGACGAGCGTCTGCTTCAAGCCATCAACTATGTGGTGTCGCAACTGGCTAAATACCAAGACACCGACGGCTACATTGGCGTGTGGCCCGACCACTTGAAGTTGAAAGGTTTGGCACCTGGTCGTCTGGGCGAGATTTGGGACGCGTGGGGACACTACCACACAATGCTCGGTCTGTACCACTGCTACTACATCACTGGCAACACTCAGGCGCGCGATGTTATGCTCAAAGCTGCCGACTGCTTGTACAACTTCTTCTATGTCAATAAAAATATCATTAACGAGGAGAAGGACGGCACCGACGCTGCCATTGGTCACATCTTCGCACTGCTCTACCAAATGGAGGGCGACCCTCGCTACTTGCAAATGGTGGATTACGCCTACGAGAACTTTGCAACGGAGCAAGGTGGCGACTATTATCGCGCTGGTTTGGAGAACGTACCCTTCTATCAGATGCGCCGCCACCGCTGGGAGTGTCTGCACGCGGTTGAGACCATTCGCGAGAGTGCTCGTATGACAGGCAAAGATGAGTACAAAAAGGCATTCACCAACATCTGGAAGAGTGTTCAGGCCTACGACCGCCACAACACGGGAGGTTTCTCGTCGGGCGAGGCTGCTTGCGGCAACCCCTACGACACCCGCGCCATTGAGACCTGCTGCACCATTGCGTGGATGGCTCTGTGCGTGGATATGCTCGATATGACCCACGATGCGATGGTTGCCGACGAGTTGGAGCTTGCCACCTGGAACGCACTGCTGGGCGCACAACACCCCTCGGGTCGCAACTTCACCTACAACACCCCTATGTTGGGCGAGAAACGCGCCAGCGGACACGACATCGTATTCCAAGCCGTGGCGGGCAGCAGCGAGCTGAACTGCTGTTCGGTGAACGGTCCTCGCGGATTGGGTATGCTCAGCCAATGGGGTATGTATGTTGACGAGAATATACTGACCGTAAACTACTACGGCCCCTCGAACACCACCCTCCGCACCCCCGAGGGCAAGACCATCAGCGTAAACCAAACGGGTGCTTATCCCTTTGGTGGCGACATCAACCTGCAAATCAAGACCAAGGGCCTGAAAATCCTGCGTCTGCGTATCCCCGCGTGGTCGAAAAACACCCGCGTAGTACGAAATGGCAAGGAGATTCCCAGCGTGAAGAGTGGTGAATATCTCGATTTGGGCAACCTCAAAGGCACCGAGAACATCACTATCAACTTCGATATGACGCCCCACTTCTGGCACGGCAAGCGCAACCTCGAAGGTCGTGTGTCGATCTACACTGGCCCCATCCTGCTCACCCTCGACCAACGCTACGACTCGGAAGCCTACACTGGCGACACCGCTATCGACCCCAAGACCCTCACCTTGCAGCCCGCAACGTCGGATGACACGCTCTACCCGACCGCCAACCTGCTTGTGAAGGCCACCGACGGTCAAGGCCACCAAATCACGCTGTGCGACTTCGCAAGCGCAGGTCAAGCGGGAACATTCTACACCACTTGGCTCTCGCTCGGCAAGTAGTCACGAAAAAAATTGCTATCGCGCGCATCGGAAAAACCCTTCTGATGCGCGCGATTGGCATATATAAGATTACCTTATATTGACATAAAAACAAGTGATTGAAAATATTAGGATTTACGCCAGCCGCGCACTATATTTGCAATAAGAAAACAGAATATCAAGAATCATTAATCAACCTAAAACCATACAACTATGTTAAGTCAAAAATTGCACGCAGCTATCAATGAGCAAATCAATGCCGAACTGTGGTCGGCTTATCTCTATCTGTCGATGTCGATGGACGCCGAGGCCAAAGGCCTGAAAGGTGTTGCCAACTGGTTCTACGTTCAATGGCTCGAAGAGCAAGATCACGCTCGCATACTTATGAACTACCTCAACTCGCGCGACGCAAAAGTGGAGCTCAAACCCATCGCCGAGGTGCGTACCGCGTGGAATTCGGTACTCGAAATGTACCAAGAGACTCTCCGTCACGAGAAGGTGGTTACCTCGCTGATTAACAACCTTGCAGCCATCGCAGCCGAGGACCGCGACTTCGCATCGAGCAATATGCTGGTTTGGTTCATCGACGAGCAAGTCGAGGAAGAGGAGTCGGCTCGCGATATGATTTTCGCAGTGGAGTCGGTCGAAGGCAACAAGTACGGAATGTACCAACTCGACAAAGAGCTCGCCGCACGCGTTTACACCCAAGCCTCGCCGCTTGCAACCACCGCAGAATAAGACAACACTACTCCCCAAGCATAATCAGAAGGGGCTGTCCACCGAGGACAGCCCCTTTGTTTATTTCGCTTACGCTCATCCACCTACAGAGCGTGCATAATAAAAAAGGGCCATCCTTGCGGACAGCCCTTTGGGTTAAGATGTGCGGCCTGAAAACCGCGCGCTACTACTTGTTGTTGTAAGCGTACATCTTTTGGATCAGCATGATAACTTTGTTCGAGTAACCCCACTCGTTGTCGTACCAAGCTACGAGTTTAACGAAGTTGTCGTTCAAAGCGATACCAGCTTTTGCATCGAAAATCGAAGTGTTAGCGTCACCGGTGAAGTCGGTCGAAACTACGTCGTCCTCAGTGTACTCGATGATACCTTTGAACTCGTTCTCCGAAGCAGCTTTCATAGCAGCTTTGATCTCCTCGTAGGTAGCGCCTTTCTCCAAACGGCAGGTCAGGTCAACAACCGAAACGTCGAGGGTGGGAACACGGAATGCCATACCGGTAAGTTTGCCATTCAACGAAGGAATAACTTTACCTACAGCTTTAGCAGCACCGGTGCTCGAAGGGATGATGTTGCCGCCAGCAGCACGGCCACCACGCCAGTCTTTCAACGAAGGACCGTCAACAGTTTTTTGAGTTGCGGTGGTAGCGTGAACGGTGGTCATAAGACCCTCGATGATACCGAATTTGTCGTTGATAACTTTTGCAAGGGGAGCCAAGCAGTTGGTGGTGCACGATGCGTTCGAAACGATGGTTTGGCCAGCGTAAGTATCGGTGTTTACACCGCATACGAACATGGGGGTATCATCTTTCGAGGGAGCCGACATAACAACGTATTTAGCACCAGCAGCGATGTGAGCCTCAGCTTTCTCTTTGGTCAAGAACAGACCGGTCGACTCAACTACGTACTCAGCACCTACCTCGTTCCATTTCAGGTCAGCGGGGTTTTTCTCAGCGGTTACGCGGATAGCGTTGCCGTTAACTACGAGTTTACCATCCTCAACCTCTACAGTACCGTTGAAACGACCGTGAACCGAGTCGTATTTCAGCATGTAAGCCATGTACTCAACGGGTACCAAGTCGTTGATACCTACTACCTCGATAGTGTCTGCGTTGTTGCAAGCAGCACGGAATACCAAACGGCCGATACGTCCGAAACCGTTGATACCAATTTTAATTTTCGACATAATTTTGCTAAATATTTAGTGTTAAACTTCTTGTGTTATCTATCTAACAGTCAATTTTGGTGCAAATTTAGTAAACTTATTGGATTTCACCAAATAAATTTACCTTTTTAAATATTTTTATTATCACTGTAATCTGCGACCAGAGCGCGTCCTACGCATCTGCAGCCGAAGAAATCACCTTATTAGGCAACTTTGTTACTTACCTATAACGATTTGAGGCGAGCTACCCTCGCAGTTGACAATCGAGGCGTTTTTGCCTGCGGGCAAAATAATCTTCTTGCAGGTGGGGGTATCCTTGACGTTCACCGACGAAATTGCGGTACACGACGACAGGTCAATCTCGACCCACTTGTTGGTGTGGGCATAGAAGTTCGAGAGAGCCACACAGCCTGTCAAGTCCACCGAGCTCAGGTTGTTACGTTGGCAGTAGATGGTTACCAGCGACCTCAAACCGCTCAAATCGAGCGAAGTGAACGCACACTGACGAGTCATAATGGTAGTCAGCGCAGTACAGCCCTTGACAGTCAGACTCGACAGTTCGGCATTGTCGTAGCAATCGAGAGTGAGGAGCGCGGTACAACCCGTAAGGTCGAGCGAGTTCAGACCGATGCTGACAAGCTCCAACGAATTAAGAGCCTTACAGTTCTTGGCCGAGAGGCGAGAAACATTACCCTTGTACAAAGTTGTGAATTTATTTAGACCATCGAGGGTCAGTTTGTCGATGTTTGCGCCTGTGATATTCAGCTCAACCAACTCGGTACAGCCCGAAAGATTGAAATCCGTAGCCACAATGCCTTGCGCGCTGATGGAGCGCAGAGCCGCATTCTTCGATAGATTTATATTTGCAAAGGTGATGTTATCGATAATCAGTGTGGAGAGTTTGGTGCAACCCGACAAATCGAGCGTGGGAATCTCGTTGCCCGAGCAATCGAGCAGCACAAGGTTGGGAAGTTTTTCGAGACCTGCAAGCTTGGTCACACCCAGGCTCGAAATCGACAATTCGGTAACAGCTTCCAACTCGGTTGCCGAGAGCAGGCCATCGTTGTTAGAGTCGTAATTCTTAATAAGATAGGAGAGCAGTTTCTCATCGAGGAACGCGCCATTCTCGCTCTCGGATTTAATCCACTTGTCGGCCACAACAATCGTGGGAAGTTCCTTGACGGTCGAACGTTTCAGTTCCACGTTGGGCGAGGTGAACACCGCCTTACCATTGCCCACCACAACCTCGATAGTCAGCGAGATAGGTTTGCCCTCGTCGGTGGGTCGCACAACAGCATAGACAGTCACGGGGTTGGCAAGTGTGGGACGTCCGCTCTCGAAGGTCAGGTTCACATAGTCTTTGGGGTCAGTGAAATTCACAACGTTCGAGGCGTCGCGCATATCCACATTGAAGGTACCGGCCAGCACATTACCCTCCGAGGAGATGCGCACCGACGAAACGTACTCATTGGCAAGCACGTTTTCGTCGCCATCAGCCAGGGTCAGGCGCAAAACGGTGAACAAGTGGCCGTCGGCAGGGAAGTTGAATGCAAGGTCATCCATCTTGCTATCCTCGGTGTAGGTTCTGGTCAGCGGCTCCGAAATCATAAAGTCGGCCGAGCCGTCGAACAGAGCATTTTGCTCCGAAGGCAACACTGCTGTGATTCTGTAACCATTGTTGTGTTGGGTATAGGGATAGTAGGCGCGGAAGGTTGCCGACTCAGGAGAGTTGCCAAGATAGGCGAAGCTACCCTTGAAAAGGCCTTGCGAACGATAGAATCCGCGGTTATTTTGGAGGCCTTCCACATAGATACCCAATGCATCGCTATCGCTCCAAGTCAGCGAGTTGTCGGCTGCGATTGTGGTACGAGAGCCTGTACACTCGGCCGAAGCCGTCACCTCGAAGCTTCCCTCGGGGCGGGGTTGATAGTCGTTGTTACACGCGGCAGCCACAAAGGCCACAGCCGCAAGTGCCATATATTTAAGTTGTTTCATAACTTGTGTCGTGTCTTTTAAGCGTTAGTTCCAGAAATCCTCCTTATCCTTGTCCGAATCGTCGCCGGGCAGAGGTGCGATGGTTGCGTTGCCACCCGCGTTGCCCCAATCCTGGAAGCGAACATCCAGCCAGTCGAGGCGATATTTGAGCACCTCGCGCAGACGTTGGATTGCGTCGGTTGACGAGAGCGTCTCGTCGCCATTCTCGCGGCGGCCGTCGTCCATCAGGTTTTGGTGGTGGATAGCCCAGTTAGCCGCAGCCGATTGGAGCAGATATTGCTCTTGCTCATCGATGTAGCGGCTTTGAATGTCGTAGAAATCGGCTTTGTACATATCCCAGTGGGCCTTGACGGTAGCCTTGAACTCGGGGCAGTCCCACAAGAAGGGAATCCATCCCGCAGTCTTGTTGACCCATTGGTTTTGGGTTGTGCGGATGAACGACATAAAGTCGAAGTCCCACAGAGGGCCACCATAGAACTTGGTGTCGCCCTGCTTTTTGTACATATAGAAGCTGTACGGACCACGCGCAGGCTCGGGAGTTGCGGTAATCTCGTAGATGAGCCATTGGTCAACAATCGAGCCGAGGTCGATGTAGGTAGAGAGCGCCTCGGTCCAATCACCGCCATTGTTGCAGATAGCCTCCTCGGCTTTGCGGAAGTGATTCTCGATGTAGCTGAACTGCTCGGCATTGCCATCCTCAATCGAGGGAATCTTGACGTGCACAAGGCTCTTGTTGTCGGCCTCGTAGAGTGTGCCTGTCATATAGTTCGAAGTGAACGAGTGGGTGTCGCTGTCGCCATAGCGGTCAACCTCCAGCACATAACCTCCCGTAATGGCCTCTCCCGACACATCCTCTTTGTGCATCTCGTTGATATTCACGCGGTTCTCGTCGATGCGAATTTGCTCGCTCAACAGATAGACACCACGGTGGGTGCCGTTCTTGACAAGCTCCACCTGCACACCGCGCGGAACCCATTCGAGTTGGGTCACACGACCGAGCTCCATAGCCACTTGGTTACGCAGCAGGGTTTTGTCGCGATAGTTGCTGATAAGACACCAGCGTTTGTGCTCGGGCATACCGCACATCTCGGTGCGCTCCTCGAGTTTCATATTGTATGAACGTTTTTTGAGGAAGGTGCTCCACGACGAGTTGCCGCGGCCCTTCACTTGGAGTGCAGTTTGGGGAATATCCTCGTGATTAAGACCTCCATCCAGACGATAGGTCGCACCCTCCCACACGGTTTTCGATGCAATCTCCTGACCGCTATTGGTGTCGATATAGAGAATAGGAAGTCCTGTAAAGTGGTGGGCTGCAACGGTATAGATGCGCTCCTTGCCATTCTCGGCAACCACAGTATATTGAATACGTTTGGAGAAGTCCTGCTTGTTCTTGCCCGAGTTTTGACGCAAATTGCCCACATAGACCTGTGCGTTATTGCTCACCGAGAAGGTGGGAATCAGCGAGGTCATATCCACTGCAAGGTCGGGAATGAGTCCCACGATGGAGTCGCCCGCAATGGTCATATCCACATCCTTGCTCAAAGATGGGTTGTAAGAGCGCAGGAAACGGAAGCGAACAAAGCTGTTACCACCTGCCGACTCTGTACCCGCTTGCGCGATGTTGATGACAAACACCGAATCAATGCCAACAGCCGAGATGGTCACAAGACCCTCGCGAGCCTCGGTATAGTTTTGACCCACATACACGTTGAACGAAGTGGTATTCTGGTCGGCCTTGCCCTCGGTTGCCGAAAGGCGAATCCAGGGTTGCGACGATTTGATGGTATAGTCCACATTGCTGCGCATCTCGACGGCAATGGTGTCGCCCGCAATAGGCGATTCGTGCACACCCGAAACACTCGACTCAAAAACAAAGGTACCTGCTTGTACCACACGCAGAGTGTCGGAAGAGTCGAACACACCCTCGAAATACAACTCGGCCGAGCGGCCCTCAATCGCATTGTTGGGAGCAACCTCGATGGTCAGCACGCTCTCGCCCTTGTCGCCCTTGCTGGGTTGCAGGGTAATCCAATCGGGAACACCCGCAATCGACCACTCGACATCCGAAACGATTTCGGTGCTGAAAGTGCCACCCGTATTATCTGCCTCGAAGTAGGTCTGCATAGCGGTCACATCCACAAAACTGCGTTGGGTGATGGTGATGCTCTCTTTGATTTGAGCATCGGCATCGAATGTGAGGGTTGTGGTACGCACCTCACCCTCGCGGTTGGCGCCAACCGAAATCTCCATAACGGTCTCGCCCTCAAACGCCTCGGTGGGGTTGGTGCGACACCAGTAGGTAAGACCCTCGATAGCCCATTCGCAGTCGGCCATCACGGTTACGGTAACCGTAGTGTCGGCAGGTCCGAGCATCAACTCCTCGCAGTTCACCAGCACACGGTGAAAATCGGGGCTCGACGGATCAATGATTCCACTGTTAGGGTCATTGGGTTCGGGCGCGGGGGGCGTACATCCACCCATCGCAAACGCAAATCCGACCAACAAAGTCAGGATTGCAAAATCTCGCAGTTTTAGATATTTCATTATGATTTGATTGTATTTTTCCGTACTTAAACAAGGCCACAACCTTCCAACCTACAAAGGTAAATGTTTTTTGCGGATTTCGCGCGCGTATTATATATTTTTTAACAAAATAGGGGGTCGGGTTGGATAGTTTCGGAAAATGGGTTATCTTTGCGGTCTGTTTTGGTCAAAACCAAAGCCCAATTAACGACAAAACTATCAAAGTAAGAATATGAATATCGTAAAGCAAGAAAACCAAGACCTGACCGTATTGGTAAAGGTTACCGTTCAAGAGGCTGACTACAACGAACAAGTAGAGAAAACCCTCAAAGAGTACCGCCGCAAGGCTAACATCCCCGGATTCCGCCCCGGCAAAGTACCCGCATCTATCGTAAACAAACTCTATCGCAAAGGCGTTGTTGCTGAGGCTGCTTACCGCAAAGCTACCGACAGCGTGTATGAGTATGTTAAAGAGAACAACATCGATTTCGTAGGTGACATCCTCCCCGCAGAGAACCAACCCGAGCTCGATTTCGACAACAACACCGAGCACGAGTTCCACTACGAGCTGGGTCTGGCTCCCAAAGTAGAGCTGGAGCTGAGCAAAGAGAGCGACAAAATGACCTACTACAAAATCAAAGTTGCCGATGACGTGAAAAGCAACTACCGCACCAACTTCCTCCGCCGCTTCGGCCGCCTGGCTGACGTTGAGAGCGTTGAGAGCGACGAGGCTATCACCGCAACCCTCGACAACGGTGAGTTGCGCGTAGAGGACGCTTACATCGGCCTGATCTCGATGTCGGACGAGGAGCGCAAACCCTTCTTGGGCAAAAAAGTAGGCGACAAAGTTGAGGTTAACATCAACGAGCTCTACAAAAACCCCGCACAACGTGCTTCGATGCTGAGCCTCAAAGACGAGGAGTTGGAGAGCGTTAAACCCGAGTTCACCGTAGAGATCACCAAAATCCGCAAATTCGTTGAGCCCGAGTTGAACGAGGAGTTCTTCAAACTTGCTTTCCCCGCAGGCAACGTAACCGACGAGGCAGGTCTGGACAAATTCCTGACCGGTCAAATCGAGGAGGAGCTGGATCGCGAGAGCAAATACCTATTCACCGCACAACTGCGCAACTACCTGATTGAGAAAGCAGGTCTGCAACTTCCCGAGGCGTTCTTGAAACGTTGGTTGTATGTTATCAACGAGGGCAAATTCTCGATGGAGGAGATTGAGCAAGACTTCGCAGGTTTCGTTAAGATGATGACCTGGAACATCATCCGCAAACACTACGAGACCACTCTCAACCTGACCGTAGGCGAGGAGGATATGCTGACCGAGGCAAAAGCTCTGGCTCAAATGCAATTCGCTCAATATGGTATGGGTACCGTACCCGAGGAGACTCTGACCGGCTATGCAAAGAGCATTCTGTCGAACAAAGAGGAGGCTCAAAAAATCTACGACAAACTCACCGAGGAGAAAGTTGTTGCTGCTGTTAAACCTATGATCAAGGTTAGCAACAAGAGTGTTTCGACCGAGGAGTTCAGCAAGATTGCACAAGCTCTCTAATCGAGCACTTTCATAAAAGAGAGGGGCTGTCCAATGTGGTCAGCCCCTTCTCTTTATACATATATATAAGAAAAAGGCCGTCGCATAAGCAACGGCCTTAACTCTTTTGGTCGGATGGATTAGAAGCAGTAAACTGCCGAGATACCGAGGTTACCAAAACCAGCAGGGAAGAACTCGCCAGCATAAACACCCATAACGGGCGACCAATCCAGTGCCAGACGGATAGGAGCGTTGTCGAACTTGATACCAAGTTTAGCACTACCTACAGCACCAAAGAACATCGCATTTGCAGCGTGACCACCAACTGCGGCACCACAACCGAGGTCAACAAACCATTGACCGGCCGAAGGAGTCCAATCCATATTGGCTACGTTCCACATATACAAAGCGGTGAAATCTGCGCTCAAACCAGCCAACGCAGTCATACCCAGACGGCCCTCAACGTAGTTCTCGTTCGAGAAGTGATACGAAGCTTGTGCTTGAAGACCTGCGCTTACGCGACCACCGACTGCCCAGTTTTGTGCTTGTGCGCTGAATGCTGCGCAAAGGCATACTGCCAAGGTAAGAAGAAACTTTTTCATAACTTTTATGTTTTTAGTTAATAATTTTCGACCCTTGAAGGTTGTTTTGTATCTTCAAAGTTAGTAAAAAAAATATTTACTCAACTATTTTTCCACCTTTTTTTATTATTTTTTTCGATAGTGGCAGTCGCTTACAACACCTACCCGGCCACAAACCTCTCTCTTTTTTGCTCTATCACAGCATTTTGCGCGTTTACAAGCTAACCTTAACAGGGCGGTCGGAGGGCAAAAGTTCGTAATTGTAGCCTTCGGGGAGCGAAAGTTTCACTCGGAGGCCGTCGGGGGTGGCTTTCCAGCGGATATTGACGCTCTGCTCGCCTACGGGGATTGAGCCGCGGCACTCCGCAAGGCCACAGTCGGCAAAGCGAAGAGTTACTACTTTGCGCACAGGGTCGATGCTATAAACACCCAACACATCGCGGTTCAGCACGCGGATGACGTGCGAGGCGAATCCGTGGCAGCAACTTGCCGTGGGCGAGAGGTGTTCCCAGAGAGTTCCCGTCTGCTCGGCCATTTTGAGGTACTCGGCGATGGACTCATCGAGGATTTGGGCCGAGCGCCCCTCGCGCGAGAGGAGTTCCAAGCGCAGGTAGTTGCCGATGAAGGCGTTGGAGAAGGGCACATCGGGATAGGGGTTGTTCTGCTTGCGGGCGGGGCCAAACTCGTCACGCAGACGCGCCCACAGTTCGGGATAGGTTGTGGGGGTTGCAATGCCAAAGTAGAAGGCGTAGTATTGACAGGTCTCGGTGTGGTTGCCCGTGAGTTGCAGCGCTCCGTCGGGGGTGCGTGTGGCGTTGTCGATAAAGTACTCGCCGTCGAAGGCCTGCTCGCGAATGGTTTGGCGAATAGCCTCGGCCTGACTGCTGCGCTCGGGGTCGTCGTAGAGGCGGCCCACCACATCCAACATCTCGGCGTAGAGCATATTGCTGGGGTAGTTGACATCCTGCACATAGCGGTTGGCGGCCGACCACTCCACAAAAATCCACTTGTCGAGGCGTTCCAGCAGTCCGTCGCTGTTGAGATAGCGCTCGAAATACTCCACTAAATCATACACGCGCGCGCGAGCTTGGTCGATGGTTGCGCGGTCGCCGCTGCGAGCCAGATACTCCTCCAACTCCAACACAAACCACATTGCCCAGTTGGGGATGTAGTTGTGATTCCAGTGGTCGGCGGGGTAACACATAGGCAGCATACCCGCGTCGATGTCGTCGAAGCCCTCGGGCAGCAGATAGTTCTCGATGAAGTTGTGCTCCAAGCGAGTGTGTCCCGCAAGGTCGAACGCCACGCGAGCCGTAAAGTAGCTGTCGCACAGCCATCCTGCGCGTTCGCGCGAGGGGCAGTCCATAAAGATGTCGAGGGCGTTTTGGCGATAGGTTTCGCGCGCGGCCTCAAAGAGTCGGTTCAGGTCGTCGCGGTCGGAGCAGAACTCACCGCGGCTCACGTCGGAGTTGCAGTAGTCGCGCATATAGACGCGCTCGACGGTGCAAGGGCCGCCCTTCTCGACAATCACATCGAGGTACTGCATTGTGTAGGGCTCGTGGCTTTCGAGCGAATAGCGTCCGGGCGCAAGGGTGTAGAACATACGGCCGTCGAACTGGGCGTGTCGTCCCACCGTGCCGTCGGCGTTGCGCAGCTCGTCGAACATCAGTTTCAGGCGCACGGTATCCTCGACCGTCACTTCCAGACCCAGAAATCCCGTGCTGTTGCACTTGAACTTGTAGATATTGGGGTTATCCTCCACTGCCACGGCTTCGTGCACAGTGTAGTCGGGATAGGGCACGCGACGAACAATGAGCTGTTTGGGCTCTTGCTTGGCTTGGGCCACACACTCGGCGCCTTGCCACTCGGTGTTGCATGTCCACTCGTCGAAGTCGGGGGTGAGGGTGTAGTCCTCAATCGAGGGGCGTTGGAAACTCAACCTCGGAACATCGGCCTTGCGTTGGCCAAGCTCATAGGCCGCGAACTCCGAGCCCGTAGCCGCCACAACCGTGCCATTCAACTCCACCTCGGCTTGCAGGAACGAGGGTTGGTCGAGCAGGTAGTAGCTCTGCTCGTTGTAGCCCGCCACTTCGAGGGCGACGATGTTCTGGCCGCGACGCAAGTAGGGGCGGATGTCGTAGCAATCCACGCGATAGAATCCGTGAGCCGCCACACAAGGGCCGTGTGCCACAAACTCGCCGTTGATACGCAGGCGATAGTTCGACGATGCGGCAATGCGGATGTAGGCCTCGCCCACACGTTTGGCGGGGATTATCTGACGGAAAGCCAAGTTGAGATTCTTTTCGGTGTGGCGACCCTCGGCCCACACGGGAACGGCCTTCTCGAACGAGTCGCACTCGGCAAGATTGCGTTCGGTAGGGCGATTACAAGCAGTGGTTGCCACAATCGTAGCAACCACTATCAGAAAAGTTCGTAACGTCATTTGTTATTCGTAGCGTTGGATAAAACGCATAGCCTCGTAGAAAGGAATCGAGGTTTTGATGGTCTTGCCGTTAATGTCGGTGTCCGAAATTTGGTCTTTGGCGTTATTCCAACCACCAATGTGACCGCCGCTGGACATTGTACGCAGAGTTGCGTTGCCACCAGCGTTCTTAATCATCTGAATCATAAACTCCGAGTAGCGGTAAGCAACAACGGTGTCGTCCGCTGCGTGCCAGATTTTGATGGGGCAGGGATAGATTTTGCTCAGCGACATATAGGCCTCACGCTCGGCGTCGTTGTTGTAGTTCTCGTTGGCTTGTGCCTTCATCTCGGCCGAACCGATGGTGTTAATCATCAGGTTGTCGTAACCCACCACCTTGTCGTAGTTGTCGAGGAAGTATTGTTGGTCAAGGGTTGCGTTCTTCCAGTTGGGGAAGTTGTATTGACCTGCGATAGTGCGAGCTTGGTTGGTGCCACCCCAGGGTTGCATATAGTTGTTTTTGTAAACCGACAGCGCGGGGCAGAAACCTGCTTGTGCGATTACGGGCAGAATCTTGTGTTGTACAATCAGGGTCGAAGCACCGCCACCCATCGAGATACCCATCACGAATACCTCTTTGTGGAGGTTATACTTCTCCATAACGTAGTTGTAACCCTTCTTGTAGCTTTGCAACAGATATTTGTTGGCATAGTGTTGGTCGGTCACAGGGAAACCTTGTGCTGCACCCCACTCGGGAGCCATACCGTTCATATCCATAACGGCATAACCTTTGGCCAGGAAGTATTTCCAGCCGTGGTTGTTGGCGCTTACGGGGTTGGTGCTTGCGCCTGTACGCTCGCCTGTACCTTGGCAGAGGATAATCAGACGTGTGGGTTTGTTGGGGTCGGTCGAGTAGTTCTCGGGCAGAGCAATCACACCATAGTCTTTGTAGGTTTTGATGCCGTCTTGTTTAACACCAGCCGAAGTCTTGTCGTTGTCTTCGAGGTAGTAGTTTACTTGAACCGAGAAGTTCTCGATACCTTTTGCGGGGCGCTCTGCGAAGGTGCGACCTGCTGCTACGTTACTACCTTTGGCAATAGCAATCGAAGTGCCGTCCGAGAAGTGAAAAACAACCTCCTCCTCGCCATCAACTACACCCACAACAGAGTTTACCACCTCCGGTGTTTGAGGTACTGCACTAATCTCGGTGTCGGTGCCATCGATAAACCAGTTGCCGTTGTCGCCGATGGTAACCTTCGAAGCCGCGGCGTTTACGCCTGTGTCTGCGCCGTTGATAGTCCAGTTGCCGTTGCTGCCGATAGCAACAATGGGAGTTTTGCCATCTTTGAGTGTGAGCGAGGTGTCGTTGCTGAAATAGATTGTGTATTCGCCGTTGCCCTCCTCAACGTCGAGGATGGTGTTGCTTTGTTGCAACGACTCGATGAGGTTCTTTTGGTTCTGCAATTCGGTGCGGAGTTCTTCAATCTCCTTTTCGATGTCAGCAGTGGTGCAGCCCGCCATAAAGAGGGCAAACGAGAGGATTACTAAAAGTTTTTTCATAGTTGTATGATTTTGTATTAATATTCGTTTTGCACTTATCCGACAAAGGTACGGCTTTTCTATCAGATTATCAACCTGTCAGCGCCAAAAAAAATGCCCCACAAGAGGGGTTTGTGGTGTGGTTTTTGGATTCGGGGATGGAGTTCTAACGACTTGGACTATGAGAATTCTTATTGTGGGGGGCGCACCTGCCGACAGATGTGCCTTGCAAGGAGTGGTCGCGCCGCTGGGGTGCGAGGTGGTGTGTGTCACTGCGGTGAGCGAGGTTGCGGAGTGCGATATCGAGGCCTTTGATGTTGTGCTGGCGGTGGGAGGCGACACTCTGTCGGGTGTGATCAAGCACCCGCGCCGAGTGATGATATTAAGTCCCTCGTGCGAGGAGCAGGCGGTACTCGGAGCGCTCGAACAAGGCATAAATCAGTATCTGTCGCTGCCCGTCGAGCCCTGCCGACTGCGACGCAAACTGCGCCCCACACGATGACTATGCTGATAATAACGCTGGTGGTGCTGGCCATCACAGCCGCGACCCTGATGTGGAGGGAGTTGGTGTGGCAAAGGCGGCTGCGGGCTGGGCGCCAATGGATGCGCGAGAGCGGTAGCGGTTGTGCTACACGCCTATGCAGCTATTTGTTCGACAACACTCCCCTACCCTCGGCCGAGTGCGCGCACAACTACGAGGCACTGCTCACACTGCTCCACTCGATATGCTCGCTCACCTCGGGCTACGACCCGCGACGGGTGGCGCGTCTGGCCCACCACCTCGGACTTGACACATACATTACGCGACGTGTGCGCAGATGTGCACGCCACACCCGCGCGGTGTATGCGCTGATGACTATGCAGTCGGGAATAGACATTGATGCGGGGGTGAGTGGAGGTTGTGACCTTGCATCTCAAATGCTGTTTGCCCACTCCACGCTTCGCATCTCCGACACCTCGGTTGCGGTGCGTCACCTTGCGGGGCATACACTCTCGACGGTGGCGCTGGCTGTGGGCGTTGAGATGCACAGCCGCCGCTTCGGGACATCTGACTATCAGTGTGCGCTCCACTCGGCCGACCCAGCGTCGGTGCGTGTGGGACTTGCCGCTGTGCGCCGTTTCCGTTGCGAGGAGGCAGCCACCGACATCCGCCGACTGGTTGACACCTGCGACGACGAGCTGGTCGAAGAGTCGCTCTACGCCTTAACGGCACTGCAACTCGCCGTATCGCGCCGTTCGGTTGCGGGGGCTGTTGCACGCCTCGGCTACACCCACCGCAAAAGGTTTTATCGCCACCTTGTGGCCGAAGGATACTCATCGGCAACCCTGCGTGTGCTGTGTAGTGTCGAGCCCTCGGCCGCACTGCGTGATTATGCCATATCACTCGGGGAGTCGCACCTTCGCCGTCTTGACCAACCCCTAACCTACGCCGCATTATGACCTCGGCTGTGTGGATATACTCCGCCTTTGTGGTGATGATGGCGGGTGTGGTTGTGGGTGTGAGTATCATTCAGCGCATAAGACTCGCGCGCGAGTGGAGCCTGCGACGCCTTGTAGGGCTGTGGCCGCTGACGGGAAGTGACCCACTGGGTGAGCCGGGAGTGTCGCTGCTTGTGGATTGGGATGGCGACCAGATGGCTTTGGAACAGCTGCTGGCATTGGACTATCTGCGATACGAGGTGGTGGTTGTGGGAAATGTGCAGAGCGATGGTCGGCTGGCACGCCTTACCGAGCGCTATGCGATGATTGAGATGGGTGCGCCCGTCATCGAAGAGAGTCTGCAACACTCGCCTCGAAGACTATATCGTTCGCGCCGCCGCAGTTACCGCCGACTGATTGTGGTGGATACGGGTGCCGAGGCTGTGGCCGAACGAATGGATTGCGCCCTGGCGGTGCGGAGCTACGACCTTGTAGTGGCGGTAGAAAGGGGTGTGCGACTTGCAGCCGATGCGCTTCGAGTGTTGGTGTGGCGCACGTGCGACAGCTCGGCCCAGGCGGTCTGTGCAACCCTTGCGGCAGGGCGCGGAGTAGGTGGCCTGCTGACCGACATTTGGAGTTTTATGGGTTGGAGGCAGGGTTGCATTGCACTGATGGATGGTGATGTGGTGGTTGCGGCTGGGGGATTCTCGGCAGCACACCGACGCCGACACCCCAAGCTCACAACACACACCCTGCGTCACCTCGCCTCGTACGGAGCGCGCATAAGCCGCCTAACCCTCGCCATAGGGCACAAAGATTCGCTTCGGCCAACCCTCAGCGTGACGGATTGGGTGGTGTGGCACTGCTTGTGTACGGGGGCGCTGTTGTGGGTGCTGTGTGGTAGCGATGAGCGTCAAAGTGTGGTCGCGTGTCTTGTGGTATTGTGGCTCGCGGGGGTGGTTGCGGCCATTGGAGGGCAGGCCTATCGCCGCGTGGCGGGCAGCCGACACAAGTGGTGGATATGCCCCATAGTTATGCTGGTGTTGCCTTTCCGAATAATTATACCCCAAGACCGAAAAAAATCGTGAGATTCCGAAAATTTTCCGTACCTTCGCAACGTTAATTATACAAAACGAAGCAACCGACGGAATGCAACATACGACTCAAACCAAAAGACTCTTCACCCTGCTTGCCTTAATGCTATGCACCACACTGTGTGTCAGCGCACAAGAGGGCTACAAGACCTCGCACATCAACGTCAATCGCGGCGAGAAATGGTGGGGTGCCTTTGTGGGTAATGCACCCGCAGAGCCCTTCAACGAGCCTTTCGAAATATCGACCGACACCGCAAGCCGACGCGCAGCCGTTGCACCGATGTTCATCTCCTCGACAGGACGCTACATTTGGAGCGAGTGGCCCGTAGGTGTGGCCTTCGACGGCAAGGAGTTTGTCATCACCTCGGCCGAGGAACAAATCAAAGCACAGAAGGGTGGCCGTACTCTGCGCGACGCCTATCTGGTGTGTCGCCACCGCAACTTCCCGCCCAGCCAAAACCCCGTGTCGGGCGAGCTCTACTCGCAGCCCATCTTTGAGACCGAGCAGGAGTTCGGATTTATGCAGTCGGCCGACGCGATTGTGGATTACGCCCAAAGGCTTCACAAGATAGGCATCGAGTCGGGTATCATCGTGTTGTCGGAAGGTTGGTCGCAACTCGACGGCTCGTTGGACTTCGACCGCAACTTCTATCCCGACCCCAAAGCCTTTGTCGAGAAGTTGCACGCCCTCGGATTCAAGGTTATGCTCTCGGTTACGCCCTATCGCACCGCTTCGGGTCGTGGCTATGTCGAGGCTATGCGCCAAGGCACACTACTGCGCGAGATTTCGGGTGCGCCCGTATTTGTGAGCGGCGAGATGGGATTCTTTGCTGTGGCCGATGTGACCAAAGCCGAGTGCCGACAAGATATCGAACGCAAACTGCAACGACTCTCGGGCGAGTATGGCATCGACGGCTTTCGCTTCGACTGCGAGCAACTCTGCCACACCCTTGCAGGCCGCACAGCCTTGGAGCGACCCTTCCTTGATGCGTGGTACTCGCTGGGATGCAACTATGCGCTGGCCGAGTATGTGCCCGGTGCCGCAACCCTGAAACGTTATGCCCCCGGACGCATCACAACCTCGTCGGAGGAGCCCTATGCCTACATCAACGATATGCTTACGGCGGGTCTGATGGGAGTGTCGTCAGCCTATGCCGATGTGCCCAAAATCGACATTGCACACGCCGACGACCTGACAAAACTGCGCACACTCCAACAATCGCTGATGATGCCTGTGGCAAGGGTCAACTTCGCTCCGTGGCGCATCACCAACAAGGCCTACTACGAGGAGTATATGCGTAACCTGCGCCTGCGCTGCCAGATGGGTGGCCACCTCCAACAAGTGGCCGAGGAGGGTGTCAAGACCGCCGAACCTATGGCACGACATATGGAGTATTTGTTCCCCCGCAGCGGATTTGCAGATTGCTCGACACAATATATGCTGGGCGACAAGTATCTGATTGCTCCCCCCTCGGGCGAAGGCAAACGAATGGTGCGACTGCCCCGAGGAGTGTGGACCGACACCGATGGCAAACGCTATCGCGGCCCTGTGGTAATCAATGCCGACACCTCGAACGGCAAACTGCTCTGCTTCGAACTGAACTAAACATAAACTTACCTGAAACCAACTAACACCCCCATTTAATGAGTACTATCATAACAACTCAACAACGCGAATTCTTCCTGCCGATGGCCGTAAACGCCGCCATCCGCGCAGGTGCCGCCATCCTCGAAGTCTATCCCGACAAAAGCAACTATCAGGTTGACTACAAGGCTGACCAATCGCCCATAACACTTGCCGACCGACGCGCTCACGATGTCATCAAGAGCCACCTGTCGCAAACCCGTATGCCTATCCTCAGTGAGGAGGGTCGCGAGATGCAATACTTCGAGCGCAAGGGCTGGGATCTGTTCTGGATGGTCGATCCGCTGGACGGCACACGCGAATTCATCAAGGGCAACAACGAGTTCACCGTCAATATCGCACTGATTTCGGACAACCGCCCCGTAATGGGAATCATCTACGTTCCCTACTTCAACAAGCTCTACTTCACCGAGAAGGGTTTTGGCTCTTACCTGCGCGAAGGTATTGTGCCCAACCCCGAGAGTGACCTCGACTACAAGGAGATTTATGAGGGTGCACGCGAACTGCCGCTCCACAAAGAGCCCAACTCGCCCCTGCGCATCGCCATCAGCCGCTCGCACAACAACGAGGCGACCTTCGAGCGCATCGAACTCTTCCGTCAGCTCTACCCCGATGCCGAGCTGGTTGAGCAAGGCAGCTCCTACAAGTTCTGTCTGCTTGCCGAGGGCAGCATTGACTACTATCCCCGCACCAGCAACACCTATGAGTGGGATACCGCTGCGGGTGAGGTTATCTTGAGCGAGGCAGGCGGCGTAACCAAGGCCCTACCCGATATGGAGAAGTTCGCCTACAACAAGGAGTCGCTGCTCAACCCCCACTTCGTGTGTCGAGGCGCCGCAATCAAAGACGTAGCAATTTAATCCGCTACATACTTTCACACAAAAAAGGCTGTCCACAGTGGACAGCCTTTTTCCTTTATGAACCTTATCGTGACTATTTTTTGAAGTAACGATTGAACAGACCCTCAAAGCCCTTGCCGTGGCGAGCCTCATCTTTTGCCATCTCGTGAACGGTGTCGTGGATAGCGTCGAGGTTCAACTCTTTGGCGCGTTTTGCAATCGCCAGTTTACCCTCGCAAGCACCGCACTCGGCGTTCATACGTTTCTCGAGGTTGGTCTTGGTGTCCCAAACTACCTCACCCAGCAGTTCGGCGAATTTAGCAGCGTGCTCTGCCTCCTCCCAAGCGTAGCGCTTGAAAGCGTCGGCAACCTCGGGATAACCCTCGCGGTCAGCTTGACGGCTCATAGCCAAGTACATACCCACCTCGGTGCACTCGCCAATGAAGTGATCTTTCAGGCCTTGGAGAACCTCGGCGTCGATACCTTTGGCAACACCCAGCTTGTGCTCGTCGGCAAAAGCCAGACCCTCGCCGGTCTCAACAACCTCAACGAATTTATCTTTACCTACTTTGCAAAGCGGACATTTCTCGGGAGCCTCATTTCCTTCGTGAACGTAACCGCATACCAAACATCTGAATTTCTTTGTCATAATTGAAAGTGTTATTTTAGTTATTATATTTTTGTTTAATTGTTGGTTTCCAAACAGTTTTTGCAAGTGCCGAAGTAGAGCAGCTGGGTCTTGGCGAGTTGAACTCCCTCGGGGGTCGCGCTGTTAATCATCTCGGGCGCAGCAATCGGCGTGTCTATGATGGCACCACAGCGGTTGCACATAAAGTGGGCGTGCAGCTCGGTATTACCGTCGAAGCGCTCGCTTGTGCGGTCGATGAAAACCTCGTCCACCACTCCGTGCTCCACAAAAAGTTTGAGCGTGTTGTAAACCGTAGTCTTCGAGAGGGTGGGAATCATCTCGCGCAGAGCCTCAAAAATCTCGTCGGCTGTGGGGTGAGTCGGATGCGTTGCCATATACTTGTAAATTGCCAGGCGTTGCATCGAGGGTCGCAGCCCACACTCTGTCAGATATTTTGCTCCGTCTTTCATTGCTTGTTTTGTTGTTTGTTTTATAAAATTGTAATCATTACAACTTTATTTTCATTGCAAAGATAGGTAAAGTTTTTTAAACTGCAAGCGTCGGCACAACTTTTTTTCAGTTTTTTTTGATACCTATTATATAGATATACTCTTTTGTGGCGCGAAAACAACTGCCGCAGACCACCCTCCAAAACAATAGTAGGTACCCCACTCGTGGGATACCTACTAACTTATTTAGCTCATTATCAACGCCTACACTCCGAAGATGCGCTTTGCGTTTTCGCGGGTATGGCGAGCAACCTCCGCAATAGACACGCCCAACACCTCGGCGATGCGATGGGCGGTGTGAATCACATACGCGGGCTCGTTGCGTTTGCCACGATAGGGAACGGGAGGCAGATACGGCGCGTCGGTTTCGACCACAAGGTCGGCCAGTTCCATCTGTGCCACAACCTCGGCCACGCCACCCTTCTTGTAGGTGACAACGCCACCAATACCGAACACCCAGTCGCCCGTACGGCGGATGCGCTCATAGTGGTCAACCGTTCCGCAGAAGGCGTGCATAACGCCCCGCAAGCCGCGACCCGAGTACTCCTCCAGCAGCGCGGTCATATCGTCCCACGCCTCGCGAGTGTGGATAATAACGGGCAGGCCACGCTCCAACGACCAATCCAGTTGACAGCGCAGGGCGCGATGTTGCGCCTCGGTGTGGTCGGTACTCCAATAGTAGTCGAGTCCGATTTCGCCTATGGCAACCCACTCCTCGCCACAGTCCAGCAGGCGGCGCACCTCCTCCAACTCGGCCTCCACATTCTCGGCCGTAAGACTCGTAGGGTGAACACCCATAGCACCTCGACACACCTCGGGGAAGGCGTGCAGTGTGTCGATAAGTCGCGAGTGCGACTCGGAGTCTATGGCGGGAAGAATTATGCGCTCGACACCCGACTCTGTGGCGCGGCGGACAACCTCGGCGCGGTCGGCGTCGAAGGCGTCGTCAAAGATGTGACTATGTGTATCGCAAAGAATCATAACTTGATGTAACTATCTCCGGGCAGGCGGCGCACTGCTCCGTCCATTTCCAACTCCACAAGCATTATCGAAAGTTCGCCGCGGCTCACTCCGCACACCTCGCACAGCTCGTCCATCGACACAGCCTCGCCCGCAGGCATCTTGCTTAACAAACCCTTCTCCTCGCGCGAGGGTTCGGGAGCGTCGAAGTTCAGCGTTCCCACCTCGGCGTCGGCAATGTCCCAATACATTTCGCGCACAATGTCCTCGCCACTACACACAGCGCTTGCCGTGCGATTGACAATAAGGCGGTTGGTACCGGCACTTGTGGGGTCGGTGGCGCGTCCCATCAGCGCAAGCAGTGTGCGGTTGTAGCCCGTAGCAAACTCGGCGGTGGTCATTGAGCCACCCGAAGCCTTGGATTCCACCAGCAGAGTACCTTCGCTCACAGCGGCGATGATGCGGTTGCGGCTCACAAAGCTGTTGCGCGCGGTGCGGTTGCCCGAGTGGAACTCCGACACAATCACGCCTCCGCGCTCGATAATATCTTTGGCGAGGGCGGTATGTTCAGAGGGTACGATGTCGGGAAGGCTCGACGGGATAACGGCTGCCGTAGGCAGGCCATAGCGCAGGGCGGCACGATGGGCATTGGAGTCCGTTCCGAAGGCCAGGCCACTGACAATGCAGAGTCCTGCCACGCGTCCCGCAAGGTATTCGACCATCTTGTCGGTCATTATCGAGCCATAGGATGTGGAGTTGCGGGTGCCGACCACGGCCAACGTGTGGCCAGCAAGCACCTCGATATTACCTATATAATATAAGACGTGGGGGCGGTCGGCAGCTTCGGCCAGTAGACGCGGATAGAGTGCGTCGCCTACGGCCACAGCCTTGATGCCCCGTTGTTGCATATACAGATACTCGGCCTCGGCCCTTGCGTGAGTTTCGCGCAGAGCCACGCTGTGGGCAATAGGTCGTTTAAGACCCGCCTCAACCAGAGCATTTTCGCCCGCGGCATAGACCTCCTCTGCCGAACCAAAGTGTTCGACAAGGCGCGCTATGGTAATAGCGCCCAGACCCGAGTGGAGGGTTAGAGCTATGTCCGCGATGGTCATTATCCAATAAGTGTTGGGGAGGTCATTTATAGAATGTGTATAAAAAGAGGGATTTCAAGGCTTGCGATGCCCGAAGAATCGCAGCATACTTTGGCGTATGTGAGGATTTCGAGGGCGAGCGTAACGAAGAAATCACCTTCTTAAACGCGTTCTTTATTGGGTGATGTTCACGAGCTGCTCGCGATAAGCGGCAAGGATACGCGACTTGGAGATAAATCCAATGTAGCGACCCGTCTTGTCAACCACAGGCAACATCCAGGTGCTGCACTCCTCGAAGCGTTTCATAACGCTTGCAATCTGCTCGTTGGGCAGAATCTTGTCGGGCGGTTGAATCATATACTCGGTGATGCGTTTGTCGTATTTCGAGGGGTCGAACATATCGCCACGAATGTCGTCGAGTTGCACCACACCCAGCAGTTTGTCGTCGTCATTGACCACGGGGAAGATGTTGCGGCGGCCACCGCGCACAATCTTCACAATGTCGCCCAGAGTGTTGGTCGGGGTAATACGCAGGAAATCGGTCTCCATAAGCTCGTCAACGTGCAGGAACACCATAACCGACGAGTCTTTGTCGTGGGTGAGCAGCAGTCCGCGCTCGCGCAGTTGTTTGGTATAAATCGAGTCGGGCTCCAAGTAGTAGTCGATGATGTACGACACAGCCGCAACAATCATCAGCGGAATGAACAGACCATAGCCGCCACTCAACTCCACAATCAGGAACACTCCCGTCAGCGGTGCTTTCATCACACCCACCATAACGCCTGCCATACCCACCAGCGTGAACGACATAATGGGAAGGTCCATACCCAGGAAGTGGTTGCACGAGAAGGCAATCAGCGCACCCATATAGGCACCCACAAACAGACACGGCGCAAAGGTACCGCCGATACCGCCCGCAGCAGTGGTGGTCATCGTAGCCACAACCTTGAACATCATAGTGGCCAGCAGCACCAGCGCGATAACCCACTCCTTGTCCCTCCAACGGTAGAAGAGCGAGGTATCGAGCAGGTTGTCGGTATTACCGTGCATCAGGCTTGTGAACGACTCATAACCCTCGCCATAAAGTGTGGGGAAGATAAACACAAGCACACCGATGATGATACCACCTGCAATCCACTTTTTGTATTGTTTGTCGAATCGGCTGAACAGCTTTCCGACCCAGTCCTTGACACTTGTAAAGTAGTAAGCCGCCAAACCGCACATAATACCCAGCACGATATACATCGGGATGGTGCTCAGTTGGAAAGTCTCGGTAAGGTTTACCGCAAGCACCGTATCAAAGCCTCGCAAAAAGAGCGACAGAGTGGTTGCAGCAACCATCGACAGCAGCAGCGGAATGATGGTATTGCCCGTAAGCTCGAACATCAGAATCTCCAACACGAAGGCCAGACCCGCAATCGGCGCCTTGAAAATCGCCGCCACAGCAGCACCCGCGCCACAGCACAACAGCATTGTGGTTTGCTTGTAGTTGAGCCTTGCAAACTGACCCACATTCGAGCCAATGGCACCTCCCGTAAGCACGATAGGAGCCTCGGGACCCACCGAACCACCAAATCCGATGGTCACAGCACTACCCACAACCGAAGTCCACATATTGTGGCGTTTGAGTTTGGAGTTCTTGCTCGACATCGAGTAGAGCACCTTGGTAACTCCCTCCGAGATGTCGTCGCGCACGATATAGCGCACAAAAAGGCTGGCTATAATCACACCTATAATGGGATAGAACAGGTAGAGGAGGCTCGCCTCGTCCACAGGAAACCAGCTCACCAAACCCGCCTTAATGTAGTGCAGCAGCATCTCGAGCAGGTAGGCTCCCAACGCAGCACAGATACCCACAACGCAAGCCAACACCATCATCAACTGATTGTCGTTCAACCTGCGCGTCAGAGTAATGAATCGCGTATATGTCTTGTCCCACAAAGTGGGCTCCTTGGAGTTTATCATTTTTATTTACGATTAGTATTGTACTTTTTTGAGTCATCAAAAAAGTACCAAAAAAATGAGGCGCAGACCGCCCGAACGAAAAACTTCGTTTTTCTAATATTGTTACTTATGTTTGGATGATGGTAATGCCGCTGGCATTTTATCTGAACTTTGCGCCCGAAGGCTCACAAACAAGTTTGCAGCCTCCGCTCGCAAAATTCATATAGATTTCCCTTCGGGAATAAACCCATCATCCAATTATAATCCAACAAGTCATTTCACACCTTGCTTGGTTGTGGGTGCAAAATGGTTTTGCTGCTCTATTGAATTTTCAATGAACCGAAATAACCCAGCCGTGGATTTTATAACTATCGCTCATACCCCCTTGTGGGGTTTGGGCGATAGTTAATCCCCCGGTTTGCGGGTCGTTTTTGGTTCTTTTGTCGATACAAAAGAACAACTAAAACTGTTTGATACCCATAATTTCGCGTACGGCGCGGATGGTTTCGTTGGCGCTTGCGCGGGCGCGCTCGGCACCTGCCATCACAACCTCGTGCAGATACTTGTCGTTGCTCTTAATCTCCTCGATGCGCTCGCGAATGGGGCTCACGGTGGCAATGATGTCCTCGGCAAGTTGTTTTTTGAGGTCGCCGTAACGAATCTCGCACGCGTTGTACTTGTCGGTAAAGTACTCTACGGTGTCGGGAGTCGATACAACCTTCAACAAGGTGAACAGGTTGGCGATGGGCTCGCTCATAGGTTGGTTGGGCTCGGTGGGTCCCGAGTCGCTCACAGCGCGCATCACCTTCTTGCGAATCGAAGCATCGCTCTCCGACAGGAAGATACCGTTACCCTCGCTCTTGCCCATCTTGCCCGAGCCATCCAGACCGGGAATCTTTACAAGATCCTGACCAAAGTTGTAGGGTTGGCTCTCGGGGAAGTACTCAACGCCATAAATCGAGTTGAAACGGCGCGCGAACACACGGGTCATCTCCAAGTGTTGCTCTTGGTCCTTACCTACGGGCACCTTGTCGGCGCGGTGGAGCAGGATGTCGGCAGCCATCAATACGGGGTAGCACAGCAGACCTGCATTCACATTTTGGGGTTGCTTGCGGATTTTGTCCTTGAACGAGGTTGTACGCTCCAGCTCACCTACATAGGCGTGCATACTCAACAGCAGGCTCAACTCGGCCACTTGGGGAACGTCACTCTGAACGTAAATGGTAGCCGCCTCGGGATCCAGACCCGCAGCCAGGTACTCCGACAGAATGTTCTTTACGTTGCCGTGAAGAATCGAAGGGTCGGGGTGTGTGGTGAGCGAGTGGTAGTCCGCGATGAAGAAGAAGCACTTGGCATCGTGCTGCATCTTGGTAAAGTTTCTGAGCGCTCCAAAGTAGTTACCCAGGTGGAGCATACCTGTCGAGCGAATTCCGCTAACAACTGTTTCCATATATTTTCTGTTTTTATTTTTCCTTTGTTATGTACTTTTTTGAGCCATCAAAAAAGTACCAAAAAAATGACCCGCAAACCGGGGGAGCGAGAAACTGCGTTTCTCTATATTTTGTTAGTTTATAAATGTTTGTATGATGTGTTATGCCGTTGGCATTTTACCTAACATTTGCGTTTGTGACCTCACAAGTAAACTTGCAGGTCACAACCACAAACGTTATCTAAATTCCCCTTGGGAAATTAACTCATCATCAAAACATTTCAGAACAAACCTTTTCAATCATACACACTCGGTAAATGTGTGGAGTATTGCATTGTCCTTTGCGTTGTCAATGAACTAAATAATCCCAGCCGTGGATTTTATAAATATCGCTCATACTCCCTTGTGGGGTGTGGGCGATATTTAATCCCCCGGCCTGCGGGTCGTTTTTGGTTCTTTTGTCGATACAAAAGAACGAACAACCCTACTTCTTCACGCCGCCTTTGATGCCGCCACCGAGGCTAAAGATATTTTGGTCGTAGCTTACGGTTTTGAGACTTTGTTCGCGTTTGCGGCGGAGGGCTTGCTTGATAAGTCGGTCGGTGAGCTCGGCGAACGACACTCCCGTAGCCTCCCACAGGTAGAACGAGAGCGAACCGGGAATCTCGTTAATCTCGTTGACGTAAACCTCGCCATTTGCGCCGTCGATGATGAAGTCGATGCGGCTCACACCCTCGCACGACAATACGCGGAAGGTTTCGCACGCCAGACGTTGAATCTCGGCTGTGGTCTCGGCGGGCAGGTCGGCAGGAATCTGACGACGTGTGCTCTGCATACCTTTCGATGCAGCACCCTTGGTGCCACCCATATATTTGTCCTCGTACGAGAGGATTTCGCCACTCTTCACGGGCTCTTCACATACGCTGGCCTCGCAGTCGTCGCTACTGCCGAGCACCGAGCAGTTGATCTCTTTGAGCTCGGTCACCATATGCTCAACAATGATGCGTGTGGTGTATTGTTTTGCGGTCTCGATGGCTTTGATGAGTGCGGCGCGATCGGCTGCGGGCGAGATACCCACACTCGAACCGAGGTTTGCGGGCTTCACAATCGCAGGATAGCCGATTTTCTCCTCTACGGCAGCAATCATCTCGTCGCGACTCTTGGTCCATTGCTTGTCGGTGAACCAAACGTAGTCAATTACGGGGATGCCGCTCTCGCGCAGAATCATCTTCATAGTGATTTTGTCCATACCGTTGGCGCTCGACAGAGTGTTGCAACCAACATAGGGAAGACCTGTCAGCTCGACCAAACCCTGGAAGTTACCATCCTCGCCATTGGTGCCGTGCAGTACGGGGAACACCACGTCGAGTTCGGTCACATAGTCCTTGCCGAACAGAGGAGCCTTGGCCTTGTAGAGTCGGCCGTTGCCCAGTTCGGGACGCAAGTAAACCTCGGTCGAACGGCCGAGCAGACCTGCGATGTCCTTGTAGTTTTGTGGGTTGAGCAGCTCACTTCCGGTGTAGAAACGACCTTGCTTGGATATGTAAACGGGGATTACTTCATATTGTTCGGTGGGGATTGCGTTGATGGCTTGCAATGCCGAGATAACCGAGATTTCGTGCTCGACACTACGTCCTCCGAAGAATACACCTACTTTTGTTTTCATTTCGATAGTTTTGAATTTTCCGCAAAGGTACGGATTTTTAAATAAATAAACTTTGTTTATCCCGAAAATTTATGCAGACACCTTAGCCTCTGAAAATGCGCAACTCCATCTCGCCTGCCACCGCCATACGGTCGGCTTTGATGGCAAGCGCTCCCAAAACGCCCTCAACGGCCATCACTCCATTCACCGCAGTCTCAACATCGTCGGGGGTCTGTATGCGGTTGCAGAAGGCCGTAGCCAACGCATCGGCCACCGCTGTGTCGCGGTGAACAACAGCCATTGCATCACCCCTTCCGAGGCTCAGCGACGGGCCCACCGTACCCGACGAGGTACACACTCCCAGCGGAGTCATAGCGGCGGGGATATGCAACCCCACACGCTCCGACAGAGGAGATTCGCCCGCAAAGATGGCAATGTCGCAGTCACTCTCGACGCGGAGATAGATGTCGCCGCCGTTTTCGACAATCACTTCGCGGCACCCCCACTCGCGTGTCAGCGCCTCGCCCACTCGTTGGGCAAAAGCACCCGCCACAGCACCCATAGGGCCTATCTCGGCGGTCTTACCCGCCAAGCACATCCACTCGGCAAGGGGCGAGCCACCAGCATATTGCAGGGGCGACAGCGCGGGGGCGAATTCGGGATTGGTAGCAATGTAGCTCTCCAACTCGGCCCACATACGACCGAGCAGTTCTACAACCCAGCGACCCATACGCGGCGAGTAGCTCTCGGCATCGACGGCTATCCACAAGTCGCTCTTGCGGAACTTGGCACAAAACGAACGTCGGCTCCGACCACCAGAGTGGCAGAGCCGATAAGTTCGATTGCTATATTGTTTTTGCTCCATTGGTTTATTCTGCAAACTCGATGGAGAACAATTTCATCGGGCAACTCTTCAAGCACATCTTACACATAATGCACTTGTCGGGGTTGAAGTTCAGCGTCCAATCGGGGGCGGTGATGGTGAGAGCACCCGAGGGGCACGAACTTGTGCAACTTCCGCACGCCACACAGCGGTTTTGGTCGAACTTGATAGCACTACCCATACGGCTGATTACCACGCCGTTGTCGGTCAGAAACTGCTCGGCAGCGATAACATCCGACTCCTCGCCTGCAAGGGTGACAATCAATTTGCCACCTTTGGCGATTTCGATGTCGGCTTTGATGATATTGATATTTACGTTATAGTTCTTGATAATATCGTTCACAAACGAGCGGAAGGTGAGTTCCGGCGCAAACGACAGCAATACTTTCTTCTCCATTTTCAGCAAATTTTACTCTTCCACTTCGACGATTTTCAGAGGGCCTACGCCTGACACACTCGGCATAGGACGCACGGGCTCGGTGAGGGTGAACTCTCCGCGCTCAATCCAGTCTTTGAGTGTCGAGGCAATGATGCGCGCCTTGTAGAGGCTCGACAGAGGTGCAGTGCGGATAGTCTTGCCGCCTACCTCGATGCTACCCGAACGCAGAGCCTCGTAGTTGGTGGTTCCGAGGTGGGTGTAGCCGTTACCGTAGTCCTGAACATTGGTCTCGATTTGGCGGTTGCGAATCGACACGCGAAGTGCCATATCCTCGTCCAACACGGGGATGGGCACACCAATACCCATATAGAGGGTTGTGCCATACTTCTCGAAAGCCGCGCCGCGAACAAACTCGGTGCTCATATCCTTTAAGTTACCGATGGTGGCAATGGTACGGGCATTACCGATGGGAATACCATACTCATTGGTGGGTTTGGTGGTGTTGAACTGTGTACCATTCCAAGCCACATAGCCCTGTGTACCGCCCAGGAAGATGCGTGTACCCATACCGATGGTACGGCACTCGGGGTCGTTCAGCAGAGGCGACAGCTCGCCCGAAGTCGAGTAGGTCGCGTTACGCATATGGGGCAGCAGAGTACCCATATAGGTATATTTTATGCGGTCGGTGGTGTTGGTTGCCACGTTATAGTTTTGGTAGGCGTTACGAGGGCTGCACAGAATAGCCTCGTTGAGGGTGTCGCGGTTGACAATGGTCTTGACGTGCTTGCGGGGATAGCAGTCGGTACCCTTACCCCAAGCCTCCAACACGATGTCCTTGCCTGCGATGATGTCCTCCAAGATGTGAGCACCGCCATAGTTGGGGTTTGCGGGGTTGCAATCGGTGACACCCACATAGGTATCCACAGCCGCCAGACCACCACTCACAGGCACACCATTAAGCTCGATGCGCTCCATACGGATTGCAGGCGAGGGGTGTCCGAAGTTGAGGAACGCACCCGACGAACACATAGCACCAAAAGTACCTGTGGTTACAACGTCCACACGTTTCAATATCTCCTTGGGCGAAAGAGTCTCGGCAAGCTGTGCCACCTCCTCAGCCGTCATCACAACAGCCGTACCCTTACGGATCTTCTCATTAATCTCCTGATAACTCTTTGTCATAGTTATATGGTGTTGTTTGTTATATCTTCTTTTTATTCGTTCTTTTGGACGCCCAAAAGAACCAAATAATCCCAGCCGTGGATTCTATAAATATCGCCATACCCCCTTGTGGGGTTTGGGCGATATTTAATCCCCCGGTCTGCGGTGGCATAGCCACTTTTACTACTGCCGTTCTGGCTCCTAAACTTTTGGGATAAGGGCGGCAGCTATTTCTCTCGGCCTGCGAGTTTTGATGGCTCAAAAAGAACAGTCCTATTTAAACGTATCGGGCAGGTCGTTTTCGTAGAGTACGGTGTCGCCTGGGGCTGCGATTTCGCGCAGTTTGACTGTTGCTTCGGCGAAGCTCGATACTACGATGGTTTGTTCGGCGGGGAATCCTCCATCAACCAAACCTGTTACTATGGCATCGCGGTTGAATTCTCCCACCACGATAGCCACATCACACGATGCTGCCATATTTTGTCCCAGTGTGCGGTTGTGCTCGCGCTGTCCTGCGCCAAGCTCAATCATACCGGGTGTTATTACAATGCGCTTGCCAGAGGTGAATGTCGCCAACACCTCCAAGGCCATAGCCGAGCCGTGGGGGTTGGAGTTGAATGCATCATCAATGATGGTCAATCCGCCCGCGCGACGAATACTCAGGCGGTGTTCCACCTGCTGAATGTCGGCCACAGCGATGCGAATTTCGTCGTCCGAAAGACCCAACTCACGCGCAATGATGCATCCCGCCAAGGTGTTCGACAGGTTGTACTTGCCTACGAGCTGTGTACGCAGATCGAGCGACCAACCAGCGTTGTTGCCCACGGTGAAGTGTGTGCCATCGTCGGCGTAGCGAGTGTTGAGCACGTTGTACTCGGCGTTGTTGCCATAGCGCACCGCACGCACATTCTCCACCTTGCGTTCACGAATATATTTGAAATCGTCGTTCAACACTGCCAAACCGTCGGCGGGCAGGGCATCTACCAACTCAAACTTGGTGCGTTGCACATTCTCGATACAGCCGAAACTCTCCAAGTGTTGTTCGCCCACCGCAGTGATGATACCCATCGAGGGGTGCACCAACTCGCAAATCTCTTGAATATCACCCACCTGTTTGGCACCCATCTCCACGATAAACACCTCGTGATAGGGTTTTAAATATTCCCTGATAGTACGGATGACGCCTAATGTGGTGTTGAAGCTACCGGGGGTCATCAGCACGTTGTACTTCTCCGACAGGATGCGATACAAATAGTGCTTGGTGCTGGTCTTGCCATAGCTGCCAGTGATGGCGATAATCTTCAAGTTGGGCATACTGCGCAGAATTCTCACCGCGTCGTTGTAGTACCAGCGGTTAATCGCCTTCTCGACGGGGGTCAGCACAGCAAATGCCGCCATAGTAATCAGCGGAGCAATCACCACCGCCGCCTGCATAGCCATCGTTGCGTGATTCATACCACCCACAACGGCCGCAGCCACAACCCACAGCACAACCAGCGCACCCTCAACAGCGAGAGTGCGTTTCACCCTCGGGGTATAGACCAACGGCTTCTTGAACTTGCGTTTGAGCTCCTTGGTGGTTTTGAGGATGTTTATGAAAAACACACCGCCAAGCATCCAGGGATTGCCAACAAAGACGGGCATAATACCGAACAACATCAAGTCGGTCATTCGCACAGTGCTGGTCAGATCGCCCCACAACCACTTGCCGTATCGGTTCATACGATAGGAGTTTTGTTGCGCCATCTGGGTTTCGTATTTCAAGCGAAAAACAAGGCACAGCGCAGTGGCTGCAAGAGCTGCTATTTGTAGTATAAGCGTAATATTCATTGCGGTTAGCGTACTAATTTGTCAACTCCGAGGAAGTTGGAAATCACAATATTAAATCTCGCAGGTTGTTCGAGGAACGAGTAGTGTCCCGCACCCTCAAACACCACCAGACCCGAATCGTCGATAAGCGAGTTCATAACCTTGGCGTCCGACAGCGGAGTTGCGGTGTCGTTGCTACCCCACACCAACAGCGTGGGAGCCTTGATTGTGGGCATATAGGGGCAGAGGTCCTGGTTTACCACGCGGATGAAAGTTCCGCGCATAGCCTCGGGCAATGCATTGTAGTCGCTCGAACCCGATGCACGACGGCGACGGTCGATAACCTCCTTGCCACGCTCCTTGCCGAGCAGCAGAGGGGCAAGGAATTTCATAGCCTTGTAGGAGTAAACCTTGGCGTAGTATTTCAGTCCGCGCGGGGGAAGTACACCTGCGGCATCCACCAGCACTATCTTCTCCACCTCGTTGCGCGACGCAAACACAATCGACACGCGGCCGCCAAACGAGTGGCCGATAAGTGTGGGACGACTGATGGAGTTCATTGCGCAAAACTGCTCGAAGTTACGCGTGTACTCCTCGACACCCCACGGTGTGGTGGGTGCCTCGCTCAGTCCGAAGCCCGGAAAGTCGATGTTCCAGACCTTGAAGTTTTTGGAAAGTTCAGCCTCGACAGCCTTCCAGATGTCGGTGGAGCAGCCCCAGCCGTGCAGCAGCACGACGTCGGCACCCTCGCCGCTTACGCGGAAGTGGAATCGCAATCCGTCGATAAGTATTGTATGTTCGCCTACGGTCATCGTCAAAACAAGTGGGTTTATTAGCACAAATATACAAATTATAATTCAGTTTGTACACTTTCACCTATTTTTTTCGGCATTTGCTCTGCGGCCTTGTCAATCGAACGGTATTTTTATTATCTTTGTGGTTATAACTACAAAACCGACAACTGCGTATGTTTATAGTTTTGGAAGGCGTCGATGGCGCCGGCAAATCGACACAGATAGCTCTGCTCGAAGAGTATTTCAAAGCCCAAGGCAAGGAGTGCGTACGTCTGCACTTTCCGCGATTTGAGGCTCCTGTATATGGCGACCTTATTGCCCGTTTCCTGCGTGGCGAATTTGGCGGCATCGACCAAGTAAATCCCTATCTGGTGGCTCTGCTCTATGCGGGCGACCGCGCCGACGCTGCGCGTATGATTCGCGGCTGGCTGGCCGAGGGTAAGGTGGTTATTGTTGACCGCTATGTCTATTCGAATGTGGGCTACCAATGCGCCAAGGTGGCTGACGCCGAAGCTCGCAAAGCCCTCAAAGAGTGGATTTTAACGACCGAGTTCGGAGAATTTAAAATTCCGCAACCCGACTTGTCGTTGTTCCTGGATGTTCCCTTCAAGTTCACCGAGCGCAAACTGACAGCAGTGCGCGAAGGCGACGACCGCGACTACCTGCAAGGTGGCGAGGATATCCACGAAGCCTCGCTCGACCTACAACGCGCCGTGCGTCAGGTCTATCTGGATGCCGCAACCACCGACGAGGCGTTATTTGTGATTGATTGCAGCAATGGAGCCGACGAAATGGATTCGCCCGAGGCCATTCACAAGCGCATTATCGCAACCATCCAAACACGCTAAACACCCCCGATGCCGATGACCGCTAAACAAAAAACTCTGACCATCGCCGCCACCATCTGCCAAGTAATTCTTGGTGTGGTGTTTGTCTTCTCGGGCTTTGTCAAGACCGTTGATCCGTGGGGCACAGCCATCAAGGTGGGCGAATACCTCCACTCCTTCGGCTTGGATTGGGTGGGTGGCTACCGCTTTGGCTTTGCCATTCTGCTGTGCGCTGCCGAGCTTATCCTCGGATTGCTGTTGCTGCTCCGAGTGCGCACGCCGCTGGTGTCGATTCTCTCGCTGGCCGCAATGACGGCGTTCACAGCACTGACACTCTATATCGCAGGTTGGGGTACGGTCGAGGATTGCGGTTGCTTTGGCGATGCCGTAAAGTTGACTAATTGGCAAACATTCTATAAAAACCTTGTTCTGTGGCCGATGTCGCTGCTCGTGTGGTGGAGAACCCGCGGTGGCGAGTTGTGGCGTTTTTCGCGCGCCGAAGTGATTAAAACAGTGGTCGTTGCGGCCGCCGCATTCGGACTCGGCACCTACTGCTACCGCCACCTGCCGCTGATTGATTTCTTGCCCTACAAGGTGGGAGTTAACCTGCGCGCCGAGTTGGCTGCCGAGAGCGAGGTGAATGCGGTGTTTGTGTGCCGCAATTTGGAGAGTGGCGAGCTGCGCGAGTTTGGCGAGTGCGACACCGAGTGGTACGACACCTCGGTGTGGGAGTTTGTCGAGAGCCGTGAGGTGAGCGCGGGTGGCCGCAATATGTCGCTGGGCGAGTTCTCGGTATTCGACTCCGAGGGCGACCACACGGCCGAAATTCTTGAAACAGAAGGCGTTATTCACCTGCTATGCATTAGTAAGTTCGAAATGTTCGACGCGCGTTGTGCCGAGCGAATGGCCGCCTTTGTGGCTCGCGCCGTAGCTGCGGGTGAGGAGGTTGTTGCCACCACCTCCACACCGCTCGAAGGGGTGCAAACCATCACACTGGGAGGCTGTGCCGTTCCGCTCTACAACATCGACGCGACAACCCAGATGACAATGCTGCGCGCCAAGGCGGGTGTTGTAACCCTCCGCGACGGCGTCATCACCCAAAAGCTCAACTGCCGTGATATATAGCGCGCAGTACAACCCTTACACAAAATGAAAAACTACAACCAAATCCTCTATGTCGGCATAGTTGCCGTCCTAACCCTATGTCTATTGGCAGGTTATGTGCCAAGCGTGGCGTTCCTTGCGTCGTGGGTTACACCTCCCGTCGCTCTGTTTTTGGGTTTGGCATTTGCGCTGCTGTGCGGACAGGCCTATCCCAAATTCAACAAGAAGGTATCCAAAAAACTGCTGCAATACTCGGTCGTGGGTCTGGGCTTCGGAATGAACCTCCAAGCCTCGCTGGCCTCGGGCAAGGAGGGTATGATGTTCACCATCATCTCGGTTGTCGGCACAATGATTCTTGGTATGCTCATCGGCTGCAAGGTGCTGAAACTGAACCGCGACACCTCGTACCTCATCAGCTCGGGCACGGCCATCTGTGGCGGTAGCGCTATTGCCGCCGTGGGCCCCGTCATCAAAGCCAAAGAGAGCGATATGTCGGTAGCGCTGGCAACGATATTCGTACTCAACGCCATCGCCTTGTTTGTGTTCCCCGTGCTGGGCGAGTGGCTGGGACTATCCCAACAGGAGTTTGGCGTGTGGGCGGCCATCGCAATCCACGACACAAGCTCGGTTGTGGGCGCGGCATCGGCCTATGGCGAGGAGGCGCTTCAAGTTGCCACCACCATCAAACTGACACGCGCGCTGTGGATTATCCCTCTGGCTCTTGCGACGTCGCTTATCTTCAAGGGCGATGGCAAGAAAATCACCATTCCGTGGTTTATCCTTTGGTTTGTTGTAGCGATTGTGCTGAATACCTATATGCTGGATGGCGTACCCCAAGTGGGTAAGGCGATTGCAGGCCTCGCGCGCAAAGGTTTAATTATTACGATGTTTTTCATCGGCGCATCCCTCTCGACCGACGTGCTGAAAGCCGTGGGCCTCAAACCCCTTGTGCTGGGTGTCGCCCTCTGGGTAATCATCAGCGCCACTACCTTGGCCTATATTATTATAATGTAGTGCGCATTGGCGGTGCATTATACACGAAAAAGGCTGTCCCGCAGTGGGGCAGCCTTTTTCGTGTGATATGTTTGTGGTTTTACTCCTCGGCGGGTTGGTCGATGGGTGTTGCCGCGTCGTACATTTCGGGGGTGAAGGTGAATACATATGTATCCACACCCTTGAAACGGGACTTGGGAATAAAGTCATAATTCTCCATCTTGGCGGGCGTACCAGCATCATTGTAACCATATATTAGCTCTCGTTCGCTACCAAAACGAATCAAAACCGTGTCGCTATACAGATATCCATTTTCTCTTTCTCCATAACAATTCGTGCAAGTATGAAACACATAAGTTTTTCCGTTTTTAATGCATCGAAGGTCGCTTTCGTAGCGAATAAGAGTATCTCTATGCCAACTCCATCCTTTGATATATACATCCATACCACTTTGGTTAACATACTTTATGTCCCACGGCTCACCCCCAGTATCGTTACACGCTGCCAAACATACAGAGGTAAATAGTGCTAATAATAACTTTTTCATAATTTTACATGTACTTTATTTATTCCCAGTCAAACATTACAGTATCACTATTCCAATATGGTTCCATATAAGAGAAGTAATAATCTATATCTGCGTCGGTAACCCCCGCAGGTTTATTAGCTCGTTTATTCGTTATTCAATCGGCGTTGCCGCGTCGTACATCTGTTTTGTGAATACAAAAGTATATACCGATATTGCTCTTTCTTCGATATATGTGCGGTATCTCCAAGTACTCAAAAAAGTTTGTCTTGCCTCTATACCCCACATAAATTCACGTTCGTCAGCCCACACGCCACGTAGACTGTCTACTAAAATAAATGGGTCGCCATCCTCAAATACGATTTTGTCATTTGCAGGGATTGTATACTCTTTGAACACCCCTCCGCCCCTATATAAAGTCAAACTTAAATTTTTGTCCACATCGTTAGCGTAGGTGCCAATTTTAATGATTTTGGACTTATCGCCACTATCGTCAAAGCAAGCTGTAAAAGAGGCGATTGCTATCAACAGTAAAAATATTTTTTTCATAAGTTATTGTATCCAATAAGGTTCGTATTGACTGAAATAGTTTTGTATATCCTCTTGGGTTATTCCATTAGGAAGATTAACCCCTATTATCTCCTTTAACGAAGTGTAATTATATTGATTATTTCGAAGAATATTACTAAGAAATACAGGAGTGTATCCTTTGATATTATCATAAATATAACCAACTCCATTGCCGAATTCCATACGTTGATTGTAATCATCGATTAAATCAATAAATAGGGGGCAATATTCGTATTCGCCATTTTGTTCCTCGCATTCTGGCCATAATTGCAGATGACTCTCCCACTGGACATCCCAATAAATTGATGAATTGGATGATGTGAAATCATATTGTTGTCCCCAGAATAAATTACTACAATCTTCCAAGTATTCAGATTCCTCCTTAAGAAGACAGTACTCATTAAGGCAAGCCCATGCTTCATGAATCATTTTATCGGTATTATTGTATTTACTTTCTGTTGTATTAAAATAATGACTTGCGTGGCCCAATTCGTGGAATGTTGTTACCAAAACCTCATCTGTGGTTTCTATGGAACCACTACTATTTCCTCTATATATATGTATATCTGAAACAAGCCCATTATTTCCAGGGTCAAATGCTCCAACAAAACTATTGGTCGAAAATTCGTGCATATAACTAATCTTCAACTTTCTGTTTTCGGGCTCAGCTTTCAAGAAACCTAATTTACTATGATAGAAATGTCGATAGCAGGCACGATGAATTACGGCATAACGAATGGATTTACCACTGCCGATATTCAGATTCCACGCCTGATTAGTCACATTACCATCGGTTTGATAATAGGCCTGACCTGTTGCA
>JAZLBP010000001.1:0-197554 GCA_045613745.1 Rikenellaceae bacterium | reverse complement strand
TTGGTTGTTATAAATTGTTTGCTTGGGAGCAGAAACAAACTCCCTTAATGCAAATTTATAACAAATTTCGTTTAAGAACAAATAATTTGCTCCATTACCCCTCGGTCGAGACACCCCAAATACACTCCAATCCCACGCTACCTCGGGGTAACTCCCTCTACCTCGGGTTAGGTTTGGCAGAGTCAAATCCACCAAGACGAGGATTGCGCCCCTCTAACCCCGCTGACGTAGAGGGCTGAGGAGTGCAAGGCTTTGTCAATGAATCAAAATAATCCCGTCCGTGGTCTATATAAATACAGTAGGAGGTATCCGCTTGGATACCTCCTACTGTATTTACTCCCCCGGTCTGCGGGGTAGCATAGCCACTTTTATTACTGCCGTTCTAGCTCCGAAACTTTTGGGATAAGGGCGGTAGCTATCTCTCTCGGTCTGCGAGTTTTGAGGACTCAAAAAGAACATTACAACTACTCCTCGCCGTCGAAGCCGCCCATATCGCCGCCCATACCGCCTTCCATCGAGGCGTTGGGGTTGTTTTTGGGGCGGATAGGTTTCATATTACCAAACGAGTAAGATGCGGTCAGGCGCACGCGGCGGCCACCCCACCAGCGCTCGGAGTCTTGGATGAAGCCTGTGCCGTGGGTCACGCTGTGGCGACCACGCGAGTTGAAGATGTCGCGGCAGTTGAGTGCCACCGACCACTTGCCCGCAAACGACTTGCGAACGCCCGCATCAACAAAGTAGTTGCCATAGGAGAAACCTTGTGCTACAACCCTACGCGAGTTATATCCACCCGTAACCTGTACCGAGAATCCCGCAGGCAGGCTAACATTTGCCACCACGCGAGCGTCCCACGAGAAGTTGGCATTACCATCGCCCGTAACCGCCACGGCATTCTCAACGGGCGGCAGGTAGGTAAAGCCAGACATTGACGAGTAGTAGAGGTTGAGGGTTGTGGTCAAATCGAGGCGTGTCCAGAGTTTGTTCTTCGCCACGACCTCGACACCCGCCGAACTGCTGTTTGTAACATTGGCAAAGGTGCTCATCATCACGCCATCCTCCAAGTAGCTGATACGTTGGATTACGCCCTCGGTGGTGCGGTAGTAGGCCGAGGCCGACAGCACGTGATTCTCCCAGCTCTTGATGTAGTTAAACTCAAAGGCATTGGCATTTTGGGGGTCGAGGTAGGGGTTACCATACGACACGTTGAGCGAGTCGCTCATATTGCGGAACGAGTTGAGTTGGTGTCCGCGCGGACGTTGGATACGACGTGTGTAGTTAACCTGCAACTCGTTGTCGCCAGGCAGCGAGTACGACAAGAACACGCTCGGAAACAATTTTAAATATTCATTAGTGAACATAGGTGCGGAGGTGTTCGAGGGGGTTTTACCCAACGAACGAGTCTCCATCGATGTGTACTCGCCACGCACACCCACCTGATAGCCAAAGCGGCGAATCTTGCCCGCATAGTTGAAGTAGAGGGCGTGGATGTCCTGCTTGTAGTAGAAGTCGTTGTACAACGCATCAATGGGCGCAAGGTCGTCGGTCGAGGTGCCACCCCAATACTCTGTGGGGCTGTTCTCGGTGTTGATGGTACCCTTGTAACCAGCCTCGATGCGGTGGTTCTCGTTAATCTTATTCAGATAGTCGATTTGTGCGGTCCAGCCACCATTGCGCATAATACCTTTTTGGCGTTGTAGCGAACGGGTTGTGTCGGCAGGGAAATACGATGTTTGGGTGTAGTCCGAGCCGTTGTCCATATTCCAGGTGTCGTAGGCTACAATCGCATCTAGAGTGTGGTCGGTGCCGAACTTGTGGCGATAGTTAAGTTCGAGGTGACCACCCATCATAGTGTGGCCGCCATCGGTGCGACGCACAGCCGAAGTGAAAGAGCCGGGAACGGTGCTCTCGTAAGTTACAGTCTCGCCATCTTTGCGGCGACCCAGCATACCGAAGCCCGCAAATCCAATGTCATCCTTCTTGGTGACGTGGAAGGTAGCACCCATACGCGCAAAGCCGTTGTTGCCGGCGCCATCGCCCTCGGCCACAGTGTAGATGCGCGAAACCTCTTCACCTAAAAATTTCGAGCGCATCAGCGACTCATCATCCTCCTCTTCGAGGTCGGGAGCGTTGATAACATTCTGACGCAGGGTTGTCGAGCCGTTGGTGCGAACGTGGCGGCGGTAGCCCAGATTGACATAGAAGTCAACAATGCTGCTGGTGTAGTTGATATTACCACCCACGTTGCCTCCCAACTTCGAGTCGATAGTGGCGTTCACACCTCCGTAGTAGCCCGAGGTGCGGTTCTCTTTGAGCACAATATTGATAATACCCGAAGTTCCCTCGGGGCTGAACTTAGCCGAAGGGTTGGTGATAACCTCAATCTTCTCGATGCTCTCGGCGGGCATTTGTTCGAGGATTTGGGCACGGTTGTCGGCTGTGATACCCGACTCCTTGCCATTAATCCACACGGTGACCGACGAGTTGCCACGCAGGCTCACCTCGCCGTCGCCATCCACCTCCACCGAGGGGATGTTGTTCAGGATGTCGCTTGCCGAGCCGCCTGTCGATGCGATGTTTTGGTCAACATTGAACACCTTCTTGTCGATGTCAAACTGCATCTGCGAACGCATACCCGTAACCTCGACCTTGTCGATGGCTTGTGCATCCTCGGCCAGAGTGATTACTCCGAGGTGTGCTGCACGCGAGCCTGCGGTAAAGGGTTTCTCGGCGGTTTGGTAGCCAAGGAATGCCACCACGGCAACGTAGTCGCCCGAAGCCAATCGAGGCAGCGAGAACATACCCTTGTCGTCGGTGATGGTGCCCACCGAGGCTACGACCTCGCCCGAAGCCTTGCGAACGCTCACATTGGCATAGGAGATGGGCTTGCCGTGCGAATCGACCACTTGACCCGTAGCCGATGCTTGTTGTTGTTCTAAAACGGTTGTTGAGTTGTTGGAAGTTGTGGTGTTGGTCGCCAAAGCGGAATTTATCCCCAATCCGCTTGTAATCATCAGTAAGAGTAAAGCTCTTTTCAACATCGTTTTATAAGTAAAGTTTTTAATAGATTTCGCGCTCAGAGTCCCTCCCCCGAGCGCGATTTATTACAAGTTTTGCAAAGTATAATCAACCATTTTGTAGCGTACTGCGTTGCCGAATGCGGGAACCATACTGTGGTTTGCATCGGGGTAGTACATCATATCGAACAGTTTGCCCGCCTTGCCCAGCGCGCGCACCATCTCGATGGCGTTTTGGGGGTGGACATTGTCGTCGGCCGAGCCGTGGCAGATAAGCAGTTTACCTTTGAGCTTGTCGGCGTGGTTGATGGGCGAGGGATCGTCATAACCCTCGGCATTATCTTGGGGCAGGCCGTTGTACACCTCGGTGTAGATGGTGTCGTAGTAGCGCCACGAGGTAACGGGAGCCACAGCAATAGCCATCTTAAAGACATCGGCACCTTTGAGGATGCAGTTCAGAGCCATAAAGCCACCAAAACTCCAACCATAGATACCGATGCGCTCGGCGTCAGCCCACTCCTGCGAGCCGATGTAGCGTGCGGCGTGGATTTGGTCCTCAACCTCGTATTTGCCAAGGTTGCGGTAGGTGCACTTCTTGAACTCCTCGCCACGATAGCCCGTACCACGTCCGTCAACACAAGCCAGAACGTAGCCTTGTTGAACAACCGCGTCCTCCCAGCCAATGCTCCACGAGTCGGTAACCTGTTGCGAGCCGGGGCCGCTGTATTGGGTCATCAACACTGGGTATTTTTTGGTGGGGTCGAAGTCGGCAGGTTTTTTATAGTAGCCATTCAGAGTTATGCCGTCGGGAGTTGTGAATGTAAAAAACTCCTTGGTGGGAATCTTCTCGTCCACAATCATTTGGCGCAGCTTTGCGTTGTCCTCCAACACGCGGATAACCTCGCCTGTGCCCTTGTGCAGGGTAACCACATTGGGGGTGGTGGCGTTGGTATAGTAACTCAAAAAGTAGCGCATACCATCGCCCGCGGCAATCGACAGCATACCCGTTGCGGGAACGATAGTCTTCTTGCCCTTGCCATTGAGTTTGACGCTATGGAAACCACGACGCAGGGGCGAGCCCTCGGTCGAGGTGAAGTAGATGCGATCTTTGGTGATGGCGTTCACTGCGGTTACCTCCCACTCTCCCTCGGTAATAGCATTCAGGAATCCTTTGCTGATGCTGTAAAGGTAGAGGTGCGAGTAACCCGTAGCAGTTTCGTTCTGCACGATAAAGCGGTCGCCATCGGGCAGCCAACGAACGGTGCCGTCGTCCACGCGGTCAACATAGCGGGGCGAGGTCTCGGTATAGATTGCGCGGCTGCACTCCTTGTCGGCCAGCATCACCTCAAAGCGGTTTTGCAGGCGGTTGAGTCGGAAGAAGTAGAGTTCGCCCGAGGGGGTCCAGCCCATACGCGCAAGGTATTGGTCAGTTTCGCTACCTGTATCCATCTTGGTAACTTCGCCCGTAGCCAGGTCGGCAACCATCAGCTCGACAATCGAGTTACGCTCGCCAGCCTTGGGGTATTTGAACGAATAGACTGTGGGATAAAGTTCGCCATCGAAGCGGTTCATATGGTACTCCTTGACGTGGCTCTCGTCGAAGCGAATCCACGCAACCTTCTGTGCATCAGGCGACAGAGCATAGGCTTGGGTAAAGCCGAACTCCTCCTCATACACCCAGTCGGTGGTACCGTTGATGATGTTATTGAACTTGCCGTCGGTAGTCGCAAACAGCTTTTTGCCATCCAGAGTATAGACATAGAGGTTGTTGTCGGCCGAGAAAGCCACGCGGCCACCAACAATACTCAAATCGCGTTTGCCCTCAACATCGGCAATCAGCTCGGTAGTCGCACCCGACGCGATGTCGTGCAGCCAATAGCGCGCAGTGTGGCTACGGCGATAGATATATTTGGCGTCGCTTTCGAGCAGGATTTTGCTCTCGCCCTCGATGAGTTTGTACGACGAGAATGCCACGCCGCCGCGGTAGAGGGTATCAACCTCCGAGCCATCGACATAGGCATACTTGATGATTTGGCCGCCCTTCGACGAGGTATAGTGTTCGCCATCGGCCATCGAGCGCACGCCATAGACGCTACGCGACGAGAACTTGCCGCGAGCAATATCGCTATAATCAAATCCGAACATATCGGTTGCGACCATAAGTGCGGCCGCCATAAGAGTTAAAAATCTTTTCATTACTCGCACGCTTTAAGGCTCAAATCCACGCTCTTGATTTGGTGAGTCAGCGCACCTACCGAGATGAAGTCAACACCACACTCAGCATAGTCGCGGATAGTGTCGAAGGTGATACCGCCCGACGACTCAACCTCCACGCGGCCTGCAATCTTGGCCACAGCCTCGCGGGTTTGCTCCACCGAGAAGTTGTCGAGCATAATGCGGTCGATGCCGCCCACGCCCAGAGCCTCGTCGATGTCGGCCATAGTACGCACCTCAACCTCGATGGGGAGTTTCTTGCCCTTGGCTGCAAGGTACTCGTGGGTTTGGCGGATAGCCTTGGCAACACCACCACAGAAGTCGATGTGGTTATCTTTGAGCAGAATCATATCGAACAGGCCGATACGGTGGTTCTCGCCACCACCAATCTTCACAGCCATCTTATCCAGCACGCGCATACCGGGAGTGGTCTTACGGGTGTCCAGCACGCGGCAACCTGTGCCCTCCAAGCGCTCTACATATTTGGCGGTTTGGGTAGCAACACCTGTCATACGTTGCATAATGTTGAGCACGATACGCTCGGCTTGCAACATAGTGCGCTCTTTGCCCTCAACATAGAAAGCAACGTCACCAACCTCAACCTTTGCGCCATCGTCCAGCACCTTCTCGAACTTAACGTCAGCGTCCAAGCGGCGGAAAACCATCTCGGCAATCTCAACACCCGCCAAAATACCGGGTTGCTTCACCAACAAACGCATACGGCCACAAGTGCACTCGGGAACACTAGCCAACGAAGTGTGGTCACCATCACCAATGTCCTCGCGAATAGCCAATTCAATCAAATCTTCTACAAAAGTCTTGTACTCAGGTTTCATAATCGTATATGTTTTTTAAGTTTTTTCTCCTTAGTTTATGTACTTTTTGAGCCATCAAAAAGTACGCAAAAAATGGGGCGCAAACCGCCCGATGAGAAACTGCGTTTCTCTACTATTTTGGGTGTTTAGGGATGTTTAGTATGATGTGTTATGCCGTTGGCACCATCTGAACTTTGCGTCCGCAGGCTTACAAACAAGTTTGCAGCCTCCGCTCGCAAAATTCATATAATCCCCTTCGGGAATCACACCATCACCTCAACAGCACTCGACAAATCTCCTTCGCTCGCACTTTCGGGAAGCACCCACGCAGTGTGAATTGTCGCGCTGTCTTTGTGTTGTCAATGAACTAAAATATGGTGCCTCCGTCTAAATAACTATCGCACGCACCCCCTCGTGGGGTGTGGGCGGTAGTTAATCCGCCGGTATGCGGCCCATTTTTTGGTTCTTTTTGATGGCTCAAAAAGAACAGCCCCAACTTTACAACTTCGCGCGGGCGGCTTTTGCAAGTTCCGACGCAAAGACGAACTCGTTGAGTTCCTTGTTGGTCGAGGTGAGGATGTCGGCCGAAGAGCCTTCCCACCATTTTTGACCTTCGTGGATGTAGATAATCTTCTCGCCAATACCCATCACCGAGTTCATATCGTGGGTATTGATGATGGTTGTCATATCGTACTCCTTGGTGATCTCCTGAATCAGTTTGTCAATCACCACCGAGGTCATAGGGTCGAGTCCCGAGTTGGGCTCGTCGCAGAACAGATACTTGGGGTTGAGCACAATGGCGCGGGCAATGGCCACACGCTTAACCATACCGCCACTCAACTCCGAGGGGTAGAGATGGTTTGCTCCGCGCAGGTTGACACGCTCCAAGCAGAAGTTCACACGCTGCATCTTCTCACGCTCGCTTTGGTTAGTAAACAGGTCGAGAGGCAGTTTCACATTCTCCTCGACGGTCGAGCTGTCGAGCAACGCACCGCCCTGGAAAATCATACCTATGTCGCGACGGATGGCCTTCAACTGACGGAATCCGAGTTGTGTAACACAAGTGTCGCCGTAGTAGATGTTGCCCGAATCCACGGGGTGCAATCCCACGAGGCTTTTCAGGAGCACAGTCTTACCCGAGCCGCTACGGCCGATAATGAGGTTTGTTTTTCCCTTCTCGAAGGTGGCAGAGATGTCGTTCAACACGGTGCGACCCTCAAAACTTTTGATTATATGTTCGGCACGTATCATCGCAGCAACATTAATTGAGTCATCACAAGGTCCATAAGCAGAATAACGATACAGCTGATAACAACAGCTTTGGTGCTGGCGCGTCCCACTTCAAGCGAGTTGCCGCGCGCGTTGTAGCCATAGAAAGCCGACACCGAGGTGATGATGTAGGCAAACACCACCATTTTGAGCAGGGTGTAGGTTATAGAGTATGGACGGAAATCGAAGTAAAGACCTGTGATATACTCCTCGGGGGCGCACACACCGCCGAAGATACACATCAGGTAGCCACCCATCACACCCACAAAGATACTCAGCACGGTGAGCAGGGGGAAGAAAATCATCGCAGCGACCACCTTGGGCAGAATCAGATAGCTTGCCGAGTTGACACCCATAATTTCGAGCGCGTCAATCTGCTCGGTGATACGCATAGTACCAATCTCGGATGCGATGCTCGAGCCCACCTTACCTGCCAGAATCAGCGCCGTAACGGTAGATGCAAACTCCAACACCATTGTTTCGCGTGCGGTGTAGCCAATCATCATAGGGGGGATGAAGGGCGATTCGAGGTTGATAGCCATCTGGATGGTGATTACCGCTCCGATGAACACCGAGATGATGGCGGTGATGACAATCGAGTTCAGACCAAGCGACTCCATCTCAAACATCGTGCGACGGTAGTAGATTCGCGCCTTCTCGGGGCGTGAGAACACCTTACCCATCAGGATGAAGTATTGTCCAAGCGTTTTAAAGAATTTCATCTGTCTTTTCTTTTTTCGTGATTGGGGAGTCGTAACGCCACTCGTTGTTTTGCGGCCTCGGCTCGGTATGTCCGACGCGGGAGGGTCGGAGGGGTTGATTTTGTGTGGGGGTGTTTAGTTTTTGTCTTTGACCTCTTTGAAGTCAACGTATTCACCCACGTCGTTGCTCACTTTCTTGGGCGGAGTCTGACGTGTTTGGTGAATTGTTACGTGACCCTCGCGCTTGGTTTGGGTCTCGTGAGTACCCTGTTTAACGCCCTTGGTGCCGTTCCACACATCGCGGAACATCTTGTATGTGTGCCATACAATCAGGATGATAAACAGTGTTCCAAAAAAACGCATCATATTTCAGTTGTTTTTAATTCGGTTTTATGAACGTGCAAAGATAAGAATTTTTTTGGGGATTTTACGCATCCCCGTAGGGGACTCTTCAAAATTAGCCCGAAACTATAACGCAGAACGAGCAAAAATATTTTCGAAAACCTGACTTTTGACCAACAATTTTCCACCTCCGATAGCACAAAAAGGCGCAGCAATAACACAAAAGGACACACGCAATGGCACGAAATAGCGCAACCGATAGCACAAAACGACTCTTCCGATAACTCAAAACATCGCTCCGATGGCACAAAAGAGTGCGGACAATAGCACAAAAAGACACGCATCGGGTGGGTAAAAAGAAAATTGTCGGGCGCAAACCCGACAATTCCCCTCGGCCGAAGCCGATAAAAAACAACACTACTATAATTACTCTCCCTCTTGCTGATAGGAAAAAGTCACTTTAAGAAAGAGCCTCACGCCATTTCTTAATGCAAACATAACAAAAAGAAAATGATAAAACAAATTTTTAGGCCTAAATTTTGCGTTTTCTTCGCTTCGCCACACCTCCGACATACACACATTTCACCCAATGAAAAGCGAACAAAAAAAGGGCACATAGAAAAATGCCCGCAAAAAATATTTGGACGAAACTGAACAAAGTCACAAATTTATTTATATCTTTGTGACACCTTCAACCCTTAAAAAACAACTTAAAAACAACCTTACTATGCACAGTATTGCAGAACGCCACAAAATCATTCTTGAAACATTGAACAAAAATGGTTTTGTCAAAATTACCGACATCGCACAAGAACTCGGAGTTACAACCGTAACCATCCGCAAAGATATCAAAATCCTCGCTGACAAAGGATTGCTCTATAAAGTTCACGGTAGCGCGCGAGCTGTAAACCCCCACGTTTCGGACACCAAGTTCAACATCAAGAACTCCACCAATATGGAGAACAAAAACAAGATTGCTGCAAAGATGGCCGAACTTGTGGAGAGCAACGACTCGCTGATTATCTCATCGGGCTCGACAGCCTACACCGTAGCATCGCACCTGTTGAACAACTCGTCACTTAACAATATTAATGTGGTAACTTCGTCGTTGAAGGTAGCAGTAATGCTCGGCGAAAGTGCGGCATTCAATGTGATTCAGCTGGGTGGTCCCGTTAGCCACACCGCGCTCTCGACCCTCTCGAACGAGCAATGGGGTGGTTTCGATTTCATCTGCAACAAATTCATCCTTGGCGTGGACGGTATCGACGTTGAGGCAGGTATCTCGACCGCAACTGTCGAGGAGGCTCGCCTGACCCAAAAGATGATTGACCGTTCGACCAAGACCATCGTGGTTGCCGACTCGTCGAAGTTTGGCGTGCGTGGTTTCGGCCGTATCTGCGGTTTCGACGACATCGATATGCTTATCACCGACGCGGGCGCTCCCAAGCCTATGATCGAGATGATTGAGGATGCAGGTGTTGAGGTACTTATCGTAGAATAACATCACTCCCAAGATATTTCAGCACTCGACACAGCGTCGGGTGCTGTTTTTTTATTTGGACACTTGCGTATTAGCGATTAGACCACTAACTTTGTGCCAAGTATAAACCCCGTCAAGGGCGGCAAATTTTCGTTGAATTTGTGTGCTCGGGGCAAGGGGATTTTTATTAAAAACACACATCACACCTATATGACAAACAGAGAACTCACCGAAGCTATCCTCAAATTGAAGGCCGAGAAACGTGCCGTCATTCTGTCGCACTACTACACTCGTGGCGAGGTGCAAGCCGTAGCCGACTTTGTGGGCGATTCGCTGGCACTTGCCATTCAGGCCGAGAAGGCTGATGCCGACATCATTCTGTTTGCGGGTGTGAAATTTATGGGCGAGACCGCCAAGGTGTTGTGCCCCGACCGCAAGGTGTTGCTGCCCGTTCCCGAGGCAGATTGTTCGCTGGCACAGGCTTGCAATGGTGAGCAACTTGCACGTTTCAAGGCCGAGCACCCCGGTGCGCTGGTGGTAAGCTATGTGAACACCACAGCCGAGGTAAAGGCTCACACCGACATCTGCTGCACCAGCAGCAATGCGCTCAAAGTAGTGGAGAGCATCGACCCCTCGCAGGAGATTATCTTTGCGCCCGACCAAAACCTCGGCTCTTATATCGAGAAAAAGACGGGTCGCAAACTCATCAAGTGGCAAGGTTGCTGTCACGTTCACGACCGAGTTACTGCCGCCCAAATCGAGGAACTCAAAGCGGCTCACCCCGAGGCCAAGGTGTTGGTACACCCCGAGTGCCGTCCCGAGGTTGTGGCTTTGGCGGATGTTGCAGGTAGCACTGCGGCTATTTTGGATGCGTGTGGCGGCGACGACAAGGAGTACATCGTGGTTACGGAGAACGGTATCTTGTGGGAGTTGCAACGTCGCTACCCCAACAAGGTGTTCTACCCCATCGCCTTGGAGTGCGAGTATATGAAGATGATTACTCTCGAAAATATCTATCGCACGCTCGTGGACGAGGCTCCCGAGGTGGATGTTCCTGCCGATGTTGCAGCGGCTGCGCGTCGTAGTATCGAGAATATGATAGCTATCAAGTAGCAATTACAGAGATTAAAGTCCTGCTGACTCCAAGAGCGGAGCATCGAGCAGAATATCGGAAGTGAGGCCCTCGGCCACAACCCTTCCATCGCACATCACAATGGCCTGCGGACACAGTTCGCGGGCCATTTCTATGTCGTGGGTGGCAATCAGGCAGGTGTGCGAGAACTCCGAGAGTATCTGAATCAGACGTCGGCGCGCCCGAGGGTCGAGTCCTGCCGAGGGTTCATCCATCAGCAGTATGCTCGGCTCCATCGACAGCACCGTAGCAATGGCCGCCGAGTGTTTCTGCCCCGCCGAGAGTGTGTCGGCCGAGCGGTCGGCAAGGTGAAGCGACCCAACACGCGTCAGCGCCTGCTCCACACGTCGCTCAACCTCGGAGTCCGAAAGACCCATATTCACAGGACCAAAGGCCACATCATCGCGCACGGTGGGCATAAAGAGCTGGTCGTCGGAATTCTGAAACACAAAGCCCACAGCGGCACGCACCAGAGGCATAGTTCGCGGCGAGATGGGGATTCCGCCGACCGAGATTTCGCCCGACGAGGGTGTGAGCAGTCCCGCCGCAAGCAACAGCAGAGTGGATTTGCCCGCGCCATTGGCACCGAGCAGCGCCACACGACTTCCGTGGGGAATATTCAGCGTTAGGTCGCGCACAGCGTGGAGTCCACTCGGATATGAGTAGTTGACAGCAGTAAACGAGAGAAAGTGGTGGCTCATAGCGGCAACAATTTTAAGGGAAAAAAGCGAAGCAGGGCGATAATGACTGCAAGCAGTACAAACCAAAGAGTATCAGAGGTTTGCCACGTACGCGAGGTGAGTCGGAATCGGGGTATTTCGCCCCCTGCGCGCGCCTGCAACGCCATGCCTATGCGTCGGGCGCGGAATACCGAGCGCACAAGCAGTCGCCCAACAATACGCGCCCACACCCGAAGAGGCAGAGCGCCCCGTTGGTGGCGGCGGGCATCCACAGCCATACGCAGGCTCAGTGCCTCGCCCAGAAGCACCCTCACATAGCGCACCAACATCAGCAGCAACACAACAACCACGCGCGGAACACCCAAGCGCCCGGCATTAATGCAGAGGCGATAGAGTCCCGTCGAGAGCACAAGCTCCACGACCACAGCCACCGAAACCACCGCCCGCAGGATGATACTCACAAGGGTGACCCATCCGCGCGTAATCACCACCCCTACCACCTCGCCTACGGGCACTCGGTCAAGCACGGGGTTGAACGCACCCACAGCCACAGCAAAGGGCAGTGCCACGAGCGACCAGCCAAGGATTGTACGTCCACGCAGGTGACCCACGACCCCAATCACGATTGGGTACAGCGCCATCAGCATTATGCGTGCAGGCAGGTGCAGCGGCACCGACAGCAGGGCTACGAGGTAGAGCAGTGTGGTGATGATTTTGGCGCGAGGATCAAGGGCGTGCAGGGGTGAGGTGTCGGCTGTTGCGAGCTCGATGCGGGTGAGTCGGCCGAGCGCCCTGAGCAACTTATCGCCCATCGCTATGTCGGCGGCGCCACGGGGCCCTGCCCGCAATCCACGCAAGCACAAAGGCCACAACAAGAAGTATCATAGCTCCAATAACTCCTGCCATAGCGCCCTTGTAGTCGGGCAGCAAGGCTGTGTTCTCAATCAGTTCGGCCGACACTGCGCCCAGACCAGAGGGTTCGGCCGCGGGGGTGGCGTCACCCGCAGTGCGTTCGATAGACCACTCCAAGCCATCGGGGTCGGAGGAGGCCATAGTCGAAATCCATCCCGCACACACAAGTGCCACGCACACCACAACGGCAAACATAGCCACAGGTCGCCATTTGTGGGTCACCTCGCCTCGGTCGCTCTCCAACATCCGAGGATCGGCGCGACGCACCACGACCAACACAAGTGCCGTAGCCACGCCCTCGACAAGTCCTATGACAAAGTGGATGGGAAGCATAAAACCGAGGAACGTAAGTGTAGGCAGCGCCGTCACTCCCGAAAGGGTTGTTTCGAGTGTAACCAGCAGTGCGCCAACGAGCAGCGACACCACCGACGACACGACCGAAGCCACTGCGAGTCGAGTCACTCCCCCACCCGACGCAATGGGTCGGAACAGCACGGGGTAGGCCACAAGGCACGAAACGGCGGCCATATTGAGGATATTACATCCCAGCGCCATAAGTCCTCCGTCGGCAAACAGCAGGCACTGCAACACCAGCACCGCCGACAGCGTCAGGAATCCTGCCCACGGGCCGAGCATTGCCGCAAGCAACACACCTCCCACCAGGTGGCCGCTTGAGCCCGTGCCGGGAATTGCAAAGTTGAGCATCTGAGCCGCAAACACAAAGGCTCCGAGCACACCCATCATAGGCAGGGTGACGGGGTTATAGTTGCGTTTGACACGCACCACGGAGATGGCCATAAGAGCCACCGCCACGACGCCCGCAGGGATTGCCACCGCAGGCGACACCAAAGCATCGGACATATGCATAACCTACGACTCTTTGAGGGTGTCAGACGAGCTTGTAACCGACGATTTGGGTGCGGCAGAGGGTGTAGCTGTGGCTTTTTGTGCAAGCGCGGTCTCCTTGGCGTGACGTCGGTTGAGTTCCTGCCACATAGAGTGGTCTTCGTCCTCCTCTTTGGTGGAGTTGAACTTAAAGAGCGGCAACAAGAACAGCCAAGTTGTGATACAGAAAGGCGAGGTCAGTGCAGCGACTCCCAGCGGAGTGAGCAGCACATCCACCGCCGCCTGAAAGAACACCGTAGCGATGACACCCACCAGAGCCCACAGCGCCGAGCGAATATTGACGTGATAGAAGGTTGCACCCAGCGCGATACCTGTCAGCACAGGGCTGAAACCATACAGACCCTCGGCCACGTCGGCTCCCGGAGCGCGATAAATCAGTGCTATACCCAGCGCCACAGCCGAGCCTACGATGGCCCAGAATGCTGCCCAGCGGTTGCTCACAAGGAGTCCCAACACAAACAGCAGTCCCGTAACCCACGAGTCAATCAGAAACACCTGTGCGATGCCTCGCAACCAATATTTAACCACCGACCACAGCGAGCCATCGACGTGTGCCGACATCTCGGTCGGGAAGGCGGGAGTGTCCATATGTGTGGGCGGAATAGCACCCATAACGTGGGCCGCAAGCAGGAACACCCAAGTACACAACACAAACGGGAATGTAAAGGAGTTTACCTTCCACGGTTTCATCACATTGTTGAGCGCCACGCGCACCCAAGTGGTCATTGCGGCGCACAGCACCAGCGCAATCCACATCCAGAGGGTGTTGCCCATAAATGTCGGGAAGGCGCAACCCACCAACACACCATTGAACCCCCACAGACCCTGAAATCCGTGGCTTTTGGGCAGTCCGAGCAGGAATCCGGTGATGGTCGAAACCACCACACCCAGCACCGCACCCCACGCAACGTAGCCCGTGTGCGAGGTGTAGCTACCCCAGAAAATACCCACCATAAACAACAGACCCGTAATGCCGTTGTTCTGGAACATCACCTGCCCCACTCCGCGGAACAGGCTACGAATCATCTCCATCGAGAAGATATCACTCAGGTCGGCTTTGACCAGACCATTCACCTTTGCCATACATTTTTCGTTTTTGTTTGTTAATAACCTAATGTTTTGGAGTTTAACGCCACGGGAACTCGTCGGGCATTGCCCTGCCCTGCACCTTGCGGCGCACGCATCCGCACACCTCGCGCACGGCACTCTTGACGGGCGAAGACTCCGCACCCACAATACGCACAGCAAGTCCTGCGCCACGCGGCAGGCGGGTAACACCTATCGCAACATCCCCACTCATCGAGGAGTTCAACTCGCCATAGATTTCGTCGGCGCACTCCTTGGGTGTGAGGATTGTCACACTCGCCCACACATCCCAGCGGCGCATAACACCCACATCACGCACACGTTTAGCTGCGGGTTGCACCACCATTCGTTCGGAGCACAAGGGTGTGCCATCGGGGCGCGTGACGGTGGTGTGGGTCGAGAGCAGATCGAACTCCCACAACTCGCCTCGGTGTTTGCGCCCTGCCATAAAGATTTCGCTATAAAAGAGCGTGGCCGAAGGTGCTACAACCATTCGGGTGGTGGTGTGCAGTCGCGCGTGGCGGCAGAGGATTGTCGGCTCGGGAAGCCATTCCAAATAGGCGCCTTCATCAAGCGTGAGCAGAGTATCGACCGACGAGAAGTCGCGCGGCATTTGGGCAACCTTGGTGGCAGCGCCCGTCGAGATGTGAGCCACCGCCCCACGACGCAGTTCGATGCGCTGGCGAAAGCGGTCGCCACCCAAGTTTGGACCACCACTCGACAGGATATAGACACAGGGAAGCTCTCGCCACTCGCTGTCGAAGTAGAGCTCCTGCTGCACCACAAGCGGCACTTGTCGGTGGAGGTGACACAGCACGGTGCGGCCACTCGGCGAGGGCTCGAAGGTCATCTCCAACACTCCGCCCGAGTGAGGCTCCTCGGTGGTAGCATACCTTTGCAGATGGCGTGGAAGCGTTGTCGTCATTGCTCTATGGTTTTAGCCGCCTCGACGTCGAACAGCGCCATTGCCATTATCATCTCGACCAGTGCCTCGATACCCTCGCCCGTCATACAGTTGGTGAAGATAAAGGGTTTGCCAGGTCGCATAGCCGCCGAGTCGCGACGCATAACTTCGAGGTCGGCACCCACATAGGGCGCTAGGTCGAACTTATTGATAACCAGGATGTCGGACTGCGAGATGCCGGGGCCGTCCTTGCGCGGAATCTTGTCGCCCGCAGCCACGTCAATCACATAGATGAAGAAATCGACCAGCGCGGGACTGAACGTGAGGGTGAGGTTGTCGCCACCCGACTCGATGAGGATGACGTCGGAGTCGGGAAAACGAGCCTCCATCTCCTCGACAGCCGCAAGGTTCATCGAGGGATCCTCGCGCACTGCGGTGTGGGGACAAGCACCCGTCTCGACACCCACGATGCGCTCCTCGTGCAACACTCCGCGCAGGGTGCGTCGCACGTGCTTGGCATCCTCGGTGGTTACGATGTCGTTGGTTATAATCAGCACTTTGAGCCCTCGATCGAGCAGTGCCGGAGTTATGGCTTCGATGATGGCGGTCTTGCCCGAACCCACGGGTCCGCCAACACCTATTCGGCAAATATTTTTTGGCATACTTTTTTTTCGGTTTTGGAGGGAGGAGTTTCTCCCCACTTTATTTCCACAAGAACGTGTATAAAAAGAGGATTTTCAAGGCTTGCGAAATTCGACAAACCGCAGCATACTCGGGTGTATGTGAGGATTTGGCGAAGGGTCATAGACCCTTTTACTGCTACCGCTCTATTCCCAGAACTTTTGGGAGAAAGGGCGGCAGCCAAACCCGCCGGTATGCGGCCGCAGAAAATACCTTTTTAGACGCGTTCTAATTCATAAACATACGAGAGAAACCCCGTTCGTGGATGGACATCAGAATGTCGGCTTCGGGGGCGAAGGTGTACATCTCGTCGAGGGTGAGGTCGCGCACGTCGGCATACAGCGCATCGGTGCGCTCGGAGAGGCGAAACATCAGGCGCTGGGTGTCGAAGTGCGACAGTCGCAGAAGCCTCAACGCCGCGCCCGACACCGTAGCCAGAGCACCGAACACCACAGCCGCAAACATCTCGCGCTCGGCAACCCCTGCCGCCGAGCAGAGCACACCCAGCGAGGTGGCATAGCATCCGTCGGCAAGGCCTCCATGCACTGCGTCGTGCCACTTTTGGGCGAGAGGTGTGGGGAGTATTCGCGCGGTGAGTTCGGCGAGGCGTCGTCCCATACGAACAGCTTTAAGGCGCGCTTCAAACGAGGTTTTGGCCATAATCAGCGACGAGTCTATACACAGCAGTCTGTCGAAATCACCCACACCAGCGGCACGCACAGCACACAGCGCAGCCACACCATCGGTGTGGGCAACCTGACGTGCTATGGTGTAGGCATACTCTTCGAGCGAGGGTGCGTCACTTACCACGCCGCACGCCACGGCACTCTCCAAGCCATCCGAAAAGGAGAAGGCTCCCACGGGAAAAGCCGTATCGGAGAGTGCCAGCAGGCGTACAACCCGAGAGAGAGAATCAGCGTGTGGCATAGTCACATTCGGTGGTGTGGGAGTGGGTGCCCGAGGTGTGCTCCGCACCGCCGAACAAACGTCGAATCTCGTGCGGAGCAAGGTAGGGAACTACCTCCTCGGAGGGCTGAAACTCCCAGGTTATACCCTCCAAGCGGTGGGTGCGCATCACAGAGTCCATAACCTTGCGATCGACGGTCAGAGGCACATACACGCGCAGGTTTTTGACCACAGCGGGCCAGTGTTGGTTGCCGAGGGCGTGCCCCAGCTCCACAGCGCGGTGGATGGCATCGGACGAGGTCGCGTCAATCAGGCGCATAAGGTCGCACACCATAACCTCGCCCAAGCAGAGGCGCACCACAACGGCACGTCCCGCCTCCGCGTCATAGTCGATGATGTCGCCATCGGTGAGGTGTCGGCCGCGCGGCAAGGCTATGGGATATTGACGTCCCTGCGAGTCGGTGGCCACAAAGCGGCTCTTCTGAGCCTGCCACCTGTCGAGAGTCACCACCGAGGTGTTGACCTCGGAGAGCAACTGCCGCCACTGTTCGCTGCGGCAGTTACCTACGATTTTGTCATAGACCTTGGTCATAGCCACAAGCCTAACTGAACATATAGAGTTGCGCCAACGACAACGAGGGTGCGGGCGTTGCTTTGGCCACTACGCCGTCGATTGTAACCTCGAAAGTTTCGGGGTTGACCTCGATACGAGGGGTTGCACCGTTGCGCACCATATGCGATTTGCAGAGTTGGCGTGTGCGGTGTACGGGAACCACAAGGCGCTCCAAGCCGAGGCGTTTTTTAATGTCGAGTTCGAAGGCGGCACGCGACACAAACGACACACAGCTCTTGACGCGGGCTCTACCCAGCGCACCGAACATAGGACGCATATACATAGGCTGGGGTGTGGGCAGCGAGGCGTTGGGGTCGCCCATATTGGCATAGTTAATCATACCGCCCTTGATAACCATCTTGGGTTTGGCACCAAAGAAGGCGGGCTCCCACAGCACCAAGTCGGCCATCTTGCCCTTCTCGACCGATCCCACAATATCCGAAATACCATAGGTGATGGCGGGGTTGATGGTAATCTTGGCAATGTAGCGCAACACGCGGAAGTTGTCATTGCCTGCGGCATCCTCGGGCAGAGCTCCGCGCACGCCTTTCATATAGTCGGCCATCTGGATGGTACGCATAAACGACTCACCGATGCGACCCATAGCCTGCGAGTCGCTCGACACCATCGACAGAACACCCATATCGTGCAAGATGTTCTCGGCGGCTTGGGTTGCGGGGCGCACACGGCTCTCGGCAAATGCCACGTCCGAGGGAATCTTGGGATTGAGGTTATGGCACACCATAATCATATCGAACAGCTCGGCCTGCGAGTTGATACCATAGGGCAGTGTGGGGTTGGTTGATGAGGGCAGCACGCAACCCATCGAGGCCACTTTCAGAAGGTCGGGGGCATGACCGCCACCTGCACCCTCGGTGTGGTAGGTGTGGATTGTGCGGCCGTCGATTGCGGCAATGGTATCCTCGACATAGCCACCCTCGTTGAGAGTGTCGGTGTGTATTGCCACCTGCACGTCGTAGCGGTCGGCAGCCGACAGCGAGGCGCGGATTGCAGCGGGAGTGCTACCCCAGTCCTCGTGGATTTTGAGGGCACACGCACCCGCCTCGATTTGTTCGGCAATAGTGCGCTCGACCGAGCTGTTACCCTTGCCCATAAAGCCGATATTGACGGGCAACTCCTCGGCAGACTGCAACATACGCGCGAGGTTCCAGCCGCCGGGGGTGATGGTAGTGCCATTCGTTCCGTCGGTGGGGCCCACGCCACCACCAATCAGGGTTGTGATACCGTTGCAGAGTGCGGTTTCGGCCTGCTGGGGCGAGATGAAGTGGACGTGGCCGTCGATACCGCCTGCGGTGAGGATAAGGTGCTCGCCCGAGATGGCGTCAACCGAGGGGCCCGTAACCAGTTCGGGGGTCACACCCTCCATAACGTCGGGGTTGCCCGCCTTGCCGATACCCGCAATGCGTCCGTCCTTGATACCCACATCGGCCTTCACAACGCCCAACTTGGCGTCGATGATTGTGACGTTGGTGATTACGATATCGAGCGAGCCCTCGGCGCTACCGATTGAGGGTGCCGAGCCCATACCGTCGCGGATGGTTTTGCCACCGCCATATACAGCCTCATCACCATAGGTGCGCAGGTCGCGTTCGATTTCGACATACAGATTGGTGTTGCCGAGTCGTATTTTGTCGCCCACAGTGGGGCCAAACAGATTGTTGTTCTCTTGTCGTGTTATTGTAGCCATTGGAATTACTGTTTTGAGGAAGTTATGTGTTTGAATCCGCGCTTGGTCACTCGGCGGATGGCACGCTCACGCGCAGGATAGTACGAAGGGTCGTCCTCGGTGCCGGTGTAGCCGCGTGTCAGGTCGTTGAAACCCCACACACGACGTTTGCCACCGTAGGTTACGAGCTCAACCTCCTTGCTGTCGCCAGGCTCAAAACGCACAGCCGTGGTGGCGGGGATATTGAGGTGGCAGCCGAACGCCGCAGCGCGGTCGAACTCCAAGTAGCGGTTGACCTCGAAGAAGTGGAAGTGCGAGCCCACCTGAATGGGGCGGTCGCCCGTGTTGTGCACGGTGATTCGTACCGTAGCGCGTCCTTTGTTGTACTCGATGGGGGTGTCGGCCAGAACCACACCTCCGACGGGAGTTTTAGTGTTGTTTTTGTCCATAGTCAAAAGTTATTTGATTGGCGAGTGAATACTGATAAGTCGCGAGCCATCGGTAAACACGGCTTCGACCTGCAACAGATTGATCATTTCGGGCACGCCCTCCATAACATCGTTGCGAGTTAGTACAGTTGCAGCGTCGGTCATCACCTGTTCGACGGTTTTGCCCTCGCGCGCCCCTTCGAGAGCAGCGGTGGTGATGAAGGCCACAGCCTCCGGATAGTTGAGTTTCAGACCTCGGCGCAGACGGCGGCCGGCGATGTCGCCCAACGAGAGCAACATCAAGTGGTCGATTTCTTTTGGTGTAAGATGCATAACTATTAGATTAAAAGGTGTTAATTGATGTTTCGAGAGTCATAGTCAAACTTCACGGCGGCTTTCAGCACTCCAAACCAGCGGTCGGAGCCCGACGAGTGTACCCAGTGAATAGCAGGCTGAACGGTCAGAAAGCGCCACGAGTAGGCATAGGTGAGTTCGACATCGGTTTCGCAGCCGTCGGTGTGCCACGTGCGGTTGACAAGCGCGCCCAAATAGTCGTCGGCACCCGCAGCCACTCCGCGCCACGCAGCGCCCACGCCCCAATAACCCGTACAATCGCACTTGGGCGAGTAGCCGCCTTGCAGGATAAGACCAATGCCCGTACCATCGGCTTTGGCCCACAAGGGTTGTTCGACCAGAGTCCAAAGGCTGACACGATAGGTTTTGGAGTCGGCGGTGTCGGGGTTCTCGCGACCCGTAGCGATACCCACGCGGTAGTCGCCCACATAGGAGTTGGGGCTGCCCGTATAACTCAATTCCGATAGGCAGATGACGCCATCGCGGCGGGGGCGGAAGCGGAACACCTCGTCCCAGCTGGTGGCAGCGCGGCCGTTATAGAGCGAACTTTTGTAGGTAAGGCCTGTGCGTGTGATGTCCCACTCGAAGTGGATACACATTGCCGAGGCGGGCGAGTCCGACAGCGGCAGATTGTGCGACAGCGTGGGAAACAAACCATTGACCGAAGCGGTGTAGATTGAGTTCCACGGAGTGATGAAGTAGTCGTTGTTGACATTTCGCACACCTATAAAACTGCGGATGCGGTTGGTATTCTGGCTGATACCTAACTTAAAGAGTGACAGAGGGATAGACTCATCCTCGATGGACGAGAATATGGTAAGGCCGTTGATTGCCGAATTACGTCCGTGCGAGTTACGCAGGTTATTGACCGACAGCAGTGCCGCCTCAAATGCGCCTCCCTTCCACAGCGATTGCCACAGCGAGGCGTCAAGCACATTGACCCAGTTGGCGCGGTTGAGCGTCATATCGTAGAGTCCGACGGTGGTGTAGGAGAGCGAAAGGTTTGTGCCGCGGCTCCACTCTTGGGCGCGGGCTGTGGGCAGGGCCAAACACGCGGCAAGCGCCACAGCGACTCGTAAGCAAAACTTTTTCATAATAGTGTTGTGTTTGCTCCGAAACCAAACAACAACCATACCCACACGCCCCTCGGAGAGCAAAAAATCATCACTTTGTGCGTTGTGCGCCCATAACCCTCACAGCCACAACGCCATACACTGCACACTGAATCCACAAGGCTGCAATTTCGCCCGCGCAGTCGGCGGCTGTGGCTCCCAGCGACCCCACTTTGACCATAGCAAAGGTTGCTGCCGATGAGGGAAATACCAATCGCAGGGTGTGCCACGGCTCGGGCAGCAGGCTCAGGGGGTAGGACACTCCCGACAGGAACACCAGACCCACCGAGAAGAAAGCCACGCCTATGGGCACAACCTCGGGGTCGGAGAACATTCGCGCAAAGGAGATCGCGAGCAGGATTGTCGCAATCAGAAAGGGTATCACTACGGCCGCCACCGCGACAAAGCTGGTGGAGTGTGGCAAGCCGAAAAGTTGCGGCACAAAGCCCAGCATCCACACCGCAAGCACGCCATAGACCACCGTCCACATAAGCGTCTTTCCCACAACCTCGGCCGCAGCACGTGAGGGGCGCATTCGCAGTCGGGGGCGCGACGCATCGGTCATACCTACGGCAAGAATAAGGGTTTGAAAGAGGATTATCACCAGCACGGGTGGCAACAGATAGCGGGCATAGCCGTGCGAGGGGTTGGCGAGCGCCTCACACACAACCTCCACCGCAGTGGGGCGGGTAAGTGTGGTACGACTTTCGGCAGGCAGGAACACCGCCATCGAGGCGTGGAGTTCGTCTTCGAGAGTAAGCATTGCCCCTGCAACGGCACTCTGCACAGCCTCGTAGTTCAGGAAGTTGGTGGTGGAGCCTACAGACAGAATCCACGCCTGCTCGCCACGCCGCAGACGGTTCTCGAAGTCCGAGGGCAGCATCACCACACCAAACGTCTGTCCGCTTTGGGTCATCTCGCGCGCCTCAGCATAGTTGCCCGTAACACCCACAACAGCCACCTCGGGTGCGGCATCCACAAGCGACGCAACACGACGTGTGAGTGCTGTGCGGGCGCAATCCACAACCACAACGGGCACATCCTCGACCCTCTCGGGGGCATAGAGCAGATTATATAGTACGCCATAAACTCCCACGCCACCGGCAAGCACCAGCAGTACGGCCGGCGAGGTGGCGGCCACGCGGAATTCGGCCAACACAGCCAATCCAGCGCGCAACAAGAATTTTCTTAATCGTTTCATACTCCGCGCATTACTCTACGTCTGAGGAGTGGCAGTATCAGCACTCCGCACCCCACAATCAGAATCATAGCAGCATAGTGGTGCCACACATAAGCCACGCCCACTCCGCCATACACTTGCAGTGCAGCAAGCCCCGCAAAGTGCATTATGGGGAAGCCCTTGGCCACACCACCCACCACGCCGAACATCGACCTCAAAGGGAAGGTCACGCCACACAGCGTAGCACCCAGCGAGCCCAACATCGAGCCGACCGACATCGCCATCCACAAGCGCGGAAACAGCGACACCACAACCACACCAACAGCCATTGTACTCGCCACGAGCAGAGTTGAGTTCAGAATAAGCACCCACCACGGGCACAAGTGCGGTATGCGCGCCACACCAAAGATTACCGCATCGGCCACCGCAGCCATCAGCGCGAACACCACTCCGTGGGGCAGGAGTTTTCCCACTACGGCCGCAACAATATCGTCGTCACACTGCATCAGCCACTCACGCGCCATACCATCGCGCAGCTCGCTACCCACGACATAGACCACCATCAGCAGAACAAGCACCTGCAACATAACATAGAAGTAGGGGTAGGTCAGATAGACCGAATAGTCGAGGGTAGGGTTTTGCGGTGCATACTCGGCCGAGGCGATGGGTTCGACAAAGGCAAGCGCCGTAGCCGAGGGCACTCCGAGCTCCGTAGCCGTAGTCACAACCGTCGCCGCACGCAGCATTTGCAGGGTACTCTCCAAGCAGGCATAGAGCTGTCCGCCCGCGGCCATCAGCGCATAATGATAGTAGTAGCGCAAGGCTGTGGGTCGCTGCATAACCACCGACTGCTCGAAGTGGGCAGGGATAACCACAAAGCCATATATCTCGCCGCGACTCATCGCACCTCGTGCCTGTTGTTCATTGGCATACAGACACTTAACTCCAACCGTAGGCACAGTTCTCAGGGTCGAAACAATCCGTCGTGACGTGGCCGAAGCGTCGTAGTCCACAATGCCTATGGGCAGGCGCGTCATCTCTCCTCGGCCGAACACCGTAGTCATAAACACCAGCGCACACAGCGGCAGCACCACCTCGGCCACAAGGTAGAGTCGGCGGCGAGTCATACGCCCAATCTCGCGTCGTATGGCAGTGGCAACTCGCATCGCGGCTACAAGGTAACGATAACACTCATACCCGGTCGCAGGCCCTCAATCGGCTCAACGGCTCGCGCGTGAATCTCGAAGGTACGCAGATCGTAGCTTCCCGCCTGACGCGCCGAGCGCCAAGTGGCATAGCTCCCCAGAGGGCTGATATAGTAGATGCGAAACCTCACATCACGCAGCGCAAGCGCAGGAACATCGCCCACAAACACCTCGCCCATACCAAACTGCGGCATATAGTCCTCGCGCACATTCAGCACAACATAGGCATCCGCGAGCACAACCACATTCATTAGTGGTGAGCCCGCACCCACCAACTCCCCCACCCTCGGGTAGATTTCGGCCACCTGTCCTGCCGTAGGCGAGGTTAGGTGCACATCACGCAACATAGCCTCCACCTCATCGACCGAGCCTCGGGCGGCCTCGACAAGCGCACGCGCACTCTCCAAGTCTTGGCGTTGGGCACCGAGTTTTGCCATCTCGTATTGTTGATGCGCGGCACGTTCGCCCGCACGAGCCACAGCAAGCAGTGTGCGAGCCTCGTCAAGGCGCTGGGTAGGCACAATGCTATCGCGCCACAGAGCCTCGACACGTCGGTGGGTGGTGGTGGCGAGTTCCAGCTCGGCGCGGCTCTTCTCCCACAGCTGGCGAGCACTCTCCACAATCTGGCGGCGCGTGCCATCGTCCACCTTGCTCTGCTGGAATCCCGCGGCCTGCTCCAAGCCACTCGCCTGACGCAACTTCGCATAGGCCTCGGGGCACGAGATTACAACAAGCGTGTCACCACGACTCACAGTATCGCCTTCGGCCACAACCAACCTCTCGACGCGGCCCGTAAGTTTGCCCGAGATGGTTATCTGCTCGCACTCGACATAGCCCTGCAACACAACCTTGCTGCGCGACGTGGCAACGATACCCACAGCCGCCACAACAAGCACCGCAACTAGACACAAAGCCACCGCCGCAATCCAACTTTTAGTATTGATTTTCATACGATTACTACTTTCATAGGTTATTATTCGTCATAGGCTGGCACGTCCACCGCCCGCGCCGCAAGATCATAGAACATATCGGGGCAACCACACACAGCGAGCAGTCCCATCAGCGCCACATCGTAGGCATAGTAGGCCGTCAGCAGCGCCACCCTTGCCGATGCGAGAGCCACCTCGGCATCGACCACACGGTCGAGAGTTGCCACACCCTCGCTCCACTCGCGACGGCGGTTTTCCAATACCCGATGGTTGAGCGCCACAGTACGTCGGCCCGAGCGGACACGCGCCGCGGCATTGTGAAGTTCGGCAAGCAGCCGTTCGATGGTAACCGAGGTTTCAGAAAGAGCACTGCTCCGAGCAAGGCGGCTATTGACCACAGCCAATCGCGCCGCACCTATCTCGTGCTCGCGTTTGAGTCCGTCGAACAGGGTCCACGTCACACCCACTCCAACGACCGAGCGAGGCATAAGGTGGCGGTTGATGCCGTGCGAGTAGATGGTTTGCTTGCCCAGCAGAGCAACAGTAGGGGCATAACCTCCGCGGCTCATACGGCGGCGCAACTCGGCAGCGGCAATCTCGTGCGAGAGTCCGCGCACAAGGTAGTTGCTCTCGGCCGACGAGCGAAAGAAGGCTGCCGAGGGAAGCGAGTCGGCAACAAACATCGGAGTGACGGGCAGAATGTCGGTCGTATCGACACCCAACACCCCACGCAACGCCGTTTGGCTTGCAAGAGCATTATTCTCAGCAGCAAGCAGTTCGCTGCGGGCATCCTCCGTCGCAACCTCCACAACGAGCAGTTCCGTAGCGCCCAGCATACCCTCCGAGGCCATTCGGCGGGCATTTCGCAGGTGCAGTTCGAGCGCCACAAGGCTACGCCGACGCACATCACGCACTCGCGCCGCAAGCGCCACACCATAGTAGCTCTCAACCAAGCGCACCTGCAACTCGGCCTCCACACCCTCGCTCGCAACCGTAGCTCCACTCACAAGCTCGCGACCCAAGCGACCCACATACAACCTGCGACCACCTGCAAATATGGGCCACACCATCGTAGCATCGACACTCATCAGGCCTCGGGGCGTGAGCGGAAACGACAGCGTAGTGCCGCCCAGACGCGACAGAATCTCGCCAATAAGGGCATTGTCGGGGAAAAGTTGTTCGATAATCTCGCGCGAAGGTTTGGTCACAGCACCCAGCGACTGGCGCACCTCAATGGGATTGGACATATAGACATAACCACCCTTGACACCAATCGTGGGAAACCACGCCGCATTTAGCGACAGCCGTTGGTTGCGCGCGACATCCACCTCGCTACGCGCAAGTTTGATTGCGGGGTTGTGGCTACGCATCAGCATACGCGCCTCGCCAAGAGTCATTGCCGCGGGCTCGGCAGCCGACACGCGCGCCGCAAAACCAATACACAGCAGCACCGAGATTGCATATAGTCGTAACATAGCGTTGAGTCGTTTTTGTTGCGCCCAAGCAACAACCATACCCACCGCCATACGCCCTTCGGCAAAATCTTCGGCCGCAAATTAGACGCCCTACCCCACCCACCGAGGCACATAAATTGCAAACCTCATCATCCTTCTTGCGCCCCTTCGGCACTACACTACAAACGGGATACTCTTGTATATTTTGGGGTAAGTGTTCTACGTGGAACACCAACCCCAAAACACATATATCGCACTGAATTACAATTTATTAAAATCACAACTTCACATCCAGACACACCTAATTGTTCCACGTAGAACACTCCAACAAACACCTATCGGGATAGCCATCAAGCAAGTCGCTCCACACACATTGTTCCACATAGAACATCCTCTCAACCGCTACCTCGCAAGCTGATTGTTCCACGTAGAACATTTGGGCAAGTGCACAAAAAAACGCCCCTCGCTGAAAGGCGAAGGGCGCACGTGAAAGGTATTAGATGGTCGGCGTAAGTGAGCGGTAGCGCACTACCCTACCCGAGCCTAACGGCCAAAATAGACCAGCAACACATTGATGTCGGCAGGCGAAACACCAGGGATACGCGAGGCCTCACCAATAGATGAGGGGCGGATTCGGGTCAGCTTTTGACGAGCCTCCATAGTCAGCGACTGCATAGCGTTGAAGTCAAAATCCTCGGGAATAGTAATATTTTCGAGTCGATGGAGCTTGGCGGCAATCAGTTTCTCGCGTTCGATATAGCCGCGATACTTAATCAGAATCTCCACCTCGTCCTGAACTTCGGCAGGAATATTGTGCTCGGCGATGAAATCCGCAAGCGACTGAACACATCCAACGAGGCCCGCAAAGGTCACTTCACCACGCGCAAGAACAAAATCAAGCTTACGCGACTGCAAAATAGGCGCCGAATTTACCGATTCTAAATATGCCGAAATTTCGCTCGGAGCGACGCTCTGTGCGTGCATGAAATTTTTAAGCGATTCTACGAGCGATTTTTTTTGCTCAAACCACGCAGCTCTTTCGGCCGAAACAAGTCCGATTTCGATACCAATCGGAGTCAAACGCGAATCGGCATTATCTTGTCGGAGCAGGATTCGATACTCGGCGCGGCTGGTGAACATACGGTAGGGTTCATCGACACCCTTGGTTACAAGATCATCAATCAGCACACCGATATAGGCTTGGTCGCGGTGCAACACCAGAGGTGCTTCGCCCATTCGGCGGCGGTGGGCATTGATACCCGCCATAAGGCCTTGCGCGGCCGCCTCCTCGTAGCCTGTGGTACCATTGATTTGACCCGCAAAGTAGAGGCCGCTGACAAGCTTGGTTTCGAGCGAGTGGCGCAGCTGTGTAGGCGGGAAGTAGTCGTACTCAATAGCATAGCCAGGGCGATAGACGTGTACGTTCTCCATACCCGCGATTTGCTGTAAAGCAGCCACTTGCACCTGCCACGGGAGCGACGACGAGAAGCCGTTAAGGTACATTTCGTGGGTGTCGCGGCCCTCGGGTTCAAGGAAAAGTTGGTGCGAATCCTTGCCCGCAAAGGTGCGTAATTTATCCTCGATACTGGGGCAATAGCGGGGTCCGACGCCTTGGATTGTACCATTGAAAAGGGGCGAATCCTCGAAGCCCGTACGCAGGGTGTCGTGCACCTCGCGCGAGGTATAAACAAGGTAGCAGGGGAGCTGATTTTCGACGGGTTGAACGGTGGGCAGGAACGAGAATTTGGCAGGTTTTTCGTCGCCATATTGGGGTTCCAGACCCTCGAAATTGACCGTACGGGCGTCGATACGGACGGGTGTTCCCGTCTTCATACGACCCACCTCGAAGCCCAACTCTCGCAGCGTTTCGGACACTCCGTGCGATGCCGCATCACCCGCACGACCACCCTCGGCCGAGTTGCGTCCGACGTGCATCAGACCATCCAAGAAGGTACCGTTGGTTAGGATTACAGCGTCGGCTGTGAAGGTCACGCCAAAGGCCGTTTTCACGCCCGTAACGCGCACTCCGTCGGTGCGGTCAAAGAGCAATTCGACCACGTTATCCTGCCACAAAAAGAGGTTGGGGGTATTCTCCAAAGTTTGTCGCCACAGCGCCGAAAACAGCGCCTTATCGCACTGCGCGCGGGGGCTCCACATAGCCGCGCCCTTCGACAGGTTGAGCATCCTGAATTGGATGGTCGAGCGGTCGGTAATAACACCCATCTGACCACCCAAAGCGTCGATTTCGCGCACTATCTGACCCTTTGCCACGCCACCCACAGCGGGGTTGCACGACATCGAGGCAAACTTGGTCATATCCATCGTAATCAGCAGTGTGCGCGAGCCGAGATTGGCCGCAGCAGCCGCAGCCTCACATCCAGCGTGGCCGCCTCCCACCACTATCACATCATAGTTCGTTGTCATCTATATCTGATTGGTTATCAATTTATTCAATAGTCTTACGCAGGGCCAGATACTTGTCCTCGGTGGCGTGCATCAAGGCCTCCTCGTCGGGAGTTTTGTCCTTGTAGCCACACAGGTGCAACAGGCCGTGCACCACCACGCGATAAATCTCCTCGCGGGGGTCGGTGCCCAGGGTATGCGCATTATCCTCGACCGTCTCGGGGTCGATGAACACATCACCACTCGCCACACGGCGCTCATAGTCCGTATAGTCGAAGGTGATGATGTCGGTATAGTAGTCGTGTCCCACGTACTGCACATTCATCGCACGGTGGTGGTCCGAACCACAAAAAATGTAGTTCATAGCACCCAAGCGAAAGCCCTCGCTCTCGGCCACAGCACGCAACCAACGAGCCGTACGCATCTTCTCGGGCAAACGATAGTCACACTCCTCAGTATAATATTTTACTGCCATAACTTCTTAAATTCACAACCGACGCAGTGCTGAGCGCAGAGTCAAATTAATTTGAACTATGCCAAAGCACAAGGAAGGAAAGCCGCCAAAGGCGGATTAATTCACAATTATGCTCTGTTATGTACTTTTTGAGCTATTATTTTCAATTCAACTTCTCACACTTAACTGTACAAGGACTGCTATGGGTATTTACAAATAAATCTATCTCTTCACATATACACTCATATAACTCATTCTCAATATCACTAAATTCATCTGCAAACATAGAGTAATTAACATCATTAAACTCAAATACTATACACTCACCATCTACATATAATTCAAATGGATATATTTGAAATAGATCACCATAGACATCTATCACCCTATTTTTAACAGCTTCAACCTTATTCTTCATAATATTTGATATTTAATTTCTTATACTATATATATCTTATAAATAAACTAAAATTAGTCGCTACTATCAGGATAACTATATTCCAGCGTTCCGCGAAACAGCAAGGTTCTACTATCCCCTACCTTTTACTTTCGCGGTATTTTGGCGACACATACGCGTTATCTGTACCCTCTACCTCCATTTGAGGTATGCTCCTTTGACTCGCAGGCGAATCAAATATGAACCGCCGCCAAGGTTTTATCTAACTACTCTGTATATCCCCGCGTGGGATATACAGAGTAGTTATACCCCCGGTTTGCGGGTCGTTTTTGGTTCTTTTGTCGATACAAAAGAACAATACTCTAATGCGCGGCGAGCCAGTTGTCACCTATACCTGCTTCGGCGGGGAGGGCTACGCGCAGGTTTGCTACGCTCTCCATACTTTCGGTCACTATGCGACGTACGGTGTCGGCTTCGCTGCGGAGGGTGTCGATTACAATCTCGTCGTGTACTTGGAGTATCATCTTCGAGCGGAGGCCCTCGGCGCGGAAACGACGCGACACCTCAATCATCGCGAGCTTCATAATGTCGGCGGCACTACCCTGCAAGGGGGCATTTATGGCGTTTCGCTCGGCCAGTCCGCGTGCCACAGCATTGCGCGAGTTGATGTCGGCCAACGTGCGTCGACGACCAAACAACGTGGTTACAAAACCCTGCTCGCGAGCCTCGGTCACAACCCTATCCATATAGGCCTTGACGGCGGGATAGGAGCGGAAATAACCCTCGATAAGTTCCTTGGCCTCGGTGCGCGATATGCCCAGACGTTGGGCAAGTCCAAAGGCCGATATGCCGTAGATGATACCGAAGTTTGCTGTCTTGGCGCGACGACGCTCGTCGCTTGTAACCTCCTCGATGGGCTTGCCGAAGATGCGCGCAGCGGTTGCGGCGTGAATGTCCTCGCCACGATGGAAAGCCTCGCACAAAGCCTCGTCGGCACTCAAATGAGCCATCAGTCGCAACTCCACCTGACTGTAATCGGCCGACAACAAGAGGTGGTCGGCGTCGCGAGCCACAAACGCAGCACGAATGGGTCGTCCCAGCTCGTCGCGTATGGGGATGTTTTGCAGGTTGGGATTGGTTGATGAGAGTCGTCCCGTTGCCGTAGCAGCCTGATTGTAAGAGGTGTGTATGCGTCCCGTTGCAGGGTTTACCAGTTTGGGCAGAGCCTCAACATAGGTCGAAAGCAGTTTTTTGAGCCCTCGGTATTCCAAAATCAGCGGGATTATGGGGTGACGCGACGCAAGCGATTGCAAGTACTCCTCGTCGGTGGAGTATTGCTTGGTTTTGGTCTTGCGCGGCTTGTCGTCAATCTTCAAACGTTCGAACAACACCTCGCCCAGCTGACGCGACGAATTGACGTTCAGGTCAGGGGCGTCGGCCATTTCGCGTATCTTTGCCTCAATGGCGTCCATAGCTGCGGTGAGTTCGACGGAATACTCGCCCAAAGCGGCGGAGTCGATGCGGACACCCTCCCACTCCATATCGGCAAGCACGTCAATCAACGGCTCCTCGACGGTGCGGTAGAGCTGCTCGAAGCCCTCGCTCACAACCTTAGGCCACAACTCGCGATAGAGTTGCAGGGTTATGTCGGCATCCTCGGCGGCGTACTCGGCAATAACGTCCAATGCCACGCGATCCATAGTGAGCTGGCGGGCACCCGAGCCTATGAGCGAAGTAATCTCGATGGGGTCATAGTTGAGCAGTGTGCGCGCCATATAGTTCATCGAGTGGCGGCTCTCGGCGTCGAGCAGGTAGTGGAGAATCATCGTATCGACTTTGAATCCTCGCACCTCGATGCCGTATCTGCGCAACCAGAGTAGGTCAAATTTGATGTTTTGTCCGATTTTGACCACTTGGTCGTCTTCCATTGCGCGACGCAAAAATTCGAGCCTTTCTGTGGCATTTTCGGGCATTATGGGGATATAGTAGGCGCGGTGAGGCTCGATAGCGATGGAAACACCCACCAAGCGGTCGCCACGGAAATCGAAACCCGAGGTCTCGGTGTCGAACGCAAACTCACCACACGCAGACAACTCGGCCGCAAGGCGTGCCAGCGACTCGTTGTCGTTTACAATCTCGTAGGTATGTTCCACTGTGGCAGCACTCAACATCTCGGAGGTCGAGAAGAGGTCGGCCTCGGGAGCGCTCTCCACAGTGCGGGCGGGGGTAGGTGCTGGGGTTGCACTCACCTCATCGCCAAAAAGCGAGGCCTGAACAGCACCCATAGCGGGGGCGGCCTCTACCCTACTCTGCGCAGCACGGGCGCACTCCTCGCAACCCGAAGCACGGAACGGAGAGTAAGGCACAGAGTCTATCTCGTGCAGGAAGCGAGCAAAGCCAAGCTCGGTGAACAGCGCGCGCAGAGTCTCGCTATCGGGGGCACACATACGCAGCTCCTCGGGCAAGAAATCGATGGGAACATCGGTATCGATAGTCACCAAACGTTTGGCCAGCATAAGCTGCTCGCGGTTGGCCTCAATCGAGGCGCGTTGCTTGGGGGTGAGTTCGTCGAGGTGTTCGAGAATCTGCTCTACCCTGCCATATTTATTCACAAGTTTCATTGCGCCCTTCTCGCCAATACCCGGAACACCCGGAACATTATCCGAGGCGTCGCCCATAAGCGCCAGTATATCAATTACCAGCGTCGGGTCGTCGAAGCCATAGTGGGCGCGGATGCCCTCGCAATCCACAATCTCAATACCCTCGTCACCCTTGGCAGGTTTATACATCACCGAGCGAGGGCTGACGAGTTGTCCGTAGTCCTTGTCGGGGGTCACCATACACACGTCGAAGCCACACTCCGAGGCTTTGCGCGACAGGGTGCCGATGACATCATCCGCCTCGAAACCCGAAATCTCGAGCACAGGGATACACATAGCATTGAGAATGCGTTTGATATAGGGCACAGCAGCGATGATATCCTCGGGCGTAGCACTACGGTTGGCCTTATATTCGGGATACAACTCGTGGCGGAAGTTACCACCGTGCGGATCGAACGCAACACCCAAATAGTCGGGCTTCTCGCGCACAATCATATCGCGGATAAACTTGGTAAATCCGAACACAGGCGAAGTATTCAAACCCGACGCATTACGCATCGGACGATTTATGAAAGCGTAGTAGCTGCGAAATATCAACGCATAAGCATCTACAAGAAAAAGTCTTGGCATATCTTTTCTGCTTTATGTACTTTGACTCGCAAGCGAATCAAAGATGAACTGCATCCGATGATTTTTTATAAATATCGCACATCCCCCCTCGCGGGGTTTGAGCGATATTTAAATCCCCCGGTCTGCGGTGGCATAGCCACTTTTGCTACTGCCGTTCTGGCCCCAAAAGTTTTGGGATAATGGCGGCAGCCAAACCCGCCGGTTTGCGGCTGGTTCTTTTTGATGGCTCAAAAAGAACAACTCCCAACTACAACACAAGTTCGGCGCTGGATGTTGCGGTTTCGTAGAGTTTGAGCGACACAAGGCGTACACCTGCGGGGAGTGCGGGCGCGAGTCGAGAGGCCATATCGTGCAGCATATTTTCGCTTGTGGGCTGCCAATCTACAACGTGGATGTTGGTGTAGTGGCTCTGCAACATCTCGATGAGAGGGCCGTTGGTTGCAGTGCGACGTATGGTGAACGAGTGGTCCAGACGGTCGATAATCTCGCGGTTAACAATGCCCTTCAAGACTCCGAAGTCCATAACCATTCCATCTTTGGGGGCACCAGGCGAGTCGAGGGGCTCACCCTCGATGGTGACGTAGAGGCGGTAGCTGTGGCCGTGAATCTGGCTGCACGCGCCGTCGTAACCCTCCAACGAGTGAGCTGCTTCGAACGAAAACTCCTTGGTCAATCGTATATTTCTCATAAACATATCTTTACAAACACGACCCGTCACTCCATTCCGAGGGCGGGTCGTAATTAGTTATCACAGACGACTTGGGTGATAGCGACGGCTACCTGCTCTCCTCGATTTGCACTTGACGCGAGAAGGCCTCGTGGAGCGAGATGTAGGTCTCGGTCGAGGTCACGCCGTCGATTTTGCGCACCTTCTCCATCAGGGTGTTCATAAAGTGCTCGTGGTCGCGGCAATAGAGTTTCAGCAACAGGTTGCTCTTGCCCGTAATAAAGTGGCAACTCACCACCTCAGGAATCGCTTGCAGAGCCTCAACGATGTGCATATAGTTGTCGATATCGCGGGTTTGCACCTCGACAATGGCGCACACATCGTAGCCCAAGGTCTTGGGGTCAACCATCAGTTGTGTGCCGTGAATCACCCCCTGCGCCACAAGTTTGTTGAATCGCTGATGGATGGCAGCACCCGACACACCGCACTCACGCGCAATCTCCAGAAAAGGCATACGCGCGTTGCCCGTCAAGTGGCTCAATATCTTTTGGTCTATTGCATCAATCTCTACTTTGGCCATATCTATCGGTTTTTTTGTCGTCGAAGATATAGGGGTTGTCCTTATTCGGGCAACCCCCATTTTATTAAAAGCACATCACTCGAAAAGTGACGCGAAGCTACTATTTCAATACGCCGAGCTCTTTACCAACTTTGGTGAAGGCCTCAACACACTTGTCAAGTTGCTCGGTAGTGTGACCTGCCGAAACTTGAACACGGATACGAGCTTGACCTTTGGGAACTACGGGATAGTAGAAACCGGTTACGTAGATACCCTCGTCGAGCAGTTTTGCAGCCATATCTTGCGACAGTTTTGCGTCGTAGAGCATAACAGCGCAGATAGCCGATTGGGTAGGTTTGATGTCGAAGCCAGCAGCCAACATTTTGGTGCGGAAGTGCTCAACATTAGCAACCAAACGGTCGTGGAGCTCGTCGCTCTCCTCCAACATCTTGAACATCTCGAGGCTTGCACCTACTACGGCAGGGGGAATCGAGTTGCTGAACAGGTAGGGACGCGAACGTTGGCGCAACAGGTCGATAATCTCTTTGCGACCGGTGGTGAAACCACCTACACCGCCACCGAATGCTTTACCCAGAGTACCGGTGATGATGTCGATTTGACCGCGGAGGTTGAACTTCTCGCTCACACCGCGACCGGTAGCACCTACAACACCTGCCGAGTGGCACTCGTCAACCATAACCATAGCGTCGTATTTCTCGGCCAGAGCGCAGATTTGGTCCATAGGAGCCACGTTACCGTCCATCGAGAATACACCGTCGGTTACGATGATGCGGAAGCGTTGCTCTTGAGCTTTTTTGAGTTGCTCCTCGAGGTCGGCCATATCAGCAGTAGCGTAACGATAGCGAACAGCTTTGCACAGACGCACGCCGTCGATAATCGAAGCGTGGTTCAGAGCATCCGAGATGATAGCATCCTCGGGACCCAACAGAGGCTCGAATACACCACCGTTAGCATCGAAACAAGCAGCATAGAGGATGGTATCCTCGGTACCGAAGTAGTCCGAAATAGCTTTTTCGAGTTGTTTGTGGATGTCTTGAGTACCGCAGATGAAGCGTACCGACGACATACCGAAACCACGGCTGTCCATAGCGTCTTTAGCAGCTTGAATCAGACGGGGGTTGTTCGACAGACCGAGGTAGTTGTTAGCGCAGAAGTTGAGCACAGTTTTGCCACCTACTTGGATGTCGGCGCGTTGCTCGCTTTCGATGATACGCTCGGTTTTGTAGAGGCCGGCTTCGCGGATGTCGGCCAACTCCTGTTGGAGATGTTCTTTAATTTTACCGTACATAGTGTTTTATGTTAAAAATTCAGTATTGTCCAAACATTGTTTGAGCGCCCAAAATTGGGTGTTTGCAGCCCGCACCCCTTCGGTAGGTGCACAATTTGCTTACAAACCGTTAGCAAAGGTACACTTTTTTTGACAAATTGTTTGCACGTCCGCACCTTTTTTTAGTGCGCGAGGCAAAAAAAACGCCCGAAAGGTTGATTTTCGGGCAAATGTTTGTAACTTTGAGGAAGTAACTTTCCACTAAAACTACAATCGTTATGAAGAAATTAATCGTTTGTCTGATGGCGTTTGCTTTCGCCACTCCGCTCTTCGCCCAAAACAAGGGAGATAAATACGTCGGCGGAACTATGGGAATTTCAACTGCAACCTCGTTCGCGAATGGTTCCAGCGCAACGGGATTCGGATTCTCATTAGAACCAGAGTTTGGCTATTTTGTTAGTGACAAAATCAGCGTGGGTATGTCAGTAGGATATGGATTGGAAGCTGCTAATTCAGCCGCAACACACGTAATCACCGTATTGCCAACTATGACTTACTACGGTCGAATTGCCGACAACTTCTACTACACTCCCAAAATTCAAGTTGGTTTTGCTTGTGGTCTTACTAGCGGCATCAGTATGCCCGGATTCGGATTGAGTTTAGAGCCCGTAAGTTTCGAATTCCGTCCGACTCCCAAAATCGGCCTGTCTTTCAGTGCATTATCATTGACCTATGTTGCTCTTACTTACAACGATTCGTACGTTAAGTTCGCAAATAGCAACTTCAATTTCCAACTCGGCGGCACAACATCAATCGGCGTAAGATACTACTTCTAAACGCCGACCGCACGACACAAGATGCAGGTATCCGACAAGGTGGGTATCTGCATCTTTTTTTGCGCCCTCTCCCACCCCTTTTCGCACACTTTTTGGGATTAGAATATCCTCGCGCACGCGCCATCGCTATAAAAAAACGGAGCAGATGCTTGATTTTCGGGCAAATGTTTGTAACTTTGTGGAGTTATATGTGCCGACTGCAAGGGTCGGCAACGCAACTTTGGCAAACAATTAACACACATAAATCAAAACAACAATGAACACCATTGACACTTTCAACTTCGCGGGTAAACGTGCTATTATCCGTGTGGACTTCAACGTGCCCCTCAACGAAAACTTTGAGGTAACCGACGACACCCGTATCCGTGCCGCAATCCCCACCATCAAAAAAGTATTGGCTGGCGGCGGTAGCGTTATCCTGATGTCGCACTTGGGCCGTCCCAAAAAGAACAACGACGACAAATTCTCGCTCGCACACATCATCGGTGCTGTTGAGAACCGTCTGGGTGTAAAAGTTCAATTCGCTGGCGACTGCATGGGCGACAAAGCTGCCGAGATGGCTGCTGCCCTCAAACCCGGTGAGGTGATGTTGCTCGAGAACCTCCGCTTCTACGCTGAGGAAGAGGGCAAACCCCGTGGTCTGGCTGCTGACGCTACCGACGAGGAGAAAGCAGAGGCTAAAAAAGCTGTTAAAGCAAGCCAAAAAGAGTTCGTGAAACGTCTGGCTTCGTACGCTGACTGCTACATCAACGACGCTTTCGGTACCGCTCACCGCGCTCACGCTTCGACCGCTCTGATCGCTGACTACTTCCCCGAGGACAAAATGTTCGGCTACGTTATGGAGGGTGAGTTGAAAGCTATCGACGGCGTGATGGAGAACCCCCAACGTCCCTTCCTCGCTATCATCGGTGGTGCAAAAGTTTCGACCAAAATCACCATCATCGAGCGTCTGCTGGACAAAGTTGACAGCATCATCCTCGCAGGTGGTATGACCTACACCTTCGCTGCTGCTAAAGGCGGTAAAGTAGGTACTTCGATCAACGAGGTAGATATGCACGGTGTAGCTCTGGACATCATCAAACGTGCCGAGGAGAAGGGTGTAAAACTCGTCTTCGCTGAGGACGCTCTGTGTGGTAACCAATTCTCGAACGATTCGGACACTTTGGTTGCTCCCGTAAACGACATCCCCGAAGGTTGGGAGGGTATGGACATCGATGCTAACTCGAAAAAATTGTTCGCCGATGTTATCAAAGAGAGCAAAACCATCCTCTGGAACGGTCCTGTGGGTGTATTCGAGTTCCCCAAATTCGAGAGCGGCTGCCGCGTAGTTGCTGAGGCTATCGCCGAGGCTACTGCCGAGGGTGCTTACTCGCTGATTGGTGGCGGTGACTCGGTTGCTTGCATCAACAAATTCGGTCTGGCTGACAAAGTTAGCTACGTATCGACCGGTGGTGGTGCTCTGCTCGAGTACATGGAGGGTAAAGAACTCCCCGGCGTTGCTGCTATCCGCAAGTAATCCAAAAAATGCCGTTCCTTCCCGAACGGCATTTTTAATTCACAATGCACAATTCACAATTATAGTGGGTTGTGCATTTTTTCAATTCACAACCGACGCAGTAGCCGAGTGCAGAGCCAAATTCATATTTAATCTCCCTAAACTCACTAATTCCCTTAATTTCATTAATAAGGAGTTTAAGGACTAACACGAATCAATTGTGAATTAGAAAATCTTTGATCTTCTGTGCTTTGGCAGGGCCGATGACGGCGGTAAGTTCATCGAGGGATGCGGCGCGGATTGCAGAGATGGTGCGGAAGTGACGCATCAGTTCGGCTATGGTTTTGGGGCCTATGCCGGGTATGCCGTCGAGGGAGCTGCCTATGAAGGCTTTGGAACGCTTGTCGCGGTGGAATGTGATACCGAAACGGTGTGCCTCGTCACGAATGTGCATCATCACTTTGAGGGGCTCGCCCGTGCGTTTGAGATAGTAGGGCGTGGGGTCATTGGGGTAGAATACCTCCTCGATGCGCTTGGCCAGTCCGACCAAAGGCACGCGCTCGTTGATTCCGAGCTCGCAGAACACCTCGTAGGCGGAGCTGAGCTGTCCCTTGCCACCGTCAACCACCACAAGGTCGGGTAGCTCGGCACCCTCAGCCAGAAGACGCGTGTAGCGACGACTCACAATCTCGCGCATCGAGGCAAAGTCGTCGGCTCCAACCACCGTTTTGATGTTGAAATGACGATACTCGCGCTTGGAGGGCTTGCCGTTGCGGAAGACTACGCACGAAGCTACGGGATTGGTACCCTGCAAGTTAGAGTTGTCGAAGCACTCGATATGACGCGGCTCGCGGGGCAGATGCAACTCGGCACGCATTGCGGCCATCAGTCGGTCGGTGTGCTTTTCGGGATTGCGTACCTCTTGGTTTTTGAGCTTCTCGGCGCGGTAAATCTTGGCTCCTCGCTCGGAGAATTGCAGCAGCGAGAGCTTGTCGCCACGCTTGGGTACGGTGAATTTTACGCCCTCGAAAACACCCTCTTCGGGCAGCAGGGGCACAATCACCTCGCGCGCCAAACGACCCGTCATACGCTCCGAAATTTGACGTATTCCCTCGGTCAGGATGTGGCTCACATCGTCGTCGGCATCGCACGAAAGTTCGGCGGTGAATGTGTTGACAACACTACCCCGCACGGTGCGTACAAAATTGACATAGGCGGTACTCTCGTCCACCAACACCGAAAAGACATCGGCATCCTCCATGCGACTGCTCACGATGACCGATTTCGAGGTGTAGCCATCGAGCATTTCGAGCTTGCGACGCAGCGCCTCGGCCTCCTCGAAACGAAGGTCTGTGGCAGCCTGCATCATATTGTCTTTCAAGTAGTCGCGTGCTATTTTGAGGTTTCCGCGCAGGACGTGTTTCACCATATCGAGATTGGCCAGATACTCCTGTTCGGTTTGACCTCCGACGCAGGGCGCTTTGCAGGCTCCGATGTGGTATTTCAGACAGGGGCGATACTTGCCGCGGGCGATGGCTTCGGGCGAGAGGTTTTCCTTGCAGGTACGCAACGGAAAAAGCGCGTGCAGAAGTTCCAAAATCTCGCGCTGCATCGACACCGAGGCATAGGGGCCATAGTAGAGCGCCCCACCCTGCTCCAATTTGCGCGTCGATTCGACCCTCGGAAAAGGCTCGTTGCGCACCACAATCCACGGGTAGGTTTTGTCGTCTTTGAGCAGAATATTGTAGCGCGGTTGCAGCGATTTGATAAGCGAATTTTCGAGCAACAGAGCGTCGGCTTCGGTCTCGACCACGATGTGGCGCAGGTCGCGTATCTTGCTGACCAGCAGTCGTGTTTTGGCACTATGGGTGCGCGAGTCGAGGAAGTAGGAACTCACCCTCTTGCGGAGGCTCTTGGCCTTACCCACATAGATGACCACACCCGCCGAGTCCAGAAACTGATAGACTCCCGGCGAGAGTGGCAAATCGGCCACCTTTTGGCGCACAAGTTCGTGGTAAGGCTGTTGCATAGTGCAAAAATAAAAAAATCTCGCCGAAGTGCACGAATTATTTGTGCCGAAAACGCACGGAAGCAAAATTTAAACAGTTTATAACTGTTTTGAGGTGTATTTTCAGATTTTTGCGTAACTTTGTGGATTGATGCGGTAGCCCTACCGCCAAAATACGAAAACAAATACACACAACGATGATACAAAAAATCGAAAATCTTATTGCACAAGTCAATGAGTTTGCAGCCACTTCGGCAGCCGAAATCGAGGAGTTCCGCATCCGAATCCTCGGCAAAAAAGGCGAACTCAACGCACTGCTCGAAGAGTTCAAAACCGTGCCCGCTGAACAAAAACGCGAGCTCGGACAAAAAATCAACGCGCTCAAAACCCTTGCCACCGAGCGCATCAACACCCTGAAAGCATCGGCTTCGGCTGCGCCCTCGCGCACCACAGCCATCGACGATATGACCCGTCCCGCAACTGACGAGTCGCTCGGCGGACGCCACCCCGTATCGCTGGTCAAAAACCAAATCTGCGAAATCTTCGGCCGACTGGGTTACACCATCGCCGATGGTCCCGAGATTGAGGATGACTGGCACGTATTCTCGGCGCTCAACTTCCCGCCCGAGCACCCCGCACGCGATATGCAGGACACCTTCTTCATCGAGAAGAACCCCGACATCCTGCTGCGTACACACACCAGTTCGATTCAAACTCGCATTATGGAGCACGGACAACCTCCCTTCCGCGTAGTATGCCCCGGTCGTGTGTTCCGCAACGAGGCTATCTCGTACCGCGCACACTGCATCTTCCACCAAGTGGAGGGACTTTACATCGACGAGAACGTGTCGTTTGCCGACCTCAAACAAGCGCTCCTATACTTCGCAAAAGAGATGTTCGGCGAGAGCAGCAAGATTCGTCTGCGTCCCTCGTACTTCCCCTTCACCGAGCCCTCGGGCGAGGTTGACGTATCGTGCAACCTGTGCGGCGGCAAAGGATGCGCCGTATGTAAAGGCACTGGCTGGCTCGAGATTATGGGTTGCGGTATGGTAGATCCCAACGTCCTCGAAGCTTGCGGCATCGACAGCAAAAAGTACAGCGGTTTCGCGTTTGGTATGGGTGTTGAACGTATCGCAATGCTCAAATATGGTGTCAAAGACCTGCGTCTCTACTTCGAGAACGACGTACGCTTCCTGCACCAATTCGACAAAGCGCTGTAAGCCGCATACCGGCGGGTTTGGCTACCGCCCTTAACCCAAAAGTTTTGGGGAGCCATAACGGCAGTAGTAAAAGTGGCGCGCCACCCCGCAAACCGGAGGATTAACTATCGCGCATATCCCACAAGGGGTATGTGCGATAGTTATATAAGTTCATATTTAGTTTATTGACAGGTCAAATGCACAATAATCATAATTGTGAATTGTAAATTGTGAATTGTAAATTCAAATACTGGTTTGTGGCATTATGCTGCGTGGTGTTGCTCTCGTGCGGAGTGCAACATCGGGCGGTTGTGTCTGCGGGTGAGGGTAGGGTAGAGCAGTGTGCTGACACGCCCGACTCGTTGAAGGCCACGATGCTCTATGTGGAGGGTTTGAGCTTGATGTTGAGCGACTCTGTGAGTCGCGCGGAGGAACTTTTCGAGAGAGCCCTGCAACAAGACTCACTGCACGCACCTTCGATGTATCAGCTGGCACTGCTGAGGGTGGATGCCGACAGCATCGAGGAGGGTAACCGCTTGTGTGGCAAAGCGATGGGTATTGACAGCACAAATATCTGGTATCGCATTGCCTATGGCCGCACCCTGCTGATGATGGGTCGCTACTCCGAGGCTCTGCCCGAGTTCAAAAAGATTACGCGCAGTGCCCCCAGCAACCCCGAGAACTACCACCTATTGGCGGCTATCTACCAACAACTCGCAATGCCCTATTCGGCAATCGAGGTGCTGGATTCGGCCGAGATACGTACGGGTTTGTATCCCGAACTGCACCTAAATAAGTGTATTCTGCTGGCGGAGATTGGCAACCTGCCTCGCGCCCGCACCGAGTTGGAACGCTACCGCGCAAGTTTTCCTTATGACGTTAAGGCGGGTATGCTGCTGGCGGCGGTGTACGACTACACCAAGAATGACTCGCTGCACGCGGCGACCCTGCGTGAAGTGCTGGCTGTGGAGCCCACCAACCCCGAGGCTTTGATGCGACTCTATGAGTTGTCGCGCCGCAAGGGTCAGGAGCACGAGTTTGTGCGTGCCGCGGTGGATATGGTGTGGAACAGCGAGATTGGTTTCGACACCAAGGCACAAATCATCAAAGAGCTGACCTCCGACGCCAAGTTCTGCAAACGACACCTGCCGCAGCTCACCGAGATGACGCGCGCGCTGGTGACACAATACCCCGACCGCTATGAGGCTGTGGAGAGCCACGCGCTCTTTACGATTATCGTCAGCGGCAACCGAAGTGGGGGAGTGGATATGGTCAAGAGCTTCTTCCGCAAGCACCCCGACAATGCCTCCGCCTTGGAGTTTATAACCAACTTCGAGGGCTCGCAAGCGCAGTGGGACACCATCCGCCACTACTACACCCTGCACCACGAGGCACTGCCCAAGGAGGTGTCGCCGCTGATTATGCTGGCCGACATCGAGAGGTATATTTACAAAGACAAGAAGGCGGCCGAGGGTCACCTCAAAGAGGCCTTCCGCATTGCTGAGAACGATTCGGTGCGTAGTTCGATTGTGAGCTACCAAGCCGACGTTATGCACGGCGAGGAGCAGAAGACCAAGGCCTACAAGCTATATAAGAAGGCACTGAAACTCAACCCCGACAATGCGAGTGCGCTGAACAACTACGCCTACTTCCTGAGCCTCGACAGCACCGACCTCGCGCGCGCCGAACAGATGGCGGCACGCGCTGTGGAACTCACTCCGGGCAACGCCTCCTACTTGGACACCTATGCGTGGGTGTTGTTCCAGCAGGGACACACACAGCAGGCGCTGAAAATCATCAAGCAGGCGGTGAGCCTCGACGGAATGGCCAACTCCGAGTTGCTGGTACACTATGGCGACATACTCTACGCTACGGGCGAGAAGTTTATGGCGCGTATGTATTGGCGCCGCGCACTGAGCGCAGGCCACAACGCTGCCGAAATCGAAAAACGACTGAAACTACCATAAACGCGAATATATGACACGCAAACTAATCATACTGTTGGGCCTTGTAGTGGGGTGGGTGAGTCTGCACGGACAATCCATCGAGTCGCTGCGCAAGGACATCGAGCGCGACCGCAAGGAACTCAACAAAATCGAACAACTACTCAAAGCCAACACCGCCTCCAAACAGTCGAGCGAGCGTGAGCTGAAACTCATCCGCAACACCATCTCGGGTCGTCGCAAGGTGATTCGCAAACTCGACTCGCAGATTAGCTCGCTGGTGGTGTCGGTCGAGCGCAAACAGCAAGAGCTTGACCACGGACAGAAGGAGCTGGAACGTCTGCGCCGCGAGTATGCGGGCTACATCTACGAGGGTTACAAGAGTTCGCTGCGTGGCGACGCCTTCACCTTTTTGTTCTCGTCCAAGGATTTTAATGATGCTAACCGCCGACTGGCCTATATGCGTCACGCGGCCGCAGCACGCCGACAGACAGCCGCCGAGATTGACTCCATAGCAAAGGTACTTACCGTTCAGATTGAGGAGTTGGACGCCCGCAAGCAGGAACTCTCCGAGACCCGCGATTCGCGCCAAAAGGAGCTTAAAACGTTGCGTTCCGACGAGGATTCACAAAAGAAGAAGGTGGCACAATTCTCCTCGACCGAGAAGAACCTCAAAAGCAAGGCCACAGCCGCCCGCAAGAAGATTGAGCAGGCACAGAAGAAAATCAACGCACTGATTGCTGCCGAGACAAAGAAGAAATCGGGACGCACCCAGGCGCAGATTGATGCCGACGTAATCCTGAGCGGTCAGTTTGGTCAGAACAAGGGCAAGATGCCTTATCCCGTGCGCGGAGGTGTTATCATCGACCACTTCGGCCGCCAAAACCACCACCTATATAGTAATATGATTATCGACAACGGCGGTGTGAACATCGGAGGCAAGGCGGGCGACCCCGTCAAGTGTGTGTTCGACGGCGAGGTGCGAACAATCCTCTCGCTGACCAACCTCGGCCAAAATACAGCCGTTCTGGTGCGTCACGGCGACTACTTTACGGTCTATCAGAATATCGTGAATGTGTCGGTCAAGGTGGGCGACAAGGTAACCATCAACCAAACCATCGGCACACTGCCCACGACCACCAACCAAGACGACCACTACCTGCACTTCGAGGTGTGGCAAAACAACCAAAAGCTCAACCCCGAGTATTGGCTCAACCGATAGGTCGCAAGCAAAACAAAAGAGAGAAAATCCAGCGCGGGTTTTCTCTCTTTTTTATTAATACCTATTATATATAAGTCGTATAACTATATATTATCTTATCTTCACATTCTTGAAAATAAGAGTTCCATTCTGACCACCCAATGTTATATTGGTGATTTCAGTAGCCGAAGTATCCACATTATTGATTACAACCGAACCATTCACATAAACCTCCGAAGGAATTGTAGCACTTACGCCACTAGTACTCGACTCGGCTCCTAATGTAAGTGTTGCTTGATTATAACCAAATGTATACTCATTGCCACAGTTATCATAAATATACGAATATCCTCCAGTAGAACCCCACAGAGAGAGAGTTTTCGGTTGACGAGCGACATTCTTCACCTTGTAGGAGATTGTAACTTTATTAGCGGCGTTGCGTTTGCAATCCAACAAAACAAACTCAAAATCATCACTACAAGGAATAATAGTTCCTGTAGTTTGGGGCTCGCTTGGCGCACTACTTTTGCGACCTTTGATTGCAACGTTCTTGAATGTCAACATAGCATTTGTCGGACCGAGAGCTATACAAGAAAACATAGACGCATCATCAGCTACATTATATATTTTAATTGAGCCTTTAATTTTAACTCCAGAAGGAATTGTAGCACTTACACCACTATAACTCGACTCGGCTCCTAATGTAAGTGTTGCTTGATTATAACCAAATGTATACTCATTGCCACAGTCATCATAAATATACGAATATCCTCCAGTAGAACCCCACAAAACCAAATCAATGGAGTTGTTGCCAATATTCTCAACCATATACTCAATAGTCGCTGTTGTTCCCGACACAGTACAGCTTGTCAAGGTATATTCAAGGTTATCGTTATTGGTAATAACAACCGCATTTTCCAAATAAGCATCCGACGATTGCGCCTTCTCAACTGTCATTGTTACGGGCAGTTCGTAATCCCCTAAATCAGTGTGAACAATAAGGACAAAAGAGTAGTTGCCTGCCGCAAGACCTGTACGATCCACATTAACAACGATGTTTTCAACAGTCGAAGAATTATCAGGATTATACTCAGGAATAACGCCCTCTACTTTGCTAAAATAGGCCCAACTGAAATCATCACCTCTACCATATAATTCATAAGAAGTCGCACCATTATACGAGCGCATAGTAAAAGAATAAGAATCTTCGGTTCCTATGTTTATTGATGATGGATAAAGTTCCACATAGCGAGCCAAGATGTTTTTGACATTGATGGTAACGCGCGAAGACTCTCCATCAGCATTAACGATGATGGTGGTTTTATGATCTCCTTTCTCTAACTTACTGCGGTCAATATCAACCTTTACCACACTACTCTTGCCCATTGCGGTTGTACCAGCCACAGGAGTAACCTTAATCCAATCAACATCAATAGCTGTGATATTCCAATCAACATCACCCGCATTACCAATATTTTGAACATCAAATGTAAGAGAGTTATACTCCGTTCCGAAATTCAATGTATTGGAACTTAATGATATTTTAGCATTGGGATTGAATGCCTCTGCGGTTATATCCAACGCCATAGATTCGTTGTCGGCCTTAACAATCACAATAGCCTCCTTATATTCGGTAATAAGCTCACGATTAAGCGTTACGGTTACCGCACAACTTTTGCCCGCATCCAATGTACCTGCATAAGGAGTAATATTCAACCAGCCAAGTTTTTCCCATCCGCTGATATTCCAATTGAAACTTTTGTTGCCGTTATTGCGGATATCAAACGAAAGAGTAGAACGCTGACTACCAAAACTCATAGAATTAACGCTCAACTCCAACTTGCCTTCTTTTACAATAGGAGCCAACTGAATGTCGCCCGACGCAGTGTAGCCCACAACAACAGAAACACTCTTATTATTTGAGATATAGCCATCCTTTTGGGCCTGAATCTCATACTGTTGTGGTTCTAAATCGAGAAACTCAAAATAACCATCGCTACCCGTAGTACGCGACACACCACTCGGAGCGAGAGTTACACTTACACCTTGCAAAACCTCGCCTGTTTTGGCATCTGTGACTTTACCCGTTATATTTCCTGTAAGAGATACAATATCCCTTGCACAAGAGCATAATATCAATCCTATCAAGATGATTAATATGGTTTTAACTCTTTTATTTTTCATTGTAATATGTAGTAAAATATTTTGATTACAACCACTTCCTGATGCGGAAGAACAGTAACACCGCTCCCGACACCACGAACATCACAATCATCGCCACCCAGAAAGGCCACATTCCTTCGAGGTTTTGGCCGGGCAGATTGACGTTCATACCATAGATACTCGCCACGAGAGTTGCGGGCAGGAACAGAACCGATGCCACGGTGAAGATTTTGACAATCTTGTTCTGCTCGATATTGATAAGGCCCAGCACCGTATCGTGCAAGTAGTCCAAACGCTCGAACGCAAAGTCGGCGTGACTGATAAGCGAGTTCACGTCACGCATCATAAGTTGCAGGCGCGGATAGACGTCATTGGGGAAGTGTTCACTTCGGAGGATACCCGACAACACACGTTGGCGGTCGGTGATGTTCTCACGAATCAACATTGTGTTCTCCTGCAAGTGGTTGATGCGGCGGATCATCTGCTCGTCGATTTGGCTGTCGCTGCTGACACCCTTATTGAGCGCTGTAATCTGACGGCTCACACTCTCCACAAGGTCGGCGTCGAAGTCGATACGCACCTCCAAAATCGAAATCATAATATGGTAGCCGGTGGGGTAGGCCTTATAGTTCATCTGGAACTTCTTGGAACACTCGGCAAAGGTGCGGAACTCGGCATTACGCGTGGTCACAAGCACACCCTCCGATAGAATGAACGACACAGCCTCCACCGAGAAGCTCTCGCCCTGCGGCAAGAAGAAGTTGGAGTTGCTGACAATGGCGTTCTCGGTCTCGGAGTATTTCGAGGTACTCTCAATCTCCTCGGCCTCCTGCTTACTCAACAGGTCGATGTCCATAAACTCCTCGACAGCCTTCTGCTCCTTGATGGTGGGCGACAGCAGGTCAATCCACAGAATGTCGTCAAAGCCGAGCGAATCAAAGATTTCGATATCGGCGTTGCGTATAATTTTGTTGTGTTGTTTCAGATAGATTGTAATCATCTCTCCCGACGTTTTTTAGTAATCGACAATCAGTTTTGTTTTGTTTTGCGAGAGGTCATACCGCAAGGAATCTTTTCGGCACAATCATCTAATTGTGAATTGTGCATTGTGAATTCCCTATCGGTACTCTAACCTTCAGCCGGGATTGATGCGCAAGGTGGTTTTGAGTCCGTCATTCCAAAACTTGCCGAGCGCCTTGCGCTTCTGCGCGTCGAACAAGTAGTCCATATTGCGTGTCAGGTAGTCGTAGGCATAGGGCAGGTGGTCGTACTTATACTCGGCCACAGCCTCCCACGTACGCTCAACTCCATAGGTCAGCGACTCCTCAAGTGCGTCCAGCACATCGGCATCGACGCCCTTGCGAGCAACCCACACAGCAAACACAAAGGGCAGTTTGGTGTACTCCCTCCACTCATCCGACAGGTCGAACCAATAGCGGAACTGACCCTCGCGCGGGAACACCTTGTCGCCAATAAGCAGGAAGGCATCTCCCTCGGCGGGTGTGTCCACAATCGAGTAATCGGTGAGTTCTTTCCATTCGGGTGCGATGTCCCACTTCTTGACCGCAAGGTAGCGAGTCAGAAGCGCCGACGTGCGCGAATGGCTGTCGAGGTAGAGTGTGCGGATATCCTTGAGCGGCGAGTTGCTTGCAAGCACCACGCTACGGACACCGCTTTGTGCGCCCAGACAATATGAAGTTATGATTTGTGCATCTTTGATTTCGGGCAGAGCGCCCACGGGAATCAGAGCAATATCGGCCTGACCATTGTTGAACGCCTCGGCACAACCAGCGGGTGGCGACAACAACAATTCGGCCTGCAATTTACCTGCATGCTCTATACCGTAAATAAACGGAATGGTATTCAGATATGATACCGCTGCTATTCTTACACGAGTTGCCGTCATCCATACAGAGTTCTGAATTGGTTATACTTCCGTTTGTTCCAACTGCAAATGTAACGAAAAATTCCGTAAACCGCACCCGCAAATGTGTTTTTTTGTCGGTTTTTGCACCCACAGCAAAAACCGCACCTCTTAAAAGCGGTTGCGCGAGTCTATCCAGATGGTCACAGGGCCATCATTTATGAGTTCCACAGCCATATCTGCGCCAAACACTCCGCAAGCCACTTGTTGGCCCGTAAGTTCGCCCAGACGGCTCTTGAAAGCCTCGTACATAGGCACAGCCTCATCCTCGCGCGCTGCGGCAATATACGACGGGCGGTTGCCCTTCTTGGTCGAGGCACACAGCGTAAATTGGCTCACCACCATAACCTCGCCCTTGGAGTCCACAACGTCGAGGTTCATCACGCCCTCCGAGTCGTCAAAGATACGCAAACGTGCAACCTTGCCCACAAGCCACTCCAAGTCGGCAGGGGTATCGCCCGTCTCGACTCCCAGCAGCACCAACATTCCTGCGCCGATACTGCTATGCAGCGCACCGTCGATGCTAACACTTGCGCGTTTTACGCGTTGAATCAATGCCCTCATAATACTATATCAATCAATTCAATAGGTGTCGCGGGGTAATATTCAGCAGACACGGTTTTATCTTGTGCGCCCCAAGTTGCAAGCGCAAAATCCACATTAGCACCGTGAGCACACTCGGCATCATAGACCGTGTCGCCCACAAACAATATCTCGTCGGCACTTGCGCCCGTAATATCCATATATCGCAACATAGGGGTGGGAGAGGGTTTCGGTGCCTCGCACTCGTCGCAACACACAGCCACAGGCAGGTAGCCGCCAAGACCCAGAGGAATGAAGTTACACTCGTACTCCTCTCTGACCTTCGAGGTCACAACGCCCAGCGAGCAACCCTCGGCAGTGAGTCGTTCGAGCACCTCGCGCACACCTGCATAGATTTCGACACGATCCTTGAACGCCTCACCAAACTTCTCGTACCACAAGCGCAAACCGGCCTCCATATCCAAGCCCACGCGCTCGATGGTAATGTGCGCAGGAGGGCCAAAAGCAAACCACAAACTCTCGGGCTCACGACGCTCACCCGTAAGCTCGAAAATAGTGTCACTCAACGACTCCAATGCCGCACGCTCGGTATCTATAAGCGTACCATCAATATCGAAAACTATGTGTTTGTACTTCATAACTTTTGAGTTTTATGTACTTTTTGAACCATCAAAAAGTACGCAAAAAATGGGGCGCAAACCGCCCGAACGAGAAACTTTGTTTCTCTATATTTTGGGTGTTTAGGGATGTTTATATGATGGTTTATGCCGTTGGCATTTTCATCTGAACTTTGCGCCCGCAGGCTCACAAGCGAGCTTGCAGCCTTCGCTCGCAAAATTCACATAAATTCCCTTCGGGAATCACACCCATCATCCAAACATCGCTCAACAAACTTTTTTCAATCACGCACTCTTTCATCGCTCAACCTCGCTCGGCTGGATGGTGTTGATTTGATTGGCTTGTCCTATTTGTGTTGTCAAATGAACTAAAATAAGTCGCCTCCGTCTAAATAACTATCGCACGCACCCCCTTGCGGGGTGTGGGCGGTAGTTAATCCGCCGGTTTGCGGTGGCGCGGCCACTTTTACTACTGCCGTTCTGGCCCCAAATGTTTTGGGATAAGGGCGGTAGCTATTTCTCTCGGTCTGCGAGTTTTGTCGATACAAAAGAACAACACCTATCTAAACATACTTGCAGCGCGGGTGACGCCTGCGATGAGGGCATCGACTTCGGCTGTGGTGTTGTAGGGTGCGAAGGATGCGCGACACATACCTGTGACTCCGAAATGTGTCATCACGGGTTCGGCGCAGTGGGTACCTGTGCGTACGGCTATTCCGAGTTTGTCGAGTACCATTCCGAGGTCGTAGGGATGGACACCCTCGATGCCGAACGAAAGTATGGGAGCCTTGCCCTCGGTTGTGCCGTAGATACGTAGGCCGTCAATGGTGCTCAAACCATCTACTGCGCGGGTGTAAAGAGAGTTCAGATGTGCCTCCATACCCTCCTTGTCCCACTCGGCCATAAAGTCGAGAGCTGTGCCCAAGGCTATTGCTCCGATGTAGTTTGCCGTTCCCGCCTCGAAACGTAGGGGCAGCTCGGCAAAGGTTGTGCGCTCGAACGATACGGTCGCTACCATATCGCCTCCACACATCCATACGGGCATACGCTCCAACAACTCGCGCTTGGCGTACATCACACCAATACCCGTGGGGGCATAGAGCTTGTGACCCGAAAAGGCATAGATGTCGCAGTCCAACTCGCGCACATCGACACCTCCGTGTACCGCGCCCTGACAACCATCTACCACCGCGATAGCACCCTTGGCGTGGGCAATATCGATGGCAGTGCGGAGGTCGGGCTTGGAGCCTAACACGTTGGAACACTGCGTAATGGCCACCACACGCGTGCGATTGTCGGCAATCTCGTCCAACTGCTCGACACACAAACGTCCGCTGTCATCCATAGGCAACATACGGAGCTCGGCACCTCGGCGGCGACACATCTCCTGCCACGGCACAAGGTTGGAGTGGTGCTCCATCTCGCTTACCACCACGTTGTCGCCCTCGCGGATGCACATCTCGGAGAGCGACCACGCCGCCAAGTTGAGCGACGCTGTGGCTCCCGAGGTGAATACAACCTCCTCGCGAAGGTCGGTTCCCAACATCTGACCCACACGCTTGCGCGCAGCCTCATAACGCGAGGTGCACTCCTCGGCCAAGTAGTGAACGCCGCGATGAATATTGGCATTCAGCTCGCTGTGGAGCATATCGACGGTGTCAATCACACACTGGGGCTTCTGTGCCGTTGCGGCGTTGTCCAGATAGACCAGCGGCTTGCCGTGTACCGTGCGGTTAAGTATGGGGAAGTGAGCGCGAAAATCGGCTACGTTAAATTCCTTCATTGCGTTACAATGTTTGCAGTTTTTGCTCGACGCTGGCGGCAATACGCTCGGCAGCCTCGCCACCAAAACGCTCCACAACCTCCGAGGCAAAGCCCAACAGCTGTAACCTCTCGGCCGCCTGCTTCGACAATCCCCTCTGGCGCATATAGTATACCGCTTCGGGGTCGAGTTGTCCTACGGTTGCTCCGTGGCCGCACTTCACGTCATCGGCATAGATTTCGAGCGTAGGTTTGGTGTATATCTTAGCCGCACCGCCCAACACGATGTTGCGGTTGAGCAGCGAGGCATCGGTTTTCTGTGCACCCTCGGCAACGTAGATACGTCCCGCAAACGAGCCACGACCGCCCTCCGAGGCGATACCTTTGACAAGTTCCGAACTGCGGCACTCGCACGCCAAGTGTTGCACATCCATATAAATATCTCTGATTTTGAGGTCCGACACAAACACACCGTTACATACGCTCTCGGCGTGCTCACCCTTCAACAGGGTTACATAGTCGGTGCGGCTTGCGCCCTTGCTCACGTCCGCAAACAGCACATTCGACACCGTTTGCTCGGCTTGCGACATATAGCGATGGTCGATGACTGTACCCTCGGGATTCTCCACCACGTCGGCAATCTTGACATTTGCTCCACGCGCCGCAAAAACCTCGCGGCAACGCAGAACAACAACTTCACCCTCGGTGCGGCAAACATCCGTCAGGTCGAGCATTGCGCCCTCCTCGACAATCACCACAACGCGGCTCACGGTCAGCTCGCCCTTCGCTCCTGCCACGCGGCTATCCAGCACCACCTTACGGCTCTCACCCCTGCGCACACGGATAACGGCAGCATCAGCAGCAAGAACGGTCGAAAGCACAGCACTTGCAGCACCCTTCGCGAGCGACGCATACTCCGCAATGGCACTCTCGGCACCCAGCACCGAAGCACCCTCGCTTACCACGCGGCCATTGTCGATGCGAATCTCGTCGCCCGAGATATTCAGCGGCTCGAATCCCTCGCAGCTGCCCTCGGCGCGTCCCACAACCGAATCCATCACGGCTTTCAGGTTGAAACGGCGGTACTCCTCGCACTTGTCGGTGGGCAGGCTCATCTCGCCCCACGCCACAACAGCCTCGCGACGCACATCATCAAACCACTCGCAGCCCGTAGGGTTTTCGCCCAGAGCAATATCTTTGAATATTTGTTGCATTTGGTTCATTGCGCGCCTTTATTGTTGTGAGCCGATAAGCCAATCGTAGCCTTCGCGTTCGAGTTTGAGTGCCAGCGACTTATCGCCCGAGTAGATGATTTGACCCTTATAGAGCACGTGCACAAAGTCGGGAATGATGTAGTCCAGCAGGCGTTGGTAGTGAGTGATGACAACGGTTGCGTTGTGCGGCGAGCGCAGGCGTTGAACGCCCGTAGCCACGATGCGCAGTGCGTCGATATCCAGACCACTATCAGTCTCGTCCAGCACCGCCAAGCGGGGCTCCAACATCGCCATTTGGAAGATTTCGTTCTTCTTCTTCTCGCCACCCGAGAAGCCCTCGTTCACCGAGCGGCTCACGAGTTTACCATCGAGCTCGACAATCTTCGACTTCTCGCGCACAAGTTTCAGGAACTCGGCACTCGACAGAGGCTCCAAGCCCAAGGCCTTGCGGCGCTCAGCAACAGCAGCCTTCATAAACGACGCCATACTCACACCCGGAATCTCAACGGGGTATTGGAAACCAAGGAACAAACCCTGACGAGCCCTCTCCTCGATAGGCAGCGACAGCAAATCCACTCCATCATAGAGCACCTCACCCGCAGTAACCTCAAATTTGGGGTTACCCGCCAATACCGACGCAAAGGTACTCTTACCCGAGCCGTTAGGGCCCATAATAGCGTGTACCTCACCGGGACGCACCTCGAAGTTGATACCTCTCAATACCTCCTTACCAGCTACATTCGCGTGTAAATTCTTAACTTCTAATATCATAGTTTTGTAGTTTATATTCTGCTTTGTTATGTACTTTTTGCACGTTCAAAAAGTACCAGCCGCATACCGGCGGGTTTGGCTGCCGCCATTATCCCGAAAGTTTTAGAGCCATAACGGCAGTAGTAAAAGTGGCTATGCCACCTTTTTGATGGCTCAAAAAGAACAACCCTATCCTACTGAGCCTTCCAGACTGATAGCGAGTAGTTTTTGAGCTTCGACGGCGAACTCCATAGGCAGTTTTGCGAGTACCTCTTTGGCGTAGCCGTTTACGATCATACCCACTGCATCCTCGGTTGAGATACCTCGTTGGTTGCAGTAGAAGAGTTGATCCTCGTTGATTTTTGAGGTTGTAGCCTCGTGCTCCACTACGGCATCAGGGTTTCCGATGTCCATATAGGGGAATGTGTGTGCTCCGCACTTGTCGCCAATCAGCAGCGAGTCGCACTGCGAGTAGTTGCGTGCGCCCGAAGCCTTGGGTGCCACGCGCACAAGTCCGCGATAGGCATTCTGGCTGTGTCCCGCCGAGATACCCTTCGATACGATGCGGCTGCGTGTGCCACGTCCGAGGTGAATCATCTTGGTACCTGTGTCGGCTTGCTGATAGTTGTTGGTCATCGCCACCGAGTAGAACTCGCCTACCGAGTCGTCACCCTGCAACACACAGCTCGGATATTTCCAAGTGATGGCCGAACCAGTCTCGACCTGTGTCCACGAGAGTCGCGCACGGTCGCCACGACACAATCCGCGCTTGGTCACAAAGTTATAGATACCACCCTTGCCCTCCTTGTCGCCGGGATACCAGTTCTGTACGGTCGAATACTTAACCTCGGCATCGGCCTCGACAATGATTTCGACCACTGCGGCGTGCAGTTGATTCTCGTCACGCATAGGCGCGGTGCAACCCTCCAAGTAGCTCACATAGGAGCCCTCGTCGGCCACAAGCAGCGTACGCTCAAACTGACCCGTACCCTTGGCGTTGATTCGGAAGTAGGTACTCAACTCCACAGGACAGCGCACACCCTTGGGGATGTAGCAGAACGAACCATCGGAGAATACCGCCGAGTTGAGTGCAGCATAGAAGTTGTCGGTGTAGGATACCACTGTGCCCAGATATTTGCGCACAAGCTCGGGATACTCCTTGACAGCCTCGCCAATGGAGCAGAAGATGATACCCTTCTCGGCGAGAGTCTCGCGGAAGGTGGTCTTGACCGACGACGAGTCCAGCACAGCATCCACAGCCACACCCGCCAGCGCGAGTTGCTCTTCGAGTGGAATACCGAGTTTGTCGAAGGTCTTTTTCAACTCGGGGTCAATATCGTCGGGGTTACCACTACCGGGAGCCACCTTGCGGGGCGCGGCGTAGTAGATTATATCCTGAAAGTCGATAGTAGGAATATCAAGGTGCGCCCACGTGGGGTGCTCCAAGGTTTGCCAATAGCGGAAGGCTTTGAGTCGGTATTCGAGCAGCCACTCGGGCTCTCCCTTCTTCGAGGAGATGAGTCGCACAACATCCTCGTTCAGACCCTTAGGAATGAACTCGGTGTCGATATCCGACGTGAAACCGTACTTGTAATCGCCTTCGGCAAGCGTCTCAATTATGTTGTTTTGGTCTTTTTCCATAGCAATATCTCTGCAACTTGCAAAGATAAACAATAAATGCACAATGTACAATTTTATTATGTTCTTTTTGAGTCATCAAAAAGAACCAAAAAATGGGGCGCAGACCGCCCGATTAACTATTGCCCACACCCCGCGGGGGGGTGCGAGCAATAGTTATTTAGACGGAGGCGACTTATTTTAGTTCTGTTGACGAGTCAAACAAAGCGCAAAATAAATTACACATCAGCCATATATGAGTTGATATGACTTGCGATTGAACTATAAAATGTTTGGATGGTGGTATTTTCCGCAGGGAAATTTAGATGACGTTTGTGGTTGCGACCTGCAAGTTTACTTGTGAGGTCGCAAGCGCAAATGTTATATAAAATACCAACGGCATTCCCACTATCCAAACATAAGTAGAAAAACGCAGTTTTTCGTTCTGGCGGTCTGCGCCCCATTTTTTGCGTACTTTTTGATGGCTCAAAAAGTACAACCCTATCAAAAACTTGCAGTCGTAAGTTTGTATGTCGCGAGTGCTGTGCGGTAGGCCATTCGGGCGGAGATGGCGTTGGTGAAGAGCTGAATCCACGAGAGTTGTGCCGACAGGACATCAAGGATTGCGATTTGACCTTCGGCATAGGAGAAGGTGCTGAGCGAGAGGTTTTCGGTTGCGATGTCGAGCGAGGCTTCGCTCTGCAACACCTCGTTGTAGGTCTTCTCGACATCATTCCACGCATCAGCCTCGGCGCGACGTACTTCATCCACCAACTCACTAAATGCCAATGTGTTTTGCACCACCACAGCTCGGGCACTGCGCACCGCCTGACGACGCGCACCCCACGCAAAAATCGGAATATTAAGCGACACTCCGGCACCTCCATCGAGCTGCATCCGCGTGCGCAGATTGGGATTCACCGTAGCGTAAGTTCCCGTCACCGCGGCCGACACCGAGGGGTTGTAGGGTGCTTGTGCGGCGTTCACACCCCACTCGGCACGGTCGATGGCACACTCGGCACCCCACACATCGGGCCTGCGGGCAAGTACAGTGTCGATGGGTACACGCAGAGGCATCGGTGGCGCCGCCGAGAGCGAATCTGTGGGCTGCAACACAGCATCAACATCGACTCCCATCAGCACATTGAAGTTGTGTCGCGCCCGAATCGCTGTCTGCTCGGCAGTGAGTTGATTGTACACCGCGTCGCTGAGTTGTGTTTCGACCATCAGCAGATCACCCTTGCCAGTGTAGCCATCGTCGAAGCGCGCCTGCACCACCTCGCGCAACGAACGCACAATGTCGGTGTAGTATTCGCGCGCCATCTGCAAGTGTGTGGATGCCAACAAGTTCCAATAGGCATACTCGGCGGCGAATCTCACTTCGAGTGTTGTCATCTCTTGCTGGGCGCGAGCAATATCGAGCGATGCACGAGCCGTTCCCACCGCTGCGCGAGTAGCTCCGCCATCGTAGAGCATAGCCGAGATTACGGGCGAAATTCCGAAGGAGTAGGGGCGGATAAATGTTCCGTCGGAGGTGCGCTGCGAGCGGAAGTTGACACTGAAATCGCCCGACGCATCGAGTCGTGGCAGATAGCCTTTGCGGGCAAGTTTCAGGTCTGCTTCGGCACCATCTACACCCCAAAAAGCCGCCGCCAGAGTGTGGCTATAATTCTCGACGCGACGTTGATATTCACCAAGCGACATTTGTGCCCTGCCGACCACACACTGCACGCAGGCAACCATTGCAATCACTAACTTTTTCATAATCACACATTGTTTTTGTCAATCCTGAACCAAATGGCATAGAGCGCGGGGAGCACCAAAATGGTGAGTGCTGTTGCCACGATGAGTCCTCCCATTATGCCCACAGCCATACTTGCAAACATCGCATCGAAGGCCAGCGGTAGCATACCGAGCACCGTTGTTCCCGAGGCCAAGCATACTGGCAACACACGTCGTCGTGTAGCCTCGACCAAGCGCCCGTAGTCGGCATTGCGACCCACGGAATCGACCAGAATAACTCCGTTTTTGATATTCATACCCACCAATCCGAGCAGTCCCAGCAGTGAGAAGAAATCGAAGGCACGACCCGCTACAAGCAGTCCCGCAACCAATCCTATAACAATCAACGGCACGGTCAGCAACACCACCGCAGGACGGCGATAGTCACCAAAAAGCACCAACAAAACTATCCATATAAGTATCAGTGTTGCAGGTAGTTGTCGTGCGAGCGCGGCATTACTATCGCTCTGCCCCTCCTGCTGTCCAAACACTTTTAAATAGTAGCCTTGGGGGAGGATCAAATGTTCGGTGATTTTCTGGTGCAGTGCCTCATACAGCGCAACCGTATTAACCCCTTGCGCGGGGTCGCAGCAGGCCATCATAACAGGTTCGGAATTGTAGCGGTGGCGCGTAGCAAACTCATAGCCGAAATCGAAGCGAGCCACGGTTTGTTCGAGGGGATAGACCTTGCCGCTGCGCGAGAAGACGGGGATACTACGCATACTTGCAAGGTTGTGCTCCTCCGACATCTCATCTTTGAGCACGATGGGTACATAGCGGTCGCCGTCGCGGAATCGGCCAAGGGGAATACCCGACGTTGCGAGGGTCATATAACGAGCCATATCGGAGCGCGAAATGCCGAGTCGTGTGCCTCGTGCCTGCGAGTAAATCGGCCTCCACACAGCCACACGATTACCCCAACTGCTACGCACATTGACACACGCTTCGTCCTCGCGCATAAACTCCAAAGTTCTGTTTGTCAGGTTAATAAGTGTATCGATATTTGGGCCCACAAAACCAAATTCGATGTCGGCACGCGGAGTGGGGGAGAGGCGAAATAGCGACGAGCGAATCCACACATCGGGCATTGAGTCGCGTACCCAGCGTGTAAACTCCTCGGCGATGCGTGCTGTGTTGCGTGTCGAGTGCAGCTCCACCAGTAGGTTGGCAAACGCGGGCGAGCCACTCACCGTACCCGAAGCCAGATAGTAGCGGGGTGGGGTAGCGCCCATAGCCACCGACACACGTTTGACCTCGGGTCGGGAGTTCAGCCACCTCTCCATACGCAAGGTTGTGCGCTCGGTGTCGTCGATGTCGTAACCGTTCGGCAAGTTAATATCTGCGCGGAAGTATGGTTTATCCAGATTTGGAAAAAAGTCCTTGGGCATAGCTGCCCACACCACCAAAGCCCCAGCCAACAGCAGATATGCCGCCACCACAGTGAACCATTTGTGACGGATGCACCACCCGATAACTCCATCACCGCGCGAGGTTACAAGTTTTGGTATGGGTGCCGATTTGAGTAGGCGGCTGTTCATCATAGGCACCTGTGTGAGCGACAGCACCCAACTCAACAGCAGCGACACAGCCATCACCACAAACAGCGGTTTGACAATCTCGGCCACCGACGAGTCGGCCAAATACAACGGCAGAAACGAGAATACTGCTATCAGCGTTGCACCCAGCAGTCCCCATCGCGCAACCCTCACACCCTGCATCGAGGCCGACATCCGTTCGACCCCTCGGCGCATAAGCCACGCGGTGTTGTCGGTCACAACAATAGCATTATCGACCAACATACCCATCGCAATGATAAATCCCGCAAGTGATGTTCGGTTGAGTCCCTCGCCCAGAGGTCCCATCAACAGAAGTGTTCCGCAAATTGCCAACAGCAGCGACACACCAATGGTCACTCCCGCCCTCATACCTATGGCGAGCATAACCATCAGCACCACAATAGCCACCGATTCCAATAGATTGATAATAAACTTATTATTGGCTTGCTCGGCGATTTTATCCTCGGGATAGAGCTCAACCAAATCGACACCCAGTGGTATAAACGGAGCAAGACTCTCGAACTCCTCAGCCACACGCCTACCCGTAGCCACAACGTCGCTTCCCTGCTCGGTCGAGATGCCGAAACCCATAGCCCGACGGCCGTCAATACACATCAACTGTTCGGGCGGATCGGCATTTCGCATAGTGATGGTTGCAATATCACTCAGGCGCACCTGACGACCATCACTCGACATAAGCAGTTGTGAACCAATATCTTCGAGCGTGGAGTAGGTTGTAGGCTCAACCACCTTGATACGAATATCACCCGCATCGCGTTCGCCCACATCCACAATGGTGTTTTGCGCCCCCACAGCCTCGATAATAGCCTCGGGACGCACCGCAAAGGTTGCAAGGCGCGCTCGGCTGATGCGAATCTCCACCACAGGCGACTGCTCGCCAAACAGCGTAACCTTGCTGACACCCGACAGCGTCACCACTCGTCGTTGCAGCATAAGAGCCACATCGCGCAACTCCTCGTAAGTTATACCCTCGTCGGCCGAAAGACCATAATAGAGTCCATACACATCGCCAAAGTCGTCGGTAACCTCGATTGGTGAGGCTTCGGCTGGCAGGCGGCTCTGAATGTTGAGTGTCTTACGACGCAACTCATCCCACATCTGCGGAATCTCGGAGGCAGGGGTGTCGGCTTTCAGTTCGACTGTTATGCGCGCATATCCGAAGTGCGACTCCGAGGTTATGTTATCCACGCGTCGCAACCCCTGTAACTCGCTCTCGATAGGCTCCACAAGCAGTCGCTCAACCTCCGAAGGAGATGCACCCGCCAAACGCACGGTCAGTACCGCCGACTTGATGACAAAGGGCGAATCCTCCTTTTTGCCGAGGGTGAAGAACGACACCACACCACCCACCAGAATCATCGCCATAAAAAACCACACAACCCTCGGATTGCGCAGAGAATATTGTGTTGCTCTCATAACTCTATCCGTTGATTATGGCCACCTGTCGGCCGTCCGACAATTTGTAAACTCCCGCCGAGACAATCTCCATCCCAACACTCAACCCACTCGTAACTACCACCATATCACTACCATAGAGTGGTCCGAGTTTCACCCTCACAGCACGCACACGACCGCCATCAATAAGCCACACCTTTGGCTCCGAATCTTTGTCGTTACTCCATACGGCTGTCAGTGGTACCACAACCTCACCCGAAGTGAGTGGCGCAGTAACCCTTACGGTGCAGGCCATACCGGGCGAGATTTCGTACCCCACACGTGGCTCCACCGAAAGGCTTACAGGCACACCCGTACCGTCGGCCGAGGTGCGCACCCAATCTTTGAGCCGAGCACCAAACCAAATATCGGGATAGCTATCGAACATTACCGAGAACTGCGTCTGTGAATTATCCAACAGCGCGATACCACTCTCGGGCATAGTGAACTTGGCTGTGCGAGTCTTGGGATCGACGATTCGCACAATAACCTGACCTGCCGACACACGTTGGTAGGTATCGACATATTTCTTTTCGACGATTCCGGCAATGGGTGTGCGCAGTCGCGTATCACCCAACACATCGGCCGCATTGCGGTATGAGGCCAGTGCCGAGGCGTAGTTGTTTTGTGCGCTCTCGAACTCGCTTTGCGACACAGCTTGGCGTTCGAGCAGTCGCTGGGCACGTTCCAAAGCCGATTTCGCTGCGGCGTAGGTCGATTTTGCGGCGTCATAGGCGAGTTGATAGTCGCGCGGATTAATCTCGGCCACGATATGCCCCTTTGTGATATACTCGCCCTCCGAAACATCGAAAGCCACCACCTGTCCCGCCACCTTGAAGGCAAGATTGGTCGATTGATCGGCCGTAGCCATACCCGCATAGTCGCGCTCGATGCCCGATGGTGAATAGACCCGAAAACTCTTTACCACCTGCGGCTGTTGGCTCTTGGGCCTTGGCGCCCTTCGGCAACCGCCCGCAATCAGGATGCACGACACAGCGACCGCCACCCCAAAAAATGCTCGCTTAAAAACAATTCTTCTCATAGTCGGATACATTTTTTCGGAAAGTTGGTGTACCAAAACCGTGCCCTCGGTGTATAAGCACAAAAAAATAACCACCCCACACTCGGGATGGTTATCATTTCGATTTTTCTATTCTTGGCGGTTTTAAATCAAGTATCTTGGGGAACTGCTCAATCCGCTTGACTCGGGAGCCCCTGTCCGTTGGTCTTCCTTTTTTGGCGGGAGAACCCCGTCAGTTGCCAACACTTATTATTTTTATTTTTTACTAATTTTAAAAATAATTTAAATAAATAATAACAATAAAGGCTGTTGATTGTGTTAGTAAATATTTTTAAAAAAAGTTTTCAACACTTTTCGGGCTCTGTTGATACTATTTTGGGAGTGGTCTGATGGTCTGTAATAGTGTTTTAGGTTTTTTGTGAACAAAATTCTTACGGGGATATTAACACCCGTCGTCCATCAAAATTTTCAACACCGCCTATTGTTTTTCGGATTTTGACAGTTGATAATTTTTAACAATTTTGTCGGTTTGTCAAAACCCTATTTTGCGCTGTTGAAAACCACACAAATTCTCAACACTTTTTAACAGCTCGCCAACACTCTAACGGCACTTTTCAACAAGCTTTTGAGCGATGTTTTCATACCACTCTCCTACCCTGCTGTCGATAGCTGAAGCGGGTGTACCATTGTCGCCACCCTCTGCAACTGACAGAATAATAGGTACTTGGCCCAAAACCTCAACACCCTCGGCCTCGGCAAAACCATCGACAGTGCCGCGACCAAAGATATAATAACGGTTGTTGGGCAGCTCCTCGGGAGTAAACCAAGCCATATTCTCGATAAGACCCAAAACAGGCACATCAATACCCTCGGCGCGGAACATCTTAATACCGCGACGAACGTCGGCCAAAGCCACTTGTTGAGGTGTTGTAACAATCACTGCGCCGTCCAATTTGAGCTCTTGTACCACGCCCAAGTGAACGTCACCAGTTCCGGGAGGCATATCAATCAACAGGAAATCCAGCTCGCCCCAACCCGTTTGGTTGATCATCTGACGCAGGGCATTGACCGCCATCGGACCGCGCCACACCAGAGCGTCGCTCGGTTTGATGAAGAATCCGATAGACATCACACTCACACCCTGACTCTCGGCAGGACCCATCCACTCGGCACCATCGGTCTCAATCAAAGGGGGTACAAACTCCTCGACACCCCACATTTTGGGTTGCGAGGGGCCATAGATATCCGCATCGAGAATTCCCACGCGATAACCCATCTTGGTGAGGGTCATAGCAAGGTTGGCGGTTACGGTGCTTTTACCCACACCACCTTTGCCACTCGCCACAGCAATAAGTTTTGCCACACCGTTGATTTTACCTGTCTTGGTCTCGGCGGGCTTGGGTTTGGGAGCCTCTTGCTCGCGGATGAACACATTCACCTCGCCAACCTCGGGGAAAGCCTCGCGCAGGGTGTCATACACCTTGCGTTTGATGGCCATTGCAAAGGGGTCGCGGCTGCGAGCGAAGTACAACGACACATTAATCTTCTCGTCGGTGGCTTTCACATCGCGCGCAATACCCAGCGAAACAATATCTTGCTGGGCCTCGGGGTGGGTAATACCACCCAGCAGTGCCAGAATTTTATCTTGCATAATACTCTCTTATATATAATAGGTATAGTAGTCGATTATCGGATACGGTCAACCGAACGCAACAGTGCGATGTCCGAAGCCACGCCACGCACAGCCAGGAAGTTCATCACAAGTGTCACAACGGGCAGACACAAACTCCATCCAGGAACATTGGTCAGTGCGCTGTCGGCAGCGATGCTCTCGGCATAGATGCTCGAAAAGCTCCACACATAATATACACCATAGCCGATGATACCGACCAGCAGTGCATATTGCGACATCAGCAGGCTGAGTTGCAGTTCGCGTTTTTTGAACAAAAAGATGTTTACCAACATCAGCAGGGTCGAGATTGCAGCCAACAACACCATACACACAGCGCGCAGGTTGAAAAGCTGGCTTACGGGCTCTGCTGCTCCCATCTCTTGGATTGAGTATCCATAGGTGTAGAGCATCATCGACGAGCCTGCGGCATTGAAGGTAAACATTTTTGCGAAGGTGAAGATGGTCATACACACCACAGCCACCAACATATAAAGGGTTTGTTTGCGTTGAATCATTTTTATCTTGTTTTAGATTGTTTTGTCAATTTTGTAGTTGTTGCGGTCGCTCGAACCTCGGTTGATAAGCTCGCCGAGGAATCCCGCCAGGAACAGCACCGTACCCAGCACCACAGCCAGCAGTGCAAGGTAGAACAGCGGTTGGTCGGTTACGGCACGCACAGCGATACCCGCAGCCTGCTTGGTGAGTTTGTCGATGATAACCCACAGCGCGGTAAAGCCTCCCACAAGGAACATCAGTGTGCCCGTTCCACCGAAGAAGTACATCGGCGAGCGGCCAAAGCGGGTCAGGAACATTACGGTGATAAGGTCCAGATAGCCCTTAATCATTCGCTCCCAGCCATATTTCGACACACCATAGGGGCGTGCGCGGTGTTCCACAACTTTTTCGCCAATCTTGCGGAAGCCAGCCTGCTTGGCAAGGATGGGGATGTAGCGGTGCATCTCGCCAAACACCTCGATACTCTTCACCACGCGACGGCGATAGGCCTTCAGTCCGCAGTTGAAGTCATTGAGTTTGATACCACTCACAGCGCGGCAGGTGGCATTAAAGAATTTGCTCGGAAGGGTTTTGCCCAGCGGATCGTGGCGTTTGCGTTTCCATCCCGACACCATATCATAGCCCTCCTCTGTAATCATTCGGTAGAGCTCGGGAATCTCGTCGGGCGAGTCCTGCAAGTCGGCATCCATAGTAATCACCACATCACCCTCGGCAGCGTCGAAACCACAATACAGGGCTGCTGACTTGCCATAGTTACGGCTGAAACGGAGAGCTCGGATTGCGGGGTTTGCTTTTGCCAGCTCCTCCACCACACTCCACGACGAGTCGGTGCTTCCGTCGTCAATCATTATTACTTCGTAGTCAAAACCATTCGCCTTCATCACGCGGTCAATCCACGCGGTGAGTTCGCCCAGCGACTCCTCCTCGTTGTATAACGGCACAACAACCGAAATCTGTTTACTCATTCTCCTTAACATTTTTTTTGTCGAAGCAGGGCGGCCATCACGATACCGAACATTCCGCCATACATCACAAGGTTCAAAACACCCGAAAAGATACACACAAAGGGGTTGCGCATAGCCTTGATACCCGCACCACGCATACCGTCCACCATCTCGATTAGCGTGTCATCGGCCTTGGCCTGCAACAGCATTGCGTCCAGCTGTTGGTTTATAAGTTCGGCGTAGTACTCGGGTGCTATCCACGCCGCAATAGTGAAGGTACCCACACCCCAGGCAACACCTGCCAAAGCGGTAGTCATAAAGATGAAACTCAAACTACGGCCATAGGTATAGGGCTCCTCCCACTTGGTGTTAACATTCATCATACCGCTGAACCACACCACCGCCGCCACAGCAACGGTTGTCAGCATATTAACTACGGCAGGATGCTCAAACTCCAGTCGCAACTGCCAACTAATCAAACTTATTACCCACAACACCACACCAAGGGTCACTCCCCAATTCGCAGCGCGTGTTCTTAATAATTTTCTGTCGTTCATTTTTTTTCTTTGTTTGTTATATGTACTTTTTTGAGCCATCAAAAAAGTACCAAAAAAATGGGCCGCATACCGGCGGGTTTAGCTGCCGCTTTTATCCCGAAGGTTTTGTTATGTTTTGCTGATGGCTAATGCCGCTGGCATTTTTATATGAACTTTGCGCCCGTAGGCTCACAAATAATTTTGCAGCCTCCGCCCGCAAAATTCATATAGATTCCTTCGGGAATCATACCCTCATCAAAACATTGTTAGAACATCCGAGTGCGTCGCACCCGCTATCTTTACACATCAAGTATTGTGACTTGTGGTGGCATTGTCCTTTGCTTCATCAATGAATCAAAGAAGTCCCGCCTCCGCGGAATTTTTATAACTATCGCACGCACCCCCCTGTGGGGTGTACGCGATAGTTAATCCCCCGGTCTGCGGGTCGTTTTTGGTTCTTTTGTCGATACAAAAGAACAACCCTACCTCAACTCCCCAATACCTTGACGGATGATTTCGGGTTCGCCGTCGCTCAGATCTACGATTGTTGTGGGCTCGGTGTTGCCGTAGTTGGCGCTCACTACCACATCCACTTTGTCGGAGTAACGCTCCCAAATGAGGTCGGGGTCTGTTGTGTACTCCACGATGTTGTCGGGATCTTTGACCGATGTGGTGTAGAGTGGCGAGCCTGCCTCCTCGATTATGGCCTGTGCTATGGGCGAGTCGGGGATTCGTATTCCTATGGTTTTGCGCTTGGCGAGTACGCGGTCGGATATGCTTCCCGAGGCGTTGAGGATGAAGGTGAAGGGTCCTGGGGTGTTGCGCTTTATGATGCGGAACTGTGCATTGTCGATGCGTGCATACTCGGCCGCCTGACTTATCGACGAGCAGAGGAGCGTCAGCATATTTTCGTCCTTACCCGCAAGTCGTGTGATTTTTTCGACTCCCGCCACAGCGTTGATTTTGCAGCCGAAGGCATACACGCTGTCGGTGGGGTAGATTATCACTCCGCCCTTGTTTAACACCTCGGCCACTTTGCGAACGTCGCGTGGGTTGGTGTTGGTATCGTAGAGTCGTACCAGCATATTCTAATGCAGTTTAGAGCCGATGAGAGTCATAAACTCCTCGCGTGTGCGATGTTGCGACAGGAACACACCTGTGAAGGCCGATGTTGTGGTTACGGAGTTTTGTTTTTGAATTCCGCGCATCTGCATACAGGTGTGACTTGCCTCGATAACCACAGCCACACCCATAGGATTCAACACCTCTTGGATGCAGTCGCGAATCTGTACGGTCAGACGCTCCTGAACTTGGAAACGACGCGCAAAACACTCCACCACGCGTGCAATTTTGCTCAGTCCGGTGATGGTTCCGTTGGGGATGTATGCGACGTGTGCCTTACCCACAAAGGGCATCAGGTGGTGTTCGCAGGTCGAGAAGAGGTCGATGTCCTTGACGAGCACCATATGTCGATAATCCTCCTTGAAGCAGGCGCCCAGCAGAATCTCGCGAGGGTCTTCGGCATAGCCTTTTGTGATGAAAGCCATAGCCTTTGCCACGCGCTCGGGGGTTTTTACGAGTCCTTCGCGTGTGGGGTCTTCGCCCAGAAGTTTGAGTATTTCGGTGTAATGTTCGGCAAGTTTTTCGATGGTTTCGGCATCGTAAACATCCTCTCTGTGGTATATAGGTTTCATTTTCGAAAAAGAATATTTTTCACAAAGATACAAATTTGAGTGAATTTTCACCTATTTATAGGTGATTTTGTGTTTTACTATCCCCGAACAACGAAAATGAAGCTGCCTAACAAGGCTGATTTGTCGTTACGCTCGCCCTCAAAATCCTCACATACGCCCAATTGATAATGACAAAAAAAAGGACCGCCCCGATTGAGGGACAGTCCTTCTGTTTTGTCGTTTTTTGCTGGCGATTACAGACCGAGCAACTCGCGCATTTTGGTGTTCAGCTCGGTGTTGTCGAGGATACCGCCAACCTTCTCGGCACCTGTGCCAAAGGTGAGCAGGGGAACCATAGTTGCCGAGTGGCTGCCAGTGGTGAATTTGGTCTTCACACCGCTCTCGCTCTCGGTGAAGTCGGCGTTGTTCGACACGATGCTCAAACCTCCAGTCTCGTGGTCAGCAACAACGATAACCAGAGTGCCGGGGTTGTTCTCGGCAAAGTCCATAGCCACACCCACTGCGTTGTCGAAGTCGCGGGTCTCGGCCACGATGTCTTTGATGCTGTTGCCGTGACCTCCGTAGTCGATGAGCGAGCCCTCAACCATCAGGAAGAAACCTTTGCGGTTGTCGTTGTTCAGCAGTTCGAGTGCTTTTGCGGTTGCTTGGGGCAGATAGTCGCCACGACCTTTGAGCATCATAGGCATATGGCTGCGTCCTGTGGGATATGCCACGATAGCCTTGCCCGAGTGTACGTCGTCGAGTTTGTGAATACTGTCAACCACGGTGTAACCGGCCTTGCGAGCCTCCTCCAACAAGTCGCGACCATCTTTGCGCGCGTTGAAGTTGCCTGCGCCTGCACCGAAAGCCACGTCAATACCCGACGGAACGAGTTGTGCAGCGATGGTGTCGCTGTCGTAACGACCCTTGGAGTGTGCATAGAATGCTGCGGGAGTTGCGTGCACAAGTTGGCTTGTTGCAACCACACCTGTTGAGAGGCCTGCTTTTTCGGCCAGTTCGAGGATTGTGGGCAGGGGGTTGTTGTCGGGGTCAACACTCAATTTCGAGTTGTTGGTTTTGTGGCCAGTTGCGAACGCGGTTGCTGCGGCAGCCGAGTCGGTCACGCGGTTGTTGTTGGAGTAGGTTGTCACCATACCGCCACCTGTTGCGCGATTCATATTGATGGGCTCAAACTTTTGGTCAATCATCACTTGTGTGATGTGTGAGTGACCCATACCGTCACCAATCATCAGAACGATGTTTTTGACCTCGCTTTTACCTTTTTTGGCTTTGGGAGCAGCGCTCAAAGTATTGACGCTCATAAGGGTTGCCATTGCGATGGCAGCAGAAAAAATAACTCTCAGTTTCATAAATTTGTCGTTTCAGATGTCACAAAGTTAATTCTTTTTTGGCAAATATGTATGTTTTTTCTAACTTTACGTTCAAATAAAAAGAGTAACCCACAGATGGCAAAAATTATAGTGACAGGTGCTGACGGACAGTTGGGTCGCGAGTTTGCTCGCGCGGCCTTGCAGTCGGAGTCGGAATTTGTGTTTGCTTCTCGCTCGGCGATGGATATTACCTCGGCCGATTCGGTGGCCGAATTCTTGGATTCCCACCCCGCCGATTTTATTATCAACTGTGCCGCCTACACTGCCGTTGACCGTGCCGAGAGTGAGCCTACTATGGCTCTTCGCGTCAATGCCGATGGCGTGGCAAACCTTGCCGCTGCGGCTGGGCAGCGCGGTATGACACTTGTTCACATCTCGACTGACTATGTGTTCGACGGCTCGGCGCGCCTGCCCTACAACGAGGGCGATGTCACTTCGCCGCTGGGAGTCTATGGCGAGACCAAACGCGCGGGCGAACGCGAGATGCAGGCTTCGGGTTGCCGAGGAATCATTGTCCGTACAGGCTGGCTCTACTCCGAGCAGGGGCACAACTTTGTGTGTACCATCTCGTCGAAGGCGCAAACCGAACCCACCCTGCGAGTTGTTGCCGACCAATGGGGTACACCCACTTGGACTGCCGATCTTGTGGCCGCATTGTTGCAGATTCTGCCGCAGTTGGAGGGCCGCGACCTGCGTGGCGAGGTGTTCCACTACTCTGGTGAGGGCGAAACCTCGTGGTGGGAGTTTGCCGACACCATTGTTGCTATGACGGGTAGCGGATGTGTGGTCGAGCCTATCACCACCGACCAATGGCCCACCCCCGCACGCCGTCCCGAATACTCAGTGCTCGATAAGACCAAAATCAAGGCGTGGTTTGGTATCGAGATTCCCGATTGGGAGGAGTCGCTTGCCCGCTGCCTCGACCGTATGAATCTATTGGCAGAGTAGGGGCAAAAAAAATGTTTGAAAATTATAAAAACGATATAGAGATATGAACTTCGAAAGTCAAAAACCGATATTTATCGCAGGACCGTGTGTCATTGAGTCGGCCGATGTGCTGGATGCTGTTGCTGCCGAGTTGGTGCGCCTGCGCGACGAGCTTGGAGTGCAAGTTGTGTTCAAGGCGTCGTTCGACAAGGCCAACCGCACATCGCTGTCGTCGTACCGCGGCCCCGGCCTCGAAAAGGGACTCCAAATGCTCGCCGACGTTAAGGCTAAATGGGGACTGCCCCTGACCACCGACATCCACGAGAGCTATCAGGCTGCACCCGTGGGCGAAGTGGTTGATATTGTGCAGATTCCCGCGTTCCTCTGCCGCCAAACCGACCTTTTGGTTGCGGCTGCCAAAACGGGCAAGGTGGTGAATATCAAAAAGGCACAATTTCTGTCGGCCGATAGTATGCGCTACGCCTACAACAAGGTGGTCGAGAGCGGTGGTGCCGAGACTTGGCTCACCGAGCGCGGCACAACCTTCGGTTATAACAATCTGGTGGTCGATTTCCGTAATATCCCCGAGATGCTCGCCATCGCGCCCCGCGTGATTATGGACTGCACCCACTCGGTGCAACGCCCGGGCGGAAGCATTACGGGTGGCAACCGCGAGTATGTACCCTCGATGGCCCTGGCGGCCAAGGCTTTTGGTGCCAACGGCTACTTCTTCGAGGTGCACCCCGACCCCGACAATGCGCGTAGCGATGCTGCCAACACGCTCGAACTCTGTAAACTTGCCGACGTTGTTAAATCGCTGATGTAATGGATGTTCGTATAGCCGACGATTGGAAACAACTGCTCGCCGCCGAGTTTGGTGCCGACTACTTTGCTGCGCTTACGGAGTTCGTTCGCGAGGAGTATCAGTCAAGGACCATCTATCCGCGTGGAGCAAATATTTTCAGGGCGTTTGATAAATGTTCGGTGGACAATTTAAAAGTTGTCATCATCGGTCAAGACCCCTATCACGGCCCCGGACAGGCCAATGGCCTCTGTTTTTCGGTTGGTGATGGCGTTCAGTTTCCGCCGTCGTTGGTAAATATTTTCAAGGAGATTGAGAGCGACCTCGGAATCCCCATCCCCGCAAGTGGCAACCTCGACCGCTGGGCCGAGCAGGGTGTGCTGCTTCTGAATAGTGTGCTCACGGTGCGCGCAGGAGTTGCCGCCTCGCACGCGGGACGTGGCTGGGAACGATTCACCGACGCTGTGGTTAAGGCCGTCGCTGCCCATAAACAGGGCGTGGTCTATATGCTGTGGGGTAGCTACGCCCAGAAGAAGGCCGCCGAGGTTGACCCCTCGCGCAACCTTGTGTTGAAGGCTGTTCACCCCTCGCCGCTGTCGGCCTACCGTGGATTTTTCGGTTGCCGCCACTTCTCCAAAGCTAACGAATATCTTGTAAATACGGGTCAAATACCCATTCAATGGTAAACCACTTCACTACAACCCAAAATCCCACCAATGAAACTATTAAAAATTCCACGCGAGGGACGCACACCTTCGCATATCGAAATAGGCACAGGATTGGCCGCGCGTCTTGCGGAGTTTGTTCCCGCAGGCCGACCTCTGTGGGTTGTCACCGACCCCCACTTGGCCGAGGCGTATGCCGACCTGCTTGCACCCTTCCGCACCATTGTTATCGGTCTTGGCGAGGAGAATAAAACCCTCGCTACGGTCGAGAGCATCCATACCCAACTCATCGAGGCGGGTGCCGACCGCGGTTGTTATCTCGTGGGCTTTGGTGGCGGCATTGTGACCGACATCACGGGCTTCGTGGCCTCGACCTATATGCGTGGTGTGGGCTTTGGTTTTGTTGCTACGTCGCTGTTGGCACAGGTCGATGCAAGCGTCGGCGGCAAGAATGGCGTAAACTTGGGTGGCTACAAGAATATGGTGGGAGTGTTCAACCAACCCGACTTTGTGTTGTGTGACGTGGGGCTGCTCGACACCCTTCCGTGCCGCGAGTTTGTGGCGGGACTTGCCGAAGTTGTCAAGTCGGCAATCATCGACGACGCCGAGCTGTTCGAGATGTTGGAGCGCACAACCGTAGATGAACTTCTGGCCGACAAGAGCCTTCTGGCCGATGTTGTGGCACGCACCGTGGCTGTCAAGGCGCGCATCGTTGCGGCCGACGAACGCGAGGGTGGTGTACGCCGACTGCTCAATCTGGGACACACCGTAGCGCACGCCATCGAGAAGTGTTCGCGCGAGTTTGTCCACGGCGAGGCCGTTGCTATCGGTATGCGATATATTGGCGAGGCGGCTGTCCGTGCAGGCGTTACCGACGAGGCTACCGTGACTCGAATCTGCGCCCTGCTAAACCGCTTGGAGTTGCCCACCGAGTGCGACATCCCTACCGACCAACTCACCGCAGCTCTGCGCAAAGACAAGAAGGGTAGCGGCACAAGCATCCACGTAGTATTCCCTTGTGCAATAGGCCGTTGCGAGGTACAGACAATGCCCTACACAACCCTCGATAATTACCTAAAATGTTAATTGACAACAACCCCCTTTTCTTGTTGTCGTAAATATGCTTATAAAATTAATGAAAAAACTATTCTTAATACTTGCAGTAATTGCTATGTTGGCCACTGCTTGTGATACGAATGATGGTTTTGATGATACATCTCAAACCGAACAACCGAGCGACAATAATAATCAAAATGGGGATACCGATGATGATGACCAAGATGGCGATGATAATGGCGATGAAATTCCTATTGACACGACACAGGTAATTAGATTCCAGGATGAGTACACAAAATGGCTCTGTATTTCAAAGTGGGATTTGAACTCAGATAATGAGTTGTCGTATGAAGAGGCTGCGGCGGTTACCGATCTAGGCAGAGTATTCAATGGCTCTTTGATTTCAGCATTTACTGAGTTAAAATATTTTACAGGTGTCACTTCGATAGGATATGAGACATTTGCAGAATGTAAGCGTTTAACAAGTGTAACTATTCCTAATGGCGTTACTTCGATTGGTGAGAGTGCATTCTATGGTTGTAGTAGTTTGGGGAGTGTAACTATTCCTAATAGCGTTACCTCGATTGGAGATTATGCATTTGCAGATTGTCGTTTTTTAACAAGTATTACCATTCCCAATAGCGTTCTATCGATAGGCGAAAAGGCATTTAGGGGATGTGTTGGCGAATTGATAATTGACACCAATGCGCTTGGCCTTTATGGAGGTTGGTTCACAAAACTTACAATTGGTGATAGCGTTACTTCGATAGGAAATGATGCATTCTCAGGTAGTAGCTTGGAAAGTGTCACTATTCCTAGTAGCGTTACTTCGATAGGTTATAGGGCATTTGCAGAATGTCGTTGTTTAACAAGTATCACTATTCCAGACAGCGTAATAGAAATAGGAAAATCTGCATTTTATGGTTGCCGTGATTTGACAAGTTTTTATGGTAAATATGCATCAGCAGATAATCGTTGTTTGATAGTTGATGGTGCGTTAATTTCGTTTGCGCCAGCAGGGTTGACGGAATATACCATTCCATTTGGTGTCACTTCGATTGGTGATAGTGCATTCTCAGGTTGTAGTAGTTTAGCACATATCACCGTTTCTAATAGTGTTACAACAATAGGAGAATCAACTTTCTCAGGTTGTAAAGGTTTGAAAACCATCACCATTCCTAATAGTGTTATAGAAATAGAGAAAGCAGCCTTTGCAGGTTGTACTGGGGAATTGATAATTGATAGTAAAATTGTAGAAACATCTTACACTGCTATATATTATGAAGCCAATTTTCCAACTAAATATGGTTGGCTTAAAGATGCGGAATTCCGCACTATTACAATTGGTAATAGTGTTACGAAGATTGGTGATTGTGTATTTTACTATTATAGAAATTTACAAAATATCAATATTCCTAATAGCGTCACTTCGATTGGAAACTATGCATTCGAATGTTGTAGTAATTTGTTTCGTGTAAATATTCCTAATAGTGTTACTTCGATTGGAAAACATGCATTTAACGGTTGTGAAAGATTGATAAGTATGTCTATACCCAATAGTGTTACGAAGATTGGAGATTTAGCATTTTGTGCAAGTACTGGCGAATTGATAATTGACACCCCTATGCTTGGTCTTTATGGTGGTGATTTCACAAAACTTACAATTGGAGATAGCGTTACTGAAATTGAAGCGGAGGTTTTCAAACATGATGTAACTTTGAGAGAAGTAACTATTGGTAATAGTGTTGTTTCGATTGGTGAGAGTGCATTCGAAGGTTGTGATAATTTGAGAACAATCACTATTCCAAAGAGTGTTAAATCTATTGGAAAGAATGCGTTTTATGAGTGCGGCGAGTGGGCTCATGTTTATATTTCAGATTTATCAGCTTGGTGTAATATTGATTTTGGATATCCCTATGCTAATCCGCTAATTAATGATGCGGATTTCTTCCTCAATGGCGAAGAGATAGTTGATCTAAGCATTCCATCGGATGTTACTTCTATTAGCTTTGGATTATTTGCCGGTTGTCGTAATTTGCAAAGTGTCACTATTCCAAGTAGCGTTACTTATATTGGATATAGTGCATTTGCAGATTGTCGATATTTGAAAAGTATATATTGCGAATCAGTAACTCCGCCAACAGGAGAATTCAATATGTTTGAAAATAGCCCTCGTAAGATTTACGTTCCGTCCGGTTCGGAGGATGCGTATAGGTCTGCGGAGGCTTGGATGTATTATGCTGATTATATAGTTGGTTATAATTTTTAACCCCAAGCGATACCTAACGTATATTGTCTATATACGCCTTTAATATTTTATATACCGAAATATTCTGCCTCGCGGAGAGTGGGGCAGGAGAGAGTTACGCTCTGTGGTCAAATAGTCGGTCGAAGTTTTGGCGCAGCTGTGCGGGGTCGTCTATTATGCAACGCAGGGTTTCGAGCGCTGCGGCCGACGACGACTCGGGCAGCCACAATCGCAAGTATCCCGTGCGACCATACTTTTCGTGCAGGTGGGTGCAGAAACGCTCGTAGTGTCCCTCGCGCGACAGCTCGGGGTAGTGCTCCAAACCGAACTCAACGGTGCGACGCATCACAACCTCGGCATCGAGTTGTCGGTCGGCCTCGGCAATGATTCGACCATAGATTGTGCGTGGCGCGTGGGTGGCCGATGCGCGATGATCCTCGGCTGCGTCGGCGATAATTTCTATCTCGTCGGGCGTGAAAATTGTTTTCAGAAACTCATCCGCGCGGATTATGCGTGCCGAGTGGATGTGGTGCTCGGCCCTGCCGTAGGCGAGCCCAAGGTCGTGAAATGCAGCCGCCGCCAACACCACGTCGCGCTCCACATCGTAGAGTGCGGCAAGTCGCAGAGCCTCATCCATAACGGCTTGTGCGTGTGATTGTTGATGTGCCGCGTCAAAGGCGTCGTAGCGCGGCAGAATCTCACTTGCTATGTAATCCGAAAGTTTCATAGAGTCAAAGGTAGCGCTTTTGCCGAAATTTTATAACTTTGTAGTCACTAAAACCGCTGAAATATGAAAAAATTACTCACACTGCTATGTGCGTTTGCTGCGCTGACAGCCTGCAACCGCTCTACCCAGCCCGAAAACCTGATGATGGTCAGTATCGAGCCGCTGAAATATATCGTTGAGGGAATTGTTGGCGACGACTTCGAGGTTGCCACTATCGTTCCTGCGGGTGCAAGCCCCGAAACCTATGAGCCTACCCCTGCCCAAATGGAGCAAATGGAGGCTGCTAAGATGGTCTTTGCCGTTGGCCTTATCGGCTTCGAGCAAAACACTATCGAACGTCTGACCGAAAGCACCGACGTGGCGTATGTCAATCTGTCGGAGGGCATTGCGCCTTTCGGCTGTGCGCGTCGCTCGGAATGTCAAAAGGCTGATAGCGAGTGTGTTAAGGCTAAAAAGTTCCACGAGGAACAATGCCCCGACCGCCCCGCACCCAAGTGTGGCGAGTGCCCCAAACCTGCCGACTGCCCCAAAGCAGCAAAGTGTGACAACGCAGCCGAGTGCCCGAAAGTTGGTAACTGCCCGAAGGCCGCGGAGTGCCCCAAGACAGCCAAATGCGAGGAGTGTCCTCGTGCCGCCGAGTGTCCCAAAGCTGGCAACTGCCCCAAGCAAAAAGGTTGTGTAAAGGCTGCTGATTGCCCCAAACTCGCGGAGTGCCCGAAGGCTGGCGAGTGCTCCAAGACTCCCAAGTGTGAAAAACCTGCAACTTGCACTAAATCTGCGAAATGCGACAAATCCGCCGCTTGCCCCAAAACCCAAAAATGCGAGCAGGCACCCAAGTGCGACCAAGCACCTCAATGCCCCAAAGAGCAGAAATGTGGCCAGGCTCCCCAATGCCCGAAGACTCAAAAATGCGACCAAGCACCCAAGTGTCCGAAGGCTCCCAAAGCGCCTCAATGCAAGGAGCACAAGCACGGCCACCAACACGGTCCGCATCACGCACACCGCCACGCTCACGGCGAGCGCAATCCCCACCTGTGGACATCGCCCCGAATGTTGCGCCAGATGGCAACCACTGCCTACGAACATATCGCTCGCGTGTACCCCGATTCGACCAAGTATCAAGCTAATTACAACGCTCTGATGACCCGTCTGGACTCGCTCGAAGCGCGTGTTTCGCGTCGTTTGTCGGAGGCTTCGTCGTGTGCATTTGTGATTTATCACCCCACCTTTGGCTACCTTGCTGCCGAGCACGGACTCTTCGAAATCCCGGTCGAGATTCACGGCAAAGAGCCCTCGGCCGACCACCTGCGCAGAGTTGTTGACGTGGCTCGCAAGCTGGGCGCTCAAAAGGTGTTTTATCAACGCGAATTCCCTCGCTCGGTTGTTGAGGCTGTTGCGGGCGAACTCGAAGTCGAGCCCATCGAGGTGGATATCCTCAGTGGCGATGTCGAGGCTATGATTTATGGTTTTGCCGACAAATTGGCACAATAATATGGAGCTTATTACGCTACAAGATGTTACGGTGCGCTACGACGCCGAGCCCGTGTTGCGAGGGGTCAACCTGACCATCTCCGACGGCGACTTTATTGGTGTCATCGGTCCCAATGGCGGCGGCAAAACAACGCTTGTCCGAACCATTATGGGTCAGGTGGAGTATAGCGGCCGCGTCGATTACTCGCCCGCGGTGATGAAACAGGGTGTGCCCGCCATTGGCTACCTGCCCCAACAGAATCTGTTCGACCGCGCGTTTCCCATCTCGGTGCGCGAGGTTGTGCTGTCGGGTTTGCAGTCTTCCCACCGCTGGGGTGTGGGCTATGGTAGCGACGACCACCGACGTGTGGACGAAACGATCAAAATGATGGATTTGACCGCGATTGCCGACCGACCCATAGGCGAGATTTCGGGCGGACAGATGCAACGCGCGCTGTTGTGTCGTGCTGTGATTTCGGAGCCCCGCGTGCTGATTTTAGACGAGCCCACAACCTATGTCGATAACCGTTTCGAGGGTGAGCTGTACGAGCTGCTCGACCGCCTGAGCCAGCGTATGGCTATTGTTGTTGTGTCGCACGACATCGGTACTATCACCTCCAAGGTGCGCAGCATCGTGTGTGTCAATCGCACCGTCCACCGCCACAACTCCAATCTCATCACCCCCGAGCAGTTGGCCAACTATAACTGCCCGATTCAGATTATTTCGCACGGAGAGGTGCCGCACACAATTCTCGAACATCACCACGACCATTAATTGGATTTTAAGGATTTTTTGACATTGGTTCAAAAAATCCTTTTTTTTGTTCCCCATAGCCGTAGGCTATAAAAATCGCAAAAAAAGAGTAACTTTGCACACAAACAAACTGGCGCAACGATGATGTGGCTCGAAATAGCAGGTGTTCTGGTAGGATTAATCTACCTGTGGCTGGAGTATAAGGCTTCGGTTTGGTTGTGGCTTGCCAACATCATTATGCCCGCAATCTACATCTTCATCTACCTCGACGCAGGGGTCTATGCCGACGCAGGTATCAATGTCTATTATCTGCTGGCCAGCATCTATGGCTGGGCTATGTGGCTCCGACGAGGTGATGATGGTGGCGTTATCTCCATCACTCGCACTCCGCGCACAAAGGTGGGAGCACTCGCCGCAGTGGGAGCCGTCGTGTGGGCAGGGTTGTACTACATCCTCACCCACTTCACCGACAGCACCGTCCCCGTTGGCGACAGCTTCACCACAGCGTTGAGCATTGTTGCGCTCTATATGTTGTCGCACAAGTGGGTCGAGCAGTGGCTGGTGTGGCTGGTTGTGGATTTGGTTTGTTGCTGGGTGTATGTCACCAAGGGACTCTACCCGACAGCTGTGCTTTATGGATTGTACACCGTGCTTGCGTGGGTTGGCTACCGACGCTGGCTTGTAATAATGACCGAACAGAAGAGTGATGAGAACGTGTCCGCTTGCTAAACCGTCCGATGTGGCCGAGTGTGTGATTCTTGCGGCTGGGGATTTCCCCACCGAGGGTGTCGCACGCAGTGTGCTTGATGGTGCGCGCCATATTGTGTGTTGCGACAGCGCCGCCGAGGAGTTACTTGCGCTGGGACGTATGCCCGACGCCGTTGTGGGTGACCTCGACTCGCTGTCGGAAGCGGCAGCCGAGGCCCTTGCCGACCGCCTGCACCGCGCCCCCGACCAGAATACCAACGACTTGTGGAAATCACTCTCCTATGCCATTGGCGAGGGGTATCGACGCATCACCGTACTTGGAGGCTTTGGCCGCCGCGAGGACCATTCTATTGGCAATGTTATGCTGCTTGCGTCGCGTGCCTCCGAGGCCGAGATTCGTATGATTGGCGCCCACGGAGTGTTTGACTTTGTGTGCGAGAGCGCGAGCTTCGAGAGCTGGAACGGCCAACAGGTGTCGGTGTTCACACCTTCAACCGCTACACACGTGGAGTTCGAGGGCCTGATGTACTCTCCGCCCGAGGGCCATCTGCCCGGATTGTGGTATGGCGTGTCCAACCAGTCGTGCGCCGACGAGTTTGTGGTTCGCACCGACGGCCCAACCATCATCTACCGCCTATTTTAACCATCCGAAATAATTTTTAAATACATAAAACACTATGAACATTCTTAAAAAATTAGCTCTTGTGGTACTTTGTACCTTTGGAGTAGTGTCGGCCCACGCCGACGAGGGTATGTGGCTGCCCCAGTACCTTAAAAAAGACCACGCAAAAGCACTCAAAAAGGCGGGTTTGAAGATTCCCGTAACCGAAATCTATAACGAGGAGCGCTCGTCGTTGAAAGATGCCGTTGTTATCTTCGGTCGCGGTTGTACAGGCGAAATCGTGTCGCCCGATGGTCTGCTGCTGACCAACTACCACTGCGGCTACTCGTCGATTCAACAACTCTCTGGCATCGGCCACAACTACCTCCAAAACGGTTTTGCGGCTATGTCGCGTGGCGAGGAGCTTCCCGTCGAGGGTCTTACCGTAACCTTCATCCGCGAGATTGTTGACGTTACCGACGACTTCCTTGCAAGCGGCAAAACTCTGGCCGAGTATGGCAAAGAGTATGAGGCCAAGAATGCCAAAGGCGAGCCGGGCGAGAAGTTTGTTGTCAAGAGCTTCTATGCAGGCAACCAATACTATGCCTTCCGCACCGTTGTATTTGCCGACGTGCGTATGGTGTTGGCTCCCCCCTACTCGGTAGGTAAGTTTGGTAACGAGACCGACAACTGGATGTGGCCCCGTCACACCTGCGACTTCTGTATGTTCCGCGTATATTCGGCTCCCGACGGCTCGGCTGCCGAGTACAGCAAGGACAACGTACCCTACAAAGCACCCCGTCACCTCAAAATCTCGACCAAGGGCTACAAAGAGGGTGACTTCGCAATGATTATGGGCTTCCCCGGCTCGACCACTCGCTATGCTACTTCGTATGCCGTGCAATACGACACCGAGGTTGAGAACGCAAGCCGTATCCTGATTCGTGGCGAGCGCCAAAAGATTCTCAAAGAGAATATGCTGGCTTCGGAGGATGTTCGCATCAAATACTCGTCGAAATACCAAAGCTCGTCGAACTACTGGAAGAACTCGATTGGTATGAACCGCGGTGTCAAAAAACTTGGCGTTGTGGCTCGCAAACAAGCCGAGGAGGCAGCCTTTAACACTTGGGCAAAGGGTAAAGCCGAGTATGAGGGATTGATGGCTCGTGCCGAGAAACTCAACGCCCAACGCACCACCGATGGTCGCCGTGCCATCATCCTGCGCGAGGCACTTATCAACGCAATCGAGATTTCGACCCCCGCACGCAACATCAAACCTGCACAACTTGGCGACGCAGCATATACCGCCCAAATCAAAGGCGCGTTCAACGACTTCTACGATGACTTCGACACTGCAACCGATCGCCGCGTGGCTCAACGTATGATTGAGTTGGTGTGCGAGTTGCTGCCTGCCGAGGAGCGCCCCAGTGTCTTTGCCGAGAAGTTGGAGGGTGAGTTCGGTGGCAACATCGACCGCTTTGTTGCTTGGCTCTACGACGGCTCGGTGTTCGCAACCCGCGAGCGCTATACCCAAATCTTTGAGCAAGGTTCGGGCCTGACCGCCGAGGTACTCCAAAGCGACCCTGCCTACATCTTCGGAATGTCGGTTATGAAGGCCTACTCGGAGGTTGCTCTGCGTCTGGCTCCCATCGCCAAGGAGATTGCCGAGGTTGACCGCCTCTACCAAAAGGGCCTTATGGAGATGCAGCCCAAACGTCTGTTCTACCCCGACGCAAACTTCACACTGCGTATGACCTACGGTAATGTGTTGCCTTACAGCCCCGCCGATGGCGTTGAGTATGGCTACTACACCACTATGAAGGGCGTTATCGACAAGGAGGACCCCTCGAATCCCTTCGACTTCACCGTTGCCGAGCGCCAAAAAGAGCTCTACCACGCAGGGAAGTGGGGTGGCTGGGACGAGAACGGCGAGCTGCGCACCTGCTTCCTTTCGACCAACGACATCACAGGCGGTAACTCGGGTAGCCCCATTATGAACGCCAAGGGCGAGCTGATTGGTCTGGCCTTCGACGGCAACTGGGAGGCTATGAGTGGCGACATCGCCTTCGAGCCCGTGCTGCAACGCACCATCAATGTCGATATCCGCTACGTTTTGTGGGTGATTGACACCTTCTTCGAGGCAGGTTATCTGCTCGATGAGATGACTTTTGCGAAATAATCGCACAAGTTTTATAAATATTTTGTACATTTGTGCGTTCGTACCCTCGTGTGCGGACGCACAAATACATAAAACACGACACTCAATAATTTATGAATATGGAACTCAACGAAGAGGTTGGCAAAGAGCGCCTCAACTTTTTGGAGGAAATCATAACACAGGCTGTGGCCGAGGGTAAGGAGATTCAAACCCGTTTCCCGCCCGAGCCCAACGGCTATCTGCACATCGGACACGCCAAGAGTATCTGCTTGAACTTTGGTCTGGCCAAACGCTTTGGCGGTAAGTGTAACCTGCGTTTCGACGACACAAACCCCAGCAAGGAGGACACCGAATACGTAGATTCAATCAAAGAGGATATCAAATGGCTCGGTTTCGAGTGGGCTTTGGAGCGCTACGCTTCGGACTACTTTGAGCAACTCTATGATTGGGCTGTGGAGCTCATCAAAAAGGGCAAAGCCTATGTCGATGACCAAACCCAAGAGGAGATTCGCCAAAACCGTGGTACCATCAGTGTTCCCGGTACCCCCAGCCCCTGGCGTGACCGCTCGGTTGAGGAGAACCTCGACCTATTTGCGCGTATGCGTGCCGGTGAGTTCGAGGACGGCGCCAAGGTGTTGCGTGCCAAGATTGATATGGCACACCCCAATATGCTGTTCCGCGACCCCATTATGTACCGTATTATGCATACCCACCACCACCGCACAGGCGACAAGTGGTGCATCTACCCGATGTATGACTATGCACACGGCCAAAGCGACAGTATCGAGAAGATTTCGCACTCGATTTGTACCTTGGAGTTCGATGTTCACCGCCCTCTGTACGACTGGTTTATCCAAGAGCTGGAAATCTTCCCCAGCCACCAATACGAGTTCGCACGTCTGAACCTCACCTACACCGTTATGAGCAAACGCAAACTGCTGAAACTTGTTCAAGACGGTATCGTTATGGGTTGGGATGACCCCCGTATGCCGACCATCTGTGCGCTGCGTCGTAAGGGTTATACCCCCGCTTCGGTGCGTGCATTTGCCGAGAAGGTGGGTGTTGCCAAACGCGACAACGTAATCGACCTCGGCCTGCTCGAGTTCTGCTTGCGCGAGGATCTCAACAAGATTGCCGAGCGTCGTATGGCAGTTATCGACCCCATCAAGGTTACCATCCGCAACTACGAGGAGGGTAGCACCGAGATGTTTGAGTGTGTGAACAACCCCGAGGACGAGAGCGCAGGCAAACGCCAAGTACCCTTCGGCCGCGAAATCTACATCTCGCGTAACGACTTTATGGAGAATCCTCCCAAGAAATACTACCGCCTCTCGCCTGGTAGCGAGGTGCGTCTGCGCTACGCCTACCTTATCAAATGTGAGGAGGTTATCAAGGATGCCGAGGGCAATGTTGTTGAGTTGATTTGCTCGTACGACCCCGAGAGCGGCAATGGCGGTTCGAGCGACGGCCGTCGTGTGAAGGGTGTTATCCACTGGGTTTCGGCTGCCGATGCAGTTGAGGCCGAGGTTCGCCTGTTCAACAACCTGTTCATCAAGGAGGATCCCAACAACCTGCCCGAGGGTATGGATTGGATGGAGCTCATCAACCCCGAGTCGATGGTTGTTACCACCGCCTATATGGAGCCTTCGCTGGCCGATGCTCCCGTGGGTGTTCCCTACCAATTTGAGCGCGTGGGCTACTTCTGCAAGGATAAGGATTCGACCCCCGAGAAACCCGTGTTCAACCGTACTGTCGAACTCAAATCGAGTTTTGTCATCAAGTAGTATTTTCTACAACTTCTGATAAGAAGAGCGTGTCCAATGGAACTTCTCGGGCACGCTTTTTTTTGTGTGAGGAGTGGAATTTGCGACAATGGAATAATCGTGCTGCGAGAACTTTTTGAGTTTTATTTTCCTATCTTTGTAGTATAATATTTTCCAACAAATAATTAGTACAATGAAAAATCGTTTAAAACTTCTTTCTCTTGCGGTGCTGGCAACCGTGATGTGTAGTGTGTCTGCCGTGGGACAGACTTCACCTACACCACCCGACAACTCGAAGTATATATTGACTCCCCCTGCACCCGACACCCCGCGTATCAATAGTGCAAGAGTGTTTGGTGTGCGTCCCAAAGCCGAATTCCGATATACTATTGCCGCAACGGGTGTTCGCCCTATGACCTTCTCGGCCGAAGGGTTGCCCAAAGGTTTGAAACTCGACCCCGAGAGTGGTATCATTACGGGAACACTGCGTAAGGCGGGAACCTACCACGTTACGCTGCGTGCCACCAACTCTTTGGGCGAGGCTACACGCGACCTGCGAATCGTGGTGGGCGAGGATATACTGCTCACACCCCCTATGGGTTGGAACTCGTGGAACTGCTGGGGAAGTGCCGTGAGCCAAGAGAAGGTATATAGTTCGGCCAAGGCTATGGTCGATAAGGGTTTGGTTAATTATGGCTGGACCTATATCAATATTGATGATGGTTGGCAGGGAGTGCGCGGTGGCAAGTATCACGCCATACAGCCCAACTCGAAGTTTCCCGACATCAAGGGCTTGGTGGACGAACTCCACTCGATGGGCCTTAAAGCAGGTATCTATTCGGCTCCGTGGGTTGCCACCTATCAAGGCCATATCGGCACCCAATGCGACAATCCCGAAGGCAAGTATGAGTGGATAGAGAAGGGCGTGTGCGACGAGTACTTCAAGGTCAAAGACCCCAATGGAAAGTTGCATAGCGGTTATTTCCGCTACCACGGTGCCTATTCGTTTGCCGAGGCCGATGCCAAACAGTGGGCCGATTGGGGAATCGACTATTTGAAGTATGATTGGAATCCCAACGACTACTATTATACCAAAGAGATGGCCGATGCGTTGCGTGCTACGGGCCGTGATATTGCGTTGAGTATCTCGGGCTCCGACCCGTTTGCTTTGGCCCATTCGTGGCGCGAGCTGACCCAATGTTGGCGAACAACGGACGATATTTTCGATACTTGGAAGAGTATTATGCGTATTGGATTCGGTCCGCAAGACCGTTGGCCTGCTTTCAGTGGCCCAGGCCATTGGGCCGATGCCGATATGTTGGTGGTGGGTATGGTAGGTTGGGGCCCCAATCTGCACTACACACGCCTGACCCCCGATGAGCAATATACCCACATTTCGTTGTGGAGTCTGTTCTCGTCGCCTATGTTGATTGGTTGCGATATTGCCCAGATGGACGACTTTACGTTGAGCCTTTTGTGCAATAACGAGGTCAATGACATTATGCAAGACCCGCTGGGAATGCGTGCTGTGCCCTACTTCCGTGGCGAGGGTTATGTGGTCTATGTGAAGATTTTGGAGAACGGAAATCTGGCCGTTGGTCTGTTCAATACATCGAGCGAGCCTATGAAGATTGGTTTCACACCGCGTACTCTCGGCCTATGGAGCAAGGAGATTACCGTGCGTGACGTGTGGCGCCAGAAGGATGTGGCCAAGATTGGTCCGCGCGACCGTTACGAGGAGGAGATTGCCCCTCACGGAGCGTCGCTGCTGATTGTATCACCTCCCAACACAATGGAAAAGATAGTCAATAAACCTTATGTGATAGAGCAATAAGCCGTCTAACAAGGTGATTTCTGCGGGCGCATACCGCCAGAATTAGCTGCCGCTTTTTTACACAGGAGTTTAGGTGGTAGAGCGGTAGCAATAAAAAGGTCTAAGACCTTTTGCTCTCAAAATGCTCATTTACGCCGAGTAAACTGCGCTTTTTCGAGCATCGCAAGCCTTGAAATCCCACTTGTTATACAACTTCAAATAAAAGAGCGTGTCCAATAAGTTTCTTTGGATACGCTTTTTTATTCGGTAATACAAGCAAATATGTCTAAATGTGCTATCTTTACGCCGAAATTTATTATAAAACAAATCCTAAACAAGATTATGAAACCATTAAAAATCGGCGATATGATTGCACGCCTGCCAATTGTGCAGGGTGGTATGGGAGTAGGAATTTCGCTTTCGGGTTTGGCCTCGGCTGTGGCCAACGCGGGCGGAATAGGCGTCATCTCGTCTGCCGGATTGGGCGTAATTTACCGAAGCTACTCCAATGACTATAACGTAGCAAGCATTCACGGTATGCGTGAGGAGCTGCGCAAAGCCAGACAGGCTACAAAAGGTATCATTGGTGTGAATGTGATGGTCGCACTGAGCAACTTTGCAGATATGGTGCGCACATCCATCGAGGAGGGTGCCGACATCATCTTCTCAGGCGCAGGCCTTCCGTTGAACCTGCCTTCGTTCCGCCCCGCGGGTAGCAAAACCAAACTCGCACCCATCGTGTCGAGTGGCCGCGCTGCCAAACTGCTTTGCAACAAGTGGAAAGAACAATACGATGTGCTGCCCGATGCGATTGTTGTTGAGGGCCCCAAAGCGGGTGGTCACCTTGGCTATAAGGCTGCACAAATCGAAGACCCCGCATTCTCTCTGGAGGCTATCGTTCCCGAGGTTGTGGCCGAGGTCAAAAAGTTTGAGGAGCAATATGGTGTCGAGATTCCCGTCATCGCAGGTGGCGGTGTCTATACCGGCGAGGATATCCACAAGATTCTGTCGCTTGGTGCAAGCGGCGTGCAAATGGGTACCCGTTTTGTTGTGACCGAGGAGTGCGACGCTGCGCCCGAGTTCAAACAAACCTACATCGATGCAACCGAGCAGGATGTCGAGATTATCCAAAGCCCCGTGGGTATGCCGGGTCGCGCTATCCACAACTCGTTCCTCGACCGCGTGAAGGAGGGACTCACCAAACCCAAGGCTTGTCCCTTCAACTGTATCAAGACTTGCAACGTTGTTGACTCTCCCTATTGCATTATGCTGGCTCTCTACAACGCCTACCGCGGTAAGATGGACCAAGGTTATGCCTTCGCAGGCTCGAATGCTTGGCGCTCGACCAAGATTATGAGTGTTCAAGAGCTGATGGACGAGCTTTCGACCGAGTACGAGGCTTGTGTGCAAGCACAGGCATAGTAGTAATACATACTATAAAAAATCACCCCCGCCACTTCGGCAGGGGTGATTTTTTTATTGGGGGCTGACGAGCAGCCCCTCGTAATGTGCGAATTAGTCAACGTTGGGGGTGTTGCCACCGAAACCAATCGAGTCGTCGTCGCTAAGGCCCAGCAGATTGTCGATGATGGGTTTCACAATCGACTCCATCACAGCGTAACCTGCGCCATTGGGGTGTACGCGGTCACTCGAGGTCCACGAGTACTCAAGTGCCAAACCGTTTTGGTCATCTTTGAGTGCGGTGTGGAAGTCGCAGTAGGTGTAACCACACTCCTCGGCCATAGCTTTGAGTTTGGCGTTGAGTTGTACTACGCGCTCGCCGATGTCGCTGTGAGCAGCGTTCCAAGCAGCGTCGTTCCACCAGATGGCGTTGGCGGGAGGAGTCGAGCCGATGATAACTTGGCTACCCGACAACTCTGCCATACGGGCAATCATACGGATGTTATTATAGGTATCTTCCAGAGGTACCCAGTAGTCGCCGTTCTCGGCAAGGTCGTTGATACCGCCACAGATTACGGTCACTTTGGGGTCTTTTACGCGTACCCAGTTGTAGCGGCTTGCGAAGTTCGAAGTCATAGTACCGCTTTGTCCTTGGTGAACGTAGTCGTTCGAGGTGAAGAAGTCGGGGTTCGAGGTACGAGCCTCCCAAACTTCGGTAATCGAGTCACCGAGGAATGCAGCTTTGGGACCTGTAGGCTCGGCGGGAGTTGCGGGTGTAACCTTCTCCTCTTTCACACAGCGCAGAGGCACAGCAGCACCTACATACGAGTTGCTGGTGGTGATAGAGGCGGCAGCCGAACGGTCGCTGTAATCTACGGGGCCGTTTTTAGAGTCGATGTCGCGCATACCACGGAAGGGGTTAGCGTTGGTCGAAACGGTCGAGGTAGCCAGATAGAGGTTCTTCTTCGAACCCTTCATAGGCAGCTCACCTACGTTCGAGTAAATCGATGCACGTTGGCCACCAAACGGGAAGTAAACATCCCACTCTGCCGAGTAAACGCCATAGCCGTTGGTGCAGCACTCCGATTTCGACAGAGCCAGACCGATAGCGGCAGCGTCGGCAACCATCCAACCTGCGGGGCAGGGGTCGTAAACAGTCTTAACACCGTCAACGCAATTCATATTACCCCACAGAGCACGCCAAGTCACTTGTTTGGTGTCATCCAGAGGATTGCTTACCATCCACATATAGGGCGACTCGTTGCCAGTGCCGGTGCTGTTGCTTGCCCACAAGTAGGGAGTCTTAACGGTTTGTGCGATCGCTTGCTCGATGGTGAAGCCCTCGCCCAGAGCGGTTTTCAGACCGATACTGTTGTTGGCAGTAGTTGAGGTATAAAGCACGTTGTCGGTACCCCAAGGATATTTCGACAGGTCGTTTTTGAGGTTTTCGAGCGGTGTGTAGGTAGGCAGACCCCACTTCATACTTCCGTGCAGAGCGTTGTCAGCTTTGCCATACTCCGAAGCGGTGGGAATCGGGTCTTTGCGGCCCCATTGGTAGTAGTTACCGATAGCCCAAGCAGCTTTGACGGGATCACTCTCGTCTTTAGCCTCCAAGCCAATCATAGCACCAAGGTTGCGGTCCATAATAACCACGTCACCTACGGTTTTGGCGGTTGCGTCGGGGTTGAAGCCTTCGCAAGCCCAGATGTTCCAGCTCCACAGAATCTCGTCGTTGGCGTCGGTTACGGCCAACATTACGTTACCGTTGATGAACTTCTCGGGAGTCTCGAAATATACATAGCCGTCGGCGCCCAACATTACCGACTCAAGCACTACAGGCGACGATTTAACCCACTCTTCACCTGCTTTCGAAGCGTTGTACCATACGGTGATAGCTTTGGCGGGAGCGATGTTCACGTATGCCTCGTCGTAACCCCAGTTCACCGAGACATTTTTGGCGTCACCAGAGTTCCATTGCAGGTTGAGTGCTTTGCCGTTACCGCGCACGCTACCGTTGAATTTGTAGTACGAACCTGCTTGGTTTACGATATAGGTGTTGGCAGTACCTGCGGCGCTCAAATCCACAGCCACGCGTTTTTGTTTTTGAGTCACGTTGATGGTGATAACAACGGGGTCGGCGGTGGGCTCCAAGGGATCCGAACCTACGGTGATGGTGATTGTAGCCTCGCGTGCGTCACCCTCGTTATCTACGGTAGTTGCAACCACGCGGCTGTTCTCCTCAACCGCAACGGTGAGCCAGTCAGCCGAACTTGTTGCGCTGATGTAGCCATTGGTGCTGATTGCGATGGTTTGGGTTGCAGCGATGTCTGCAAAGGTGAGTTGTTTTTGAGCCTCATCCATCTCGGCATACAAACCTGCTGCGGCTTGCGAAATCGAGATAACGAGTTCGGTGTTTCCGCAGGTGAATTTAACCTCGGTCGAACGTGCTGTGAGCGAGGTGTTCTCGGCGATGCGGAAGGTGAAGTATTTAGCATCGGCAACCGAGCCACTATCGTTGCTGAGGGTTACCCAGTCGGCCTCGCACTCGGCGGTCCAGTCGGCGTTTGTGGTCAGGGTTGCTGCCACGCGGCCACCCTCGGCAGCCATCTCGATAGCATTCTCGGTGATGCCATCACTCTCCAGAATCAGAGTGTTTTGGAAAGCAGCTTGGCTTACGGTGAAGCTCTTTGCATACTCGGCCAGTGCCTCCACGGTGGGGGTGATTGTTACCACAGCCTCGCGAGCCTCGGCGGTGTTGTCCTCTGCGGTGATTGTCACCTTGCCTGCGGTTTGCTCAACCTCAATCCACTCGGCCTCGCACGCTGCGCTCCAAGCGATGTTGCTGGTTACGGTAACCTCGGCGCTCTCGCTCTCATAGCCAAAGCTAACCGAGTCAACCGACAGCAGAATCTCGGGTTCGATACCAAGCTGAGTAACGTCGATTATTTCGGTCAGACCATCTGCGTTTTGGATGCTGATGACGCAGCTACGGCTCTCGTCAAGTTCGTTTTTTTGTGCGGTGACCTGCAGCTCGGCGGTCTTCACACTTACGGCACACCAGTCGGCGTCAGTGGTTGCAGCCACATCCGACGACGAGGTGAACTCCACGCTCTGTGCACCCGAGGGCACAGCCTCGAAGTTCAGAGTTTGGGTGCTTACTGTCAGGAAGGGTTGGGGGTCAGTGCCACCTTGCCCTTGGGGGTCTTGGCAACCCACCACCGACATTGCGATGAATGCAGCGAGTGCCACCATCATAATGGCAGCCATCACTTTTTGAGTCACTTTTCGTTTGTTACGTTTGCTCATAATGTTAGGATTTTTATTATAGTTTTTGATAGATTAAATTCCAAATCCAAAGGTTTACTTGTAGTAAACATACTACAAAGTAAAACATTATTATCGAGAAACGCAAGGATTTGAAAAATGAACAGCCCGACCGAGAGTGGACACGAGGGTGCGATATGTGTTGTGATGCGCCTACGGAGCCTGCTTTACATCGCAAAAAAAAAGCGGCTACGAGTGATTCGTAACCGCTTGATAATCAATGTGGGCCCAGAGGGGTATGATCCCACGACCTTCGGATTATGAGTCCGCTGCTCTGACCAACTGAGCTATGGGCCCGCTAATTTGCATTTCGCCGTGTGGCGCGCAATTAGTGGCGCAAAGATAAACACTCCCAGCGAAATATCAAAAATATTTTTTCTATTCCACCAAAAATTGGCCGTTTTGGACTACTCGCCCTGCTTTCGGAGCAGTGGTCGCAGGTGGCCAAACCACAGTCGCAACAACCTTACTCGCAGGCTCAAATGCACATCGGCCGTAAGTATGTCGCGCAGGGTGGGGATTGCGATTTTGTCCCTTGCGGCTGCCATTTCCCTCGCCGCAACCTCAAATCCGTACTCCTTGACAAGGGTGTTTGTTCGGCGGCAACGCGAACGGCTCAACTCGCGGGAGTATTGCTCCTCGCCGTATCTCTCTTCAAAGATTTTCACCACCATCAGTGATTGCAATAACTTGCTGCTGCTCATTGTGTTGGTGCAACTCGACTCGTTGAATCGGTTGTAGATATACAGAAAACTTTCGTGCAGAGTTTTGACCCTTTGGCTGTGGTAGAGTGCCGTTGCCAACACCAGCCAATCCTCGCCATAGGTCAGTTCGCGACTAAAACGGATGTTGTTCTCCACAAAGAGGCTGCGACGATAGATTGTGCCGCCCACACCAATGATTGTGCGGTGTCCCAACACCTGCGAAAAAGCCTGCTCGCGGTCGGTGGCGGGTGCGAGTTTGCGCAGTCGGGTGCTGCCATCCGCAAAAAGGTCGGTCAGTCCGAAACGCACCACATCATTGTCGGCCATATGGGGCAGCAAGATGGCAAATGCATCGTCGGTAAGCCAGTCGTCGGCGTCGAGGAACATTATCCACTCTCCCGTAGCACCCTCGATTCCCGCGTTGCGTGCCGCGCTCACACCGCCGTTGAGCTGGTCGATAAGACGTATGCACTCGTGGCGTGAGGCGTACTCTCGGCAGATGTCGAGGCTTCGGTCTTTGCTGCCGTCGTTTATCAGCACAATCTCGGCCGAACAACCGCTTTGAGCCAGCACACTGTCAATGCACTTGCCCAAATATTTCTCGGCATTATAGACGGGAATAATTACACTTATCGTGGGTGTCATCGTAGAGTCGAATCTAATGAATAAAATTGCTTTTGCGCCGAGAGCCTCAGCCCTTGGAGCGTGTCGGCGTCAAGGGTGTAGGGCGCAGGATTTTGGGGTTGCGCATCGGCTCGACGAATGTCGATGGTTGCGCCCTTCCAGCCTATGTCGTTGAGTATGTATTGTGTTTTGTCACTGTAAATTACGGGCACGGTGGGGATGCCAAACAGCGCTCCCAGAATCGTGGCGTGAAAACGCGCGGCATACAGACACTCCACACTGCGGAGCGAGGTCAAAAAGTTGTCGATGTCGCCGTCATAGGTCACGATTTTCACCTTGCTCGCGGTGTCGCTTTTGAGCCTTGCACAGATGCGCTCGCAGGCTGTGGTGTCGCCCTCGCCACGGCAGAAAGCAAAGAGTTTTATGCTTTTCCCATTTTGCACCGAACTTTCGATTAGAGAGGCGGTCGCGGCCTCATACCACTCGGTGTGCTCGCGCAGGTTTTCGCGGAACGTGAGGTCAATCACCGACACTCCCACATCGCCCGAACGGTCGGGTGCAGGCAGTGCCGAGGTGTCCATTCCAAACACCACATCCGCGGCACATTTGACCTTGGGGTTGCCCTCAAACAGCCCTTGCGAATAGCTGTCGCGCATAGTCACCGACTCCACAAACTCGAAGACGCGCTCCACCTCACAGCGGAAAGCGTTGGTGCGTTCGGGGCCATAGTTGCTGCCGATGATGTGTATGGGAAGTTTCGGGAATTTGCGGTGCAGTTTGTTGAGGTTGCGAAGGGTGGTGCAGGTGCCGCTCTCGCCCCGTTCGATGAAAATCGAGCCGCCGATATAGACTATCGCATCGAATCCATAGAACGCAAACTGATAGGGCAGATGCGAGGCGAATATTCGGTTTATGCGGTTGCGATGTATGGTGTGGAAGTTGGGACGACGCACAACTTTCGAGTAGTCAATACCCGAAAAAACATAGAAATCCACCGACGGATAGCGCTCGGCCAGAGTTCTGAAAAACAGGTCGTCGCCCAAGTTCAGATTCAGGTAGCCATAGACCAGCACCCGCTTCCTATTTGCCTTGATACTCACAGCGTTGCTTTTCATCGGTTATGGTTTTGCCTTGCGCTTTGAGCGCCATATATATTTGCCCTTCGGCTTTGAGTCGGTTGTAGTTTTCGGCGTCGCGATACTTGATTATTCGCATCGGGTTGCCACCCACCACAGCCATAGGCGGAACGTCCTTTGTCACGCACGAGCACGCCGCAATCACTGCTCCCTCGCCAATGGTCACACCCGGCATAATCGACACGTCGGCACCAATCCACACATTCTCGCCGATGGTCACATCCTTGACCGTGTAGATATGGTCGTAGGGCAGCATTGTACCCTCGTAGCGGTGGTTGGAGGTGTGTATTTTGCATCGCGGGCCGAAGATTGTGCCCGAGCCGATGCGACACTTTCCGCGCAGGCTGAACCACGCCTCGGGGCCGATGTAGATATGCTCACCGAGCACAAGGTTGTCGATGGGGGTGATATTATAGGGTCGGCACAGAGTGACGGTCGGGTGTTGTCGTTTCCACTTTTTGCGTGCAATCAGAGCCTTGATTTTCTTGATAAACATTGGCGATGGTCGGTTTTGTGCAAAGTTATGTATCCTTACGCAGAAATCCAAATTCAGCCCCCTCAAATCCTCGCCCGCGAGGGCGCGCGAAAACAGCTATATTCCAAAACATAGCCTCGGAGTGTTGAAATTCCGAAATTTTTTTATACTTTTGTAGGTTACAAGCACCTTCGCCTAATGGGATTGATTGGAAAACTCGCAGGACAGACTGCCATTTATGGCATCAGCAGCATAGTAGTCAGGATGTTAAGCTACTTGCTGTTCCCCTACTATACCCACGTCTTTGGTCAGACGCAGTATGGTGTGGTGACCGATGTCTATGCGCTGATTCCCTTTGCGTTGGTGGTGCTCACGATGGGTATGGAGAGCAGCTACTTCCGCTTTGCGGGCAAGACCGACGAGGCGGGTAAGCGACACCTCTTCGCCACCACTTGGGGCATAACCTCACTTGCGGCGGCGGTGTTTGCGGCTCTGGTGGTGTTGCTGCGCGGGCCCGTGGCTTCGGCTCTGGGTTATGTCTATGTCGAGCATCCGAGCTATGTGGTGCTGATGGCGCTGATTGTGATGTTCGACGTGTGGGCTACCATTCCCTTCTCGCGACTGCGTGAGCAGGGACGCGCTGTGAGGTTTGTGACGCTCAAAATTGTTAACATCGTTCTTCAAGTGGGCTTGGCGCTGGTGTTTGGTGCGCTGGGTCTGTTCCGCTCGGAGTTTGGCGTGGGATGGGTCTTTGTGGCCAACCTCGCCGCGAGTGTGCTCACTTGGGCGTTGATACTCCCCTCGTGCGACCGAGTGATTCCGCGAGTGGATTGGGTGCAGTTGCGCAGGATTTTTGCCTACTCGATGCCGCTGCTTATTGGTGGCGTTGCGGGCACAGCGGGCGAGTTCCTCGACCGTCAGCTCATCAAGATACTCACCCCCGAGAGTGTGGCCTTTGCACAGCTGGGAGTCTATGGCGCGGTGACCAAGATTGCTGTTGTGATGTTGCTCTTCACACAGATGTACCGCTTGGCGGCCGAGCCCTTCTTCCTGTCGAACTTCCGCAAGGAGGAGTTTGTCGAGACCAACGCTGCGGCGCTCAAATACTATGTGATGGTGGCTATGGCCATCTTCCTCGGCATCGCGCTGTTCAAGGATCTGTTCGCACTGCTGGCGGGTCCTGCCTTCCGCGAGGGAGTCTATATCCTGCCTGTGATTCTGCTGGGCCACCTGCTGGCGGGAGTGTGGCTCAACCTCTCGTTCTGGTACAAGCGCGAGGAGCGAACACGCTATGCGGTCTATGTGACGGTGGTGGGTTTGGTATTCAACGTGGCGGCAAACGTAGTGCTCATACCCCGTATGGGATTCTACGGCGCAGCGTGGGCACGTCTTATCAGCGAGGCGGCGATGGTGGCCGTAAGCTGGTGGCTCAACCGCAAGTACTTCCCCACGCCCTACGATTGGCGTCGCATTGGCGAGTATGTTGCTGTGGGCTTGGCGCTCTACTTCCTCTGCACAGCGGTGGATGACGCAACCGAGAGTCTGTGGATGCAATATGGCGCAAGTGTGCTGGTGGTGGCAGCCTACGGATGTTATGCCGCGTGGCGCGAGAATATTTTTGCAATGATACGAATGAAATTAAAGAGATAAACTTATGAAAGTGAATGTTATAAACCGTTCGGGAGGCGACCTTCCGAGCTATGCAACGCCTCAATCGGCAGGTATGGATCTTCGTGCAGCGATGGACGAGAGCATAACTCTCGGCCCTCTGGAGCGCGCCCTCGTGCCCACAGGACTCTATGTCGAACTGCCCCAAGGTTATGAGATGCAGATTCGACCCCGCAGCGGCCTCGCAGCCAAACACGGTGTGACCGTACTCAACTCGCCTGGCACCATTGATGCCGACTATCGTGGCGAAATCAAGGTTATCCTCGTAAACCTCTCCAACGAGCCCTTCGAGGTGAAACCCGGCGAGCGCATCGCACAAGCCGTAGTGGCAGCACACGCAACCGTAGAGTGGAACGAAGTCCAAGAACTCGGCACCACCGAACGCGGCGCAGGCGGCTTCGGCAGCACAGGTCGAGGTTAGTGGGACTGTTCTTTTTGAGCCATCAAAAAGAACCAAAAAATGGGCCGCAAACCGGCGGATTAACTACCGCCCACACCCCGCAAGGGGGTGCGTGCGATAGTTATTTAGACGGAGGCGACTTAATTTTAGTTCTGTTGACGAGTCAAAGGACAGCACACCAATCCACCGCCGCGCACCGAGCGATGGAGTGTGATTGAAGAAGTTTGTTTGAGTGATGTTTTGATGAAGTGTTGATTCCCGAGAGGGAATTTATATGAATTTTGCGAGCGAAGGCTGCAAACTTGTTTGTAAGCCTGCGGGCGCAAAGTTCAGATGGTGCCGCAGGCATAACACATCATCCAAACACCCCTAACACCCAAAAATATTAGAGAAACGAAGTTTCTTATCTGGCGGTTTGCGCCCGTTTTTTTGGTACTTTTTGAACGTTCAAAAAGTACATAACAAACCAAGAAAAAAGATATGAAATTTAGTGAGGTAATAGGTCAAGAGGATTTGAAGGATGGTTTGCGTCGTTCTGTTGAGGAGGGACGTGTGAGCCACGCTTTGATGTTTGCGGGCAGCGTTGGTTGCGGCTCGCTGGCTTTGGCTTTGGCCTATGTTCAATACCTCAACTGCACTAATCGCCGTGGGGGTGATAGCTGTGGTGAGTGCCCGTCGTGTCGCAAGATGCAGGCGCTGGAGCACCCCGACCTCCATATGGTGATGCCCGTCAATAAGAAGAACAAGAAGAGCGACGAGGTGTTGCTGAGTGACCACTTTATGCCCCAGTGGAGGGAGATTGTGGCGCGTACGGGTGGCTACTTCTCGGAGCAAGAGTGGTACGAGGCCATAGGCTTGGATAACCAGCAGGGTAATATCAGCGTTGCGGATATCGGCGAGATGATTCGTAAACTGTCGTTCAAGAGCTTCGAGGCGGAGTATAAGGCCGTTGTGCTGTGGCTTCCCGAGAGGATGAAGGCCGAGCCCGCGAATGCTATGCTCAAAATCTTGGAGGAGCCGTGGGATAAGACCATCTTTGTGCTTGTCAGTGAGTCGCCCGAGGTGCTGCTGCCCACCATCATCAGCCGTACCCAACCCTACCGCATTGGTGCCGCTGACGAAAGAGCTGTTGCTGCACGCCTTGTGGGTGAGGGTATCGACACCGAGAAGGCGCTGCAACTTGCGCGTATGTCGGGCGGAAACCTTCTGGAAGCGCGCCGTCTGGCCGAGAGCGAGGAGAGTACCACCGAATACTTCGAGCTGTTTGTCGAACTTATGCGCCTGAGCTACAACAATCGCCACTTGGAACTTATTACCTGGGCGGAGAGGGTTGCCAAAATGGGCCGCGAGCCGCAGAAGTACTTCTTGGAGAACTCGGTGCGCTTGTTGCGTAGCAGCTATATGCTCAACGCGGGTATGGCCGAGATTAGCTACCTGTGGGGCAGTGAGTTGGAGTTCTGCCGCAAATTTTCGCCCTTCATTGGCAATGATAACATCGAAAAACTCGTTTCCGAGATGGAGAGTGCACTGATGCAGGTGCGCCAAAACGGAAACGCAAACATAATATTTACACACTTTGCTCTATCGGTGAGCAAACTAATAAATCCTAAGTAATGGCACGCGCAGTATTGATTACAGGCGGCAACATTGCAGGCGTCAAGGAACGTATGCACCGCGCACAAGAACTTATTAACAGCCGAGCAGGAGTAGTGATGCGTTGTTCGCACCGCTATGAATCGAAGGCTTGGGGTTTTGAGTCGGATGATTTGTTCAACAATCAGGTGCTGGTTGTTGATACCGAACTCTCGCCCGAGGAGTTGCTTCGCACTGTACAGGAGATTGAGTTGGAGTTGGGTCGCAACCGCACAGCCGAGGCCGAGCAGAAAGCCTCGACGGGAGCCGCCTATTGTTCGCGCCCTATCGACATCGACATTCTGTTCTATGACGATGAGGTTGTCGATACCCCCGATTTGAAGATTCCTCACCCGCTGTTGCACCGTCGCGACTTTGTCTTGACCCCTCTGTGCGAGATTATGCGCGACTACCGCCACCCCGTGTTGGGTAAAACCATCAGCGAGTTGCGCGACGCCTTGGTTGAGGAGCAAAAATAAGAGATGACAAAACCTATGAATTTTCGCAAAACAGTGGTGTGGCTTGCGGGCCTCGCTTTGGTGGCGCTCGCTTCGACGGGCTGCCAACGTGTGGCCTTGGACTGCGCCTACACCATAGTACCTCACGTTCAGACATTCTCGGGTGGCCCGGGTCCGACGCCGTCCGACTGGACTGCCTATGCTTTCTATGGCACCGAGGATGATTTCCGCATCCCTTCGACCTTCGATTCGGTGTCGATGGGCGAGGTGTGGAGCCTTCGTGGCGATAAGCCAGTGTTGTGTAATGTGCACGAGATGCAGAATGCCGATGGCAACATTGTGCTGCAACTGCACGCCACCGATGCGCTGATTGTCGTGTGTGCTCCCGAGTACGAGATTTTTGCGTGGAAGTATGCCACCATCACCGAGAACCTGTGGTACTTGGAGATTCCTCTGTGGCTTCGTGTGTGGCGAGGCTCCAACTACAAGGAGTCGTGGCAGTTTGTGTTCCCCGCCAAAACCGAGGCAGAGTAGAAATGTCCTAAACCTAAAAGATGAAACAGACAAACACCAAGATACGATTGAACGTGGCCCGTGCGGTTGCAGCCCTGATGATGTGTTCGGGACTCTTCTCGCGCTGTGCCAACACCACAACACCGCTGGGAGGCCCCAAGGACTCGCTGCCCCCTGTGGTCACTTCGATGTTGCCCTTGCAGGGCCAGACTAACTTCAAGGAGAAGAAAATCTTCATTGAGTTCAACGAGTATGTCCAAATCAAGGAGGTGGGCACCGAATTTTTTGTGTCGCCCGCAATGGCCAAGAAACCTACGCTCACCATTCGCGGTCGTGGCGTGCAGGTGAGCATCACCGACGACTCGTTGAAGGAGAACCAAACCTATGCTCTCAACTTCGGCAGCTCGGTCAGGGACAACAACGAGGGTAACATCCTCTATGGCCTGCGCTATGTGTTCTCGACGGGCGAGAGCATCGACTCGATGATTATGTCGGGCTATGTTGCTGACGGCAAGAGCGGCGATAGCGCGAGCAAGGCGCTGCTGTTCTTCTACGACGCGCTGTGCGACACCATCCCCGAGTACGACTCTATCCTGCTCAAACGCCAACCCGACGCCATTGCCCGCGCCGAGAATAACGGAATCTTTGTGGCACAAAACCTCAAACCCATCGACTACAAGGTCTATGCGGTGCAGGATAAGAACAAGAACGGAACCTATGAGCCGGGTGTCGATAAGGTGGGCTTCCTCGACGAGTATGTCAATCCGAAGAACCTTCCGGGCTTTGCCTATTGGGTTGACTCGCTGCGTCACTATCCCACAGCCGACCCGCAGGTCTATCTGCGATTGTTTATGGACAAGGACTTCAAGCGCCAGAATATGACCGCTTCGGAGCGCCCCCTACAAAATAAGATTATCCTGCGCTTTGGTGCTCCCAACCCCGAAATCCAAAGCCTCGCTTTCGATAACATCCCCACCGACAGCGTGGTGTGGGAGTATATGACCCCGGGCAAGGACACCATCGCCCTGTGGCTCAAAATGCCTGCCGAGAGCATCAAGGACACTCTGCAAGGTATCATCACCTACCTGCGTCACGACTCGCTGAATATGTTGCAACCCGAAACCGACACGATGAAACTGCTGTGGAGTCACGTCGAGACCCGCGAGGAGAAGAAGGCGCGCGAGGAGGAGGAGAAGGCCCGCAAAGCTGCCGAGGAGGCAGGCGAGGAGTATACCCCCAAACCCAAAGCCAACCCCTTCGGTTTCAAGGTGCACTCGGGCTCCGAGCTCAACCCCAATAAGACCATCCCCATCGAGTTTGTTATGCCTCTAGTGAGCATCGACAGCGCGCAGATAACCCTTGCCAATATCCTTACCGACAAGGAGGGCAACAAGACCGAAACCCCCGTTGCGGTGCGTGTCAAGCAGGACACCGTCAATATGCGTAAATGGCACATTTCGGGCGATTGGACCTCGGGAGGCGACTACAAACTTGTCATCCCTGCGGGTGTGTTTGTCAATGTTGCGCGCGAGTCGAACGACACCCTGCGTGCCGAGTTCAAGATTATGGAGAAGGAGAAGTACGCCACTGTGTACGTCAACCTCGTGGGCAAAACCCCCGAGTCGAAATATATCCTTACAATGCTCGACAAGAGTGGCAGTGTCATCGAGGAGCGCTTGAACGTTTCGACAGGCCTTCACGGCTTTGAGTATGTTCCCGAGGGCGAGATTAGTGTGCGCATCACCGAGGACCTCAACGGTAACGGCAAGTGGGATTCGGGCGATGTTATTGCCCGCCGCCAACCCGAACGTGTCGAGACCTACACCTCGGATGCCGGCGACAGAGCTGTGCCTACCCGTGCCAACTGGGAGGTGAATCTCACGATGGATATGGCCAAGATGTTTGCCCCCGTCACCATCGAGAGTGTGATTGCCAAGTTGGAGGCAGCCGAGCGCGTGCGTGTCAACAAGATTATGGAGGAGCGCTTCCGCAAGGCCGAGGAGAAGGCGCGCCGAGGCGACGAACCCGAAGCCACAGGCGGACTCAGCATTGGCGGTGCATTGGGTGGTATGAAATCCAAAATCGGCTCGGTTACTAACGCCATTAAATAGTGCTGAATAGTTATGACAAAACGACTTAAATATATAATCGCCATTGTGGCCCTTTTCGTGGGACTCGGAGTGGGGGAGCTTTCGGCCCAACACTATGTGGGTATCCGCGGAGGCTATGGTAACGGAAATATCCGCGCCTATCCCCAATATGTTACCTCGCCCGTGTGGGGTAAATATACGGGTGGTGTGTCGTGGAAATGGTACAACGAAGTGCAGATCTTTGGCTGTATCGGTGTGGATGCCGAGTATCAGCAACGAGGCTACAAACGCTACTTTGGTAACAACACCGACTCGACAATCTACTACCAACGCGACTTGCAGAGCATAGTGGTGCCGTTCTATTGGCAGCCTCACCTCTACTTCTTCAAGCGCCACGTGAGGGTGTTCCTGACTGCGGGTCTGAACCTTCAATACAACTTCGGCGAGTCGAATGTCTATTATGGCACCGACCGCGGAGGAGTCACCACCTCCGAGGGGTACACCTACGACAAACTACGTGACCGCCGCTTGGGCTATGGTCTGCTGGCGGGTGGTGGTCTGGGTCTGCTGTTCGGCCGCTTGGAGTTCTGCTTCGATGCGCGCTACTACTACGGCTTCTCCGACCTGCTGACCACGCGTGGTAAGTATTCGCCCAACCCTGTGCGTACCGAGCTCGACAACCTGTTTATCAACTTCGGTGTGTATGTGCGTCTGGGCAAGGGCGGAATCAAGGCGCCGCCTCTGAACCTCAACGACCCCGCACGCAAGGCTGCTCGCGAGGCCGACCGCCACAACTTCCAGGATGTGAAAGTAATTCAAATGTAAAAAAGATATATGGAAAGCGTAAGACAACAAAAAATAGCCCAACAGCTCCACAAGGACTTGGGCGAAATCTTCATCAAAGAGTGCAAAGAGATGTTGCGTGGTGCACTGACCACCGTGACAGCTGTGCGCATCACCCCCGATTTGAGCATCGCAAGGGTCTATGTGAGTGTGTTCCCCTGGGACAAACACGAGGCTGTGATGCAGGTGCTGGAGCAAAACAACCGCTTTATCCGCGGTGTGTTGGGTGCTCGCGTGCGTAACCAACTGCGCATTGTTCCCGAGTTGCAGTTTATGATTGACGACTCGTTGGAGTATATCCAAAACATCGAGGGACTGCTCAACAAATAGTCCCCTCCCACTCGCTATGGCACGACCCCTCGATCCGGCACAATTTGTCGCCCGACGCTTCCTGCTGTCGCCCAAGAGCCACTCCATCATCAATGTGATGTCGTGGGTCAGTGTGGTGGCTGTGGGTGTACCCGTCGCGGCGATGGTTATCCTGATGTCGGTGTTCAACGGCTTCGACGCCATAGTGCGTAATATGCATAGCGACTTCGAGCCCGAAATCACCCTGCTGCCCGAACGTGGCGCGGTGATAACGTGCGACGAGAGTCTGCGACAAAACGTAACCGCGCTGGATGAGGTGACTTCGGCCGCGTGGGTGCTCGACGGCGAGGCTCTGCTGGCCTATCGCGGACGACAAACCACCGCCACTGTGCGAGGTGTCGATGAGCAATTTACAGGGCTTGTCCCCATCGAGGATATGATGACGGCGGGCGACTATGCGCTGAGTGATGAGCGTGGCGACTGCGCCGTTGTGGGCCGTGGCTTGGCCTACGAACTTGGTCTTCGCAGCGTTCGTATGGACTCGGTGAAGATGTATGTCCCCAGCCGTGGCCGCTACTCCAAACTGATGCCTACGGCAGGCGTGAACACTGCAGGTGCGCGTCCTGTGGGAATCTTTGCGCTGGATGCCGACACCGATGGCAAGTATCTGCTTGTGTCGTTGAGTCAGGCCCAACAGCTGTTCGACTACCCCGATGGCGCTTCGGCCTTGAAGGTGCGTCTGGCCGCAGGAGCCGACAGCCGTAGTGTGCGCGACCAAATTGCAGAGTTTGTGCCCGAGGGTGTGGCTGTGCGTACGCGCGAGCAGTTGAGCAGCGCAATGTACAAGGTGCTGGACTACGAGAAACTTGCCATTGTGCTTATCGGCATTATGATTTTGATTGTTGCATCGTTCTCGGTTGTGGGCACGCTCACAATGCTTATCATCGACAAGAAGGAGAGCATTGCAACCCTGCGCGCGCTGGGTGCCGACACCCAACTCGTGCGCCGAATATTTGTCCGTCAGGGTATGGCCATCTGTATGATGGGTGCTGCGGGCGGTTTTGTGTTGGGCTTGGTTGTGAGCCTTGTTCAACAACACTTTGGAGTTATACGCATCCCTGCCGACACCTTTTTGGTTGAGGTTTATCCCGTGCGAGTGGTATTGGCTGATTTGATGATTATAGTTGTGGCTTTCACCGCTGTGAGCCTTCTTGCAACGAAGCTCACCATCGCGGGACGCATTAAAATATAGACTAAATGATGAAAAACTTTTCGATAAAAGCGATATTGAGCCTTCTTGCTCTTGTGTGTGTCGGTTGCGGTGGTCCGCAGATTATCCCCGACGCCGAGTTGGCTAAGATTTTCAGCGAGGCCTACATCCAGAACGCCTACCTGACAGCCTTTGGGCGCGGATACGACACCCTCGACATCTACACCCCCATCTGGGAGCGCTATGGCTACACCGAGGAGGACGTGCGCTTTTCCATTGGTAACTTCTCCAAACGCAAGAGTGCCAAACTCTCGGACGTGGTTGACGAAGCCATCCGCATCATCGAAAAGGAGAGAGCAATGGCCAACCATAGGATGGCTGTGCGCGACACCCTGCGTGAGATTGGTCGCCGCCGCTTTGTGCAGACCATCCGCTACGACTCGGTATTCAATGTGCGTCGCATTGCCGACACCGCGGGCCTTATCATCCGCATCCCCATCCGCGCGAAGGGCGACTTCGAGGTGACATACAGCTATGTCGTGGACTCGGCCGACAAGAACCATAATATGCGTACACGCCACTATATTCTCAATATCTACGACCGCAAGATTAGCGAGAATGTTCACCGTATGCGTCGCAACCAGCAGCGCGGCCGCTACAAGGGTACCTTCAAGGTTACCGAAGCCGACCAATGCCTTGTGCTGAATCTCAACCCCTACACCCAAAAGGAAATTACCACGCCTGCGATGCGTATCGACTCGTTGCGAGTGCGTTTCTTTATGGACGACAAGCTTGCGCAGGACTCGCTGAGCCGTATGCTGCTGCGTAAGACCATTCCCGAGGACTATCAACGATACATCAAGAAGTGGCAGGACTCGGTAGCTCGCCGCGACTCGGTGTTGCGTGCCGTAGCCGACAGTATTCGCCACGCCGAGGATAGCCTTCGTGTGCTCACCATCGAGGACAGCTTGCGAGTGGTCGCCGACAGCCTTAAACTCAACTTCGATAGCCTCAAAAATGCGACGTTTAGCAGCACCATACACGCTGACTCCACAGGGGTTGCAGCGAAATAGGATTGTCGAGGTTGCCGACGACGGCACTATCACAGCCGTAACCGAGTGTGCCAACCCCGACCGTATGGAGCGCGTGGAGTGGTACAACGGAATCCTCATCCCCGCGATGGTCAATGCCCACTGCCACCTGGAACTCTCCTATATGGCTGGCAAGATTACCCCTCACGGTGGTTTTTCGGGCTTTGCGCAGGGTCTGCGTGCTGTGCGCGGAAGTGTGTCGGCCACCGAACAGGTTGCTGCCGCAGCGTGGCGCGACAGCGCAATGTGGAACGCGGGTGTGCAAGCCGTAGGTGATGTGTGCAACGATGCGCTCACATTCGAACTTAAAAGTCGCAGCTCTATTCTCTATCACAACTTTGTCGAACTATACGGACTCGGTCATCGTACCGCACGTTCTGCCCAATTGGTGTTGGAGCAGGCGATGGCTATGGGCCTTCGTGCCGACATCGCTCCCCACTCGTTATACTCCCTGCGCGACGAGGCCTACACCGCCGCAACCACAGCCAATCGCTTGTCACTCCACTTTGCCGAGAGCGACGAGGAGGTTGACCTCTTTTCGCGTCGTGGCGTGATGTGGGAGTGGTATCAGTCGGTAGGTTTCGAGGCTCCCTTCGTGGGACAGTATGCTTCGCCCACCGACCGCCTTCTGGCCTTGACACCCCCCGACAAGCAGATGGTGTTGATACACGCCTGTCGCGTAACACGCGAGGATGTACAGCGCATCAACAACCACTTCACTGTGCCTCCCGTATGGGTGGTATGCCCTATGTCCAACGATTTTATTTCGCGTCTGACCCCGCCCGTGGATATTCTTCGTGAGTGCGGCGCGCGTGTGGCTGTGGGTACCGACTCCCTGGCCAGCAACACCGATTTGAGTATGGTCGCCGAGCTGCGTGCAATGCCCTCGGTGCCTCTGGCCGAGCGCCTAATGTGGGCAACTGAAGGAGGTGCCGCAGCCCTCGGACTCTCCGACCAACTTGGTCGCTTGGAGGTTGGCACACGCCCGGGTATAGCCCTTATCGAAGGCATCGACTACGATACCCTTCAACTCCGCCCCACCGCTACCAGCCGAAGATTGATGTAATGTGTATGTTCTTTTGTATCGACAAAAGAACCCGCCGGTCTGCGGCCATTTTTTTGGTACTTTTTGAACGTGCAAAAAGTACATTAAAGAGAAATACCTAAATATCCTAACCAAAGAATTAGATAACGAACTAACTTGCCGAGAGTCATTGCGAGGGCGGTTACGAGCATATTGCTGCGCATAAGACCCAGCACTACGGCTATGGCTTCGCCTACGTAGGGCAGGAATGCAAAGAAGGCCATCCACGCGCCGCGACCATCCAAGAAACGTGTTGCGCGTTCCATTTTGGCGTCACTCACTCCGAGTCGGCTTATCCACTCGCGTTTGCCGAGCATACCCACCCAGTAGCAGGTCATACCTCCGAGGGTGTTGCCTGCGGTTGCGGCGGCAATCAACCCTATGGGTTCGAGTCCAAGTCCCAGCAGGCCTACAAACACCACCTCCGAGCCTATGGGTATGATGCTTCCTGCCGCCAGAGCTGCAAGGAACATTCCCGCATAGCCCCAATCGACAAAAAACTGCATAATAATGTCAAACCACTCGGCCATAAATATAGATATGTATTAGAATAGAGTCAGTTGGTCGGCGCCGGTGTTGAACGAGCGGCGGTGATAGGGACTAAGACCGTGTTCGAGCACTGCGCGGCGGTGTTCGAGTGTGGGGTAGCCCTTGTTTTTGGCCCATCCGTATTCGGGAAACTCCTCGGCCAGGCGCAACATACACTCGTCGCGGTGGGTTTTGGCGAGCACCGAAGCCGCAGCGATGTTGGCATAGGTGGCGTCGCCCTTCACAACGCAGGTGTAGGGAATTTCGAGCGAGGTATGGAAACGGTTGCCATCCACCAGCAGGTGTTCGGGGCGCACCGAGAGTCGCTCGACGGCAATGTTCATAGCCTCGATTGAGGCGTTGAGGATGTTGATGCGGTCGATGCGTTCGGGCGACACCTCCACCACAGCCCACGCCACAGCTTCGCGTTCGATAATCTCGCGCAGGATGTTGCGTGCGCGCTCGGTCATCTGTTTGGAGTCGTTGAGCAGGGGGTGGTGAAAATCCTCGGGCAGAATCACCGCGGCGGCAAATACGCCACCAGCCAGACAGCCACGTCCCGCCTCGTCAAGTCCCGCCTCACACAGGCCCGTATGCATTGAATTCGCTAACATAATCAACAAATTTGGTCTTCTGCCCACAAAAGTACTATAAGAACTTTAAATTCTATCAAAAAAATGCTACTTTTGCCTGTATAAACAAACCAACACTTATGATTAGGTTACCCGAAAAACTCAATATACTGTTGCTTGGCTCTGGCGGACGCGAACACGCAATCGCACAAGCCATCTGCCGCAGCAGCCGACTGGAAAAACTCTACATTGCTCCCGGTAATGCGGGAACTGCCGCTTTGGGCGAAAATATTGACATCGATCCCGACAACTTTGGCGCACTCAAAAAGATTGTGCTCGACAAACAAATTGGTATGGTTGTCGTAGGTCCCGAGCTGCCTTTGGTGCACGGCATTGTAGATTTCTTCCGCGAGGACGACAAGCTGTCGCACCTGCCCATTATCGGACCTTCGGGCGAGGGTGCAAAACTCGAAGGTAGCAAGGACTACGCCAAGGCTTTTATGCAACGTCACAATATCCCCACCGCAGCATACCAAACCTTCACTCGCGACAATATCGACGAGGGTTACCGTTTCATCGAGTCGCTGTCGGCACCCTATGTGCTCAAAGCGGACGGACTCGCAGCGGGCAAGGGTGTGGTTATCCTCGAATCGGAGGCCGAGGCCAAAGCCGAGTTGGCGAGAATGTTGGGTGGTAAGTTCGGTACTGCGGGAAGCCGCGTGGTTATCGAGCAATACCTGTCGGGTATCGAGTGTTCGGTATTCGTGGCAACCGACGGCAAGAACTATGTCATCCTGCCCGAGGCCAAGGACTACAAGCGCATTGGCGAGGGTGACACAGGTTTGAACACTGGCGGTATGGGTGCCGTTTCGCCCGTTCCTTTTGCCGACGCCGAGTTTATGCGCAAGGTCGAGGAGCGCATTGTAGCCCCCACCGTAGCAGGTTTGGCCAAGGAGAACATCGACTATCGCGGTTTTGTGTTCGTAGGTCTGATGAACGTTGCAGGCGACCCCTATGTAATCGAGTACAACGTGCGTATGGGTGACCCCGAGACCGAGGTTGTAATGCCCCGCATCGCAAGCGACGTGGTAGATTTGTTCGAGGCTATGTATATGCAGGCTGTGAATGAGTACGAACTCAAAATCCACGACGGATATGCCGTAACCGTGATGTGTGTTTCGGAGGGTTACCCCGAGGCCTACCAAAAAGGTTTCGAGATGACAGGTCTGGATGAGGCCACAGCCGAGGGTTCGATGTTGTTCCACGCAGGAACAGTCGAGAGTGAGGGCAAAGTGCTGACCGCAGGTGGTCGCGTAATCTGCGCAACATCGCTCGCACCCACAATGCAAGAGGCACTCGACAAGAGCTTCAACGCTGTAAGTAAAATCAACTATCAAGGCAAATACTACCGCCGCGACATCGGCAAGGATTTGCAATAATATTGTTCTTTTGTATCGACAAAAGAACCAAAAACGACCCGCATACCGGGGGATTAACTATCGCTTACATCCCGCAATGGGATGCATGCGATAGTTATAAAATCAACGGTTGGGATTATTTTGATGGCTCAAAAAAGTATATAAAACAATAAAGCAGAAAGGAAACCGTGAATATTTTGCGCCAATCGACTCCGTTTTGTGTGGTTTCGGCCATAGTGCTGGCAGTGTTGGCTGTGGTGCGCGGATTTGTCGCGCCAAGTGCAGCGGAGGCTGTGGGCGCAAGCGGTATGCCCTTGGCTGTGTGGATTGAGGGTTGCCGTAATGTTGGCCTGGGACTCTATATCCCGCTGACTCTTGTTGCTGTTTTTCTGTGTCTGGTCAATACGTTGAGCGCATCGCTCTATAATGTCGATGCGGGTGGACGTTCGACCCTTCCGTTACAGGTCTGGGTACTGGCAGGCTGCTGTGCTGCGTTCCCGGCGCAGGCGCTCTCGGCTTATGTCGGGGCGTGGCTGATGACGGTGGCGCTCAAAAATATCGCAAAGGCCTACAAGCGCTCGTATAGCTTTGGTCCTGTGTTTTTGGCGTCGTTTATGATTGGCGTTCTGCCGCTTTTGTATGCACCCTTTGCGGTGCTCATCGTGGTGCTCCCCTTGGTGTGGTTGCTGGCCAAACGCACAAGCCGCGAGTTGTTGGTTGGAATGTTGGGTGCTATGTTGCCGCTGTTTATCACCTCCTATGTTGGCTGGGTGCGTGGCGGCCACTTTGGCTCGGTGTACCGACTTTTGGGAGCGGAGTTTTGCCGCGAGGGACTCTTCCAAACGGAGTCTGTGGGAGTGCTCCAAGTTGCAGTTATGGTTGCGTGGATGACCCTGGCTGTGACCTTTTCGCTGGGTGTGATTGCCTCGTCGAGGTTTATGCGTTCGAAGGCGCGCGTCACTGGTTATATCCACATTATGTTGTTGGGTGTGCTGATATGCTCGATGTCGGTAGGTGGTAGCGGCCTTGTGGTTGTTCCCGTGCTGGCGGTCCTTCTCTCGCAACTCGCGCCCAAAGCATTCGGCAAGAGCTTTGCCTCACTGTCGTCGGTCGTCTATCTTCTCTTTGCCGCCGCTGCCGTGTGCTACACTATCTGTCTGTTTTTCCCTCGTTAGGGGGTTGCGAGCCACTTCCAAAAGGTCGCAAAAATAGTCCGAAAAAACATATTTAAAACCCCGTTTTGTTCACTCTGTCGTTTGTTCCATCCGAGGGGTGACACGGAAAGTCTGCGGAGTGTCCATATTTTTCGGGCGCGCCGCACAAGTTATTGATTTACAGTTGGATGTATTGTTGCACAAAAGAGTGCGAGAGTATTGGTCTGACCGCTGTGACCAATGCTAAAAATAAGATTTATTCGACTACTTTTGTTCAACAATTAAAACACAAAAAGATGGAACAACAACCTCCGAGCTTCGGCTCACAACCAATGATAGTCAAGTTTTCGCAACCATATTCCAACGGTATTCAATCGCATAATCTCTCGCGTCACACCATTGGTTATGTACTCCGCGGCACCAAGTATATATATTATGGTGACACCCGTTACGAGGTGCAGCGTGGCGAGATATATTTTCTGGCCAAGGGACACCACTACACCGAAGATGTGCCCGAGAGCGAACAACATCCCTACGAGCAGATTGCGTGCTACTACTCGCCCGAGCACTTGGGGCAGATACTCACCAATCTGAGTATGAACTACAATCTCAACGTGGTGAACGACCACTCGTGTCCTTCGTGTCGCGAGCTGAGTCACGTCGTGACTCCCGCGTGGAGCGCCGCACGCAACTTCTTTATGACGCTCAACCAATACCTGCGCGATGAGCTGTTCTCGCACGACACCACAGCCGAGAACATCAAGATGACCGAACTCATATACCTCATCGTGACCCGTATGAACTGCTGTCTGAAAAGCAAGGTGCTTTCGAATGTTGATGCCGCGCGCGAGAATTTCGAGCAACTCATTTATGGTCACATATTCAGCGACATATCCATCGAGGAGCTGGCTGCGCGCAGCAATCGCAGTATGACCTCTTTCAAGAAGGAGTTTCGGCGCCACTTCTTCGCGCCACCCCACAAGTGGTTTATCCGTCAACGGCTGATGCACTCGCGCCTTCTACTCATATCCACCGATAAATCAATATCGGAGGTCGGCATCGAATGCAACTTCCCCAACACCTCGCACTTCATCAAACTCTTCAAGAAACAATACGGCCAAACACCCGCCGCATACCGAGCAAACCACATTCCATCACAGGTGGGGTAATGTTCTTTTTGAGTCATCAAAAAGAACCAAAAAATGACCCGCAGACCGGGGGATTAATTCCTAGTCATATCCACGCGGGATATGACTAGGAATTATATAAACCTCGGATGCGAATCATCTTTGATTCATTAACGCCACAAGAGGAAAACATATCTACCCAACTCTATGAATGGGATTGCGGATGACTGCATTTGATTTGTCTTTCTTGAATTATCAGAAGTATCGAAGATGAAGTGCATCCGTCTATAAAACATTCGCCCCGTATCATTTATGGATGCGGGGCGAATGTTATCGGGCGGTCTGCGCCCCATTTTTTGGTACTTTTTGATGGCTCAAAAAGTACATAATCACATCGAAGTTATTGTGCCAATGTTCATTATGGCTATGGCGTCGCCTATGAGGGCGTTGTAACCCATTGCGCGGAAGGGGCCGCACTTGGCGGTGGAATGTGAGCGCATAATCATTGGGTCGTAGCGCGAGGGTAGCTCGCTCGACATCTCGTATAACATTCGGGCGTAACGATTCTCGGGCAGCTCTTCGGCGCTGGACGGGAATATCACTGCGCGCGAGGAGTCCTCCTTGCAGAGGTTGATGTTCATCAGCAAGGCTTGACCATAGAGTGTCGAGATGCTGCGTATGCGCTCGGCCAGAGCCAATAGTTGTTCGCAGGTGGCATCTGTGGCCTCGCCATCGGTGATGTTGATGATTGTGGGCGGATAACTTGCGCGGAATTGCTCGGTGGCACATATCATCTCGACCATTTGCAGGGCGCGTGCCAAAGCCTCGTACATAGGTGTGACACCCGTAGCAACGGGCTCTACCCAACGATTGCAAGGGGTGGAGGTGATTACTGTCGAGCCGTCGGGTAGGGTGCGCTCGCGGGTTATCACTTGTGTGGGTACGGTGCGCGCAGCCAGCTCCGAAGGGGTGACAAAACCGTCACTGCTCAGTAGATTGCACACGCCGCGACCCGAGTAACCGATGACGGCAATGTGATAGTAGTCGTTTATGCCGTCGCTGCGACGACAACGGTCTATCAGTTCGTCAATGAGCGCGTTGGTTGCCATTGCGAGCGCTTGGGCCTTGGTCATCTCCATTCCCTCGTAGAGCGTGCTCTCCGACATCGAACCCGATTGGTCGAGCATAATTATAAAGGCTGTTGGATTGGCGCGTGTTATGGCGCAGGAGTATGCTGTGGGTCTATTCATAGTCGGTTGTGGTTTGAAGTTCGGGCGGAGTTATTTCACACCCCGCGGTGTTGATGAATGTCAGTCGGCCATCCCTCCTTGCGGGGAATAGTCCGTTGGTTGGCGAGCCTATCCAGTCGTAGGGCGTTGCGGTTAGCGCGTTTCCCTCGCGGTCAAACAAATTCCACAGACCTTCGTGCATAGCCACGCAGAGATTTATCTCCTCGTCCCACTCCACCTCCTCGTAGATGGGCGGCAGACACCACTCGCCATTGCTCTGCATCAAACCCCAACCCTCGGATGTCTGCACCATAGCACGCCCTTCGCGCATCGGCTCGGCCCAAATGAAAGGCTCTTTATTCAGAGTTTCGCCATCGTGAGTAATGAAGGAAAAGCCATCGGCACTCTCCACCAGCCTCAAACCCTCGCGTTCGGGTCGCTGACGCACAATGCGTGGCGCGGTGGTAGGTAGTTCGGCACACGCATCAATGGCTCGACATAGAGTGTCGGGCGCAATGTGACACATATCCCACAACGCGGCACACTTCTCGTCGTCGGTCAGACGCGAAATATTCAGTTGTTTATATACTTTGGCTGCCTCGACCTTGACATCGTAGCCGCATAGTGCACAAGCCAACGTGAGAGCCATCTCGGCCACGCGTGGCTCGCGTCTGCCAACCTCGCACACTATGAGCCGTCCCGACGGGGTAAACCTCACCCCGAGATCAAACTCCTCGCCACATCGACGCACACCTGCTGTGAGTTGCACAAGATCGTTGAGCGCAGTGCGTACGGCCTCGCGATCACCTACCTCGGTGGCATAAGCAGCAAGTTCGGCAGCCTTCATACTGGCTCCACTGCGACCAGCCAGAGCCACAGCAATTTGTTGCGCACCTCCGCAGGCGTCAAATATTGTCATCTCGTTGTCGTGGAAAGTTAGAGGTACGAAATTGTGCGGCTGAATCCTCGCCAGTGCATTGTAGCGCACGCAAGCTTGGCGAAAATTCTCCTCTCCCTCGGGCGAAAGACACATCAATGTGTGTCGTCCCTCGTGCCGCATCTCAAAGATATGTACCCGTCGGAATGTCCGTGCTTTGGGTCGCCCCGATGGCGCGCACACAGGATGTAAGTCCCTGAGTGTAGTCATTAGAGCTTGTGCATTGGCCACAGTTTCGGCCAAATTAGCAATAGTGTATGTCATATCTCCAGTAGTTTTCTCTACGAAAATACAACTTTTTTATTTAAACAAATAGATATAAATAAAACGGGGTTGCCCGACCTTTGTCAGACAACCCCGTTCAAAAGGGAATTTTAATATCATCGTAGGTCTATCGACCGTTGCGGCGTTGTTGTTCGCGCAGTTGAGCTTGTTGTGCTTTGAGTGCCTCCTCGTAGCGTTGTTGGAACTTGCTCTTCTTGCGGGGTTTCTTGGCGTTCTCGGCCATCTTGGCGCGCACCTTGTTGTCGTCAATCATCGAGCGAACGATGAACATTTGAACGAGGGTGATAAGGCTCGATAGGAAGTAGTAGTAGCACAGACCGCTCGCGTAGTTATTCATAAAGAACAACATCATAATGGGCATCATCCATACCATCATAAACTTCATACCGGGCATTTGTTGTTGGCCCGAGTTGCGCATATTCACCAGCGACGAGATTACCAGCATTGCCGACATCATAATGGCGAACAGGCTGACGTGGTTGCCATAGAACGGAATGTTGAAGGGCAGGTTGAGAATGCTGTCGTAGCTCGACAAGTCGTCGGCCCACCACAGTTTCTCGCCACGAAGCTCAATCGACGCGGGGAAGAAACGGAACATCGCCCACAGAATAGGCAACTGAATCAACATAGGAATACAACCGCTCATAGGGCTGATGCCAGCCTTTTGGTAGAGCTCCATTGTGGCTTGTTGCTTTTTCATCGCATCCTCTTGACGGGGGTACTTCTCGTTCAGGGCGTCAATCTCGGGTTTGAGCACGCGCATCTTTGCCGACGACTGATACGATTTGTAGGTCAGCGGGAAGATGACAATCTTGATAACCAGAGTCATAATGAGGATAATCCAGCCGAAGCTGCCGATGAACTTGCTCAGGAAATCGAACATCGGAATCACAAACCAGCGGTTGATCCAGCCCACAAGGCTACCACCCAGCGGCACCAGATACTCGAAGCCCAGGTCGTACTCCTCCAACAGGTTGAACTTGTTGGGACCGAAGTACATACTGAAACCATACACTTGTTTGTCGGTCGAGTAGGGTACACCCATCTCTGCCGAGAAATCCTTGATGCGACCCGAGTATGGTTTGTATGTTGCGTAACCCACCTCGCCATCTTGGAAGTCATCTTTGGCAACCAGAATCGACGAGAAGAACTGTTGTTTGAATGCAACCCACTCAACTTTCGAGGTGATGCGCTCGCTCTTCGACTGACCCTCTTTGCCAAGACCCAGCTCCTCGGGTTTGTCGCCGGGGAAGCGGTAAGCTACGGTTGTGTAGTTGTTCTCGTTGGTAAATCCCTTCTCGTTTTGGGGCGACGAGTTTTTCCATACGATGTCGAAGTCGTATTGCGATGCCATCAGGTGCGAGATGCCCGAGAAGTCGATGTCGAAGTCGAGCATATAGTTGTCGCGGTAGATGGTGTAAACATACTCCAACGATGCGGTCGAATCCACCGCCAGACGCATACGAACTTGTTTGCTCTCCTCGCCCTCGGCCCACTCGGTCGCGGGTGCGATGCACTCGAAGTTGTAGTTGCCGGTGTTGAGCGCAAAGTTCTTGTAACCTTTTTGGATGAAGAACTCGACGTCGAAACGCTCGGTGCCGGGGACAAACATTTGCAGGGGCTCGCCACCATATTTGGTGTAGTCCAGCAGAGTCACCTCGCTGATTTGACCACCACGAGTGTTGAACTCATACTCAGCCACGCCGTTCGACAGAGTGAAGGTTTGAGCCTCGCTCTTTTGTGCAGCGAAGAGTTGGTCGCCGATATTGTTGCGGAGATTTTCCTCCTCGGTTTGTTGTTTGTTTTGGTCGGCTTGCTCAAAGAGTTGGTCGGCTGCCGAAGCGAGCTCGCGTTGTGCCTCCACAAAAGCAATCGAGTCTTGCACGGCACGCTCGGCCTGATATTTGGCAGCTTGTTTGCCGCTGTACCAAGTGTAGCCGAACATAATAGCACCAATCAGAACAAGTCCGATGATAGACTTTTTATCCATTTCCGTCAGTATTAGTTTTTTCGTTCTTTACTTGTAGTCATATTTCAGCACAATACCCCCGTCCGAAGGCGGGGGTTGTGATTAGAAGTCCGATAATCAGCGTTTTACTCTACCTTCGTGAACGGTAGAGCAAACTGAATAAAAACTATTTGTTTTGAGCCTCGTACTCGCAAGCTGCGCGAACGAAATCAACAAACAGCGGGTGAGGACGCATTACGTTGCTCTTGTACTCGGGGTGGAAGTTCACAGCGATGAACCAGGGGTGACCCTCCAGCTCGAATACCTCAACAAGGTTGGTCTCGGGGTTGATACCCACGGGTTTCAGACCTGCAGCCTTGAACTCGGCCAGATATTTGTTGTTGAACTCATAGCGGTGGCGGTGACGCTCCGAGATAGCGGTGCGGCCATAAATCTTGGCACACAAGCTGTCTTCGTCGAGTTGGCAAGCGTAAGCACCTTGACGCATAGTGCCGTCGATGGTGGTCATGCTCTTTTGCTCGGCGCACAGGTCCAGAACGGGGTACGAAGTGCCGTGGTACTCGGTCGAGTCAGCATCTTTGTGACCCAGCACGTTGCGTGCGAAGTCCAGAATTGCGGCGTGCATACCGAGGTTGATACCGAACATAGGAATTTTGTTCTCACGAGCGTAGCGAACGGCCTCAATCTTGCCGTCAACACCACGTTGGCCGAAGCCGGGAGCAACCAACACACCCGAAGCACCTGCCAGCAGACCCTCAACAGTGTTGGGGGTGATGGTCTCGGCGTTGATGTAGTTGATGCGAACTTTCACGTCGTTGGTAGCACCTGCGTGGATGAACGACTCCGAAATCGACTTGTAAGCGTCGGGCAGCTCAACATATTTACCAACCAGCGCGATGTGAACCTCTTTGTCGTAGTTTTTCACGCGGTTTACATAGTCTTGCCAGTCGCTCATATCTGCGGGGTGCAGACCGGGCAGGTTGAGTTTTTCGAGAGTTACGTCGTCCAAGTGTTGCTCGTGCATTTTGAGGGGTACCTCATAGATGGTAGGAACGTCAACCGACTCAAACACAGCGTTTTGGTCAACGTTACAGAACAGAGCAACCTTGCTGCAAACCTCCTCGTTCAGAGGGTGCTCGGTGCGGAGAACCAGCATATCGGGTTGGATACCGTACTCTTGCAGGGTTTTTACCGAGTGTTGTGTAGGTTTGGTTTTCAGCTCACCGTTGGCAGCCATATAGGGAACCAGAGTCAGGTGAACAACTGCGGTGTTTTTGGGGCCCAGCGAGTAGCGCAGTTGGCGCACAGCCTCGATGTAGGGCAGCGACTCCAAGTCACCTACGGTACCACCTATCTCGGTGATGATGATGTCGTATTGTCCTTGTTTGCCGAGTTTGAGAATCGAACGTTTGATCTCGTCGGTGATGTGGGGTACAACCTGAACGGTTTTACCTTGATACTGACCGCTACGCTCCTTGTTGATAACATTTTGGTAGATGCGGCCGGTGGTTACACCATTGGCTTGCGAGGTGGGAGTGCCGGTAAAACGCTCGTAGTGACCCAGGTCGAGGTCGGTTACGGCGCCATCTTCGGTAACGTAGCACTCGCCGTGCTCATAGGGGCTCAGAGTTCCGGGATCGACATTGATGTAGGGATCACATTTTTGGTTAGTAACCGAATAACCTCTTGCTTGCAACAGTTTTGCCAACGAGGCTGCGATAATACCCTTGCCGAGCGACGAAGCAACACCACCCGTCACAAAGATATACTTTGTTTGTTTTTCACTCTTTTCCATTGTGTAGTATTGTATGTTTTAGTTCTTAATTCTATTGTTTGTCCTCGGCGTCAATAGCCTGAACTTTTTTGATGGCGTCGGCCATCTCCTCTTTGGCCTTGGTGATTTTGATGCGCACCTCGGCAATCAGCGACTCGGCGTTCTTGCTGCCTGCGAAGAAACCGATGTTGTTCTCCAAGGTTGCGATGTCGGCCTCCAACTGTTTCACCTTGTTGAACAGACGCTCGCGCTCGAAGCGGAGTCGTTTGTCGCCACTCTGTTTGAGGGTCGAGATGCGGTTGCGGAACTTGTCGAAGTTACGCTCGCGCTCGCTGCCACGCAGAGCACCGAACAGTTTGTCAACAACCTCTTTATATTGTTTTTGAATAGCCTCTTTTTGTTTGATGGGCACGAATCCGATTTCGCCCCAACGGCGTTGGAAATCCTTGATAGCCTCGAAGGTCACGCCTGCGAGGTCGAACGCAGCCATCTCATCCAGCAGCGCGCGTTTGCGGCTGAGGTTATCTTTGTGCTCCGAGTCAACCGACGAGAAGTGGGCTGCTTTGCGCTCGAAGAAGGTGTCGCACGCAGCGCGGAAACGTTTCCACACAGCATCCGACTGGCGGCGGGGTACAGCACCAATCTCTTTCCATCTGCGTTGCAGGTCGATAAGACGCTCTCCTGTGGTTTTCCAGTCGTCGCTGTTCATAATAGCCTCGGCTTGCTCGCAGATTTGGGTTTTCAGTGCGAGGTTCTCCTCCATTTGGTCTTTCAGACCGCTGTAATAGGTACGTTTGCGCTCGAAGAAGGTGTCGCACGCGGTGCGGAAACGCTCATAGATGCGCGAGTTCTCCTTCTTGGGTGCGAAGCCGATGGTTTTCCACACTTTTTGGATTTCGAGCAGCTTCTCCGAAGCCTTGTTCCACTCCTTGCGCGACTCGCAGGCGATGTTGTTCAGCTCCTCGGTTTGCTCGCAAAGTTTGGTTTTGAGTTCAAGGTTTTGTTGTTGCTCCTCCTTGATCTCCTCGAAGTGTTGTTGGTGACGTTTGTTGATGCGCGAGCTGGCCTCTTTGAAACGCTCCCACAGGCTCTCCTTGTACTCGGTAGCTACGGGGCCGATTTCACGCCAGTCGTCGTGCAGTTTTTGGAGGCTGTGGAAAGCGGTTACCACCGAAGGCTCAAGGATGAGTGCCTCGGCTTGCTCACACAGCGCGAGTTTGGCCTCGTAGTTACGTTTGAGGTCCATATCGCGAAGCTCCTTGTTGATTTTGATATACTCGTAGAAGTTCTCGACGTGGTGGTTGTAGGTTTCCCACAAATCCTTCATATTGGCTTGGGGTACGGGACCTGCATCCTTCCAGCGTTGTTGCAACTCGCGGAACGTAGCGAACGTTTGGTTCATAGTTTCGTTGCTGTTGATAAGGGCTTTGAGCTCCTCGATGATTGCGAGTTTCGCTTTGAGATTATCCTCTTTGCTTTGCTCTTGTCCTGCCATATACTCGTCGCGTTTGGTGCGATACTCTGCGATGAGGGCTTTGAGTGCCACCTCGTTGGTGTCGGTGGGCAGGTTCAGGTTGTCGGGGTCTGCACCAGCTTCAACAGCCTGGCGACGCAGAACCTCGATGTCGGCTTTGTGCGCTTTGTAGAACGCGATTTTGATGGCCTCGATGGTGCCTCGCAGCGACTGTACGGGTTCGTTGTGAACCTTGTCGGCGAGAATTTCTACCAATTCAGCCTTGCTTTTGCCCGCATACGTTGCGGCCGATACGGAATCATCTTCGCCCTCTGCGGCCTCACCCAGCGACACTTCGTCACTTTCGGCGGCGAGCATAGCCTCCTCGTCCGAGAAATCTACCTGTTCGATAGTCTCGTCGTTTTGCTCTGCGGCAGAGGTTTGGTTTACGGGGGATTGTTGTTGCACATCCTCGGCAGTAGTGCCGACTTGTTCCACAGGAACAGACTCTGGTGTTTTCATAGTAACCATTCTGAAATTTAGAAACTTTCGGTGTTTGTGGTCGGCAGTTGCGAAAAAACACACTCCACCACAAACGCAAATGTAGCGTAAAAAATGCAAACCACCAACCAAACCTCTTAATATTTATTATTCTTTACAACTTTTTTGCATTAGGGCGAACATTCTGCCCAAAAAAGATTAACTTTGCAGTCCGAGAGCCAAACACCCCTATGGGGTGCGAGAGGCGGCCGAGTGTGGCTGGTGGCTTGTAAATGGTTGGAAGGCAGAGTGTTGCGGATAGCAGTACTTTGTCGGGTGTTGTGCCGTTTCTGGGCGCAAGGTTTACGGGCGAGTGAGGGAATGATTTTATCGGCGTGCGTGTCCTCGACTTTTTCAGACAAAACAAACATAAAATATAAAACACAACAATTATGGTAATTCTTGTATTGAACTGCGGAAGTTCGTCGATTAAGTACCAAGTAATCGATATGACCTCCGAGACACAAAACACACTGTTGGTTAAAGGTCTGGTTGACCGTATCGGTCTGCCCGAGGGCGTTATGACTCACAAACCCCAAGATGGTCGCGCTCCTTATGAGTACCGCGGTGCAATTCCCAACCACACCGAGGGTATCCGTCTGATTATCGAGGCTCTGACCAACGCCGAGCACGGTGTTATCTCGTCGCTCGACCAACTCAACGCCGTAGGTCACCGCGTGGCTCACGGTGGTGAGTACTTCTCGGCAAGCGCACTCGTTGACGCCGACGTTATCGAGAAAATCCGCTCGTGCTTCGAGCTGGCTCCCCTGCACAACCCCGCCAACTTGGAGGGTGTTCTGTCGATTCAAAAACTGCTGCCCACCGTTCCCCAAGTGGCAGTGTTCGACACCTCGTTCCACCAAACCATCCCCGCCGAGAACTACCTCTATGCACTTCCCTACGAGTACTACGAGAAGTATCGCGTTCGTAAATACGGTTTCCACGGTACCAGCCACAAGTTCGTTGCACGTCGCGGCGCAGAGTTTGCAGGCCTGGACATCAACAACTCGAAAATCATCACCTGCCACGTTGGTAATGGTGGTTCGATCACCGCTGTGCTGAACGGCAAATCGTTCGACACCTCGATGGGCTTCACTCCCCTCGATGGTCTTGTAATGGGTACCCGTTGCGGTGCTGTTGACGCAGGTGCTGTTCTCTATATCGGCGAGAAAGAGGGACTTGACTATGCCGCTCTCAACACCGTACTCAACAAGAAATCGGGTATCGAGGCTCTGACCGGTGTTTCGTCGGATATGCGTGATGTTGACGACGCTTTCGATGCAGGCAACCCCCGCGCAATCGTTGGCCGTAACCTCTACTACTCGAAAATCGCTGGTTTTGTAGGTGCTTACGCTGCCGAAATGAATGGTGTTGATATGGTTATCTTCACCGGTGGTGTGGGTGAGAACTCGAATGACCTCCGCCGCTACGTTTGCGACCGTTTGGGCTTCCTGGGTGTTCAATACGACAGCGAGCTGAACGACAAAACCCGTGGTGTTGACACTATGCTCTCGACCCCCGAGTCGAAAGTTAAAGTTGCCGTTATCGCAACCAACGAGGAGCTTGTCATCGCAACAGATACGTTTAATTTGGTAAAATAAATAAAATCAGAGAAGACAATGATTAAACATTTGGAAGAGATTGTCGAGGCTGCGAAACGCGGCCCGAAACGTCGCCTTGTGGCAGCTTATGCCCAAGATGCTCACACTATTGAGGCTGTAAACGATGCAGTAGAGCTCGGTTTCATCGAGGGTGTTCTGGTTGGTGACAAAGATGTTATCAACGCAGTGTGCGCTGAGCACGGTATCGACCCCGCAAAATTCGAGATTATCGACATCAAAGAGGACGTTGATTGCGTAGCCAAAGCCGTTAAAATGGTTCACGATGGCGAGGGCGACATCCTGATGAAGGGTCTTGTTTCGTCGGACAAATACGTTCGCGGTATTCTTAACAAAGAGTACGGCCTGCTCATCCCCGGTGGTGTGTTGAGCCACGTTGCTATCTTCGACACTCCCAAGTACCACAAACTCATCTTGGTTTCGGACGCAGCTATCATCCCCGCACCCACCTTCGAGCAAAAAGAGTGGGAGGTACGTTACCTGGCTGAGGTGGCACAAGTGTTGGGTGTTGAGCAACCCAAAATCGCTTGTATCGCACCCAGCGAGCAACTGCTGCCCAAAATCGTGTCGAGCGCAGAGTCGTACCAAATCCACACCAACGCTGCCGAGGGTAAATACGGCAACGTGCTGGTAGAGGGTCCTCTGTCGATTGACGTAGCTCTGTATCCCGAGGTTGTTGCGACCAAGAAATACAAAACCAACGGTGTAGCAGGTGACGCAGACTGTCTGTTGTTCCCCAGCATCGAGGCAGGTAACACCTTCTTCAAGCTGGCTACCCACTGGTGCGACGCTCGTCTGGCTGCATTGGTTAAAGGTACTACCAAACCCTGTATCCTGACTTCGCGTGGCGACAGCCGCGACTCGAAGCTGGCTTCGATTGCATTGGCCGCTATCTCTGTAAAATAAAGTTGCCTAACAAGGCTACTTCGGCGTTACGCTCGCGCTCGAAATGCTCATTTACGACGAGTAAACTGCGCTTTCTCGCTGCTCGCAAGCCTTGAATTAGCACTTGTTATACAACTTTATAGAGTTGTGAAAATATATTTTTTAAAGGAGTGGCTATCCGACCCAACGCGGTTGGATAGCCTTTTTTTTGTGCCTGCGCCTCGGCTGCAAAAGCGAAAAATGTGTAAAAAAATGGTGGCAAAGAGTACAAGCTATCGAAAAATTGTATAAATTTGCATTCAGACAAATCGTCAGACACACTTTAATTACGAGGCACTATGACATATTCGCCGTTTTATAAGTACTACCAATTTTACTGCGCGAGCGGTCGGGTAGCGCTATGCTAAAACGAGAATATGACAGATATACAAAATAATCCCGACCTTAATTCCTCAAATTAGGTTGGGATTTTTTTACAATATGATAACGCAAAAACTTAAAATAGCAATTCAAGGATACGAAGGTTGTTTTCACCAAATCGTGGCACACAAGTTCTTCGGTACCAACATCGAGACTCTGCCCTGCGATACTTTCCGCGAGGTGGCCCGCAAAGTAAAGAATGGCGAGGCCGACTACGGAGTGATGGCCATCGAAAACTCAATTGCAGGCTCAATTATCGCCAACTACGGAATCCTCCAAGACGAGGACGTTCAGGTCAGTGGCGAGGTCTATCTGCCCATCGTGCAAAACCTTATGGTGTTGCCGGGCGTGACCCTCGATCAAATCACCGAGGTTGAGTCGCACCCTATGGCGCTGTTGCAATGTGTCGATTTCTTGGATTCGCACCCGTCGTGGAAATTGGTCGAGAGCGAGGATACCGCGTTGAGTGCCAAACGTCTGGCCGAAGAGGGCAACCCCCACAAGGCGGCCATTGCGAGCACCCTTGCGGCTGAGCTGTTTGGTTTGGAGATTATCCAGCCCGAGATTAACACCATCAAAAAGAACTATACTCGTTTTATGGTGCTCAAACGCCGCGACAACAAGATGGCGCCCGATGCCAACAAGGCGTCGCTATACTTCAAGGCCGACAACCGCCCCGGAGCACTGATTGCTGCGCTGCAAACCTTTTCGGATGTCAATATGACCAAGTTGCAGTCGTATCCCGTGCCCAGCGAGCCGTGGCACTATATGTTCCACGTCGATTTGGAGTTCGACAACCTCGACCTCTACTTCGAGAACTTGGCGCGCCTGCAAGCCGCCACCTCCGAGGTACACGTCTATGGCGTCTATCACAACGGATTGAATTAACAACAAATATATTAACACCTTAAACACAAACATTTTTATGGCAAAAGTGGAAATCAAACCCGCAGACAGACTCGATTCGATTAAGGAGTACTACTTCTCGAAAAAGAACCGTGAGATTGCTGAACTTCGCGAGCAAGGCCGCGACATCGTGGCTCTCGGTATCGGTAGCCCCGATATGCCCCCTGCTGCAAGCGTTATCGAGCGTCTGGCCAAAGAGGCCGAGCGTCCCGAGGTACACGCTTACCAACCCTACAATGGTACCGCCCTGTTGCGTGGCGCATTCGCCGACTGGTACAAAAAATGGTACAACGTAACTCTTGACCCCAAAAGCGAGGTTCTTCCCCTGCTTGGCTCGAAAGAGGGTATCGTACACATCTGTATGACCTACCTGAGCAAAGGCGACAAGGCTCTTATTCCCAACCCCGGTTACCCCACCTATCGTTCGGGTGTTACCTTGGCTGGTGGTATCGCTGTTGACTACAAACTCAAAAAAGAGAACGGTTACCTGCCCGATTTCGAGGAGATTGAGGCTGCCGGTCTGGATGGCGTTAAGCTGATGTTTGTCAACTACCCCAATATGCCCACAGGTACTCACGCAACCCGCGAGTTGTTCGAGAAATTGGTAGCTTTCGCTGCTAAACACAACATTATGCTGATTCACGACAACCCCTATAGCTTCGTTCGTAACAACCAATACCTGAGCATCCTCGACATCGAGGGCGCAAAAGATGTTGCTTTGGAGATGAACTCGCTGTCGAAAGGTCACAGTATGGCCGGCTGGCGTGTTGGTGTTGTTGTAGGTCGTGCCGACTGGATTAGCGACATCCTCCGCTTCAAGAGCAATATGGACTCGGGTATGTTCTACCCCCTGCAAGCTGCTTCGGTTGAGGCGTTGAGCCTCGGCGACGAGTGGTTCTCGGAGTTGAACAAAACTTACTACGAGCGCGAGAAATATGGCTACGAGCTGTTGGATGCTCTCGGCTGTAACTACATCAAAGACCAAGCGGGTCTGTTCATCTGGGCAGAGGTTCCCGAGTGGTTTGAGGGCGACTGCTTCGAGTTCTCGGACAAAGTGCTGGCCGAGTGCGACGTATTCGTAACCCCCGGTGGTATCTTCGGTAGCGAGGGTAAACGCAACATCCGTATTTCGTTGTGCGTTACCGCAGAGTTGCTCGCAAAGGCTGCGAATAAAATCAAGACACAACTCAAAAAGTAAAAAGAATACGTTCCAAGAAATTGGAGTAATAATTAAAAGAAATGAAAACGGCAGCAGTAGTAGGAACAGGCCTCATCGGAGGTTCGCTCGCCTTGGCGCTCAAACGCTTGGGGCTGGCCGAACGTGTGTGGGGTGTCGAGAACTCCGAACTGCACGCCGCACGAGCATTGGACCTTGGCCTTGTCGACGAGATTGTTTCGCTCGACAAGGCTGCGGCCGAATGTGAGCTCATCGCTGTGGCAACACCTGTGAACACCGTACCCACCATCGTTACCAAACTGCTCAATAAAGTAGGTGAGGGTCAGGTGGTTATGGATGTCGGTTCGACCAAACAGGAGTTGTGTGAGCTGGTGAGTATGCATCGCAATCGCGGACGCCTTGTGACCACGCACCCTATGTGGGGTACCGAGCACAGCGGTCCCGACGCAGCCCGACGCGACGCTTTTGCGGGACGTGTTGTGGTTGTGTGCGAACGCGAGCGAAGCGATGCCGACGCTGTGCAGATGGTCGAGGAGTTGTATCGCGCGCTGGATATGAAGATTATCTATATGGGCGCCGAGGAGCACGACCTTCACACAGCCTATGTGTCGCACATCTCGCACATCACCTCGTTTGCTCTGGCACTCACCGTATTGGAGAAGGAGCGCGAGGAGGAACATATCTTTGATTTGGCGGGCGGTGGTTTCGAGAGTACCGTTCGATTGGCCAAATCGTCGGCTTCCACTTGGGTGCCGATTCTTCTCGAAAACAAATACAACGTGTTGGATGTGTTGCGCGAACATATCCACCAATTGCAGATTATGCGCCGTATGATTGAGCGCGACGACGTTGATGGTTTGCGCGAGGCTATGGATAGAGCCAACACCATCAAACGCATACTTAAATAGAGCCAACTTAAACTAAAAAAGAACAATGAGTAGTTTCACCTTGGGAGCAAAACGTCCTTTGATTATAGCGGGTCCTTGTAGTGCCGAAACTCGTGAGCAAACCCTCGACACTTGTGTTCGTCTGGCAGCGACAGGCGTGGTTGATGTTCTGCGTGCAGGTATTTGGAAACCCCGCACCCAACCCGGCACTTTCGAGGGTGTCGGACTTCCCGGTCTGGCTTGGATGGCCGAGGCCAAAAGACTTACAGGTCTTCCCATCGCTACCGAGGTAGCTTCGGAGAAACACGTCGAGAGCGCACTTGCTTTTGGTGTGGATATGCTGTGGCTTGGCGCGCGTACAACGGTGTCGCCCTTTGCTGTGCAGGAGGTTGCCGAGGCGGTGAAAGGTACCGATGTCAAGATTCTGATTAAAAACCCTATGAACCCCGATATCGCTCTGTGGGCAGGTGCCGTAAATCGTTTTGTGAACGTGGGTATCCCCATCGAGAACATCGGTCTTATCCACCGCGGTTTCTCGTACTTTGGCCACTCGAAGTATCGCAATGCACCTATGTGGCATATGATTTTGGAGATGCGTAGCCGCTTCCCCGAGATGATGATGATTTGCGACCCCTCGCACATCTGCGGTTGCCGCGACTACCTGGGCGAGATTTCGCAAACCGCTGCCGACCTGCGCTACGATGGCCTTATCATCGAGAGCCACATCGACCCCAGCGTGGCTTGGAGCGACGCAAAACAACAGCTGGAGCCCGAACATTTGGAGCACTTGGTGCGTAACGTCAACTGGCGTAATGCTACCGCCGACTGCCCCGAGTTCCAACAATCGCTCAACCTGCTGCGTAACGAAATCGACCAAATCGACTCGGAGTTGTTCGAACTGCTGGGCCGCCGTATGGAGATTTGCGAGAAGATTGGTGAGGTTAAAAAACAAAACGACGTGGCAATCCTCCAAAGCAACCGTTGGGGCTCAATCCGCGACCGTATCCTGTCGCAAGCGCCCAAGTTCAACCTGAGCGAGGAGTTTGTCAAGACCGTCTTGGAGGCTATCCACATCGAGAGTATCAGCCGCCAAAACGCTATTATGAACAAGTAAACCGAGATGCAGACAGTTCCCTATATACGGAACTATGTGTCGTCACTTATGGTGGGAGTCGCGTGCTTCCCTGCGGGTGCCGACCTCCGATTTGTCAAGACCGCTTTTGGCGGTCTTGATTTCGTTTGTGGTGGCAACTCCGTTGTGTTCCGTGCCGAAGACCCCGAGGGTAGGGGCGTGGCCGTCAAGTGCTATCGCGACCACCAACCGCGACGTGCCGAGGTCTATGCTCTGCTGCGTGAGGCCGATGTTGCGCCGTGGGGTATGTTAGGCGAGTTTTATGCCGAGGGACTTACTCTGTTTCAGGGCGAGAACACTCTGGCTGTTGATGTGCTTGTCACTCCGTGGATTGAGGGCGTTCCTCTCGACCGAAGGGTTACGGAACTGCGAATAGAGGGCCGCACGGAGGAGCTTTGTGCGCTGTGTGATGAGTTCGACTCGCTTGCCTCGTGGCTGCTGTCGCAACGCTGGGCACACGGCGACCTCAAACCCGACAACATCTTGGTTTCGGACAATGGCCTGCAACTTATCGACTTCGATGCGGCATTTGTGCCTGCGATGACCACTCCGCGCAGTGAACTCGGAACTGCGGGCTACAACCACCCGCAACGCACCCTTGCGATGGACTCCAAGAGTGTGGACGATTGGGCGCTGGCACGCATAGCTCTTGCTCTGCACGCGCTGACTGCCGACGCGGGTGTGCGTGTGTCGGATGTTTTCCCGTGGCGTGACGAGTGTTTTGTGCGCGGCTCTGAGAGCTTTGAGAGTATGTGCGCAATGTTTGCCCGCGTGGGTGACGCGCGCGGCCTGAGGCTGTGTGAACTGCTGTGTGGCGCCTTCCCCGAAATGGAGAGCCTTGCCGAAATATTTATTCATCGCACCGAATTCCCCACCTCCGAGTGTACTACCTATCGCGGCCGCTATGGCTGGGGATTGCAAACTTCCGAGGGTGTTGTGGTCGAGCCGCCCTTGTGGGATGATATTGTTCGCAAAAACGGCGCGTATTTCGGTCTTCTGCGCGGTGTGGCACATCGCCTTGCCCCGACCAAGTAAATCAAATAGAGCGCCCCACAAATCCCGTTTGTGCCGTAGATAGAAAAAGCGCGACAACCATAGGTGGCTGTCGCGCTTTTGTGTTGTGATGTCGGACTACTATTTGTCATTCTCGGCGGGGGCGAGGGCGGCGATTTCAGCGGGGATTTCGCAGCGCTCATAGACGCACACAACCGACTCGTCGTTAATGGCGGTCCAAACCATAGTGTCGCTGTACAATGTAACCTTGTAGCGGTAGTTCCAGCTGCCCATACCATAGTCGTATTGGCCACGAATCACTGCACCGTGGGTCTCGTCGGTGTAGATGTAGTAAACACCTGTGCGCGCGGTGCCATAGGCGTTGTTCACGTTTTGGAACTCGGTGAACTCGCGGTCTTGGCGGCGGAGGTCGAGATAGACATAGCTGTTCGGAGCCAAGTCGGCACCCTCAAACTTAACGAGTTTCCACTCACCCGCAATGTTGTTGGGGGTAACATCCAACTTCTGGATGGGGTCCAAATCGGGTTCGTTGCAACTCACTGCGGCCAACGACACAAGGGCCAAGGCCATCATTTTCAACCAATTTTTCATACTTTATATTTTTCTATATTTTTTCGTCTTTGTTAATTCTCACTTGTGCGCCCTCGGGCTAATCGGCAATCACCACATCGAGTTTGCGTGCTCGGGGCGGGAGTTCGAGGCCTCCGACATAGAGTCGAACGGGATTCTCGACACCTTTGTTGCACTCCACAATCAGCACTCCTTCGGCGCCTGCGGCCAAAATCTTCGGCTCGGTGCGGAGTGTCACACCTTGCGACGACAGCATAGGGTCGGCCACAATTTGCAGCGCTCGTGTGCCGCCGTTTTTGCACGCTATGCTTGTCTTGCCACCTGCGGCAAGGGTTATGCTCTCGGCGCCCAATCGCAGCGCACCCATAGTCTTGGGGTAGCCACGCTCGGTGTCAGGGGTTGTGACTCTTCCGCGGAGTTCAACGACGGCGGTAGGTTTGTCGGCCGAAAGGTTTGTATATATCCACACTTTCTGCACCACGCCACCCACTCTGCCGCGAGGATTGAACGTTAGTTTTATCCATCCCTGCTCGCCTTTGGCCACCGTCCCTCGCGATGGCTCGGCGCTTACGCAGCTACATCCTGTGGTCACTTTGGTTACGACCAGCGGTTTGTCGCTCGCGTTGGTCCAGCGAAGGGTTGTGCTCCACGGCTCGGCTTCCTCGGCCAGAGTTCCGAACTCTGCTACGCGGCCCTCGGCGAAGAGCATCTCGCCACGACCTGCCAGAGTAGGATTAGCCACGCTGTCGAGCTTTGCTTGGGGAACGATGCGGATTTGTGCCGAAACCTCCGACACACAGGCTACGGCCATCAACACAGCCGTCACAATCCACTCTTTTGCCCCTGCTCTCATAAGCCCTCGGCCTTGTGGTTACAACCAACCGTTGCCGGTGCCTTTACGCACGGTGATGTTGAACGAGTGTTGCTCGCCGTTGCTTGCGGTAACGGTTGCGGTGGTAGCACCTGCCTTCACACCTTTGAATAGCGCAACGCCACCCTCGTAGGTGCAGGTTGCAATCGCCTCGTCGGTGATGTTGATGGTGTAGGTCAAATTCTCGCCGCCTCGGAAGTAACGTGCGGGAGCAAATGCCACAGCACCCTCCACAGCAACATATACGTTGGGGAAGCGCATAGCAACACCAGCCTCTTCGCCAGCAATGGCCTCCAAGAATTTGGCTGCGTCAACTTGTCCCGAACCCATCTTGCCGCGATAGTCCGAAAGGGTCATCTGCATAGGTTGGAGCGGGCCGATGTCGGCTACATAGCGGTGGTATGTTTTGCGACCAGTGCAATATGTGTCAATAATGGGGTCGGCGGTAGCGTGCAACAGCTCTTGCAGCTCCTCGGCGGTGAAGTGCTTGCGCAGTTGTGCCGCATACGAGATACCCAGCGCTACTACACCCGAAACGTGGGGAGTTGCCATCGAGGTACCCTCCATATATCCGTAACCGGTCTCGGCGATGTGGTAAGGCAGAGTCGAGAGGATACATCCCAGCTCGCCATAGTTGCTGCCATAGATATTGTTATCGTCTTTGTAGTCCCAGTAGTAGTCTTGGTCGCCACCGGGAGCCGAAATGGTGGTACCGGGGCCATAGTTGGTGTAAACCGCGGGGGTGTAGTCAGCAGCGGTTGCGGCAACCGAAACATATTGCTCGGCAGCGCCGGGGAAACCTGCCGCAGCAGCGCTCTCGTTACCCGAAGCGAACACTGCGATACCTCCGTCAATGGGGCCGTTGGGCGAACCTGCGTTGTGGGTGAAGTACTCCAAAGCCTCTTTCTCCAAGGGCGAGCCTGCCTCCCACTCCTCTTGAGTGGCGAAACCTGCGGCACCCCAATCATAGGCATTGGCAGCACCCGACACATAACCCCAGCTACATTGCAGCACCACTGCGCCGTTGTCGGCAGCATACTTGATGGCGCGCATGGTACGAACGAGGTCGGTAGCCATATTACCCGAGAAGATTTGGCACACCATAATGCGTACGCCATTGCCCGAGCCGTCGCCACCTGCAATCGAACTTACGCCGATGCCGTTGTTGTTGACAGCCGAGATAACGCCTGCAACGTGAGCACCGTGGCCCGAGTCATACAGGTCGCTCCAAGTGATGTGACCGCTGTCGTTCACAAAGTTGTAGCCGTGAAAGTCACCTTTATATCCGTTATTGTCTTTGTCCTCTGTTTTGCTGTTCACCTCGTCCTCGTTGGTCCAGATGTTGGCCTCCAAGTCGGGGTGGTGAATCCAGATACCCTCGTCCAACACAGCCACAACCACCGAGTTGTCGCCGGTCGAACGCTCCCAAGCCTTCTCGACACGAACGTCGGCACCCTCAACAGATTTAACCGCACCCTCCCTGACGAACATATCGCCACGGTTGATGAGGTTCCATTGAGCCGACAGCAGTTCGTCGTTTTGGGTCACTGCGCGGGTTTGAGCTGCGGTGAGAGCCTCCATCTTCTCTTTCGACAGGGGCACAGCCTTGGCGTTGTAGGCGCGTTTAACGGTGCGGTTGAGGTCAACCTTTTGCACCTCGCCCAGCGCCGATAGGCGGCGAACTACGTCACCCTCCTTTTGGCTTGCGTCAAAGCCTACGATGTACCATTGGTGAAGACCACACTCGCGAGTGCGCTCCTCGTTTTTGGCATCTACGGGGAACACGCGCTCCAAGCGGTAGCTGCCGATAATGTCGAGCACTTGGTCAACATTGACATTTCCGCTTCGTGTGGCGCCACTGCGGGTCACACCTTCGGTGCTCTCGATCATTTCGGCAACCTCGGGGGTAAACTTGACAACCAGCTCGCCTCGTGTGAAGGGAGCTTCCGAGTTTGTGCCCTCACCTGCACCACCATTGATAGGGGTGTCGGTGCACGAGCCAAGCGACAACATTGCTGCCGCAATCAAAGCATATATCTGTACTTTTTTCATCTTGTCAGTTATAATCTTAATGTTTTTTTGGGGTCTATACTTCGCGTTGTCGCTATTTGGTGAAGATATAGGCATTCATCTCGTCCTCGTCGCTCTCAATGTAGAGGTTCTCCTTGTTCACGTAGTGCTCGTAGTAGTAGTTGAGGTTCGACGGTGCATTGCTGAAACCTGCATAGCTACCATCGCTCCAACGACCCTCTTGCGGAATCACCAGACTGAACGGATACCACAAATCCAACGCGGGGTGATAGAGCAACCACTCGGGCAGCTCGCCACTCAGACGGTTGAGGTTGATGGCAAAACGTTTGGTCGAAGGCATAACCTTCTTGATTTGGCGCTCAACAAGGATTTGGGGCAGGGTGTCCTGACCCTTCTTGTTTTTCGAGTTTGCGATATCCTCTTGGGTATAGACAGGAATCGAGGGGTCATCCTCAAAGGTGGGCAGTGTACCGTGCAGGTAGTTTACCGACAGCACCAGAGTATCCAAATCCCACTTGATGAGGTCAACGGGGAACTCCTCTTCGTCCATAAAACCACCCAAGTTTTTCTTGATGTTGTTGCTCAGGTCGGTGATGTAGCTGCGTTGGCAGGCGTTCATAATAAGCGTACGCAGTTTGGGGAAGTTCTCTTTGGTCAGAACATCGGGAATGCTTTGGAAGTTGTTCGAGCCAATATCCAGATATTCGAGGTTTTTGAGTTTGGTGATGTTGTTGCCCAGCGAGCTCAAACCGTAAGCACCAATGGTCAGACGTTTGAGGTTCTCGGCCAGGTAGCCAATGCTCTCACCCTCGTCCAAGTCCAAAAGGAAGGTGTTGGCGTTACCAAAGAACGAGAGCTCCTCGGCAGCGGTCAAGAAGCGCACCTCGTAAGGCAGCGACTCTTTGGTGAAGAACATAGCAAAGTCGGCTTTCTTGACGCGACCCATATTCTCGGGGGTGCAGCCCTCTTCGCCCTCTTCCCACAGGGTGATGCCGGCCCACGAATCCATACTTTGCGACGCATCCCACTCGGTTGAGGTACGCAGGGTACGGTAGATTGCCAGCAGAGCCACTGAGTCACCCTCGCGAGTGTTCTCTTTGATGGGTACTGCGGCCTCTTGGCGTACGGTCAGCACATCTTGGCGGTCCATCTCTTGTGCGCTTTTGGGCACGAATTGGATGTCGGCCACGCGGATGGTGTCGCGCGAGTTGATACCCCAGTCAAAGCGGATGGTCACCTCGCGGGGACGCATCTTGCGGTTGAGGTTTTGGGTGTATCGTTTGTGAGTAAGCCAAGTTACGTTGTCGGGGATTTTCACATCAAACAGCACGTTCGAGCGTACGGTAACCTCGAAGTAACGTTTGTCAAACTCGTCGTAGCACTCCAAGTCAACAACTGACTCTTCCAGTTCGATGATGTAGGGGTAACCCTCTTGTGTGATGGCGATACGTTTCACTTTGGGGTCTTCGTCACCCGTAGCATTGGTTTCGATTTTCACCTCGGCCTCGCGGGGTTCGGCGAGCAGCGCCGAGTCCACGATGATTTGGCACTCGGCAGAGCCGCGGCCATTGGTGGGCGAGATGGTAATCCAGGGAGCATCGGTCGATGCGGTCCACGCCTCGGCAGCCTCGATGCGGATGGTTTCGACACCACCCACAGCCTTCATCTCGATGGCGTCGGTCGCAACGTTGAACTCAACTTGTTTTTGGTCGGGGGTGCAGGCGCCGAGCATCAGCACAGCGGCCAGCACAATATATTTCATCTGTTTCATATCTCTTGTTGTCTGCTTGGTTTACTACTCCAACATATATTCGCAGTTTTGGATGTTCTGTGTCTTGTCGTAAATAAGGTAGTAAGCTCCCACCTGCCAAGCGTAACAGATATCCGACGCATCGAAGGTGATGCGGGGGTTGTCGCTGATATCCAGATAGTAAATCAGTGTCGAGATGGTGTCGTCAACTTTGCGCAGGTCGTTCGAACCGATGTAGAATCCGCGCAGACCTGTGTGGTTGTAGAGTCCTGTGGGCCATTGGCGCAAGCAGCGCTCGCCTTTCTCGTTACGTTGGCTGCGGATTGCAAACACAGTCAGTGAACGGGCATCCAGAGGCTCGAAGGGGAACTCGCTGAACGAGTTGAACGAAAGGTCGATACCATACAGATAAGGCATATTACCTGCGTGGAACTTATCGGGCATCTTGGTCAGCTTGTTGTACGACAGGTCGAGCGAAACCAAATCCACCGAGTTGCGATACTCGAACGCATCGTCGGGCATCGAGCTAATCTCGTTGGCGCGCAGTACGATGTACGACAGCAGCGAGTTGGTTTTGGCAAGTGCTGTGGGATACTCTGTGAACTTGTTTTGGCTCAGGGTCAGAGTCTCCACGCGCATACCTTTGTAACCCTCGTCGCCACTCTTCTCCTCGTCTTCGAAACCGTCGATAAGGTTACCCGAGAAATCGACGCTGCTCATAGTGAACTTGCTCTTTGCCGAGAAGATGTTGGGCACTTTGGTAAGTTTGTTGAACTGAACCGAGAAGGTCTCCACGTCGTCAATCGACATAAAGTAACCTTGCTCGTCGCGGGGCAGGCTCTCCAACTCATTGTGGTCGAGGTAGAGTTGCACCAAACCCACATCCTTACCGAAGGGGTGAATCTTGCTAAGTTTGTTGTAAGCCAAATCCAGCAGACTCAGGCTGTGCATATTGCGGAACGATGCAGGCAACTCCTCCAACGAGTTCTCGCGAGCATACAGCAGCTGAATCGACTTTTGCGAAGGACCGTTGGCGATAGCGTCCAGACCCTTGTAAAGCTCCTCGGCGCTCCATTGCTTGTTGTTCGACAAGTTGAGCGACACGAGTTGGGGAAGCTCGGCCAGTGCCATCGGGAATTTGGTCATATTGGGGCAGTTATACACCTCGACGTCGGTCAGAGCGTAGCACTGCGACAGCTCGGCGGGCAGCTCGGTGATGGCGCTGTTGGCGATGTTGAGGTATTGCAGGTTTTCGAGGTTACCAATCTCGGCGGGCAGCGATTTCAGACCATTGCACAGAACGCCGTGGTTGGTGTCCATCGGACGGATAGAGCGTTGGCCACCTGTTTGCACGTCGATGATGTCACTCTCTTTCATCTGTTGCTCATAGAGGCTGATTTCGGGGATGCTGATACCGTGCTCCATCAGTGCGCGGGCACAAGGCTCCGACATTTGGGTTGCGGGGTGAATCAGACTCAGGTATTTCTTGTGGATTTCCAGACGGTTGCGGGTGCGGTGAGCCAGATCCTTGTTAATGTCCATCGACAGAGCGGGGTCGTAGGTGATAAGGTTGGCGTCGTTGTGGGTACCCAGATAGAGCTCCAACATCTCGGTGAGTTGGCCGATTGCGGGCGACATATCTCCGCTGAATGCGAAGTTGCTGATGTCGATGCGGGCAACACGACCATTCGAGTGGAGTTGCACACCGGGTTGGTCGCCCCACAGGTCAACATCCTTGTCGAAGTTCCAGTTGGCACCACGGGGGTAGTCCTCGCCGATGTAGTACCAGTTGGGGCCGTTCAGGCTCTTCCAAATCTCGTACAGAGCCATATAGTCCTTGATATACTCGTCGGTGCCGTAGATTTGTACGGGCACCTCCACCTTCACTACCTCGTTGTCGGCGATGGTAAAGGTTTTGTTGGTGAAGTTGCGATCAATCGAAGAGTCATACTCGTCGTAGGCGGTGTACTCCACGATGCGGTATTCGCCAGCCTCCAACCACAGCAGCGAGTCGCTCTCCAAAACCGATGTGCGGTGGCCTGCGCCCTCCACGCCCTCGACAAACTCCAACGAGAATTTCATCGGAATCTTTTGGAAGGCTACGGTTTTGTTGCTTACGGTGTTACGCACGGTGATATCCACCTCCTTGATTTCGTCGAAGGTGTACTCTCTCTCGGCGCGAGTGGCAACACTACCCGAGGTGTCGGGAATCGAGGTCATATCCTTCACCAGCGCAAAGCGTACCTGTCCGCGTGCAACAACGTTGACAGCCAGGTCGTGCATAGTCAGGCTGCTTGCTTCGATGTCGAAACCTTTTTGAGCCTCGGTGTCGGGGATACCGATATACAACTCGTTGTCGTAGGCGTCATACAGGGTGTAGCTGATGAGGTTGTACTTGCCTGCCAGCAGTTTTACCTTGTCGCTACGCAAGCCCCACTCGGCAGTCTCGAGCGACGACGAGTTGAGGTTGAGGGTCACTGCAAGGTAGTTGTTGCTGCCATCGCGCAACGACACACGGATTTTGTAGGCATCGGCAAGCCATTCGAGTTGCTCGACAAGGCTGCGGGCAGCCTCGGTGGCGGGGGTGTACGATGCGGATTTGTAGAGTTTGAACTGTACATATCCGTAGTCGGTTTCGCGGTTGTCGCTGCCGTCATTGTCGGCGCAACTGCTCATAAACATCGCCGACACCATCGTCAGCACCACGCATACGATTAATCTGTAAATCTTCATTTTATTATCGCTCTTCTGTTTTTATCTCTTTGTTTCTGTGGGGTGCGAACTAGCCGTTGTAGCCGAACACACACACTAAAATTGCTACGGCGGTGTTGTTCTCGTCATACAGCGTGATAACACCTTTGCCTTTGTTGCCGGTCAGCTTTTGCATATCCACGCAGGGGAGTCCCGCGTTGTAGGCGATTTGCAGCCAATCCTGGGTCGAACGCCAAGTGGTGAACTCGGGCAGTTTCATACCGCGCAACGACGACATTGCCGAACGGTGGTTGATACGCACCTGAATGATGCCGGGGTATTGGGCAGCTGCGGTGGCGTTCCAGTCGGGGTCGCCGGGGGTGAGGAATTCGAGAGTCTCACCAAAGCTCTCCTCGCCCACAAAGGCTACGGCCGAAGTGTCGACCTCATATGAGGGAGGAGCCACATAGTTTGCATCCAGCACGCACTCCACAACAGCATAGGCTACATCCTCCGAGTTGTAGAACACTACATAGGCAACGTTCTCGCCGTTGGGGCCCTTCTTGGTGTTCTTCTTGTCGTCCATATTGATGCGGTAGCTGTTCTCGATTTCGGTGTCGGGGTTTGCCGACAGGGTAATCCAGCAGTCGTCAGTGCTCTCGAACTTGTCGCTTTGGCCTGCGTAGCCATACACCTCGTAGCGGCTGTAAGGCACGTTGAAGGTCAGGTAGTCGCCCGAATCCTTCTCCTTGTACGACAGACGGAAGGCGTCTGCGATTTCGGCCCACGCGCCGGTCATAAACTCGGCATTCTCCAGTTCCTCGAAGTTGGCGTTGAAACCACGCATTGTTGCGATGTCGGTGGCGTCAATCACCCCGGGCGGAACATAGGGAAGTTGCTCCACCTCGCCGTAGATGTAGTCGCGCAGCTCGTAAGCTACTGCGGTGTGCTCCTCGTCGGCGTAGAGTTGGGTGTTGGGGTCGGTTATGGTTGCGGCAACCTTGGCGGGCAGTGCCAGCAGGAATGCCTTGCGCTCGGTCATCTGGGTGTTCGAAGTCACAGTCAGCGAAATCATACGCTCATAAAGTCCCTTTTGCTCGGGGGTGCTACCCTCGGGGTAGTCCGAGATGGTGAGGGTCATCCAAGCGGCGTTGCGGTCGTGATAGAGCTTGCCGTTACGCTCGGCGAGGGTGTAGAATACCACACCATAGGGAGCGGTGATAACACCTGTTGCAGCGCCGGGAACGTAGTCCATAGCGTGAACGGGGTCGTAGTAGTCGCCGATGGTGTTGAAGCGCAACTGGTAGCTCATACTGATTTTGTGGATATCGGCGCAACCGCCATAGTTGAAGGTGAAGGTCTCAACCTCTACGGGGTTCTCGATATCGGTATAGTCGCACAGTTTGAATTCCACGTTGGTAGCCTCCAAGGGGAGTTCCGACAGAATGGTGTTTACAACCACTTCGGTAAGGCCTTTCTCGCCCGAGGTAGCCGACAGCTCGAGCCACGCGGGGATTTCGCCCACCATCGACCAGTTGAAGTTGGCCTCCACAGCAAAGCGTTGACGGAACATACCGTTCAACCAGAACATCTCGACGCTCTCGGTGGGAGTGGTCTCATACACAAAGTTGCTCAACGAGTCCAGCACAAAGGTGTTGTCCTCCTCATTGACGGTTGCGGCATAGGCGTTGATTTCGCGGCTTGCGGTAGGCAGAGTCAGCTCGGCGATAACCTCGGTACGGTCGCCCATAGTGAGCGACACCTCGCAGCTGTGCGATTGGCGGTAGTCCACCACATTACGCACTTGGATTTGCACCTCTTGGGGGCCTTTGCCACCACGCAGACTTACGGTGGTGTTCTTGCCGTCCACGATGCTGAACCAAGCCGAAACCTCGGCAGGTACCGACACCTCCCAACGGGTTGCGGCGTCGAAACTCAGGGTAATAACCTCGCCGGGGGTAACAGTTGCTACCACCTTCTCGGGGAAGGTTACGGGGTCGTTGTTCTCGCCACCACCCTCGATATTAGTGCAAGCGGTTGCAAGAGTCAGCGCTGCCACAATGCCGAACAAACGTACTATATATTTTTTCATCTCTGTATCTTGTGTTATAATGAGTTAAACTTTGCGGCTTGTGGTTTAGAGTCCCTCGCGCATAATGCGTTGCGCCTCGGCCTCGCTTACCCACTCCATAATGTTGTAGAAGTCGCCCACAGCACCTACGGCCTCGCCTACATTCTCAATATATATATAGGTCCACAGCACAGCGTACTTTTGACACGAGTTGAAGTACGACACGTTGTAGGGGCTCTCTTTGGCCAGAATGTGGTTGTCGCCGTGGAACTGACCGAACACCGAACCCTCGTCGCTCAACACTTGGTCGGCATCCATAGTAACATTAGGCTCGGCAGGATCGCTGGGGTCAAAACCGATGGTCACGTCGTAGCCGTCGTAGAAGGGGCTGCGCAGGATAACGTGATTCTCCAAAGTGGGGTGGAGGTCCACCTTAACCAACTTTTGGAATGCGGTGTTCAAACCGGGGTAGTAATAAATCAGCATCGACGACAGCACGCACCAACCTGTGAAGTTATTGATGTCCCAGGGGCACGATTTGTAGAAGGTAGCCTTGTGGGTGTACCACTCGTCGTAGAGGTTCCACTTAACTTTGTCGGGGGCAATCAGTCGCAGAACAACACCCAGCGAGTCGGTATCCTCGATGTTGGCATAGTGACCGCGGAGTTGCACTTCGGCCGAGCTTTTGCCTGCGGGGATAACCACCTTGTTGGAGAGCAGCGAGAAGTGTTTGCCCTCGATGGCGTTGGTTCCTTTGTCCACAACCTCAATACCAAAGGTGCGGTCGTAGTCGCAGGTCACGGTCGAGGCAACGGTGACGCTGAACACCTCGCTCTCTTGTGTGATTACACTCGACGAGAGGGTGTCGGCGAACATTACATATTCGGCATCCGAGTAGGTGGTGTACTCCTCGTGGCACGAAGCCAGCGAAGTCAACATCAGCACCGAGGCTGCCAGTATGGAAAGTATGCGTTTCATTGTTTATTTCTTGGTTGCGTTAATCACTTCTTGTTAGTTGTTGCTCTTGTTGGGAGTCACCATCGAGCCGGGAGCGTCGAGTTCGTGTTGGGGAATGGGCCACACGAAACGAACATTGTCGGCCGAGATTTTGAGTTTACTACCCTCGGTGAGCGAGTTTTGTTGGGGGGTGCGGGTGAAGCCGCCGCCGTTCAGCTCGGTGCCCCAGCGTTTGAGGTCTTGCAGACGGTGTCCCTCCATATAGAGCTCACGAACACGCTCCTCCGAGATGTTCTTGAGGAAGTTGTCCTTGTTGACGTTCATTGCGCCGCCACCGTTTGCAAAGCGAGCCTTGCGCAGGGTGGTCAGGTCAGCCGATGCAGCCGCGAAGTTGGGAGTAGTCTTGCGGCAGTAAGCCTCGGCACGAATCAGGTAGAGCTCTGCCAAGCGGAATACCTTGGGCGACACAACGTGATAGATGTAGTAGCTGTTCATCATAGTTGCGTTACCCATATACTTGGTCAGCAGAGGCCAAGCCAGACCGTGGGTGTGACCTGTTTGCAGGTTGGTGAAGTACGAGTCGTATCGACCGTCACCCGAACCATATAGGTTGAGGACCCATTGTGCGGGCACGTAGTCGGGATAATAATAGGTATAGTCGGTGTTGAAGCCCAAGAAGCTTTGGCCCAACGCACCGCCATACGAGGTGGGGGTGAAACCGATTTGCCAGATAATCTCGGTTGCAAGGTCGTTCGACCAGATGTAGTCGAAGTAGGTCTCGTTGTTGGTGTAGTAGGTATTGGCAGCCGACAGCGAGAATGCCTTGTTGGGGTGCTCAATAACGCGGGTTGCGTAGTCGATGGCAGCCTCCCAGTCCTCCATATAGAGGGCGGTACGGGCGCGCAGGGCATACGCAGCAGCCAGAGTCATATAGTTGCCGCTGTAATAGTCGTAGTCCTCATCCAGCAGAGCCTCGGCCTCGTCCAAGTCGCTCAACACCATTTGGTATGAGTCGTAGAGCGATGCGCGTTTAGCCTCCTCGGGTTTCGAGTAGCTGCGACGCAGCACCACACCTTGTTGGTTTTGGGCGTTTGCGGGGTCATAGGCCTCGCAGTAGCACTTGATAAGCTCCGAGTAGCACAGAGCGCGGATGGTATAGACCTCACCTTTGTAGAAGTCCAGTGCAATCAGGTTGTCGTCGTTGGTCTCGGTAGCGATAACGCCATCAACCTTTTCGAGGAAGAAGTTACACTCGCTGATGATGCTATACAGACCTGCATAGACAGCTTGAATCTCGCTCGAAGTGGCGCGGAAGTCCCACAGCCAGAAGTTACCCATTGCGTTCGAGTAGCCGTCAACGGCATACACCAAGTCGCATTGGATGTCGGGCAGCAGGGTCAGGTAGCCGCTCCACAGTGAGCTACTTTTCATTTGGGCGTAGATACCCGTAAGGTGTTGTTCGGCGTCATTGAATGTCTTCATACCCTTATCGACGGGGATTGCCGAGCCGGGGATTTTGTCCAGACACGAGGTTGCCAACACCGCAACCATCATACAGACGCATATTTTGATTCTTCTAAGCATACGTTATAGTCGTTTTTAGAATGTTAAGTCCAGACCGAAGGTGAATTGACGTGCCATCGGGTATTGTGCAGCATAGATGTTCGAAGTTCCCTCAGGGTCAAGACCCGAGAACTTGGTCAGAGTGAAGAGGTTTTGACCTTGCGCATAGATGCGGACACCGCTGAAAGCCTTGCTCTTGCGGAGCACGCTTTGGGGCAGCGAGTAGCTGAGCATCAGGTTTTTGAGGCGCAGGAACGACGCATCTTCCAACAGACGGCTGTCGAACTCGGTGTAAACACCGTGGCGGGGAATGTCGGTAATGTCACCGGGCTCTTTCCAGCGCTCCAACAGACGGCGGCTTTGGTTGTACGATGCGAAACGGCCGTTCGACTCGTCGAAGTAGCGGTCGTTGTTAATCATCCAGCGGTCGGCAACCCAACTGAACTGTGCGCTCAGCGAGAGGCCTTTCCAAGCCAGAGCGGTACCGAAACCACCTTGCCAGGGGGCGTGATAGCTCTTGTCGATGAGAACTTTGTCCTCGTCGCGCAGCTCGGTGGTGATGTTGCCCTTCTTGTCGTACCACAGAGCGTCACCGTTTGCGGGGTTCACACCTGCATAGCGGTTGATGTAGAACTGACCGAGCGACTCACCCACAACGTATTTGGTGTAGGCACCCGAGTTCTCATACTCGGTAACACCGTTGTAGAGTTCGGTGATTTTGTTGTCGTTGTACGAGAAGTTGGCGTTGATGGTCCACGAGAAGTCTTTCACTGCGATGGCAGTTGCGTTTACGCTCAACTCGACACCCTTGTTGACCATCACACCCACGTTGTCCCAGTAGTAGCCGAATCCCGAGGTCGAGAAGGGCTTGGGTACCGACATCAGCATATCGCTGGTGCGTTTGTAGTACATCTCCAAGTCAACGTTCAGTCGGTTCCAGAAACCAACGTGGATACCGAGGTTGCTGGTCCAGGGTTTCTCCCAACCGAGTTGGTCGTTACCGGGTTGCATCAGTCCCAGACCTGCATCGCCCACATAGTCGAGGCCACCGCCAATCAGTGCGAGGTGCTCGTAGTTGGGGATTGTTGAGTTACCCGAGGTACCTGTCGAGAGTTGCAGTTGGGCGTTGGTCAACCAGCGCGATGCGTCCGCGAGGAAGTCCTCGTTGCGAAGGTTCCACATGAATGCTGCCGACCAGAACACACCCCAGCGGTTAGCCTTACCGAAACGCGACGATGCGTCGGTACGCAGAGCTGCCTCGGCAAAGTAGCGGTTCTTGTAGTTGTACTCGCCACGAGTAAAGAACGACAGGAAGCCGTAGTCCGAGTCGGTGGTGTCATCCCAGCCCGTTGCGCGGGTTGCGGTGGTGACATTGGTCAGAGCATCGTTGTTCTGTCCTGCGGTCGAAACGCTGAAAGCCTCGTAGTGGTAGTTGATACCCTCGTGACCCACAAGGAAGTTGAACGAGTGGTCTTTGTTCACATCAAACTCGTAGTTGATGGTGTTGGTCATTGTCAGCGTGTAGTTGTCGGTCGAGCTACGCGATGCCGAGCCTTGTCCTTGGTTGGGAGCATAGCTCGGGAAAGATTGTGCAAAGCCTGTTGAGTGCGAGTAGTCAACCGAAGATTGCGAACGCAGGGTCAGACCCTTGATGGGGGTTGCCTCGGCGGCAACGGTCTCCATCATTTTGTATTTCTTGAAGGTCAGCGGGTTGTTTTCCAGCCATTCGAGCGGGTTTTGGCCGTTACCTTTCCAAGTGCCGTTGTTGATTGATGCCAACGAGCCGTCGGCATTGTAGGGGTTCCAGTAGGGCATCATAAAACGAGCTGCCGAGATGGGGGTAACCAGAGTGTAGGCACCCTCGTCAGCTTGTTGGATGTTCTGGAAGTTCAGCATAGTATTACTGCTGATTTTGAGCCACTCGGCAGCCTTACGCTCCAAGTTGGCACGCAGCGAGTAGCGCTCGAAGCCCGAACCTACCGCAGTACCGTCTTGGTTGTAGTAGCCACCCGAGATGTAGTAGTTGGTTTTGTCGTCAGCACCCGACACCGCCAGCTCGTAGTTTTGCAGCAGCGCGCGGGGGTTGAACACCACATCCATCCAGCTTACGTCGGTTTGGCTCAATACATCGTAGTTTTGACCGTCGGTCATTCCAATCTCCTTCTCGTATTTGATACGCTCGGCAGTGGTCATAAGGTCCCACTTCTCGGCGTTGGCTTGCGAGAAACCTACTTGGGTTTGGAATTGGATTTTGGGTCGGTCGGCGATGCGTCCCTTCTTGGTGGTGATTACAACCACACCGTTTGCAGCACGAGCACCATAAATCGAGGTCGATGCAGCGTCCTTCAAGACGTTGAGGGTTGCAATGTCCGAGGGGTTGATGGTGTTGAAGTCGCTTGCCGAGATGGGTGCGCCGTCAAGGATATACAGAGGCTCGGTTCCTGAGTTAATCGAGTTGACACCACGGATTTGCATTGTGGCCGAGGCGCTGGGCTCACCGGTGTTCGACAACACCGACAGACCTGCTACCTGACCTTGCAGTGCTTGGTCGAAAGCCGCAGTGGGGGTGTCTTCGATTTTTGCGGTGTTGACCGTTGCTACCGAACCGGCCACAGTGCCCTTTTTGCGGACACCATAGGCGATAACCACCACATCGTCCACAAGCTCGGCCTCACTCTCCATTTCGAGGTTGTAGGTCACGGCTTGCGAGCCGGTGGGCACAAGGTATTCAACGGTTTTGAAACCGATATATTGGAACGTCAGTTTGGTTCCGGCGGGAGCCTGCACCGAATAGGTTCCGTCAAGTTGGGTACTCATACCGCTGAGTGTTTCGGTGACTACCGTCACACCGATAAGCGGCTGTTTGTCTTCGGCAGATGTAACCTTTCCGCTCACAGTCACTCGCTCTTGGGCGAAGGCTGTGATAGGCAGGGCGAACATCAGCGCCAGCAGTACTTTTGATAGGAATTTTGGCATATGCACAAGTGTATGTTTAATTATCAGCGCGCAAAGTTAAAAAAAAAGACGAGAAAAACAAAACAAAGTATAGTTCCGAACAGAAAGGATGTGTTTCGGTCTAAATCTGCAATCAAAATCCGCCACTTTTGCAAAAGTTCTAAACGGCTGACACAGACTGCACTTGTAAAGTGTAAGTTTGGTTTTCCGCTCAAAAAAGCAAGATGAAAAAATCTACGAAAATTTTCTGCCACAGCAGCTGAAAGAGCCTTTTGGGGGCGGTTTTATGTCTATTTTTTACCGATTTCACATTCAGTTTGCGCAAGAAGGGACGCCTTGTGTGATATGTCAAAAAACTGAAGTTTACAACATTTTTACACTGAGTATTTTGTGCCTTGGAGTGGGTGGTTTTAGGTCGCTTTTGGGGCTGTTTTTCGGTTATTTTTCGGCTTGCTTTTTGTCGATTGCGGCGCTCTCGACTACGCCTTTTGTCGTCGGGATTTTGCCGCTCGTATTTTGGTTTTTATATTATTAATTGTATCTTTGTAAGGTTGGGCGCGTCGGTTAGCGTCCTTTTGGCAACCCCCACGAAACAAACAAACTAAAACGATAAAAACACTATGCAAAACTTCTCATTTCAAAACCCCACGCGTCTGGTTTTCGGTCGCGGTCAGATTGCAAAATTGGCAGAGCTCATCCCCGCTGATGCCAAAGTTATGGTAACCTTTGGTGGCGGTAGCGCACGTCGCAACGGCGTTTACGACCAAGTGAAAGCAGCCCTTCAAGGTCGCGATTTCAGCGAGTTCTGGGGCATTGAGCCCAACCCTCGCGTTGAGACTCTTCGCAAGGCTGTGGCACAAGGCAAAGCCGAGGGTGTAAACTTCCTGCTGGCTGTGGGTGGTGGCTCGGTTATCGACGGCACCAAACTGATTTCGGCAGCCATCGCTTCGGCTGACGACGCTTGGGATTTGGTTTTGCGTGGCGCCGACCGTGGCGGTATTCCCTTGGCAGCGGTGCTCACAATCCCCGCAACAGGCTCCGAGATGAACGGCACAGCGGTAATCTCGCGCGAGGAGACCCAAGAGAAGTATCCTTTCTATGGTCGCTATCCCGAGTTCTCGATTCTCGATCCCGAGGTTATCTACTCGCTGCCCGACTTCCAAATCGCCTGCGGACTCTCGGATATTTTTGTTCACGTGATGGAGCAATATCTCACCACACCCGACCAATCGCGAATTATGGACCGCTGGTCGGAGGGTATCCTTCAAACCGTGATTGAGATTGCACCCCTTATCCGCGCCGACAAGACCGACTATCGTACAATGTCCGACTTTATGTTCTCGGCAACAATGGCTCTCAACGGTTACATCGCACAAGGTGTCACCGAGGATTGGGCTACCCATATGATTGGTCACGAGCTGACCGCACTCGCAGGCGTTACTCACGGCGCATCGCTGGCTATTGTTCTGCCCGCAACTATGAGTGTGCTGCGCGAACAAAAACAAGGTAAGATTCTCCAATACGGCGAGCGCATCTGGGGTATCACCGAGGGTACAGTCGAGGAGCGCGTGGAGCAAGCTATCGCCCGCACTCGCGAGTTCTTTGCGTCGCTGGGCTTGGCCACAACTCTCACCGAGGCAGGCGTACCCGAGGGCGTGATTGACACCATTGCCGAGCGTTTCAACAAAATCGGCGCAGGCTACGGCGAAGCAGGTAATGTCAACGGCGAAATCGCCCGCCAAATCCTGCTTGCTTGCAAGTAATTATTATGCACCGCATACCGGCGGGATTGGCTGCCGCCCTTATTCCAAAATTTTGGAGCCAGAACGGAGAACGGCAGTAGTAAAAGTGGCTATGCCACCGCAATCCGCTCGTTTAATATAGTAGGAGCCCCTTTATGGGACTCCTACTATTATATAGACAAATGCACCTTTTTTGGCTCTCTTGATAATTCAAAGGACACAAACTAATTGCACGCGCAGTAGCAGCATTGCTCTTCTTGAATTGTCAATGAATCAAATGCGAGTGGCATATGTCTATAAAAGTATCAGCCATACTCCGTTTATGGGGTATGGCTGATACTTTATCGGGCGGTCTGCGCCTCGTTTTTGGTTCTTTTGTCGATACAAAAGAACAATACTACTTGCGGCTTTGGGCGATGCCGAGCCACGCGAAGAGTATGGTTATGAGTGGCGAGAGCCAGCAGAAGAATGCGAAGGGCAGATAGACGGCTGTTGCTACTCCGAGGACGGCTGCTTGTGTTGCGCCGCAGGTGTTCCACGGTATGAGTACGCTTGTGGCTGTGGCTCCATCTTCGAGTGTGCGGCTCAACAGGCAGGGGTCGTAACCTTTGCGCTTGAATGCCGAGTGGAACATCTTGCCCGGAATCACAATCGACATATATTGGTCGCCCGTTGTGAGGTTGAATAGCAGACAGCTTGCGGTTGTTGCGGTCACCATAGGTGCGCGACGACTCATATGACGCAACATTCCGTCGGTTATGCTCTCGATGAAGCCTCCCGCATCCATTACACCCGCAAAAATCATCGCCGATATAATCAGCCAGATGGTGTTCATCATACCCATCATACCGCCCGTCGAAACGAGGTCATCAACGACGGCTACTCCCGTCGAGGGCTCGGTTACACCATACACACAACGTGTCAGCACATCGTAGATGCTCGACCACGACAGAGGCTCGCCTGCGAGTTGTGTGAGCAGGGGCTGCTGAAACAGAGCCGCAGCCACCATCGCCGCAAAGATACCTATCATCAACGCGGGTACAGCCGCTACACGACGAGCAATCAACACCACAACCAACAGAGGTATCAGCATCAACCATCCGCTGATGTTGTAGGTCGAGGCCATCGCCTCCTGATAGATGCCCACCGACTGCGAGTCGGTCAGCGAGTCACCCGCGCCAAAACCCATAATGGTGAAGATTATGAGTGTCAGCACGATGGAAGGTATGGTTGTGCGCATCATAAAACGTATGTGGTCGAACAACTCAACCTCGGCTACGGTTGCTGCAAGGTTTGTTGTGTCGGACAGGGGCGACACCTTGTCGCCGAAGTAGGCACCCGAAATGATAGCTCCCGCCGACCACGCAGGATTGATACCCAGCGCGTTACCTACGGCAATCAGCGCCACTCCTATGGTTGCTATCGTTGACCACGAGCTACCCGTAGATAGCGAAATAATCACCGTAATAAGCACCGTCGCGGGCAGGAAGAACTCGGGGCGCAACACTTCGAGTCCGTAGTAAATCATCGTGGGTATGATGCCCGCAGTCATCCAACTACCCGCCAGTGCACCCACCATCAGCAGCAGCAACATCGAGGGTACGGCTGTGGCAAAGGCGCGTGTAATGCCGCCCACCAAATCCTCCCACGAGGTGCCGCGCGCAAAGGCAATGCATCCGCCCACAAATGCGGCGATGAATAGCGACAGCTGGTTGGCACCCGACATAGTGTCGTCAGCGGCAATCAGCACGTTGAGCGCGATGAGCACAAGCAGTGTAAAGATTGGAATCAGCGATTGGATGATGGTTGGTCTTTTCATTGTTGCGGTGCGTTAAACTGGCGCAAAGATACAAAAAAAAGTGCACATCACTCCACCGAAAAAAAAGACGACCGCGACAGTCCTCACAGATTGCCGCGATCTACCAACAAAAAAACATTATTACCTGATTATGAAGAAATGTTACAATATCTTCATCAGTACTTGGTCGGATTTCCCACCTTTCCTGAATCTAGGTATTTACGATACAAAAATAACAATAAATAAGGTATTTGCAAATAATCTCTACCCATTTTATCGGCAAAAATCGCCTTTTAATCGATAAAAAAGAGTTATTAAGAGATATATTTATGTTTTATCCTATATTTATACTCGTTTTTTCTCTCTCTTAAAAATGAGTGTTCCGATTGGTATCTCCTCACGGAACACTCTCCAACAAAATCACCCTCACTTATTATTCTCTCTCACGTGACCCGAACTCTCTCACAAAATCACACACACATTAATCCGTTTCGGGTCGCCCTCTCTTATTTTCGACGCTATGTGAGGCTGCGTCGAGGTTGTTGTCTTTTACTAACTGTACAGGAAGCGTTTGATGCTGCGCTTGGGAGTCTTCTCAAACTCACCCTCGATAAGCTCGATTGCAGCCACCTTGCTGTAGTTGGGCAACAAGGCGTTCAGCTCTACGAGGTTGGCAGCCATTGTTTGCTCGATTTGTTGTTTGAGCTCCTCGGTCATAGGTTTGCCTGCTGTGTCGGCTGCAACCAAAGCCACCAATTTGCCCTTGCCGCGCTCAACCACCAGCGACTCCGAAACCGAAGGCATATTATTGAGTTTGTCCTCAATCTCCTCGGGGTAGATGTTCTGGCCGTTTGCGCTCAGAATCATCGCTTTGCTACGTCCGCGGATGTAGATATTCTCTTTGGCGTCCTTCACACCGAGGTCACCAGTGCGGAACCATCCGTCGTCGGTAAATGCGGCAGCAGTCGCTTCGGGATTTTTGAAGTAACCGATGGTAACGTTGTCACCCTTCACTTGAATCTCTCCCACAATCTCTCTCTCGTTCTCGGAAGCGATACGTACTTCCATTCCCGAAACGGGTTTGCCGCAAGAGCGTTGGGCGAATTTTTGCCAGTCCTCGTAACCGATGAGCGGTGCGCACTCGGTCATACCGTAGCCCACGGTATAGGGGAACTTGATCATACGCATAGCGCTCTCAACTTGACCTGCGAGGGCTGCTCCTCCAATCACAACGCTTCGAACCTCTCCTCCGAGAGCAGCCAGCAGGGTATTTCGTATTTTACCGCAAATGAGTTGTCTTACGCCGGGAATCGCCAGAGCCACTTTCATAGCGGGCTTCTCGATTACGGGGATAACCTTGTTGCGGAATATCTTTTCCATAACCAAAGGTACGGTCACAATCAGGTAGGGTTTCACCTCGGCAAAAGCCTGCAACAGCACACTGGGTGTGGGGGTTTTACCCAGGAAGTAGATTGCACAACCCTGACACAAGGGGTAGGTCAGCTCAAAAGCCATACCATAAAGGTGTGCCAGCGGCAACATCGACAACATACGATCGCCGGGGTAAGCGGGCAAGCGGCGGATACCGAACTCGATGTTCGACGAGAAGTTGCGCGCGGTGAGCATTACGCCTTTGGGCGAGCCGGTCGAACCCGAGGTGTAGTCAATCATCAGCAGGTTGTCCATCTCGGTCTTTGCATAAGAGATGGTTTTGGGAGTGATGCCTTGGGGATACTTGGCAGCCAGCAGGTTGTCCATATCGGCGGCGGCAGCCTCGGTTGCGGGTTGTGCGCTCCACAACACACCAAATGTGTCGATGTCGATAGCAGCGGCCAGACCTTCGATGGTCATATCCTTCATCTTCTCCCATGAAGCTTTCTCGGTGAAGATGAGTTTGCACTCGGCGTGTGCTGTCAGACCTGCGGCGCTGTCAACGGTGAAGTCACCGAGGATGGGCACCGATACAGCGTCGGCGGTTGCGATGGCAAAGAAAGCCACACCCCAACGTGCGCTGTTTTTGGCATAAATTGCGATTTTGTCGCCGGGAGCCACGCCTGCGCTCTCCATCAATATATGTAAGCGTTCGATTTCGACAGCGGTTTGTCCGAACGAGAAGCTCTCGCCGTGGAAGTTGCAAAGTGCGGGGGCGTCCCAGTTTTTGCGCACCGCTTGGTCGAAATAGTACAAAAAGTGTTTCATTGTCTTTTGAGAGATTGTGTTTATATTTTTAAAACGAGAGCTTTGTTTGTGAGTTTTGCTTTGGTCAGGGGCGGACGAGAATCTTCAAAAGATTTGGTACCGCAACCACAAAAAACTATTGAAAACTGTTGGAAAAACTTTCGACGGCGAATTTGGTGCATTTTTTTGTAACCTGTCGAAAAAAGGTCTTTACCCACCCCCGAAATGTCGGTTTTTGGTGGTTTTTGGGACGAAATTCCCCATTTAGGGGTGAAATTCCCCGCTTTCAACTCGCTTTTGGGGCAAAAAATAAGTGTTGCGCAAGGTCGAATGTTGGCAATTTTGGGAGTGATGGGTGAGAAATCCGAGAATTATTTTGTAACTTTACAAGGCAGATGAGCCTCCTTTGAGTTGTCTGTGACTCTTCGGTCCGCCGAAGAAAAACAATCTAAAACACACCACTATGAACAGAGCAATCCTACGACGGGTGTTGCTGGCCACAGTGCTTGTGCTCGGGGTGACGGCCTCGGCCACAGCGCAAGGGCTCGCAAGCGGGCGACAACTCGAAATCGGGCCGCGGCACGAGGTGCGCGCCTCGATGGGTGTCAAGCCCACCAATACAATTTACTACGGCTTTGTCAATAGCAGCGACTATTACTACAACCAATACTCGTCGTTGCTGACACCTCCCGACAATTACCAAGATTTCTACGACGCCTACGAGCAGGGATTCTACTACGACCAGCTCAAATACTACGACAGCCGTATAGCAAAAATGCCTTCGGTGGGACTCTCCTATACCTATCGCGCCAAGAGATGGTGTGAGTTGGGTGCCGTGGCTGCCTATACGGGTAGTTTCAACAAACGCTACGCTGTTGATGGAGATTATTGTGTGGGTAGTTGCAAAGAGCACTTCCTGATAGTGATGCCTACGGTGCGTTTTGTGTGGCTGCGCAGGGATTTGGTCCGCATGTACTCCTCCGTGTCGTTGGGTATTGTCGGTTCGTGGATGCGTACCAACTACGACTACACCTCACCTCTGTGCATCGGTAGCTTGATGCCAGCATTCGAGGCAATCCCTATTGGCCTCAGTGTCGGACGCCAAGTGTTCGGTTTTGCCGAGCTTGGATACTCCGATCGCGGATGGCTCAATGTGGGTATCGGTTTCAGGTTTAACTCCAAAAAATAATGGCTATGAGTAGTAAGATAAACTATATGAAATGGACGGTTGCATTGTTGATTGCGGTGTCGGCTGTGAGCTGTACCTACGACGAGCCCGATGTTGTTCGCACCTCGTCCGATGTAGCATACAAATACGCCTGCAGTCGATTTGAGGCACACTTGACCACTCATATGAACAAGGTGCACACCATTCTGTCGGCCGAACATTGGGCGTCGCTGGAGTCCGACTCCGCGCGTTATGCCTACGAGGACAAACATTTTAAATATATTAGAATCCGCAAAGCTGACGATGGTATTGTGCTGATTGATTCGAAGGGCATACATAGCAAGATTACGGGCAATGGGGTTCCTTTTGGCGAGCAGGGCGCAAGTCGCACCTACGACAACCTGACTATCACCACCCTCTACGACAATACCTATAGTGTTGTTTGTGATTTTTCGGAGCCGAGCAAATATAACATTGATGATAGTCCTCACGTCGAGAAGTTTGAGTGGACAGTCTATCACAAAGCCGATTTCTCGACCAATACCGAGATGTTGAATATCACCGATGGCACGGGTGGATTTCAGGACTATGGTCTGAAGTTGCGCTACCAAGCCACTAACTTGATGTGTGAGGTGTCGTGTTGGACTCGTTATGAGTGGCAGTACAGTAGAGTGAATCCATTCCACGGTTCGGTTAGTGTTGAGGCACTCTCGGCTGTTATGGAGGCCGAGCACGCCGACCCCGACCGCTTCACCGTCACCTATCAAAGCTCCGTCCACAAACAAATCTCTTATTAGAGCTTTGCAACAAGGCCAAAACTAAAAAGGCTGCCCCAATCACGGGACAGCCTTTTTTCTATATAAGGTATTTGTCACTACCAGATGTTGACGCGCTCGGCGGGATCCATCCACATAGCGTCGCCCTCTTTGATACCGAAGGCAGCGTAGAACTCCTCGATGTTGCGCAGGGTTGCGTTCACGCGCCATTTACCCAGCGAGTGGGGGTCCATCTTGGTGCGTTTAGCAATCTCCTCGTCGCGGATGTTTTGTGCCCACACGTTGGTGTAACCGATGTAGAAACGTTGTGCTGCGGTAAATCCGTCGATGGGTGCGGGCTCGGTGCCGTTCAGCATATTCATAAATGCGGTGTACGACACTTTCAAACCTCCTTGGTCGGCAATGTTCTCGCCGAGCGAAAGCTGGCCATTTGCCATCAAACCGGGCATTACTTCGATTTTGTTGAACTGCTCAACCAACACTTGTGCCAGCTCATTGAACTTGGCAGCATCCTCGGGAGCCCACCAGTCGCGCAGCGAGCCATCCTTGTCGAATTGGCGTCCTTGGTCGTCGAAGCCGTGGGTCATCTCGTGGCCGATAACCACACCGATTGCACCATAGTTCACAGCGTCGTCAGCCTCGGGGTTGAAGAAGGGAGGTTGCAGAATCGCCGCGGGGAAGCAAATCTCGTTGGTCACGGGGTTGTAGTATGCGTTCACGGTTTGGGGAGTCATCAGCCATTGAGCCTTGTCAACGGGTTTGCCGAGTTTGGCAATACCATCGGCGGTGTACCACGCTTGTGCGCGTTTCATATTGGTCCAATAGCTCTCCTCGGCAGCGATTTCGAGTGTCGAGTAGTCCTTCCAAGTGTCGGGGTAGCCGATTTTCACAATGAAGTTCGACAGTTTCTCGCTCGCAGCCTGTTTGGTAGCCTGGCTCATCCACTCCAAAGCCTCGATGTGTTGGCCGAGTGCGGTTTGCAGGTTTTGTACCATCTCGAGCACCTTTGCTTTGTGGCTCTCGGGGAAGTATTTTGCAACGTACAGCTCGCCCACAGCCTCGCCCAGAACGTGGTTGGGTGCGCCCAGAGCGCGTTTCCAACGGGGACGGGGTTGCTCTTGACCCGACATCACGCGACCGAAGAACTCGAAGTTGGCGTTGCTCCAATCGTCGCTCAGGTAGTTAGCTGCGCTGTTCAGATAGTGGAACGACAGGTAGTCGCGCATCTGCTCGGTGTTCATTTTCTTTACCAGCGAGTTCATAGCCGCCAGCACCGAGGGTTGGCCTACAACTACGCTCTCGACCTCGATACCCATAAGTTGGAAGTAAGTATTCCAGTCGAACGCAGGGTAGTCGGCTTTGAGTTTTGCCACCGACATAGGGTTGTAGTTGCGTTGAATATCGCGCAGCTCAACTTGGCTCAGCGAACCTTTGGCAATCTCCATCTCAACTGCCAACACATTCTCCATAGCCGCAGCAGCCTCGTCGGCGCCGAAACCTGCCAGCTCAAACAGAGTGGTTACATAGGTTTTGTAGGCATTGAGGATGCGCTCGTTTTCGGCCTCCAAGTAGTACTCCTTGTTATCCATACCCAGACCTGCCTGATACAGATACAGAGCATTCTCGTCGGGGTTAACCAAGTCGGCATCCACAAAGGGCATAAAGAAGGGCGCGCCCGAGGTGGTGTGCATATCGGCAACCAGTGCAGCCAGAGTCTTGGCTGTCGATACCTCGCGGATGCGTGCCAAGTCCTCCATTACGGGTTGTGCAGCCTCGGTGTTAAGGCGCACCGAGTCCATACCGAGGTTGTAGAGGTCGGCAATCTTTTGTGCTACCGAGCCACTCTCGTGGGTTTGCGCCGCCAGCTCGGTGAACAGTTCGTTGATACGCACCTCGTTGTTCTCGCGTACAACATCAAATGCACCATAGCGCGAGTACTCGGGTTTCAGCGGGTTGAGCTTTTGCCAGCCGCCTGTGAAGTGCTCATAGAAGTCTTGTTCCAGAGCAATCTCGTTGTTGAAGTTTACGGGGTCGATGGCTTTGGTAGCCTTGTCGCCCGAGCAGGCGCACACAGCACCCGCCAACATTGTAATCATTGCTATCTTTTTCATATTTTATACTCCATTAAATAAATTAAAGTTCGGTACCCTCGGGGCGAACGATACGCAGCAGAACCTCCGAACGTTGTGCCATAACCACGCTCTTGTGTACATAGCGGTCGAGCAGTTCGGTGGTATAGCCGCGGATGGTCAGCAGCTCCATATTCTCGCTGTGTTTAACGGTGAAACCGTTGCGGTGGAAATCCTCGATAACGCGGAGCAGGTGGCGCGAATTATCCACACACAGGTTCATCTTGATGGCCGAGGTCTCGATAAGGTTCACCTTGATGTTGTAGTCTTCGAGCAGGGTGAAGATTTTGGCCAAACGCTCCTCCAATACGAACGAGAAGTCGTTGGGTTGGATGCTCATCACCACTTGTTTGCGTTTGAGGATTCGGATGGGAATCTCAACGGGGCGCTCAACTACATTCTTGATTACGGTACCCGGAGCAAATTTGTCGCCAAAGGGACGTACATACAACGGAATATCGCTGTTTTGCAGGGGTTTGATGGTCTTGGGGTGGATGATTTGTGCACCGCTATACGCCAGCTCAATAGCATCCAGATAGGTCAGCTCGGGAATGTATTGGGCATCGGGGAAGATTTTGGGGTCGGCATTCAGCACGCCGATAACGTCCTTCCAAATAGCGAGGCTCTCGGCACCCATAACCGAAGCAACAACGGCAGCCGAGTAGTCCGAGCCCTCACGACCCAGAGTGGTGGTCTCGCCGGTGTGTGTTGCACCGATAAAGCCTTGACCGATATAGATACTCTCCTCGGCCTCGGCAACAGCCTTTTCGAGCAGACGTTTGGTGGCAATCAGATCGACATTGGCATATTTGAAGTTACCGTCGGTAACAAAGGTACGGCGCATATCAATCCACTTGTTGGCCACGCCCTCGTTGCGCAGGAACTCCGAGATGATGCTGGTCGAAATCAACTCGCCGTAGCTAACCACAGCGTCGTACCAGCACTCCCACTCGCGCGCTGCGGGCACACCCTCGCTCACGATTTGGCGCAGAGCTGCGAATAGCTCCTGAACCGATGCGGGAACAACGCCCTTGCCAAACAGGTCGTCCATAATGGTGGTGTGGTAGGTCTCCACCTCAGCGATTGCGGCCAGCGAGCCCTCTTTGTCGCCCTTGTAGAACAAGTCAAGGATGTTCTCCAAAGCGTTGGTAGTTTTGCCCATCGCCGAGATGATGATGAACAGCTCGCTTTGGTCCTCGATGATGTATTTGAGGTTGCGTACACCCTCCGCCGAGCGGACAGATGCACCACCAAATTTGTAAACTTTCATAGTGTTTGTTTCTGTGTTGTAAGTTATTTAGTTCGGGTTATTTCTTTACGGGGCGGAACTCGGTGTCGGTGTTCCACAGCATAAACGAGTAGGTGTCGGCCGCCTCGTCGATGCGTTTCGATGTGGGTTTACCCGCGCCGTGACCCGCATTGGTGTCGATGCGGATAAGGGTGGGGCGCTCCGAGCCTTGTGCCGCTTGCAGGCGTGCAGCAAACTTGAACGAGTGGGCAGGAACTACGCGGTCGTCGTGGTCGGCAGTGGTGACCAGAGTTGCGGGATAGCTCACGCCGTCGCGGATGTTGTGCAGGGGCGAGTAGGCATAAACCCAGGGGAATTGCTCTTCACTCTCGCTCGAGCCGTACTCTACAACCCATCCCCAACCTACGGTGAACAGGTGGTAGCGCAACATATCCATAACGCCTACTGCGGGCAGTGCCACAGCATAGAGGTCGGGACGTTGGGTCATACATGCACCCACGAGCAGACCACCGTTTGAGCCACCGGCGATAGCCAGTTTCTTGGGCGAGGTGTAACCCTCGGCGATGAGCCACTCGGCAGCGCCGATAAAGTCGTCGAATACGTTTTGTTTGTTTTGGAGCATACCTGCACGGTGCCACTCCTCGCCATACTCGTTACCGCCACGCAGACAAACCTCTACGTGAACACCGCCTTGCTCCATCAGCATAATGGCAGCAGGTACGAAACGAGGGGTGCGGTTCGAGCTGAAACCACCGTAACCATACAGATATGTGGGGTTGTTACCTTTGAGTTTGAGGCCCTTGCGGTGGGTGATGAACATCGGAACCTGGGTGCCGTCCTTGCTGGTGAAGAACACCTGTTTGGTCTCGAAGTCATCGGGGTTGAAGCACACCTCGGCGGGGAAGATCTCGCGGCTCTCGCCCGAGTTGAGGTTGAGCTCCCAAACGCTCGAAGGCGAGGTGAAGCCTGTCAGCGAGTAGAACACGGTCGAGTCGGTCATTTGGCCACCAAAGCCCGAAGCCGACACGATACCCTCGATAGCAACGTCGCGTACCTTCTCGCCCTCTAAAGTCCATTGCTCAACTTTCGAGCAGGCGTCTTTGAGGTAGCGAGCCACGAAACCGCCACCAACAGCCGAAACACTCTCCAACAGAGCGTCCTCGCGGTGGGGAATAACGTCGCGAACAATAGTGCCCGACTCCAATTCAACCTCCATCAATCGGCAGTTGGGGGCGTCTTGGTTGGTCAATACATAGGCCATATCACCCTCGGCGTGGATAATCGAGTACTCCCACTCGAAACCTTTGAACAGCACCTTCCAGGGAGCCTTGCGGTCGGCAGCCTTGCGGTAGAGAATCTCGGTTCCGTAGGTACCCTCCGAGCCATAGACAAACAGCCAGCGGCCATCATCCGAGTCGCCCGACGAGAAGTAACGCAGGGGGTGTTCTTTATCTTCGTAAATCAACGCATCGTTGCGTTGCGCTTGGCCGAGCTTGTGGTAATAAACCTTTTGGAAGCGGTTTTGCTCGCTCAGTTCAGCACCCTTCTTCGGCTTGTCGTATGCGCTGTAATAAAATCCTTTGGAGTCGGCAGCCCACGATGCACCCGAGAACTTCACGTTGCGGATGACATCTTTGAGGTCTTTGCCTGTTGCTACTTCGCGGATGCGAATCTCAACCCAGTCGGAGCCTGCAACCGACACCGAGTAGGCCATATAGCGACCATTCTCCGAGTAAGCCACAGCCGACAGCGCTACGGTACCATCCTCGCTCAGGGTGTTGGGGTCGAGCAGCACCTCACCCTTGTCCTCGGGCGACGAGCAGCGGTACAACACCGATTGGTTTTGCAGTCCGTCGTTGCGGAACACCAGCCACCAATCACCCACGCGGCGGGGCATACCCACCTTGGGATAGTTGTAGAGCTCGGTAAGGCGCTCGCGCACAGCGTCGCGGAACGGAATTTGGTGCAGATAGTCGAAGGTCACACGGTTTTGTGCGGCAACCCACTCGGCAGTTTCGGCCGAACGGTCGTCCTCCAACCAGCGGTAGGGGTCAGCCACCTCGGTACCGAAGTAGTTGTCCACCACAGCCTCGCAGCGGGTCTCGGGATAGGGCAACATATTTATTTTCATAGTTTTATTGCACGATGCAAAGGTTGCGACAGCACACACTGCAAGTGCGATGATGCCAACGATGTTTTTAGTGTTCTTCATTTGACCTATAATTTTGTGTGCGCAAATGTACAAAACAAATTGTGATTTTGCACTCAAAATCATACCTTTGCTTGCGGAGAGTGTAATTTTTCGTCCATATGCCCCGAAATTTAACACCCCAAAGCAAAATCGAATAAAAATTTAACCCCCTTTTCGCGCCGATGATTTATCGTTTCGACACACTCACCTCGACCAACGACGAGGCTCGCAATCCGCGCTACGCGCACGGCGATATTATCGTGGCCGAGTATCAAACCGAGGGGCGCGGACAGAGGGGTAACCGCTGGGCGAGTGACGCGGGCAAGAACCTGATGTTCAGTGTGGTGCTTGCTCCCGAAAATTTGGCGGTAGCGGCTCAATTTTCGCTCTTGGAGTGCGTGGCCCTGGCCTTGGTTGACACCTTCACCCACTTCCAAATCGCCACCACAATCAAGTGGACAAACGACATCTACGTCGGCGACCGCAAGTTGGTCGGTGTGCTTATCGAAAACTCTCTGTCGGGAGCCCTCGTGTCGCGCTCGGTTGTCGGCATCGGAATCAATGTCAATCAGACCACTTTCGACCCCTCGCTACCCAACCCCACATCTATGGCTCTGGCCGCAGGTCACACCTTCGACCGCGATGAGGTACTATCGCACTTCGCCGAGGCACTTCGCCTTCGCTACAACGACTTGGCACTCAATGCCGAAGCTCTTCACGCCGAGTATATTGAGCGGATGTATCGTCGAGGCGTCGAAGCGCAATTTCTCCTTCCCGACGGCTCCTCTCTGCGTGGCACAATCCGCGACGTAGCACCCCGCGGCGACCTCCTCATCGACACCCCCGACGGCCCCCGCAGTTTCCTGTTCAAAGAGATTTCATTTGTTATTTAGGTATGTACTTTTTTGAGTCATCAAAAAAGTACCAAAAAAATGAGGCGCAGACCGCCCGATAAACATTTGCCCCGTATCCTTTTGGATGCGGGGCAAATGTTTTATAGACAGCCGCAACTCTTTTCTGATACACTTGATAACTTAAAGAGTACTAACAAAATACAAGAAATGGAATATTCTTATTGAATCGTCAATGAATCAAAATGTCCCAACCGTGGTCTATATAAATACAGTAGGAGCCCCTTTATGGGACTCCTACTGTATTTACACCCCCGGTCTGCGGGTCATTTTTTGGTTCTTTTTGATGACTCAAAAAGAACAATACACAATTACTTGCGACGTTTAGCGGCGATGAGGGTGTTTTTCATCAGTGAGATGATGGTCATAGGTCCTACGCCACCGGGAACGGGTGTGATGTATGCGCATTTGGGCGCTACCTCATCGTAGTCCACGTCGCCAACCACTTTGTAGCCACGAGCATTGTCGGCAGCCACGCGAGTGATACCCACGTCAATTACGGTTGCACCCTCTTTAACCATATTTGCTTTGACGAATCCGGGGATACCGAGCGCTGCGATTACGATGTCGGCTTCGGCTACGGTCTCGGCGAGGTTTGCGGTGCGGCTGTGACAGAGGGTCACGGTTGCATCCCAGCCTTTTTGCGACAGGAGCACCGACATAGGACGACCTACGATGTTGCTGCGGCCGATAACGACGCATTTCTTGCCAGAGGTGGGGATTTCGTAGCGTTTGAGCAGTTCGAGAATACCTGCGGGCGTTGCGGGTACGAAACACTCCAAGCCAAGAACCATAGCACCTACGTTGATGGGGGTGAAACCGTCAACGTCTTTGCGGGGCGAGATAGCCTCGATTACGCGTTGCTCGTCGATGTGCTTGGGCAGGGGGAGTTGTACGATGAAGCCGTCAACCTCGGGGTCGTTGTTGAGTCGCTCCACCTCGGCGAGCAGTTGCTCCTCGGTGGTCTCCTCGGGCATACGGAGCACGGTCGAGCGGAATCCGCACTCGCCGCACATCTTCTCTTTGTTAGCGACGTAGGTCATACTTGCACCGTTGTTGCCCACGAGGATGGCCACGAGGTGAGGTGCGGGTTGTCCTGCGGCTACCATTTCGGCCACTTCGGCAGCGATTTCGGTGCGCAGTTGTTGAGCGGTAAGTTTTCCGTCAATGATTGTCATAGTTGATGTGTGTGTTATTATTGTTTGTTGTGATAATCGCGATAGTAAATGGTCTGCTCAATGGTGGGTATCGACATGCAGTCTTTGAGCAAAACAATTTTATCTTGGTCGAGCAGATAGAGCGTGGGAATTGCACGCAGGTCGTAGAGCTCGTCGTTTTTCATCTTCATCGACTTGTCGTAGGAGTTAATCCAGTTGTCGGGCATATTGGGCTGATAGTCGTACCACTCTTTGAGGTCCTCGTCGGGATAGAGTGCCAATACCTTGATTACGCCCTCGTTGATAAGCTCGGTGAGCATCGGCGAGGCCGAAATCTGCTCGCGTACATCCTTGCAGGCGGGACATCCCGGGTTGTTGATAAACAGCAGGGTGTAGGGCGCGCGAATAGAGTACAATGTTCCGCGACTGCCCGTTTTGGTGACGTAGCCGAAGTCTGTTGCGCGTGTTCCCATACGGTTTTTGAGCGCGAGGGTGAGCTGCGATTGGGGGCGAATCTTCTCCCACTCGTCATACAGAGGGGTTGTTGCCATCACCTCCAAGGCGCCGATGTAGGCCTCCTCGTTTTTGACGGGCGAGTTGGGGTCGTAGAGATACTTCTCGGCGTGGGCGGCAAACTCATCGAACATAGGCTTGCACTTTTGTGCCTTGGTCATAGTGCTCTTCATCGACTTGCAGGCCAACTCGGGCGATACCATCGAGAGTAGTTTGGTGTATTGACCAAAGGCGATTTCGATGGATTGCAGGGTGTCGATGTAGGTTGTGTCTGTGAAGTCGAAGCGGTCCCAATAGTGCTCGGCCATATACTCGGTAGCCTCCTGTTGGTTGTTGATAAAACCGGGCAACTCGGGCAGTGCCACCTTCTTGGGCTCGATGGTGACGGTGGCTTGCTGTGTGTTGGTTTTGCCACTTTGTCCTGCGCAGGCAACCGCCGCGATGGCAATGAATGCCGCTGTGATATATTTTCCGAAAGTCATAATTTGATGCTAAATTTCCACAAAGATAGCAATTTGCGTTCAGAAACCTCGCCTTGTTTCATTTTTTTTGGGTTGTATCAAAAAATCGTAGGTTTGCGACTCGCGCAAACCTACGAAAATATTTATTCACTGCCGTTACTCCTCTTTTAACGCCTCGTCGGTGATGTAGTAGGTGTAGGAGCAGTCGTACATACCGACCCACGTTCCGTTGTCGAGGGTGGTCACATCTTTGTGAACGGTCAGTATCCAGTTGTTCGGCACAAAGGGCGAGAGCGACTTGTCGTAGCCCGAGGCCCACCATTGTAACTGCAACTGATAGGAGGTTTTTTCGGGGTCGTACTCATAGACTATAATCTTTCGTTCCGCGAGGTCGAGCAGTGCGTAGGGGTTCTCCTTCATTACGGCGCTGATGTCGTCGGATTTTTGGCCTATCGACTTGTGGCTGTGAATGATACGCCTGCCACCTTTGGGCACTACGGGATAGCTTACAGACTCGTAGTTGGGGTCTGTCACGGGGGTGCTTTTGTTGGTGAAATAGACCCTCACATCGCGGCTCGAGTTGTTAACTACGATGTACTCGCAGAAGGTGTTTATTTCGAAATCGTATGTCTTGTCCTGCTCTTTGCCCTGCTCTTTGTTTACGGAGTTCACCAACCCTTCCAAAATCAGAGTTGTCAGGCATGATGTCAGTCCGATGGCTGTAATTCCTACAAAAAATATTCGCAAAAACCTTTTCATAGCACTCATTTATTAAAAGGTTACTATTCCGATTGCAAGATAATAAAAAAGCGCAGGAAAATCAACTCCCGCGCCCGTTTTTTTTCAAATCTCAACTACCCTACTCCTCAGCACTCTCCTCGGGAATTAGGTCGTCATCAGTGATGGTGTAGAAGCAGTCGAAATGTGCAACTATACCGTTATATTCTTCTCCTCCGATATATTTCCCCACAACACATCTCCACTTGTTTTGATTATTCCAAGTGGAGTATGGAGAGCGCCCGTCGGTGTCAAGTTTTGTCCATTCTCTTGTTCTTTGTCCGTTGCTGTCGTAAATTCTAATTTTCTGATATAGGCATTTGTCATAGTCACGCATTACATCACCAATGTTATAGTGTCCATATTTTTCGTAATATTTAGGAATGAATGGCACTTCAACTCCCAAGTCATTTACTAAGGTGGCTGCAATGTATATGTATTGCATTTCAAGTGAATCATAAATATCATATACCGTATCCTGATATTGCGCACCAGGATATTGTATTAATGTCATTGTATCGCCTTGGGCAACATCGTAGATGGTGCCAACATTGTTATTCCCTCGTTTGGTCTCAATTCGGATGTCTTGTTGCGAGCCATTGACCATATAACACGATATATATGTGCGTAAACTGGATAAATTGGGATTTAAGACTAAACCACATCCCGTGAAAAAGGATGCCACTGCGCAAAACGCAATAATATTAATAATCCGTTTCATAACATTAAGATATTAGCGGGTTAAACTTGGTTGCAAGTTACAAAAATCAAAAGAATTTCGCAAGCGGTTTTTCGACTTTTTTCGGAGTCATTTCGGCGGCACCCGTAGGGTGATTTGAAAATTTGCCATAAAAGCGTATCTTTGTCGCTTTGTTGAACGATGAAACGACTTCTTTGGGTCATACTGATGGTATTGTCGGTGGCAACGGTGGGTGCCCGACCGCGCGGAGAGGAGATTCCCCGCGTTGAGGGTGACACGCTCCTGCGTCTCGACGATGTGAGCATCGTGGCCGTAAAGCAGGGACTCAACCTCTCGCAACAGGCGGCGGCAACTTCGGTGATGGATGCCACACAGATTGAGCGTCGCGCGATTAGCGGTATCAAAGGCATTTCGGGCGGCGTGCCCAACTTCTATATGCCCGACTACGGCTCGCGCATAACCTCGTCGATGTATGTGCGTGGACTTGGTGCGCGTATCGACAACGCCGCGGTGGCTGTGACGGTGGATGGTGTGCCCCTGATGGAGAAAAACTCGTTTGACACCGATATGGCCGACATTGCGCGCGTCGAGATGTTGCGCGGCCCGCAGACAACGCTCTATGGTCGCAACTCGATGGGTGGCGCAATCAACATCTATACGCTTGCTCCGCTGGCGTGGCAGGGCATAAAGTTTGGTGCGGAGTATGGCACGGGCAACACCTGCAAGTTCTCGCTGGCACTGCTCCACAAGACGGGCGAGCGCACGGGAATCTCGGTGAGTGGTCAGTGGGGTCACACCGACGGACTCTTCACCAACCTCTACGACAACACGATGTGCGACTTTGGCAACGAGGGTAGCGCCCGCATCCGCGTTCAGCACCGCACGCTCCGAGGGTTGGATATCGACAACACCATTGCCTTTGGCTATGTCAATCAAGGCGGCTACCCATACGCTTATATGCAGACCGATCGCATTGAGTATAACGACGAGTGCTCCTATGCTCGCACCACGCTGACCGAGGGACTTACTCTGCGCAAGCGATGGGATGGGGTAGAGCTGTCGAGCGTTTCGAGCTATCAGTTTCTCGACGACCGAATGATTATGGACCAAGACTTCCTGCCCGAGAGTTACTTCACACTCGAACAGGCCAAACGTATGAACGCCCTGACCGAAGACATTGTGGTGCGTTCGACCCGCTCGCTGGGTGGCTACGATTGGCTGGTGGGAGCCTTCGGATTCTACAACCATACGGCTATGGGTGCGCCCGTAGTGTTCAAGCAGGCGGGTATCGACAACCTTATTCTGAAAAACATTGCACACGACATAACTTGGGGTGACGATAGTTTCCGCCTCGACACCGACTTCATCAACCACACCTCGGGTGGCGCACTCTATCACGAGTCGTCCTATGAACTGGGGAATTGGCGCTTTGTTGCGGGTGTGCGCGGCGACTTCGAGTTTACTCGCTTGGAGTTTACCAAATATGTGGATACTTCTTGCACATTCCATACATCGGAAGGTGATATTTTAAAACCGCTATTGATTGACCAGTACGGCGCGATGAACCAAACCTTCTTGGAGTTTGCGCCCCGCGTGTCGGCCTCGTATCGTTGGAGTGGCGAGGTGGGTGGTACGGCCTATGCAACCATTTCGCGCGGCTACAAGGCTGGCGGATTCAACACCCAGATGTTCAGCGAGATTTTGCGTCAGGACCTGATTGCCGAGTTCGGAGGTCAGCACCTCAACGAGAAGGAGGTTACAGCCTACAAGCCCGAACACGCGTGGAACTACGAGCTGGGTGCGCGTCTGAACTCCTCGGACGGTCGCTATCGTGGCGATGTGGCGCTGTTTGCCATCGACTGCCGCGACCAACAGCTGACGGTTTTCCCCGAGGATGACCTCACGGGCCGACGAATGACCAATGCGGGTCGCACGCGTAGCCTTGGAGTTGAGGTGTCGGCCGCAGCAAACCCCATCAAGGGACTCGACTTGGATGCTGCTTGGGGCTTTACTGATGCGCGCTTTGTGGAGTTCCGCAGTGGTCACGACGATTACAGCGGCAACCGCGTGCCCTATGTTCCGCGTCACACGCTCAATGTGGGCGCAACCTACACCATCGAGTTGGGTCACAAGTGGGCCGAGCGAATCGAGTTTGGTGCGCGCGCGAGCGGCGTGGGCTCCATAGTGTGGGACGAGGCGGGCGAGTTTGTGCAACCATTCTATGCACTGCTCGATGCGTCGGTGCGCCTGCATACGGAGTATGGCTCGGTGGCGCTGTGGGGTCGCAACCTCACCAACACCCGCTACAATACATTCTGCTTTGCATCGATGGGCAACCGCTTCCTGCAACGAGGCAAACCCACAACGCTGGGCATAACACTTAACATCACAATAGACACTAAATAGCTATGAAAAGACTCATTATACTCCTTTGCGCCGCCCTGCTGAGTGCGTGTGGCAGCGAAATAATCCCCAATGCCAACAAGGTAGATGGACAATACGTCGGCGTGTTGCAAACCACATCACTCACCGACGGCGAGGTCTTTGCCGAGAAGGGTGTCGAGTTCTCGCTTGAACCCTCGGCTCTTGGCACAATGACCCTTACTATGCACAACACCCACTTTGTGGCGATGATGCCCCGCCTGACGATGCAGGTCGATGGAATCAGCTCCGAGATGGTTGATTATGAGCATATCATAAGCGCACCCGAGGAGGGAATCGTTCCTTCCATTGGCGAAATCAAATACCCCAAATACATCATCACCAACCTTTCGGGCAAACGCATTGTGTCGGATGATGAGAGTGGAGCGGGAGCCCTGTCGCTGACCTTCCACTGCCGTGGCTATCTGGTCGAGTATATGGGTGTGACCAAGTAAAAATAAAACCGCACACCACAACGTTATGAGGACAAACCTCCCCTATGTTGGTTTTGTCCCGCAAAAACACTATATTTGTACTCTATGAGAACTGTTCGTAATATTACAAAACGCATCGTCGCGCTGGCCGTAGTGGCTGCGGCGGTGTTGTCGATAACTTCGTGCGAGGATTTGCGCTACGTCCGCGAGGAGGGCTATGTGCTCTACTGGCGCAAGGCCAACCCCGAGATTGTCTATAAACGCCCCGAAAATCTATCGACCTTCACACCCCAAATCAAACTCCTTTTTTGGGGCAAGGAGCCCGTATATAGCGCAACCTATCGCGATGAGGCCAAGTACAATGCTCTGTGCCAAAAGTGGGGCGACACCAAGTACAAGGGCACTCGCAAAATCCTTATTGACCACCCCGCCTATGAGTACACTTCGACCGACCTCGGTTTTGTGTCGATGGACCTTTCGATTAACAAGGATGTCAAACGCAACGGCGAGGTGATTCCCGCAGGTGAGTCGCTGGCTGGCGTGGCCGAGCTGACCTTCACCACGCTCAAACGATATGTCGATAACGGCTACAAACGCCTTGTCGAGGCCGAATATTCGGCCATCACCGAGATTGACGACCAGATGTTTCTGTATGGCTACGAGAAGGTGACCAAACTGGTTTCCGACCTTACGCCCGAGGATTTGAGTCTGGTGGGTCCCTATGCCCGCATCTCGTGGCTGTCGAAGACCACTGTGCCCACCACCTATCAACTCACCGTCGAACTCACCGACGAGAATGGCCAAACACACACCATTGTTGCCGATATCGACCCCTTTAACTACGACTAATATTCATTCCGACTCAATATGAAACGAATCATAACCCTTCTGTTGTGCACCATCGTGTGCGTACTCTCGGCTGCGGCCCAAACCAGCCCCGTAAAGTGGTCAACCCGTATCGAGAAACAAAACGACACCCTCTACAACCTTGTGCTTGATGCCCGCATCGACCGCTCGTGGCACATCTATGACTTTGGTCCCTACGATTGCGGTATCAACCCCACCGTCATCACCGTAGCCCCTTCGGAGGGGTTTGCGTTGGTGGGCGAGGTGACAAGCGACAAGCCCGCAACCAAAACCTATGACAAGACCTTCGACGCCAATATCGGCTATTGGGAGGGAAGTGTGCGCTTTGTGCAGGCTGTGCGCCCCTACAACAATGTGGATATCGATGTGACCGTCGAGTGGATGGCTTGCAACGAGGGTAGCTGCACTCCTCCCGACGAGCAACTCTTCAAGTTCTCGATTGCCGACTATGTTGCCGCCGAGCGCACAACTCCCGTTTCGCCTACCAAGGTGCGCGATATTTCGAGCCGCATAAAGAAGGCCATCACAAGTGAGCCTGCCGAGCAACCTGCCGCCGAGGCTCCCAAAACCGAGCCCAAGTCGGTGCCGATGACAAAGCTCATCCCTGCGCAACCCGTAGCCGCGCAACCTGCCGCCACCGAGAGCGAGGAGGCTGAACCCACAGAACCCACCGCCGAAACCCCTGTTGCCACCGAGCCCGCACCCCAAGCCGAGGTCGTGGCCGAGCAGCAGAGCGAAGGAGGCTCAATGTGGGCGCTGATTATCGAGGCTGTGCTGTGGGGTTTTGCTGCGCTGCTCACTCCGTGCGTATTCCCTATGGTGCCGATGACTGTGTCGTTCTTCATCAAGGGCGACGAGAACAAACGTCGCGGCCGTTTCAAAGCGCTGATGTATGGTGCGTTCATCGTACTGCTCTATACACTTCCCATTGCCGTTATCATCCTTGCAACCCGACTGATTGGTGGCGAGGCTGTGACTGCCGACATCTTCAATTGGCTGGCAACACACTGGCTGCCTAATGTGGTGTTCTTTGTGGTGTTTATGGTCTTTGCCGCGTCGTTCTTCGGTGCGTTCGAGATTACTATGCCCAGCTCGCTGGTCAACAAAGCCGACCGAGGTAGCGAACGTGGTGGCCTGGGTGGTCTGTTCTTTATGGCGCTCACTCTGGTGCTGGTGTCGTTCTCGTGCACAGGCCCCATCGTGGGTACTGTGATTGTTAAATCCACCTCGGGTGAGTTTTGGGAGCCTATTGTGACTATGCTCGCATTCTCGCTGGCCTTTGCGCTGCCCTTCACCCTGCTGGCGCTCTTCCCCTCGATGCTCAAAACCCTGCCTAAAAGCGGTGGCTGGCTCAACTCTGTGAAGGTTGTGCTTGGTTTTGTTGAGGTAGCCCTCGGTTTAAAATTCCTGAGCGTGGCTGACCAAACCTATCACTGGGGATTGCTCGACCGCGAGGTCTATCTTGCTATCTGGATTGTGGTGTTCTCGCTGATGGGATTCTACCTGCTGGGCAAAATCCGTTTCGCCCACGACAGCGAGGTCAAACATATTAGCGTTCTGCGACTTGCGCTGGCTATTGGTGTGTTCTCGTTCGTGGTCTATATGATTCCCGGAATGTGGGGCGCACCGCTCAAAGCGCTGTCGGGATACCTGCCCCCCATCTCGACCCAAGACTTTGTGATGGGCGCAACCTCTGCCCCCGCTACCCCCGCGCAGAGCAAAACCGAAATAAAATACTCCGACGTGTTGCACCTACCCCACGGCCTCGAAGGTTACTTCGACTTGGAGCAAGGCTTGGAGGCTGCACGTCGCGAGGGTAAACCCGTGTTCCTCGACTTTACGGGTCACGGATGTGTCAACTGCCGCGAGATGGAGGCACGCGTGTGGTCGGATGCCGAGGTGCTGCGTCGCCTCAGCGAGGACTACATCATCATCGCCCTCTACTCCGACGACAAACTTGCCCTGCCCCAAAGCGAGTGGCTTACCACCGAGGGCGGCAAGACTCTCAAAAGCATTGGCAAGAAGAACTCCTATATCGTGAACTCGCGCTATGGCATCAGTTCGCAACCCGCCTACCTGCTTTTAGACGCCGACGGCAATCAACTCGTACCCACCAAGGGCTACGACCTCAATATCCAAAACTACATCGACTTCCTGCAAAGCGGTGTCGATGCCTATAACTCTGCACGATGAGCCTCAAAGTAACCATACTCGGCCCTGCATATCCCTATCGCGGAGGTCTTGCCTCCATTATGGAGACCCTCGCCCGCACCTTCAACAAGCGCGGCGACGCTGCCGAGGTGCTCACCTTTACGGTGCAATACCCCTCGCTGCTGTTCCCCGGCAAGAGCCAATACCGCGATGGCGAGCCACCCCAAGATGTCAGGATTACGCGCTGTGTGAGTACCGTCAACCCGCTCAACTGGATTAAGGTGGGGCAGCTCATCCGCCGCGAGGCTCCCGACCTGCTGGTATTGAAGTATTGGACTCCCTTTATGGCTCCCTGCTTCGGTACCATAGCTCGCATTGCAAGGGGTAACGGTCGCACTCGCGTGGTGTGCCAAATCGACAATGTTGTGCCCCACGAACACCACTGGTTCGACTCGATGCTGACCCGCTATTTTGTGAATAGTGTCGATGGCTTTGTCTATATGTCGCACGACGTGGGACGCACCCTCGCCGAGTTCACTCGCGGTCAGAAGTGTGTCTATTCGCCGCACCCCATATTCGAGAATTTTGGTCAGCGCATCGACCGCCGCGAGGCCTGCAACCGCTTGGGACTCAATCCCGAAGTGGATTATATGCTCTTCTTTGGACTTATTCGCGACTACAAGGGTTTGGATATGCTGCTCGACGCGTGGGCCAAGCTCAAAGCCGAGGGTAAGACCGAGGGTCGCCGACTGATTGTTGCGGGCGAGTTCTACACCGACAAGCGCCCCTACACCGAGCAAATTGAGCGACTCGGACTTGCCGACGACATCCTGCTGCACGACTGGTTTGTGCCCGACGAGCAGGTGCCCCTCTACTTCTCGCTGACCGACGCGCTGGTGTTGCCCTATCGCACCGCAACCCAAAGTGGAGTGACGCAGATTGCCTACAACTTCGATGTTCCGATGATTGCCACCGACGTTGGCGGCTTGGGCGAGATTGTTATCAACGAGCGCACGGGCTTGGTGTGCGAGCCTTCGGTCGAGGGTATCGCCGACGCCTTGTCGCGTTTCTGGCACGACGAGCTCCACGCACCGATGGTGGCCTCGATGCCCGAAGAGAAAAAACGTTTCAGTTGGGATCAAGCCGTCGATGCACTTATCGACTCTGCCCGAAAGTAATACCTTATATAAATAAAACACAATAGGCTGTCCAGTGCGGACAGCCTATTGCGTTTTTATAGGTTGGGGTTGGGCCCGAAGCCCAACCCGCATTGTAGCAAACTATTTGCTAAGGGCAGCAAGACGCTCCTTGATAGCGGCAATCTTGGCCTCGGCGTCGCGTTTCTTGGCATGCTCGGTCTCCACAACCTTGGCGGGAGCCGACGACACAAAGCGCTCGTTGCCGAGTTTCTTCATTACGCCTGCAAGGAAGCCCTCGAAGTATGCGAGGTCCTTATTGAGCTTCTCCAACTCGGCCTCGACGTCGATCTGCTCGCTCATAGGCACGAAGTATTGGGTGGTCTTAACCATAAAGCTCTCGGCGGTAGCGTCCTTCTCGGTGACGTACTCCACGCCCGAAAGACCTGCCATCTTGATGAGCAGAGGCTCGAACTCGGTGTGGTAGTTGTCATCGCAGATAACTTTCAGTGCCAGAGGCTCGCGGTTGGGGATGTTTTTGCTCTTGCGGATAGCACGCACTGCGCTCACAGCCTCACCTACGGGGCCGAAGTTCTCGATCAGAGTGTTGTCCCACTCCTCGACTGCGGGCATTGCTGCCAAGCAGAGGCTCTCCTCGCCACGGGGCGCGAGGTCTTGCCACAACTCCTCGGTGATGAAGGGCATAAAGGGCGACAGCAGACGCAGCAGCTTGTCGAAGAAACCGCGGGTTGCCTCCATAGTAGCCGCGTCGATGGGCGCTTGGTAGGCGGGTTTCACCATCTCGAGATACCAGCCCGAGAAGTCGTCCCAGAACAGACGGTAAACGGTTTTGAGTGCGTCCGAGATGCGGTATTGTGCAAAGTGGTCGTCCATTTCGGCAACAGCCTTTTTGAGGGTTGCGTCAAACCACTTGATGGCCATTGCATTACCCTCGGTTTGGGCGAGCGACTCGTCGATACTCCAACCACCAACCAGACGGTAGGCGTTCCAAATCTTGTTGGCGAAGTTACGGCCTTGCTCGCACAGAGTCTCGTCGAACATCAGGTCGTTACCTGCGCTGGTACACAGCAACATCGCGCAACGAACACCATCGGCACCATATTTGGCAATCAGGTCGAGCGGGTCGGGCGAGTTACCGAGCGATTTGCTCATCTTGCGGCCCAACTTGTCGCGCACGATACCTGTGAAGTAAACGTTGCGGAAGGGCATATCACCGTTGTACTCGTAGCCTGCCATAATCATACGGGCTACCCAGAAGAAGATAATATCGGGACCGGTCACCAAGTCGCTGGTGGGGTAGTAATAGTTAATCTCCTCGTTGCCGGGGTTGTTGATGCCGTCGAACAGCGACACAGGCCACAACCACGAGCTGAACCAAGTGTCGAGTGCATCCTCGTCTTGACGAAGCTCCTCGATGGTGATATTCTCATAACCAGCGATTGCGCGTGCGAGTTCGAGAGCTTTCTCTGCGGTTTCGGCAACTACGAAACGCTCCTCGCCTTCGCCTGCGGGCAGGAAGTAGGCGGGGATACGGTGACCCCACCACAATTGACGGCTGATACACCAGTCTTGGATGTTCTCGAGCCAGTTTTTGTAGGTGGTTTTGTATTTCGAGGGATAGAACTTCAACTCGTCGTTCATTACGGGAGGAAGGGCGATGTCGGCAAAGTGTTGCATCGCGAGGAACCACTGCATACACAGACGGGGCTCAACAGCAGTCGAAGGGTTACGCTCCGAGTAGCCAACTTTGTTGACATAGTTCTCGACCTTCTCCATCAGACCTGCAGCCTCGATGTCGATAACGATTTGGCGACGAACATCCTCGCGATCCATACCAACGTACATACCTGCTGCCTCGCTGATGGTAGCGTCGGGGTTGAAGATGTCGATGGTTTCGAGTGAGTGGGTTTTACCCAGCATATAGTCATTGGTGTCGTGTGCGGGAGTTACCTTCAAGCAACCTGTACCGAACTCGATTTCGACATAGCGGTCCTCGATAACGGGAATCGAACGGCCAACCAGAGGTACAATCACGCGTTTGCCTTTGAGCCAGCTGTTCTTGGGGTCTTTGGGGTTGATACACATCGCGGTGTCACCCATAATGGTCTCGGGACGAGTGGTAGCAACCACAGCGTAGCGGCGACCTTGGGCATCGCGGTGCAGAATTTGATGTTTGACGGTGGGGTCGAACGGTGCGTCGGGGGCCAGAGTCACTGCATCTGCCTCCTGGCCATCGGTGCTGCCCGCGGGCTCGTCAACATAGTAGCGCAGGTAGTAGAGTTTGCTCTGCTCCTCTTTGTAGATAACCTCCTCGTTGCTCAGCGCAGTTTGGGCTTTGGGGTCCCAGTTCACCATACGCAGACCACGATAGATGAGGCCCTTGTTGTAGAGGTCAACAAACACTTTGATTACGCTCTCGCTGCGAATCTCGTCCATAGTGAACGAGGTGCGGTCCCAGTCGCACGAAGCGCCGAGTTTGCGCAGCTGTTTGAGGATGATACCGCCGTGCTCGCGGGTCCAATCCCAAGCGTGCTCCAAGAACTCCTCACGCGACAGGTCGCTTTTGCGAATACCTTGCTCGGCGAGTTTCTTTACCACCTTGGCCTCGGTAGCGATACTTGCGTGGTCGGTACCGGGTACCCAGCAGGCGTTTTTGCCCATCATACGTGCGCGGCGCACCAACACATCTTGCAGAGTGTTGTTGAGCATGTGGCCCATGTGGAGCATACCCGTCACGTTGGGGGGCGGAATAACAATTGTATAAGGTTCACGGTTGTCGGGGGTCGAGTGGAAGATGTTGGTGCTTTCCCAACGCTCGTACCACTTGCCTTCAATGTCCCCGGGGACATACTTATCTGCTAATGCCATACGTTTATAGCGTGTTAAATTATATTCACAATGTGCAAAGATAGCGGTTTTGAGTGAGAATGTGAGATTTTTCGCAGAAAAAATACTACCTTTGCGCAGTTTTAGGGATTAGAAATATATGGATAAGAAGATAAAAGTAGAAATTGAAGACCTGTCGAGCATTTCGGATATGCTTGACGGCTCGCATCAGGTGATTCCCATTACCGGTGGCGACGACGATGAGTTGCCCACAGGTACGGTCATCCCCGAGGTGTTGCCTATACTTACCCTGCGTAGCTCGGTGATGTTCCCCGGCTCGATTACTCCCATCACTGTGGGTCGCGAGAAGTCGATGAAACTCGTACGCGATGTCGAGCAAAACGGCGGACTGCTGGGTGCGGTGCTCCAAAAGGAGAGCGACGTTGAGGTTCCCGGCCCCGGCGATATGTATCGCATCGGTACCGCTGCCAAGATTCTGAAGATTTTGGAGATGCCCAACGGCAACCTGACCGTAATCCTGCACGGACTCGAAAAGATTGAGATTAAGGAGTTTTTGTCAAGTGAGCCCTTCTTCAAGGCCACCGTTACTCCCATCAAGGATTGGACTCCCGAAAAAGATAATGTGGAGTTCGAGGCGCTGGTGGACTCGATTCGCGATGTGGCGCTGGGTATCATCAATATGTCGTCGGGTATGCCCAAGGAGGCGGTGTTTGCAATCAAGAACATCGACTCGCGTCGCAGCCTGATTAACTTCATCTGTACCAATATGGACTTCTCGGACGCCGACCGCCAACACTTGTTGGAGGCTCCGGGTCTGCTGATTCGTGCCCGCCGTCTGCTCGAAATTCTGGTTAAGGAGCAACAGCTGGCCGAACTCAAAAACGAGATTCAAAATAAGGTCAAACAAGACCTCGACAAACAACAACGCGACTACTTCCTGCAACAACAAATCCGCACCATTCAGGACGAGCTTGGTGCCGATGGCGACGGAGGCGATGTGGAGCGTCTGCGCGAGCGTGCCAAAGAGAAACAATGGAGCACAGAGGTGGGCGAACTCTTCGAGAAGGAGCTTGCCAAATTGGAGCGACTCAACCCCGCCATCGCCGAGTACTCGGTGCAGATGACCTACTTGGAGTTGATGCTGGATCTGCCTTGGAACCAAACCACCGAGGACAACCTCGACTTGGTGCAGGCTCGTGAGCGTCTGGATCGCGACCACTTCGGTTTGGAGGAGGTCAAAGACCGCATCCTCGAACACTTGGCCGTAATCAAGCTGAAAGGCGATTTGAAGTCGCCCATTCTGTGTTTGTATGGCCCTCCGGGAGTAGGTAAAACCTCGCTCGGACGCAGTGTTGCCGAGTCGTTGGGTCGTAAGTTCGGCCGTATCTCGCTGGGTGGTCTGCACGATGAGGCCGAGATTCGCGGTCACCGCCGTACTTACATCGGCGCAATGCCCGGTCGAATCATCAAGACCATTGCAAAGTGTGGCTCGTCGAACCCCGTCATCATCCTCGACGAGGTGGACAAAACAGGCCAAAGCAATCACGGCGACCCCGCATCGGCGCTGTTGGAGGTGCTGGATCCCGAGCAAAACACAACTTTCCACGACAACTACCTCGATATGGAGTACGACCTGAGCAAGGTGCTGTTCATTGCCACTGCCAACAACATCGGCAATGTTCCCCCCGCTCTGCGCGACCGTATGGAGATGATTAATATCCCCGGCTATATATTGGAGGACAAGGTGCAAATCGCAACCAACCACTTGATTGCCAAACAAAACGAGGCACACGGCGTACCTGCCGAGAGCCTGACCATCGAGCCTGCTGTAATCGAGAAAATCATCTCGCAATATACCCGCGAGTCGGGTGTGCGTCTTTTGGACAAGTCGCTGGCTAAGATTGCCCGCTATCGTGCAAAACAAATCGGTATGGAGGAGCAATTCTCGCCCGCAATCAGCGCCGAGGATGTCGAGAAGATTCTGGGTATGCCCCGCTTCCGCGAGGATAGCTACGAGGTGGCAGGTATGGTAGGTGTGGTTACAGGTCTGGCGTGGACCGAGGTGGGTGGCGACATCCTCTACATCGAGTCGCTGCTGACCCCCGGCAAGGGCGACATCAGCCTGACGGGTAACCTCGGCACCGTAATGAAGGAGTCGGCTACCATCGCCTACGAGTGGGTGAAGGCTCACTACGAGGAGCTGGGTATCGACAAGGAGCGTTTTTCGAAATTCGACATCAATATCCACGTTCCCGAGGGTGCTATTCCCAAGGACGGCCCCAGCGCAGGTATCACTATGGTGACCTCGATTGCATCGACCTTTACGGGCCGCACTATCCGCGAGCGTCTGGCTATGACCGGCGAGACCACTCTGCGTGGCCGCGTAATGCCTGTGGGCGGAATCAAGGAGAAGATTCTGGCAGCCAAACGTGCAGGTATTACCGACATCATCCTGAGCGAAGATAACCGCAAGGATATCGCCGACATCAAACCCGAGTATGTCGAAGGTCTGACCTTCCACTATGTTCGCACCAACGACGAGGTGCTGGCTTTGGCTCTCAATAAATAGACAATGAGAAGGTTAGTAGCGATTCTTGTGGCGATTGTGTGCTGGCTTGGAGCCGAGGCGCAGCAACGCCCGACCATATCGTTGAGTGCGCGTCCGCATCAACCCATCGACACCGTTGCAACCGACCGCAATGGTGTCAGTCTGGTGTTGTATTCCGACATGACCTACAAATACCTCGACTCGCGCCGCAGTGAGTGGGCGCAGGGCGAGGTGTTTACAAGTCGTTGGGATACTCTCAAAATCTTTGCCTATCGCGATATCGAACTCAAAGACCTTCCCGAAGAGATTGAGGTCAAGGTATTGGAGACTCTCGACGACTACCACTGCCCCGTGATGGGACGCATCGTGTCGAAATATGGTCCGCGTGGCCGTCGCAACCACAACGGTATCGACTTGGGACTCAAAACGGGTGAGCCTATCTATGCCACCTTCCCCGGCCGAGTGCGCTACTCCAACTACAATACGGGTGGTTTCGGTAACCTTATCATCCTGCGTCACCCCAACGGTTTGGAGACCTACTATGCCCACCTTTCGCGCAACAATGTGAAGGTTGGCGACTGGGTTGCGGCAGGCGAGATTATCGGCTATGGCGGTAGCACGGGACGAAGCCGTGGTCCGCACCTTCACTTCGAGATGCGCTACTGCGACCAAACCTTCGACCCTCAACATCTGATTGATTTCGAGACGGGTAACCTCAAATATGGCACCTTCCTTTTGGAGCGCAAGTTCTTCAACATACGTTCGCGTGCCACCGAGGGCTTGGAGGATGACGAGAGTCTGATTGACCCTTCGGCTTTGGCTGCGGGTGCCGACAGCGCGTCGGTTTCGGAGGCTATCATTGCCGAAGTTGAGCGCAAAGACCGCGAGGCTGCTGCCAAGGCTGCCGAGGAGAAGGCCGCCAAGTACCATACCATTCGTTCGGGCGACACCCTTGGAGGCATTGCCCGCAAGTATGGCACAAGCGTGACCGCCATCTGCAAACTCAACGGCATAAGCTCGAAAACCACCCTGCGCGTGGGTCGTAAACTCCGCGTGAGGTAACCCCCTCCCTTGTCTCTACCGAAAATCCATTCCGCAGATGATTCGTAATATCGTATTTGTACTTCTGCTCTTTGCATCGACAGTGGTGCTGTCGGCGCTGCAAAAACCTGTGTTCCTGCTGTGGTACGCCTCGCTTGTGGCCGATGCTTCGTGGTCGGAGCTGGCCGGTGTGGTGTTGCACGGTTTGAGCCTTGATGCAACTATGGCGGGATATGTCTGCCTTCTACCCATACTCATAATGTTGCTCGCGCTGTGGATGCCCCACAAGGCGTGGCAGAAAATCAGCTACGGATGGTGTCTGACTGCTGCGGCTATCATTGCCGTAGGTTTTGCATCCAACCTCGGACTCTACAAATATTGGGGATTTCCGCTTGACGGCTCGGTGTTGCAGTTTCTGGTGACACCCAAGGAGGCTGCGGCGAGTGTGTCGCTGGTGGAGTTTGTGGTGACGTGTGTGGTGGCTGCCGCCTATTTCGTGCTGTCGCTGTCGGTGTACAAACGCATCCGCCCGTTCTATAACTCCGAGATTCGTTTCAACTGGTTGCGTCGCATACTCTATTCGGTTGTGATTCTGCTTCTTGCGGGCTTGGACTTTCTGGCTATTCGCGGTGGTGTGACAACTGCCGTAGCCAACGTGTCGAAGGTCTATTTCAACGATAAGACGGTGCTCAACCACGCTGCTGTGAATCCTGCATTCTCGTTTCTGTCGTCTGTTTCCGATGGCGAAAACCTTGATCAATACGACTTCTTTGCCGAGGAACTTTGTGCCGAGCAGGCCGAGGCTATCTTCCCCGACAAGAGTGCCCCTTCGACCCAGCAACTGCTCACAACCTCACGCCCCAACATTGTGCTGATTTTGGCCGAGAGCTTTGGCCGCTCGACAATGGACGAGGTGGTGGATGGCCGAAGTGTTGCGCCCAACCTGCAACGACTGCGCGAGGAGTCGGTGTGGTTTGAGAACCTGATAGCTGCGTCGTTCCGCACCGACCGAGGTGTACTTGCAACGTTGAGTGGATTCTGCTCTCAACCCACAATGTCGATAATGAAGGAGCCGCAACGCGCATCGCGCCTGCCCTCAATCGCGGGTAGTCTGCGTGCCGAAGGATACTCGACGACCTATGTGCACGGCGGCGACTTGAACTTCACCAATATGGCGTCGTACCTTTATGGTACGGGCTTCGAGCGCTTGGTGGCCTACAAGGATTTGAACTTCGATGCACCCACCTCTAAATGGGGCTATGCCGACGATGTGCTGGCCGACTATTTTGTGGGTGTCGTTACGGAGTTGGAACAAGGCGATAAACCCTATCTCGCGGTGTGGCAAACCCTGTCGAGTCACGAGCCGTTTGATGTGCCTATCAATGAGTTTGAGGACAAAATGCTCAACTCGATGTACTTTGCCGACAGCTGCATTGCACGCGTGGTGGAGGGCCTGCGCCAAAGCCCCGAATGGAGTAATACCCTTGTTGTAATCATTGCCGACCACGCCTACAAATATCCCTATGGCGCGAGTGCAAGTGCCGTTATCCGTCACCGAATACCTATGCTGTGGCTGGGTGGTGCGGTGGCCAAGCCTATGGTGGTCGAGAAGTACTGTTCGCAGAGCGACTTTGCCGCAACACTGCTCGCACAGATGGGTATCGACCACGCGGCCTATAAACTGAGTCGAGATATATTCTCGGCCGACAGCCGCAGAAGTTTTGGTTACTACACCTTCAATAACGGATTCGGAGTTGTTGACAGCCTCCAAAACGTGGTGTTTGACTGCACCTCGTCGCGCGTGGTGTCGGAACCTCCCGTTGCGGAAGAGTTGGTGGATGTCGGCAAAACACTGCTCCAAACCACCTATAAGTGCATTAGAGAGTTATAAACTGATGAGGATAAATAAAGGGACTGCCCGACCAGTGTGTCAGGCAGTCCCTTTTTGTTTTGTGTTGGGCGTGTTTAATCCCTGATTGAGAGCGGTGCGGTGAGCATATACTCGGCACGCAGACCACTCTTGCTTTCGAGGGCGCGCATCTGGCTCCAAGTATCATACAACACGCCCAGCTCGCGACGCATAACCTTCTCGCGCACTGTTGTTGTAGCCGAACTGAACAGTTGCATCAGGCCTGTAAGCTCCTCGGTAATCTCCACAATGCGGAAGTCCGAGGCCACACCACCGCGATCGGCAGCCACGTTGATTGCCGCAGCCAGGCCTCCGAACTCGTCGGCAAGACCAATACGCACAGCATCGACACCACTCCACACACGACCTTCGGCAATGGCATCCACGCGCTCGTAGCTAAGGTTACGACCAGCCGAAACGCGATTCACAAAGGTTACATACACCTCATCCACACTGCGTTGGAAGTAACTGCGCTCGGCGGCATTCATTGCGCGATAGGGCGAGCCTATGTCGGCATTTTGGGCCGTTTTGACACCATCAATAGTAATTCCGAGGTGGTTTTTCAGCGCGTCACCCATATCGAAGAACAGACCGAACACACCAATCGAACCAGTGATGGTCAGTCGGTCGGTGAAAATCACATCGGCAGGGGCTGCAATGTAGTAACCGCCCGATGCAGCAACAGCACCCATCGACACAATTACGGGTTTCTCGGCTCTCAACAGCTCAATCTCGTGCCACATCTGCTCGGCAGCAAGGGCGCTTCCTCCGGGCGAGTTTACGCGCAGAACAACAGCCTTGACATTGCGGTCTTGGCGCGCTTTGCGCAACTTCTTGATAAGGGTCTTGTCGCCCACTTGTTGGTGGCCGCTACCCGACACAATGTTACCCTCGGCATAAATCACCGCCACCTTGTTGCGCGAGATGTGGTTGGCTGTGTTGGGTTTCAAAATGCAGTAGTCGGCAAAGGATATGATGTTGAGATTTACGTTGTTGGCTTTCTGTGCGGTGCTGTCTTGCGGAGCCGCTGCCTCGGCAATCTCGGCGTTCGAGCCGTCGGCCTCGGGAATTGTCGCTTCAACCTCCCCGTCGGAGGTGGGTGTGGGGGCGCTTGTTTGCACCAAAATCGAGGGGTCTGCAAGCAGTTCTGTAATGAATTTGGTTACCTCGTCCTCGTACATCAGACCATCCACAAAACCGTAGTCAACGGCTGCTCCGGCGCTGTCGATGGCAAGTCTGTCGGCAAGTCGTTGCAGATAGTCGGGGGTGAGGCCGCGTGCCTCGGCAATGTCGGCCACCATAACACTCCACATCGAGGCTACCATCGCTTGGTTTTGGGTGCGGTTGGCCTCGCTCATTCGGTCGGTCATAAAGGGCTCGACAGCAGCCTTGAAAGTGCCGTGACGTATGATTTGGGGCTCAACATCGAGCTTGTCGAGCAGCCCTTTGTAGAACATAGCCTGCGATGCCAAACCACTCCATTGGAGGCTACCCATCGGGTTGAGATAGACGCGGTTGGCGACTGATGCAAGCCAGTAGCTCGCTTGCGAATAGACCTCGTCGTAGGCCACAATCCACTTGCCTGCGCGACGGAACTCTTGGAGTGCACCACGAATCTCCTCGACACCCGCGGCCGACACCTCGGTGTACTCGCCAAGACGCAGGTATATACCCGCAATGTTGTTGTCCATAGTGGCGGCACTGATGGTCTCGATTACTTGCAGGGTCGATTGCATAGGCAGCAGTTCCAAGGTGTTGGGGTCGATTTGGTCGAAGGGCGACTGTACGGGGCTGTCACTGACTATTCCCAGGTCGAGTTGTAATACCGATTGGGGGCGAAGTTGTGATGTAGGGGTGGGGGTGAGCAACACCGACAAACCGCCGATGATGGCTCCGCCCACAAACAAAAGGGCTGTGCTACCGACAACCAATGCCAGCAAACACGCAAAGAATGTTTTCCAGAATTTCATAAACTACCAAAAGTTTTAACTCTACAAAGATACAAAAATAGTACGTAAATGTTATATTTATGAGTGTAAAAATGGATAGAAAAAATATTTTGTGTACCTTTGCGTTTTATGAGTATGACACAGATATTTAGCAGATATTTTTTCGTGGTGCTGGGGGTGCTGATGTTCGCCGGCCCGCTTCAAATTAAGGCACAGAGCACTATCGTCTCGGAGTCTGTAGTGACTGCCGAGAGCCCCACACTCCGAGTGCCTGACGAGGATGATATTCTGGCACAAACGCTCAACCAAGCCTCGCCGTACTACTATCCCGAGCTGATGATGCGCTATGTGATTGGCGACAGCACACTCACAGCCGAGGACTACCACTACCTCTACTACGGCTATGCCTACGACGCCAACTACCGTCCGCTCGAAAACATCCCCGACACCGACGAGGTGATGAACCTGCTGTCGGGGCTTGGCACCAAGGGCGCGTCGGTGAATCAGGCGCAACTGCTGTTGGAGGCCGCCAAGGATGTTATGCTGGTGGACCCGTTCAGCCCGTCGAACATCAACATTATGACCTATGCATACAGCGTGCTGGGCGACACCGTCAACGCGCGCATCAGTGCCGACCGCTTTAACAAGATTATTGCCACCATCGAGGCTTCGGGTACGGGTCGCCGCGAGAACTCGCCGATGCACGTTCTGCGTCACGAGCACGTCAACGACCTGATGATGTGCAAGGGACTGCGAATCGTAAACCGCACCGTGCGCTCGACCAAGGTGGAGTATGTGCAGGTGCAACGTGGCGAACGAAATGCCAAAGGATACTACTTCAATTTTGAGAGAATATACCGCAAACGACCCGAAATGACTCCCGAACGAGAACAGAGCAACTGGATGATTAACGGAGTCCCTATGAATAAAAGACGATGAAACACTTTGTAACGATATTTTCGATGCTGTGGCTTCTGGTAGGTTGCGACGTCCCCACCGAGAGTTTTATTGAAGTGGAGGAAGATGCAGTCTATTTTGGATACGAGGCCTCGACTACAACCCTCAAAGTGAGGGCCAGCGACTGGTGGACAGCTTCGACCGACGCAGATTGGTGTGATGTTACCACCCAGAGCGGAAAACTTATCCTTGATGTAGAGGCCAACGATGGCGAGAAACGTACCACACACGTGAAACTGGGTTGTGGCGATGTGGTGAAACTCATCTATGTTTCGCAGCGAGCCTATGGCGTGGATGCTTATGTGGACGTTGCTGAGCGCAATATGGTTGTGAGCAGTCTTGCCGACACACTCTACATCGCGGTGGATGCCACCGACCATTGGACTATGGAGGTGGAACCGCAAGAGGAGGAGTGGTGCTCGTGGGTGAAGACGGGCAACCAAATTAAGGTGACCTATCCCACCAATATGGGCAAGGCACGCACTGCGACCGTAAACCTTGTGTGCGGCACTATGGTGACCACTATCACCCTCACCCAACAAGAGTGCGAGAATGTGCTTGTGGCCTACTTTATGGGCGCCAACAACCTGTCGCAGGCACTTCAAAACAACATCCATCAGATGGAGGCGGCTGTTCGAGAGGGCGCTCTCAACGGAGGTCGCATCCTGATTTTCTTCGACCAATATGTGGGTTCGAGTATCTACGAACTTGTTGATAAGGGTGGGGGCGAGTGCAGCCGCACAATGCTCAAAAACTACAATACAATCGACTGCACCGATGTCGAGGTTATGCGCTCGGTGTTGCGCGACATCAAGGAGCTGGCTCCCGCACAACACTACGGCTTTGTGTTTGGCGGCCACTCTAACGGATGGGTGTCCGACTCGCTCGATATCTCGGATATGAATAGCTACTCGGCCGATTGGAACAAATACCGCCGCCAGAGTGAGGCTGCAACGCAAACTGCAAACGAAGAGCTCGAACACCACGGACTGTGGATGAAACGCCACGTTGAGGGTGATTGGAAGACCCGTGTTGTGGGTTACGACGGCTCGCGAGGTATGGATATTCCCGAGTTTGCCGATGCGTTGAGCGAACTGAATCCCGACTTTGTGCTAATGGATGCCTGCTTTATGGCATCGGTCGAGGCGCTGTGGGAGCTTCGCGGTGTTACCCGTAAGGTCATTGCTTCGCCCATTGAGATTATGAGCGCAGGTTTCCCCTATACCCCCATCATCAAGAGTCTGTTTGGCGATTGGGATAACCTTGCTGAGCTGTGTCGAATCTATGTTGACTCCTACAAGGTGTCGTCGTCGCCCCACGCGGCGGTGAGTCTGGTGGATATAACCCAGCTGGATGCGCTTGCCGAGTCGGTGTCCGAGGTATTGCGAAGCTCGCGCAAGATTGAGAAGAGTTGGCTTACCTCTGTCAGCGACCTGCAATACTACGAGGGTCTGGCCAACCACATCTTCTACGACCTCGGTGACTGTATGGATAAGATTGCCACCGATAGCGTGGCATTGAGCCATTTCCACGAGGCTTTGGACCGAGTGGTGTTGTGGACCGACCACACCGCCAAGGGTTATTCCGATTTCTGTCGCGGCGAGTTCCCGCTTGTGCGCTGTTCGGGCCTTTCGGTCTATGTGTCGCGTCAGAAATACCCGATGTTCCGCGCATCCTATCTGCGTATGGGATGGACCAAGACCGCGGGCGAAATTTGTTATTATTAATAAACTCAATAAAAAAGCACTAAACCATTATGAAAAAACTACTGAATCTTTTGTTGGTGGCGTGTGTTGCTCTTGCAACCGCTTGTACACCCGCAGTGGAAGAGGACAGCATCTCGGTCTCGACATTCGAGGTGACAACTCCTTCGGCTGCATCAACAATCATCGTTGGTGTCACTGCCAACCGCACCGATTGGAAAGCAACCACCGATGCGGAGTGGTGCTTGGTTAAGAAGGGCGCCAACCAGATAACCATCAATGTCGAGGAGAATACCTCCGACGAGCGTACCGCAATCATCTTCCTGACCTGCGGCTCGGCCTCGGCTAATGTGATTATCACCCAAGAGAACGGCATAGTAATAATCGAGGACGAAATTTCGGTTTCGACCCTCAAAGTAACCACCCCTTCGTCGGCCTCGACCGTTATCGTGGGCGTAAATGCCAGCAGTGACGATTGGAGCGCCAAATCGAACACCGATTGGTGTGGCGTAGAGGTGGGTGACAACACCATCACCATCACCACCGCCGAGAACACTTCGGTCGAGCGTACCGCTACCGTAACCCTGACCTGCGGCACCGCTACAAGCAGCATTGAGGTGACCCAAGAGGATGGTACCATAATCATCGAAGACGAAATTTCGGTTGCCGATATCGAACTCAATATGCCCGCCAGCGCAGGCTCGCTCCGTCTCAATGTTACCGCAACCAGCGAGTGGAGTGTAATCAATATGGCACCGTGGCTCACTGCCGAGCCCGATGAGAATGGCGTGCTGAACCTTTCGTTCAAGGCTAATGAGAGTTCGGAGCGTTCTACAACTATCACTCTTGTGTGCGGCACTGCGGAAACTAAAATCAAAATTATCCAAGCAGAGGGTTACAAAATCGGCGTTAACCCCACCTCACTCAGCTTTGCTCCCGAGGGTGGAACGCTCGAAATCGGTGTGTCGGCTAATATGACTTGGAAGGCTTCAACCAAGGACACCAAATGGCTGACCGTAACCACCAAAAACGACATCGTGACCGTCAAGGCAAAAGCAAACGACACAGAGGACGAGCGCAAAGGCAAGGTTTCGATTACCTACACCAACGCGGCAACAAATGCTCCTGTGTCGATTGATGTGGAGGTTGTTCAAAGTGCTTACAAGGTTGTATTCACGACCGAGGATATTGTGCTGAACAGCGACCAAACAACCGCTACCGTGAAGTTCAATGCGTCGAACGAGTGGACTGCAAGCTTGGGCTATGCTGGTGGTCTTTGGCTCCTTGACCCCGAGTGGGCTACTTTGTCGAAAACCAGTGGCAAGGCAGGTGAGCAAACTCTGACCGTAACCTTCAATGGCAAAGATTACAACACTCGCAATATGAGCGTTGTGGTAACTTGTGGAACAATCAAAAAGGCGATTACCATTACTCAAAAAGGTATTCCCGCTCCCGCTGCAGGCCGTAAATTGCGCCTGATGACCCTCAATCAAAAGGTTAAAGGTAATCAAGCCATTGCCAAGATGATTACCGACCTGGATATCGACTACGTAGCAGTTCAGGAGATTGATATGTTCACCGACCGCAATAACTTCAATCAGCTCGACAGCCTCAAAAAATATACAGGCTACGCTGGCTACTTCTGCAAAACTATCGACTTTGGTGGCGGCGAGTATGGTATCGGTATTCTGTCGAAGAAAGAGGCACTTAATACTCGTTTTGTGAACCTGACAGGCCCCGAGAGCCGCAAACTCTTAATCGCCGAGTACGACGACTTTGTGATTGCTTCGACCCACTACACCATCACCAGCGACGAGTCGAGTATGTGCAGATACCACTTGGAGTCAGCTAACATTACCCTTGAAGAGTTGAGCAAGTATCCCGACAAACCCGTTGTGTTGGGTGGTGACTTCAACACCGAGACCGACAAAGACCGCGCACAAACCTTTGGCGTGATTACACAGTTGATGGATGTGCTTACCGACCCCAAAGTTTGTACCTATCCCAACACCAACTCGGATTTGTTGATTGACTTCTTGTTCTTCAAACGCGACGAGCGCTTCCCCTTCCGCAAGACCGCTGGCGGTGTGCTCGACCAAACCGAGACCGACCACCGACCTGTGTGGGTTGAACTCGAATTGTTCTTTTAATAATTAACCAATAGTAACCAACAAACAAATGAAAAGATTTTTAAGCTTTTTAGTTGTGGTGGCTCTCACATTTGTGACTGCTTGTAATACCACACCTGCGGAGATTGCCGACTCTATTTCGGTGCCCGACTTGGATATGTTTGCTTCGGCCGATGGTTCGACTGTTACCATCAGTGTGACCGCAAGCAACAAACTGTGGACCGCCGAGTCGGATGCCGACTGGTGTGTGGTGGAGCAGGGTGTAAATAGTATTACACTTACCATCGACAAGAACACCACCACCGAAGAACGTATGGCTACCATTACCCTGAGTTGTGGCACTGCTGTTACAACCATCGTGGTGTATCAGGAGCCCGTCGAAGATTCAATCGCGGTTTCGACCCTTGATGTGACTACCCCTGCGTCCGCTTCGACCGTTATTGTGGGTGTGAGCGCAAGCAGCGACGATTGGAGTGCCCAATCCAATGCCGATTGGTGTGGTGTCGAGGTTGGTGAGGGCAAAATCACACTTTCGATTGCCGAGAACACTGCCGAGGAGCGTACCGCAACCGTAACCCTCACTTGTGGCACCGCCGAGTGTCGAATCAAGGTAACACAAGCGGATGGCACCATAATCGTCGAGGACGAAATCCTTGTTGCCGACATCCTCCTTAATATGCCCGCCAACGCAGGCTCGCTCACTCTCAATGTGACTGCTACGGGCGAGTGGAGCGTGCTGAACGAGGCCGAGTGGCTCACCGCCGAGCCCAACGACCAGGGTGTGCTGACCCTCACCTTCGAGGCTAACGAGGGTGCCGAGCGCAGTGCAACCATCACCCTTGTGTGTGGCGAGGCGCAAACCGTAGTCGAAATCACCCAGCAGGAGGGTCAGCGAATTGGAGTTAACCCCAGCTCGCTGTCGTTTACTCCCGAGGGCGGAACTCTCGAAATCGGAGTGTCGGCCAACGTGAGCTGGAAGGCTTCGACCAAAGACAAATGGATGACCGTAACCACCAAAAATGACGTGGTGACCGTCAAGGCCACCGCCAATACCACCGAGAGCGAGCGCAAAGGCAAAGTGTCGATTACCTACACCGATGCTGCGACCAATGCTCCCACCTCGATTGATGTTGAGGTTGTTCAAAGCGCCTACTCGGTGACCTATCTTTCCGAGAGCGTGGTGCTCAACAGCGACCAAACCTCCGCAACCGTCAAGTTTGCTGCATCGAACGAGTGGACTGCAAGCATCTGCTTTGCGGGATCGACCTGGCTCGAACAGATTGCCTCGCCGTGGGCTACTCTGTCGGCTACCTCGGGCGCAGCAGGCGAGAATACCCTTACCGTCAACTTCAACGGCTCGGACTACAAGGAGCGTATCGTGAGTGTTGTTGTGAAGTGTGGAACCATCAGCAAAGTTCTGAATATCACCCAAAAAGCACTGCCCACACCCTCGGCAGGTCGCAAGGTGCGTATTATGACCTTCAACCAAAATATCAAGGGTAATCAGGCTATTGCCGACGTGATTACGGGCTACGACATCGACTTTGTTGCACTCCAAGAGGTGGATGTCAATACCGGCCGTTCGGGTGGCAAAGACCAGATGGAGAGCCTCAAAGAGCTGACCGGCTACAAGGGTGCATACTTCTGCAAAACCATCGACTTTGATGGCGGCGAGTATGGTATAGGTATTCTGTCGAAGAAGGCGGCACTTTCGACTCGCTATGTTGACCTTCCCGGCTCGGAGAACCGTAAGCTGCTCATCGCCGAGTACGACGACTTTGTGTATGCCGCAACCCACTTCACCTATATGAGCGAGAGCGAGATGCGCAAATATCACTACGAGTCGGCGCTGATTGTGGTCGAGGAGCTGAGCAAGTATCCCGACAAACCCGTGGCACTGGGTGGCGACTTCAACACCGAGACCGACATCAACCGCGCAAAGACCTTTGGCGAGATTATGACACTGATGGATTTGGTGAGCGACCCCAAGGTGAATACCTGGCCCAACACCAACTCGACCTATCTGCTCGACCACTTGTTCTTCAAGCGCGACGCCAAGTTCCCCTACATCTGGACTGACGGCGGAGCACCCGATCAGAGTGCAGCTGACCACCGTCCCGTATGGGCCGAGCTGTTGCTGGTTCAATAAGAAAGGTGTATAAAATACAAAAAGAGCCTGTCCTCAATAGGACGGGCTCTTTTTGTTTGTGTAATGGCGGAGGGGTTAGCCTTCGAGCAGACCGTAATCGACCAGCATTGCGCGGGCTTTCTGCCAATCGACATAGGGGCGGGGCAGGTCAATCTCATATTTGAGGGGCATGCCCAGCGCGCTGTCGTCGATATAGAGGTCGGCATACACCTTGGGCGAGGTGGTCCAGCGCGACTGCTCCTTGTTGCGGTTGGAGCCCATCAACGGAATCTTGTTGGCCTTGAACCACGCCTCGGCCTCTTTGAGGGTTTTGCCGTCGCGCATAGTGTGCAGTATCAACTTGTGACCAGCAGCCACAAGCTCCCTCAACACAGGCACAGCGCCTATGTCCTTGCCAATGTAGGGGTAGTCGTGGTACACGCAGGTGCCGTCGAAGTCTATTGCGATAATCATCTTCGGAGTGTGTGTTAGTGGCGGTCAATCCAGCCGCGTACTCTGCGTTTGATAGTGGACCACAGTGTGGTGCCTTCGTCCTCGCTATATGTGTAGGTATAGCCATAGTGGCCGTAGCGGTAGCCGTAACCATAGCCGTAGCGTTTGGTCATATTGCGCACGCCATTGAGCACAACCGACATATTGTGCAGACGATTGGTGTCGGCCAAGCGTTGCACGTCGGGCAGCATACGGCGGTCCATACGTCCCTCGCGGATGACATAGATACACAAATCGCACACGCGGTTGGCAATGATTGCGTCGGCAACCATAAGCGCAGGCACCGAGTCGATGATAATATAGTCGTAACGCTCACGCAGTGCGGCAATAAGCTGCTCCCAGCGCTCGCCCATCAACAGTTCGGCGGGGTTGGGTGGTTGCAGACCTGCATAGACAATATCCAGATTATCGTGCACCTTCGAGGGATTAATCAACTCATCAACACTCACACTCTCGTCCGACAGATATTTACTCAGGCCCATAGCCACGCTGCGACCGCCGATTTGTTTGCTCAGCGAACGTTTGCGCATATCGTTATCGACAATAACAACCCTCTTGCCCGAGGTGGCAAGGGTGTACGACAGGTTGAGCGTAGTGAAGGTTTTGCCCGAACTTGCATTGGTCGAGGTGACCATAATAACCTGACTCTTCGAGCCCGTCTTCATAAAGCCGAGGTTCGAGCGCAATATACGGAATGCCTCCGACACAGAGTCCTTGCCGTTTTCCTTAACCACAAAGCCCTTGGTGTGTTTGGCTGTCGAGATGGGCACCTCGCCCAACATCGGAATGCTCAGTGCATCCTCAATGTCTTTGCGGCCGCGAATGGTTGTGTTCATCAGGTTGAGCAGGATGATGACGCCGATGGGGATGGCGCAACCCAATACAAAGGCCAACAGCAGAATCATCATACTCTTAGGCGCTACGGGGATGTTGCTGCCATAGGCCGAGTCGATAACGCGTGACTCGCTGCTTGCCACAGCGCGGCCAAGCTCGTTCTCCTCCTGCTTGCCGAGCAGATAGATATATTGCTCCGATTTGATTTTCTGTTTGCGTTCGATGGAGGTCTGTCCCACGAGTTTCATCGGGGCGGTCATATACTGTTTGGTCGATGCGGCCTCTTGTGTGCGGGCGTTGCGCAGGGTCACATCGTATTGTCCCAAAAGGTTGTCCACATAGCTGAGGATGGCCTGACGTTGGCTGTTGAGCAGCGAGCTTGCCTGCTGAACTACGGGGTTGCGCTCCGACGAACTTTCGAGTAGTTTGCGACGTTGGAGCAGGCCCTCGTTGTATTCGGCAATGGCGCTGATGATGTATTGGTCGTTCAGTCCCGCAGTGGGTACAACCTCCCACACGCGTGCAGGGTCGAGCATATACTCGCGAATACTGCCGACAAGCATCTTTTGGGTCTCGATGCCGATGGCCTCGGTTTTGTAGCGTTGGGCCTCCGAGATGCTCAGCGAGGTTTGCGACGACAAGTCAACCACATTGTGGCGCTCCGAGTAGCTTTGAGCCGCTTGGTCGATGTTTTCCAGCTCGGTGGTCACTTCGCCAATGCGTTGGGAGAGGAACTCTTTGGTGGCCTCCAGTACCACATCCTTGTCGGCGCGGACATCGTCGTCGTAGGACTGCATCAGCGCGTTCAGAATATCCTCGGCGCGTTTGGCATTGATGTCGTTAATTGAGAGTAGGATGATACTCGACTCCTTTTTGGCAAGCGACACATTCAGTGCATTCTTGTATTGCAGGGCCGTCTGTTCGAGCTCCGACTTGCTTATCCTGATGGTGCGATCCAGATAGGTGTCGTAGTAGGCGGTGGGCGAGATGCGGACAATACCTACGGGAGTGATGGTCTCCTGTCCGAGAGTGGCCCATACGATGGTGGGGTCGGGCTCCTCTTGATCGTCCAGCTGGAAGTTGGTCAGCTTAATGCGTCCGCTGTCGGTGGGGATTGCTTCGAGGGTCAGCGACTGCCACGCCAAATCGTTGGGAAACTCAACAACAAAGGGTGAACGGCCATAGAGGTCGTAGGTGCGCGCCTTGCCCGAGTATGTGTAGTTGATGTTCAGGTTGAGGGTATCGACCACCATCTCCATAAGACGTTTGGAGCCGAGGATATACATCTCGTTATCGACATTGGGGATGGTCTTCATACTCGACAGGTCGGCAAAGATGGCCGCAGCCGAGCCTCCGCGACGGCTGTCTTTGATCATTATGGTCGCCTGACGCTGATAGACCTTGGGAGTGGTGTAGATGTAGTACACCGCCACCACCATACAGAAACCGATGGATATGAAAAACCAGTACCAGTTGGCAAACACCATTTCGAGAATGTCACGCAGGCTGTAACCCGACATATCGTCGCGGTTGTCGGTAGGGCGTGGGGTGACGTTCCGATTATTGAGTTGTTGCTCCATATCTTTGTTGCTTTTTGTGTGGTGGGACTATTTTACGGAGGATTTGAGGGTGGTGTAGTAGATGGACGACACAATCACACCCGCAATGCTCGCGAGAATGCTCACACCCGACAATACGGGTGTTATCCAAGGACTGATGGTACTCTGGTCGGCGCGACGCTTGTTGGGCATCACATACACCACGTCGTTTTGTTTGAGATAGAAGTAGGGTGACTCAAAGAGCTCCTTGCTTTTGAGGTTGACATAGGCGTTGATGCGCTTGCCGTCCTCCTCGCGGATAACCAGCACCTTGTCGCGACGGCCATAGATGGTAAGGTCGCCCGCCATACTGAGTGCATCCAGCAGGGTCATCTTGTTGGAGGTGATGGCATAGGAGCCGGGGTGGGCAACCTCGCCCATAACATTTACCTTCAAGTTGAGGAACGACACCGCCACAATGGGGCGTGTGAGCTGTCCTTCGCTGATGAGTTTGCTCGACAGGAAGTTGATAAGCTCGTTGCGCGTCATACCTGCAACGTGTATTTTGCCGAACGTGGGGAAGTTGATACAACCGTCGGGATCAACCACATATCCGTGCAGGGGTGTTGCGGCCACCGAGCCCGAGGTGTAGTTGTTGGGCAGGATGGGTATGATATTGAACGGTTGTACGAGCTCCTTTTCCGACTCGGCGGCATTGACCGAGATGCTGAGTATGTCGGAGGGTTGGATGGTTATCTCTTGGACTTTTCCCATCGGGGTCTCGTCGCCATCGGTGATGTCTTGCAGATATACGACCTCCTTGTAGGCCGAACATCCTGCCAGCAGCAGAGCAAGTGACAGTATGGCCCAGATTCTATTCATCATATTGAAAGTTGTATTGGTATGCGATATTAGGCAAGGATAGATATGTTTTTTTTGCAAAACCAATACAATTATGCCTCTATTGAGGGCGCAATTATGAGTCAAAAAGGTGGGTGACACATATAGGCCCGTTTGGATTATGGTGGCGGCCTTTACAGCCCTCGGCAATGCTCCAAACAAAAAATCCACCACTGCCTTGGAACTTGGCATTGTGGTGGATTCCGCCTATTGCAACCTCTCCAGGTGAGGTTGCGTAGAGTGGGTGGATTTATTCGTTTTCGTTGACAGCTATGCGCAGACGGTCAACCAAGCTCTCCGAGCCGAAGACCATAGGCAGACGCAGGAAGGGCTGAATCAAACCTTTGGCATAAAGAGCCGTCTTGACACCTGTGGGGTTGCCCTCCTCGAAGAGCATCTTCATAGGAGCCATCAGTTTGGTCTCAATGGCGCGTGCCTCGGCTTTGTTGCCTTCGAGTTGCGCGTGAATCATACGGCAGAAGCTCTTGGGGAACGAGTTGGCCGCAACCGAGATGACACCCAGACCGCCCTCGTCCATAATGTCGAGAGTCAGCGAGTCGTCGCCCGACAACACAAAGAAATCTTCGGGTTTCTCGCGCAGGATGGTTTTGATTTGCTCCATATTGCCGCTCGCCTCCTTGATACCGATAATGTTGGGCAGTTGTGCCAAACGAAGGGTTGTCTGTGCGGTGATGTTCACTCCCGTACGCGAGGGTACGTTGTAGAGGATGATGGGCAGGGGCGATGCCTGTGCGATAGCCTTATAGTGTTGGTAGATACCTTCTTGCGAGGGTTTGTTGTAGTAGGGAGCAACGCTCAGCACTGCGTCGAAGCCGCGAAGGTCGAAACGCACAATCGCGTCGATAACCTCTTTGGTGCAGTTGCCGCCGATACCGATAACAAGGGGTACTCGGTTGTTGTTCAGTGTCTTGATGTAGCGTGCGATGGCCTCGCGTTCGTTCTGTACGATGGCGGGCGTTTCGGCGGTTGTTCCGAGTGCCACGATGTAGTCCACTCCTCCGTCGATAACCGAGTCCATAATACGGCCGAGTGCGCCGAAATCGACACTTCCGTCGGCATTGAACGGCGTGATAAGTGCAACGCCGACACCTTTATAATCAAAATTGCTCATAGCGTAATTGTTGAGTTGTTTGGGTTTTCGTTATGCAAAGATAATGTTTTATCTAAAACAAACTACCTTGAATTGCATCTTTTTCGTAAAATTTAACATTTTGTTGTAAATCTTCACTTGCAGAAGCCTCCGCAGTGGGTATGGCGGGTGTTGCATCTGCAATCATTTCGAGGAATTGGTTCTCGTCAATGATTTTGACACCGAGTTTTTCGGCCTTGGCGCGTTTGGCAGGGCCCATATTGTCGCCCGCCACCAGATAGTCGGTTTTGGCCGACACTGCGGCAAGGTTGCGACCGCCATTGGCCTCAATCAGCGCTTTTAATTCATCGCGCGAGTGAGTTGTAAAAGTGCCCGAGATTACGAAACTCAACCCCTCCAATGCATTGGAGCCCGCCTCGGAGCTCTGCTCGGACAGGAGTTGCACACCCGCTGTGCGCAGTCGCTCGATGCGTACGCGGTTGTCCTCCTCGGCAAAGTAGTCGGCAATGCTCTGTGCTATGCGCTCGCCCACATCCTCGGTTTGGGCAAGCTCCTCGGGGGTGGCACTCATCAGTGCGTCGATACTTCCAAAGCGCCTTGCCAGCGACTTGGCTGTTGCCTCGCCCACATAACGTACGCCCAGCGCATATAGTACGCGCGCAAAGGGCACATTGGTCGATTCGTTGATGGAGCTTATGATGTTGGCGGCACTCTTGCTACCCAGGCGCGGCAGTGCGGCCACAGCGTCGCCCGAGAGCGTGTAGAGGTCGGCAACATCCGACACCAAACCTGCCGAGTGGAGCAGTGCTATGGTTTCGTCGCCCAGCGACTCGATGTTCATCGCCTTGCGGCTCACAAAGTGGACTATACGTCCCACAATTTGCGGAGGACACTCCTTGCTGTTGGGACAGAAGTGGCGTGCCTCACCCTCGGGGCGGATGAGCTCGGCACCGCACTCGGGACAGCGCTCCACAAACACAAGGGGTTGGCTGCCCTCGGGGCGTTGTTCCAAGTTCACACCTGTGATTTTGGGGATAATCTCGCCACCCTTCTCGACATACACTGCGTCGCCTATGCGTAGGTCGAGGGCGGCAATTTGGTCGGCATTGTGAAGTGTGGCACGTTTGACCACAGTACCTGCCAGCTGAACTGGTTCGAGGTTGGCTACGGGGGTCACTGCGCCCGTACGTCCCACCTGAAAATCGACACTCAGCAGACGTGTTTCGGCCTGTTCGGCCTTGAACTTGTAGGCCACGGCCCAGCGAGGCGACTTGGAGGTAAAGCCCAGGTCGGCCTGACGCGCATAGTCGTTGACCTTGATAACCACGCCGTCGGTGGCAAAGGGCAGTTCCCTGCGCAACACCTCCACGCGGTCGATATAATCAAATACCTCCTCACGACTGTGGCATATTGTTGTCAGCTCCGACACTTTAAAACCCCACTCGCGCACCGCATCAAGGCTCTGCTTGTGGGTGTCGAAAGGGAGGGCGTCGCCCACTAAAAAGTACAAAAAGCAATCCAGACCGCGCGATGCTGTCACCGCGGGGTTCTGTTGTTTCAGACTACCTGCTGCGGCGTTTCGGGGGTTGGCAAAGGGTTGTTCTCCCTCGGCTGCGCGCTCGGCATTGAGCCCCTCGAACGATGCAAATGGCATAAGTACCTCGCCACGAATCTCAAAGAAGTCGGGATAGCCCTCGCCCCTCAATCGTAGGGGCACCGAGCCGATGGTGCGGACATTGGCCGTAACATCATCGCCACGCACACCGTCGCCACGAGTTACAGCACGCAGCAGTCGGCCGCCCTCGTAGATAAGCGAGATGGCTGTTCCGTCGAATTTGAGCTCGGCAACGTAGTCCACCTGTCCTGTCTCCCTCTCCACGCGGTCGAAAAACTCGTTCAAATCCTCGCGCGAGTAGGTGTTCGACAACGACAACATAGGGTGGATGTGTTCCACACTCTGGAACTCGCGTGTCAGGTCGCTACCCACGCGTCGTGTGGGCGAGTCGGGATCGTCAAATTCGGGGTGTGCCTGTTCCAAATCCTGCAACTCGCGCATCAGTCGGTCGTACTCAAAGTCGTCAATCTCGGGAGCGTTTTCGACGTAATATTTATGATTGTGGTATTCGAGCGCACGTCGCAACTCGGCAATCCGTTGGTGCATAGCTTGATGAATTTTCCGTAAAGGTAATAATTTTGTCCGAAAGTATGCCAAAAATCACTCTGCGCGAAAAAAAATTGTGGCGAAAGTCTTGCCGATTACAAAATTTGCAGTATTATTGCAGTACCAATCAAATGACTTATGGCAACAGATAATAAAGCAAAGAAAAGAGTAGTAATTAGTTACAAAAATCTCAGCGAAGAACTGCAAGAACAACTCAAAGCGCAGTACCCCACAGGCTATACCGATAGCATGATGCGCATCGACAAACCCAACGGAGAGTTCTTCTACGCTGTGATTCTCGAAACCGAAGAGATTAATTACCTTGTCAAAATTGATGTCAAAATCGACGATGGAAACATCGATGACGACGACAAAGAGTACTACGACGAGGACATCAAAGGCGCTGACGAACTGGCCGACGCCGAGGATGAAGACGAGTAGTCGCAAGGGGCCGAACGGAGCTTTTGTGCCGCAATACAACGGAGGCTGTCACACTGCGTGACAGCCTCCGTTTTTTCGTGTTCTGAGCCCTCGAAAAGACCTATTCCATCGGGCGGATACGCATCTCCATACCCTCGATATCGGCGGTTAGACGAGCCAACTTTTCGAGGTCGGTGCGATGCTCCACCTGACCATAATGATAGGGGTAAAACACGCGCGGACGGATGGCGTGAAGCACCTCCGAGGCTTGCTCTTCGGTCATTGTATAGGGCTGATTGATAGGTAGAAACGCGATGTCTATGTCGCGCAGTGCCATCATATCTGCTGTGGGCTCGCCGTCGCCTGCAATGTAGATGCGAGTGCCACCAATATTGAGCACATAACCGAGGTCACCGCGACTTTGCGGGTGGAAATCTGTGCGACCTTCGGTGGAGTTGTAGGCGGGCAGGGTTTGCACCTCAATACCGCACACACTGGTGCTCTCGTTCGGACGCAGGGCGATGACGCCCTCCGCGGGAAGCATCGAGGCGGTTGTGGTGTCGCACACGATGGCGCACTCCTCGCCGCGCAGAGCCTCCACAGCCTCCACCTCCATATGGTCGTAGTGGTGGTGACCGATAAACATTGCGTCGGCCTTGGGCAGCGATGCAACATCGCCGAGGAAACCCGCTACGGGGTCGTTATAGAAGCGCTTGCCGTCGAAGTCGATGGCAAAGGTTGAGTGTGCGAAGAAGGTGAAAGTCACCTCTTTACCCGACGCAGTTGTGATGCGGTCGGAGGGGTTGGCTTGTGTGGTCATTGTGTGTGTTTTAGTTAGTTATGTCGCAAAAGACATATTCGGTGTATGTTGGGGCTATTCTTGACGGAAGGTTTGTCCATCGTCGGTGTGGTAATGATGGCCATCGTTACCTGTGTAGCTTGCGCCGCCGCCGAGCAGGTCGGATTGTTTGTTGGTAAGTTCGGTTCCGTCATCAAGGATGATTTTTTTGCGGCCACCACCTCCGCCTCCAACGCTGCCACCGAGGGCAACTTTTAATACGAGTATGATAAAATAGATGCCGATGATGATGGTCAAGATGGCTAACAGAATAACCGAGCCGACCAAACCTGCAACAAATCCCAAAATCATAATTCCGCACATCATCAGTGCTCTCAATGCAGCAATTTTGGCTGAGTCGGCTGCGATAATTGATTCTGCTATGTTGTAACCAATCAGTACGATTACCGAGGCGATTGATGCGGTGGTAGAGATGTTGATATTCCAATCAAACAGGTCGCCCAAGTAATTGCCGCCACCCAGAATCACACCAAACAGAGTGCAGAAGAGCAGAGTTATGGTGGCTAAATATTTATTTGAGTTAATGTGCTCACCCCAAATGTTTTTGTCCAAGGTGTACAGTATGGTGAATAGACTCTTTTTCATAGTATTATAGGTTAAAAGATACTGTCAAGGAATTCTAAGTTATTGTAAACAACCCACAATAGGCCAATCACAATGGGAATGGAGATAAGTGCGGCTGCGAAATATTTGTTGAGAGGCGAATATGTGCCCTTGGGTGCAGCCTCTGAGGTGTAGTTGCCTTCAAATGCGGCGCACTTAGCTATGCGGAATCCGGCCACTAATATCAGACAGTAAAATGCGAGGTTCCAAATAACCCAACTAATTGTGATGTAGAATGCATATTGTCGCATAAAATCATAATCTCTCTCTGGGAATATATAACCGAATCCCATAAAGAAGAGATTTATTATAACATTACCAATACTAGCTAAAATAAGGAAACCTAACCAGCTTCTGTCGTTAGTGCTGATATTGCTGTTACCCTTTAAGAGAATCGAGTAAGCGTATATTGAGCTTAATGGGTTTATTATCTGGAATATATATATGTATTTAGATAACGCAGGATTGCCTGTTATTGTGAGATTTAATACTGTGGCAATGAGAGAGAAAGTAATAATGATGTTGCTCGCAACTCTTGTCGCTTTGTTCGAGGCGGTGGTGCATAACAGAGTCCAAGCTGCAATAGAGGTTACACCAACAATCAAATTGCAAAGCGCGTAAATTTCTGGTGTGACGGGAAAGATTATTCGAAACATCCAATAGATGTTGGTCAGCACAAGCAAACCTGCTGCAATGTTCTGTCTGATTTTGACAGATTTTGCTACGGTTGCAACATTGTTTTGTAGGGTTTGTTCCATAATAGAATAGTTTTGGTTTGTAACGTATGTACAAATGTAGCAAAATTCTCTTAAAGGAACAATACCCTATATAATATATAATAGGTATGCCTACGCGCCTTTGATGATCAGGCGGCCGACCCACACAAACAGCAGGCCGAGGGCATAGCTACCCACAGCATACGCACCGAAGCCCCAGAAGTGGCGGCTCTCCAACAGCGACAACATATCGTGGCTCAGCGACGAGAAGGTGGTGAATCCGCCGCAGAAGCCCGTAATCAGAAAGGCATTCATTCGTGGCGAGATGACGCCGCCCTTCTCGACCAGACCGAACAGCATACCGATGATGAAGCTACCCACGATGTTCACAATAAAAGTTCCCCACGGCCACGACGAGCCGACAAACAGCGCGGTCGAGACTTTGCCAACCAGAAAGCGCAGGCAGGTGCCTATCAGACCTCCCAAACCTGCTATAAGCATTGTTCTTATCATAGTTTTTCTCTGTTTTTATAATGTACTTTTTTGAGTCATCAAAAAAGTACCAAAAAAATGACCCGCAAACCGGGGGATTTGGCTGCCGCTCTTGTCCCGAAGGTGGAGGGAGAAAGAGGGTCGAGATACCTCCTGCAATAATCGCGCAAAAACAAAAGGCTGCTCCACAATTTCGGGGCAGCCTTTGTTTGTATATCGCGCTGGTGGTGGCGATTACTCCTCAACGAAGGTTACCCAGCCGTGGGTGTCGGGCTCCTCGCCGAGTTGGATTCCGCGCAGCAGGTTGTAGAGTTTGGTGCTGACGGGACCAGCTTGTGTACCGTCGCCGAACACATAGCGTTTGTCCTCCAGAGGGTCGTACACCTCGCCGATGGGCGAAATAACAGCCGCAGTACCGCAAGCACCCGCCTCCTCGAAAGTGCCGAGCTCGGTGTACTCAACTTGACGCTCCTCGACACTCAGACCAAGGTCTGCCGCCAAGTCACGAAGGCTCATATTGGTAATCGAGGGTAGCACCGAGTGCGACTTGGGAGTCACATAGGTGTTATTCTTGATGCCGAAGAAGTTTGCAGCACCTGCCTCGTCGATGTAGCGTTTGTGAGCCGCGTCCAGATAGATTGCACTTTGGTAGCCCAGCTTGTGGCAAATCTCACCAGACAGAAGGCTTGCACCGTAGTTACCGCCCGCCTTGATGTGACCTGTGCCCAGAGGAGCCGCGCGGTCGTGGTCGCGGTCGATGATGGCGCGGATGGGTTGGAAACCGGCCTTGAAGTATGGACCAACGGGAGTCACGAAGATAATCAACTCATATTGGTCGGCAGGTTTAACACCCACATTGGCACCCGTACCAAACAAGAAGGGACGGATGTAGAGCGATGCGCCACTGCCATAGGGGGGCACCCAGCGAGCGTTGGCACGAACAACCTCCTCGGTCATCTTGACCATCAGCTCCACGGGGGGCACTGCCATCATCAGATACTCGGCCGACGATTGCAGACGTTTGGCGTTTTCCTCGATGCGGAACAGACGGATGCGGCCATCGGCACCTCGGAACGCTTTGGCGCCCTCAAATGCGGTTTGGCCGTAGTGGAGGGCTGTCGAAGCCATATGAATATTTACATTTTCGTCCTCGGTCAATCGGGGCGTACTCCACTCGCCGTTTTTCCAAGTCGAGCGGATGTTGAAGTCGGTACGGATATATCCGAAACCGAGCTCTTCCCATTTGATGTTTTCCATATTGTTTGAGTTTTAGTCAGTCTTAACCTACCTGCGAACCGTTGCGCACGGGCTCGGTGGGCGGAACCATCACGAGTTTGCCTGTTGCGTCCTCGGCCATCAGAATCATACCGCGCGACTCGATACCTTTGAGCTCGCGGGGAGCCAAGTTCACCAACACCATAACCTGACGGCCCACCAACTCCTCGGGCGAGAAGTGCTCGGCGATACCGCTCACAATGGTACGGCGGTCGATACCTGTGTCAACCAGCAGTTTCAGCAGTTTCTTGGTTTTGGCAACCTTCTCGGCCTCCAATACGGTGCCGATGCGGATGTCGAGTTTCTCGAAGTCGTCGAACGAGATTTCGGCCTTTTGAGGCTCTACGGGTTTGGCAGCGGCCTCGTTGGCAGCTTTGGCGGCTTGGAGTTTTGCCACTTGTGCCTCGATTACGCTATCCTCAATCTTCTCGAACAACAATTCGGCCTTGCCCAAAGTGTGACCCGCAGCGAGGATGTCGCTTGCGCCTGCCTTCTCCCAGTTGATTTTCTCGACGCCAAGCATACGCAGCAACTTGGCGGTGGTGAAGGGCATAAAGGGCTCGATAACCACAGCCAGATTGGCGGTGATTTGGAGAGCCACGTTCAGAATGGTAGCCACGCGTGCCTCGTCGGTCTTGATAACCTTCCAGGGCTCGGTGTCGGCCAGATATTTGTTACCCAAGCGGGCGATGTTCATAGCCTCTTTGAGTGCCTCGCGGAAGCGGTAGTTCTCGATGTTCTCCTCGACAGAGGCGCGGAGCTTGGGAAGCTCGGCCAGAATCTCCTTATCGAAATCGGTCAGCTCGCCTGCTACGGGAACTTTGCCCTCGAAGTATTTTGCGGTAAGAACCATCGCACGGTTTACGAAGTTACCCAACACAGCAACCAACTCGTTGTTGTTGCGTGCTTGATAGTCCTTCCAGGTGAAGTCGTTGTCTTTGGTCTCGGGGGCGTTTGCGCACAACACATAGCGCAGAACATCCTCCTTGCCGGGCATATCCTCCAAGTACTCGTTCAACCATACGGCCCAGTTCTTCGAGGTCGAAATCTTGTCGCCCTCCAAGTTAAGGAACTCGTTGGCGGGTACGTTCTCTGGCAGGATGTAGTCGCCGTGTGCTTTCAGCATTGCGGGGAACACGATGCAGTGGAACACGATGTTGTCCTTGCCGATGAAGTGTACCATCTTGGTGTCCTCGCTCTTCCAATACTTCTCCCAGTCGGGGGTCAGGTCTTTGGTAGCCGAGATGTAGCCGATGGGGGCGTCAAACCAAACGTACAGAACCTTGCCCTCGGCGCCTTCGACGGGTACGGGGATACCCCAATCCAAGTCGCGGCTCACAGCGCGGGGTTGCAGACCGCCGTCCAGCCAGCTCTTGCATTGGCCATAGACATTGCTCTTCCACTCCTTGTGGCCTTCCAGAATCCACTCACGCAGCATAGCCTCGTGTTTATCCAAAGGCAGGAACCAGTGGGTGGTGTCGCGCAACTCGGGAGCAGCGCCCGAGATGGTGCTCTTGGGGTTAATCAGGTCGGTGGCGTTGAGTGTCGAACCACACTTCTCGCATTGGTCGCCATAGGCACCCTCGCTACCACATTTGGGGCAGGTACCTGTGATATAGCGGTCGGCCAAGAAGGTCTTTGCCTCGGGGTCGTAGTATTGTTGCGAGGTTTGTTGTACGAACTCACCCTTGTCGTAGAGTGTGCGGAAGAAGTCCGACGCAGTCACGCGGTGGGTGGGCGAAGTGGTACGCGAGTAGATGTCGAACGAGATACCCAAGCCCTCGAACGAGTTTTTGATAATTGCGTTATACTTGTCCACTACGTCTTGGGGAGTCACACCCTCTTTGCGTGCTTTGATGGTGATGGGTACACCGTGCTCGTCCGAGCCGCACACCCACACTACATCCTTACCACGCAGGCGGAGGTAGCGAACGTAGATGTCCGACGGGATATACACACCTGCCAAGTGGCCGATGTGCACAGGGCCGTTGGCATAGGGGAGTGCCGATGTAACCAAATATCTTTTATACTCTTTGCTCATTGTTAGTTCTCCTTGTGTTTAGTTTTGTTTCTTCTTTTTGTTCGACGCCTCGGGCAGAGCCTCAAAGCCCTCGCCATAGACACCCATAACGGTACCTACCGACAGGAAGGCGTTGGGGTCCTCCTCGCGGACCATTTTCAGGATGATGTCGGTCTCGAATTTACGGCAGACTACAATCAGCATCTTCGAGGGGTTGCCTGTGTAGGCGCCCACACCGTCGAAGATAGTCACACCGCGGTGCAGAGTACCTGTAATCTTGTCGGCAATAGCCTGATAGTTTTTCGAGAAGATAAAGATTTGCGACGATTGTTTGTTACCGGCCATAATCATATCCACAGTGTAGCCAAACACGGTAACCATCACAAAACCGTAGATAATGGTCGAGATGCTGCCATACACCAGATACGAGCCACCGATGATAAAGAAGTCCACCATCATCAGCACCTTGCCGTAACTAACCTTCTTGAAGTGGTTGATAATCATCCACACGATGTCGGTACCACCCGTCGAGCCTCCCTCGTGGAAGCTCAGGCTCACTCCGGCACCCGCAACAACGGCTCCCAGAATGGTCGAAAGCATCTTGTCATCGGCGATACCCAAAAGGTCGCCACCCAGCAGCTTGCCGAACAAATCCAAGAATACCGAAATCATCACGATGCAATAGATGGTCTTGGCTCCGAACTTCACGCCTACGGTGAGCATTGCCACGGTAATCAGAATGGCATTGATGATAAAGAAGCCTGTACCCATAGGCAGTCCGTCGGGCAACAGAGCGCTACCTTTGGTTGCGTGCTCGATAACCAACGCCAAACCACTGGCGCCACCACCGATTACGCCCGCGGGCGAAATGATGCTCGACCAAGCGAACGCGTAGCCGGCACAACCGAGAGCCATCAGGAAGTACTCCTTGATGAAACCGAAAATCGAATTTGCAGAAATCTTTTCCATATCAACTTTATAGTAAATCTTAGATTACGATGTTAACGATTTTGCCCGGCACGACAATCACCTTGCGTACGGGTTTACCCTCCAACCACTTCTCGGCAGCGGGGTCGGCCAGCACTTCGGCCTCCACCTCTTTGGGCGACAGACCCAGAGCGATGGTCTTCTTGAAGCGCAGTTTACCATTCACCGATACGGGGTACTCGAAGCTGTTCTCAACCAAGTACTCGGCATTGAACTTGGGCATTGCTGCGTCGAACACCGAGCCCTCGTTGCCCAGAGCTTGTTGCCATACCTCCTCGGCGATGTGGGGTGCGAAGGGTGCAATCAGCACAGCCAGAGGCTCCAAAATATCGCGCTTGTCGCAAGCACCCAGCTCGTTCAGGCAGATCATAAATGCGCTGACAGCGGTGTTGAACGAGAAGTTCTCGATATCCTCGGTAACCTTCTTGATGGTTTTGTGCAGGGTTTTCAGCTCGGCGGGGGTTGCAGCCTCGTCACTTACAGCAAGGTTACCCTCCTTGTCGAGGTACAGACGCCAGAAGCGACGCAGGAACTTGTGAACACCGTCGATACCGTTGGTGTCCCAAGGTTTGCTTTGCTCCAAGGGGCCGAGGAAGATCTCGTACATACGCAGGGTGTCCGCACCGTATTGCTCTACGATGTAGTCGGGGTTCACCACGTTGTACATACTCTTACTCATCTTCTCAATAGCCCAGCCGCAGATGTATTTGCCGTCCTCCAACACAAACTCTGCGTCTTTGTACTCGGGCATCCAAGCTTTGAAAGCTTCCAAGTCGAGCACATCGTTCTTGACGATGTTAACATCGACGTGAATCTCTTGGGTGTCGTATTGGTCTTTCAAACCCACCGACACATACTTATTGGTACCTTTGATACGATACACAAAGTTCGAACGACCTTGAATCATACCTTGGTTTACGAGTTTCTTGAAGGGCTCGTCCTCGCATACGCATCCCAAGTCAAACAGGAACTTGTTCCAGAAACGCGAGTAGATAAGGTGGCCTGTTGCGTGCTCGATACCGCCCACATACAGGTCAACGTTGCGCCAGTAGCTGTTGGCCTCCTCGCTAACCAATGCCTCGTCGTTTTTGGGGTCCATATAGCGCAGGTAGTATGCGCTCGAACCTGCAAATCCGGGCATAGTGCTGGTCTCGTACTCCCAGCCCTCGACTCTTGCCAAGGGGGGCTCGCCACTCTCGGTGGGGGTGAAGTTTGCCACTGCGGGCAACTCTACGGGGAGTTTTGACTCATCTACGGGGTATGCGATGTCGTCTTTGTAATATACGGGGAAGGGCTCGCCCCAGTAGCGTTGGCGCGAGAAGATAGCGTCACGCAGACGGTAGTTCACTTGTTTGTGACCCAGACCGCGGCGCTCAACCTCGTCGAACATCATAGGAATAGCCTCTTTGACATCCTTGCCTGTGATGAAGCCCGAGTTAATCATATTACCGCTCTTTGCGTCGTAGCTCTCGACGGTGATGTCGCCACCCTCCACAACGGGGATAATCTCCAAACCGAAGTGTTTTGCAAAGGCGTAGTCGCGGCTGTCGTGCGCGGGAACTGCCATAATGGCGCCTGTTCCGTAGCCTGCCAGCACATAGTCGCTCACATAGATGGGAATTTGTTTGCCGGTGAAGGGGTTCACAGCATAGCTGCCGGTGAAGACACCGCTCACGCGACGAGTCTCGGCGATACGCTCACGCTCGCTGCGCTTTTTGGTTTGCTCAATGTACTCCTCCACTGCTGCGCGTTGCTCCTCCGAGGTCAGCGCCATCAGCTCCTTGTGCTCGGGAGCCACAACCATAAAGGTCACACCAAAGATGGTGTCGGGGCGAGTGGTGAAGATTTCGAGTTTGAGGGGCGAGTCAGCCACGTCAAAGAACATTTGCGCACCTGTGCTTTGACCAATCCAGTTGCGTTGAATCTCTTTGAGCGAGTCGCTCCACTCCAAGTTGTCGAGGCCGTTCAGCAGACGCTCGGCATAGGCGGTCACGCGGAGCAGCCATTGTTTCATACGTTTTTGCTCTACGGGGAAACCACCACGCACACTCAAACCGTCCTTAACCTCGTCGTTGGCAAGCACAGTACCCAAGCCTGCGCACCAGTTCACCATAGTGTCGGCGCGGAAAGCCAAGCGGTAGTTTTGCAGCACCTCTTCGCGGCGGGCCTCGCTCATTGCGGCCCACTCCTCGGCGGTGAAGTTCATCTCGGTGGTGCAAGCTGCGTTCACACCCTCGGTACCCGACTTCTCAAAGCGGGCAATCAGACTCTCGATGGGCATAGCCTTGTCCTCGGTGCGGTCGTAGTAGTGGCCGAACATTTTGAGGAACGCCCATTGTGTCCACTTGTAGTATGCGGGGTCGCAGGTACGCACCTCGCGGTCCCAGTCATAGCTGAAACCAATCTTATCGAGCTGGCTGCGGTATCGTGCGATGTTGTTCTCGGTGGTTACGGCAGGGTGCTGGCCGGTTTGGATAGCGTATTGCTCGGCGGGCAGACCAAATGCGTCGTAGCCCATCGGGTGCAGAACGTTGTAACCGCACAGACGTTTGTAGCGCGAATAGATATCCGAGGCGATGTAGCCAAGTGGGTGTCCGACGTGCAGACCCGCACCCGAGGGGTAGGGGAACATATCAAGGACATAGAACTTGGGACGCGACGGGTCCACCTCTACCTTGTAGGTGGCACGCTCTTTCCACAAAGCCTGCCATTTATTTTCAATTTCTTTGAAGTTGTACTCCATATTTATAGTTTGTTTGTTGTCATTAGCGCATATTGCGGCACAAATGTACGAAAAATTCATACATATTATATATATAAAGGCGATTTATTTTGCACTCTTGTGCGATTTCTGCGTATTGTGATATGCGGCCCTGTGTGGTTCTGGCTGTGTTTTGTGCTTAAAGTGCTGATTTGTAGTGCTGTGACTTTGGAGTTTATAAAAATATTTAAAAAAGTCATTAGAACATTTGGAGAAGTCCTTTAAATGTTGTTATCTTTGCATCCGCAAAAGAGGTTAGGGATTGTGCCTGACGTGTTTTGCAGGAGTTCTTGGACAGTGGTTAACGAGGTTTTCTCGGGATTGCGAGCGGGCGCGTGAGTGGCCCAAAAGTTGTTCCGGAAGCGACTTTTGAAAATCTTTTAAAAAAGTTTCTAAAAGATTTGGAAGTTACGAA